>NZ_RPDH01000001.1:2428877-3036097 GCF_003813775.1 Chitinophaga lutea | reverse complement strand
CTTTCAAAGACCTTTCCTAACCTGAACCTGCCCTCCGGCAGTTCCATACGGTTAAAATTGTAAGATGCCAAGGTTACGAACCTCCAGGCCTAAAGCCTGCATCCCTGTTATGTTTTAAAGAACTTTTTCGCTGTTTCCCCGCTCCGTGTCAATCACTCTGTTTCGATGGGAGTGCAAAGGTAGAAGAGTTTTTATTTCCAACCAAATTTTTCTGAAGAAATTTTTAATCTTTTTTTCTGATTAAGTAACCCCGGAAAACCACTGCCAGCAACGATTTGAAGGATGTGGGAAGGAAGAAAAACTGTGCAAAGAACTACGTGTTTTCCGTTGTTAGCGGGATGCAAAGGTAGAGACTTTTTCGCTTTACTTCCAAATGTTTTGAGAAAGATTTTTCAAAAACCACACCCCGTAAAAACAAGAAACAGCTGTAACGCCCTGCCATCAAGGGATTCATCGGAACAGGATTTTTTGAAAAATCTTCCGCCACTCCCCAAAAAAAAGGCCGGAAATTCACTTTCCAGCCGGTAAAATCAGGTATATCTGCTCCCTCAACACCTCCATCTCTTCACTTCAGTAAGTTCCCTCAGGATACATCACCCGCATCAGGCACAAACCCTGCGGCGGCACCGCAAAATCAGCCATGGTGCAGTCTTTGCTCTCAATCACTGCACGAAATTCTTCCAGCGTCAGCTTCCCCCGCCCCACCCGCAGCATCGTACCCACCAGCCCGCGCACCATCCCGCGCAAAAAACGGTTGGCACTCACGTTATAGACTATACGACCATCGGATTCGGTCCAGTAAGACTCCCCTATCGTACAGTTGAATGTCTTCACCTGCGTATTCCGCTTGGAAAATGTACTGAAGTCGCGGTACTCTTTTATAATGCCGGCAGCGGCACGCAGCGCGTCCATATCCATGCGGTACGGGAAATAATACCCCCGGTCGCGCAGGAACGGATCCTTGAATTTATACAATGTGTACTCATAAGCCCGGCCGGTGGCCAGAAAGCGGCTGTGCGCCTCCTCATGCACGGGGTAAACGCCCTTCAGCACAATATCCGGCGGCAGGATGGCATTCATCTTATATACAAACTGCGGATGCAGCGGCAATGCGGTATCGAAATGCAGGAAGTTCTGCTGCGCATGCACGCCGGCATCGGTGCGGCTGGACCCTGTGGTAACCACGGGCTCACGCATCAGCAGGCCGGCGGCACGGTCGATCTCCGCCTGCACGGTGCGCGCATTCTCCTGTACCTGGAAACCGCTGTAACGCTCTCCCATATATGCAACTTCTAAAAAATACCTGGCCATGATGCGCGAAAGTAGGGATTTTTAAAACGACAAATGGTGAACAAAGCTCCCGCCGTTCACCATTTGTATTATCTGAATCAGGTTGTATTACTTTTTGATCAGCGCCTTGAAGCGGCCTTTGTAATAATCGTCTCTCAGCAGATCGCCAAGACTGTTGTAATTCTGCGAGTCGTAGGTACGGGGATACGCTGCATCGAGCAGCTGGTACCGGTTGTCTTCCGACGAAATCAGCTGCGTGAGCGCGCGCACCTGCTCGGTGCTCACACATACGCTGCGGGTGCCTTTGCGGAAAGCATCCACCATATCCTCATCCTTTTTCTTGCTGTTCATGGTGCGCAGCAGTTTGCGGAAGGCATCGACTTCGAGCACTTTCCCGCAATCGGAATTCACCATTTTTATGGACGGTTTCTTCTCTTCTTTTTCCTTCGCTTCGGCATTGCCGTAAAACTCAACGTTGGCAAGACTATCTTTCACGATCGCTTCCCGGTCCGCTGCTTCGCGTTCGGCTTTCTTTTTCAGCCTCCTGGCCTCCCGGGCTTCCTTGGCGCTCATTTCACTTTTTTCGCCCGCTGCTTCCTCCGCTACCGGCGTCACATCGGCGGCCTTCTCCACGGCTTTGGCGGCCGTGCCTGCGGCAGGCGCGGCACCGAAGTCAATGAACTCGGGCTCGGCCGTATCCTTTTTTTTCCTGGATTTCTTTTCTTTTTTAACGGGCTCCGCAGCAGGCTCCTCCGTTACAGGGGTAGCGGCAGGAGCAGCCTCATTGGCGGCGGTTTTCAGCGCTTCGTCGGCCGCGGCTTTCTTTTCATCTTCCAGCACGCTGCTCAGCAGCTCCTTTTCTTCGTCCGTGAGCGATGCACGCTCTTTGGAACGGTTCTTTTTACCGCGGGCTTTTTTCACGGGCGCTTCAGTCACTTCCTCCACAGCTGCCGTTACCGGCGCCGTTTCTACAGGGGGAGCCACGGGTTTGGCTTTGGGTTTGGGCGCTTCGAGCGGCATATCGTCCGGCCGGTCGTCTACCACCACTTTGTCAAGAGCTTCGGCAAAACCGCCTTTCTTTTTAGGCGCGGTATCGGGCGCTTTGGTCAGTACGGCCTCCACATCGGCCTGCACCTTGTCCATCATTTCTTTCTGCTCGGGCGTGGCGCTGTCGCTGGAAATGCGGGCAACGGTCACAACCTGGGTTTCTTCGGTTTCGGGAACGGGACCACCGGCGGCTTTCAGGGTAGCGAAAGTCTGCAGGTCGTACAGCGCGTAATCCTTCTCCCCGGTGCCTTTCAGCAGGAAACCGTAATCGCGTTTCCCTGTAAGCCGTATCACGTATTGCTGCTCCGGCCCTTCGTTTTTGGGAAAACCGATGGTCACCGGCACTTTCCCGGCATGCAGGCGGGGCAGAATAACATAACCTTTAGGGGAAGAACTCAGCAGCTTGCCGTTCAGCTTTACATAGAAAGGCTGCTGCTTTTCGTGCTGGATATATACGAAATACGACGGGTCCTGGGCTGCGAGGCCGGTTGCAAAAAACAGGCAGCAGCACAGATATAACAGTTTCAGTTTGATTCGATCCATAATGTTACTTGTAACAAATATTATTCCAGCACTATTAAAACCTCGCCTTTCTCTACGGCGGTGCGCTCGGCTACTTTGATTTCTTTCACCACGGCATCTGCCGCGGCCTTGAATACGTTTTCCATTTTCATGGCTTCCAGTATCAGCACCGGGTCGCCTTTTTTGATGGCCTGGCCGGGCGTTACGAGCACTTTCAGCACCATGCCGGGCATGGGCGCCTTGATGTCGTTCAGCTTGCGCGACGAGGTTTCGGAAATACCCATCGACGCCAGCAACCGGTCGAGCGGCTCCTGCAACGCCACCTCGTAAACGGCCTGGTTGATCTGCAGGGTCACGGTTTTGGTGTCCGGGTCGGTTTTTACCACCTCCGCCACCAGGCTTTTCCCATCCATCAGTATACTGAAACCGCCCGAAGGCAGGGCCGTTGCATGCCAATCTACGTGCTTCCCGTTGCATTCCACGCCGCCGGAACCGTCTCCGGCCGGGGCGATCTCAAACGGCCGGGCGCCGTTCACTGTTGCTTTAATCATATTTTACTGTCCAGTCCATACAAAAATAACAATTTTAACCGCTTGCGGTCGTATTTGGGCCATTTGTTTAAATTTGACCCTCACCCTCCCACCGGGGGGCTATTTTTGTTCAAAATATCAAATGCATGCATCATCAAGCCAAAAAAACGATTAGCATCGTGATGACAGGGCTCGCCGTTATCGGGCTCTGTACCAGGGTGTTAGCCCAAACAGTGGACAACCAGAAAGACGATCCCGCCCTCAAAATCTACCGGGCATCTCCCACCAAAATCAACAACCTCGTTCATACCAAGCTGGATGTGCGTTTCGATTATGCCAAACGTTATCTCAACGGCAAGGCCTGGATTACCCTGCAACCGAATTTCTATCCTACCGACAGCCTGACGCTGGACGCGAAAGGGATGGACATCAAAAAAGTATCCCTTATCCAGGGCACCGGCAGCACCACCCTCCGCTTCCCGAGCGAAGCCATGCTCAGGACGGCCAAACAGGCCCCGCTGCAATACGATTATAACGGCGAGGAAATTCGTGTTAAACTCAATAAAACGTATAAATCCGGCGAATCTTATACCGTTTTCGTGGAATATACCGCCAAACCGGACGAGTTGAAGGTGAAGGGCAGCGAAGCCATCACCGACGCCAAAGGCCTGTACTTCATCAATCCGGACGGCTCCGACCCGAAAAAACCCATCCAGATCTGGACCCAGGGCGAAACGGAAGCTTCCTCGGCCTGGTTCCCCACCATCGATAAAACCAACCAGAAAACGACTTCTGAAATCAGCATGACGGTCGACAAAAAATACGTGACGCTGTCCAACGGCAAACTTGTGAGCCAGAAACCCAACGCAGACGGTACCCGTACAGATACCTGGCGGATGGAGCTGCCCCACGCGCCCTACCTGTTCATGATGGCCGTGGGCGACTTCGCCATCGTAAAAGACCAGTGGCGCGGCAAGGAAGTGAATTATTACGTGGAGAAGGAATACGCTCCCCACGCCAAAGCCATTTTCGGCAATACGCCCGAAATGATGACCTTTTTCTCGAAACTGCTGGGGTACGATTACCCCTGGGTGAAATATTCGCAGATCGTGGTGCGCGACTACGTATCGGGCGCCATGGAAAACACCACGGCCACCATCCACGGTGATTTTCTGCAGAAAACCGACCGCGAGCTGCTCGACGACGATGACCGCTTGGGCGAATCCGTTATTGCCCACGAGCTGTTCCACCATTGGTTCGGCGACCTGGCCACCTGCGAATCGTGGAGCAACCTTACCATGAACGAATCTTTCGCCGACTACAGCGAATACCTCTGGTTCGAGCACAAGTTCGGGAAAGATGCGGCCGACGAGCACGGCTACACCGCCATGAACAATTACATGGAATCCGCAGAATACCAGGGCGACCGCCATTTGGTGCGGTTTCATTACCACGACAAGGAAAACATGTTCGATGCGGTGAGCTACCAGAAAGGCGGCCGCATCCTGCACATGCTCCGCAACTACCTGGGAGACGAGGCGTTTTTCAAAGGCCTCAACCTCTATCTGAAACAAAATGCCTTCAAAGCCACCGAATCGCACCATCTGCGCCTGGCGCTGGAGGAAGTGACCGGCCAGGACCTGAACTGGTTCTTCAACCAGTGGTACTTCAACCAGGGTTATCCCACGCTGGAGATCAACTACGACTACAGCCAGGCCGGCCTCGCCAAAGTGATCATCACCCAGAAAGGCGACCGTGTGTTTGACCTGCCGTTTGCCATCGATGTATATGCGGGTGGCAAGAAAGAACGCCACCAGGTGCGCCTCACCGAAAAAGCAGATACCTTCTCATTCGCGGTAAGCGCCAAACCCGATTTTATTAATGTGGACGCCGACAAAGTGCTCATCCTCAAAAAAACGGACCGCCGTGACCTGAACTCGTACGTGTTCCAGTATAAAAACGCGCCGAACTACCTCGACCGCCGCGAAGCCATCGAAGCCGCCATGAAGCAGCACACGACCAACGCCGCCGCGCGTGCGACGGTGATGGCCGCTACCAAAGATAAATATGAAGGCCTGCGCGCCCTCGCGATCTCCGGCCTCAAACTGGATAATAATGATGTAAAAACCGCTGCCCTCCCCATTCTCACGGACCTCGCCAAAAACGATCCCGTGGCCTGGGTACGCGCCGCCGCCATCAAACAACTGGGCAAACTGAAAGATGCACAGTACACATCCCTGTTTGAAGCGGCGCTGAAAGACCGCTCCTACCTCGTGGAAGGAACGGCCCTGAGCGCACTGGCCGAACTGGATACCAAAAAAGCATACCAGCTGGCTAAAACCATGGAAAAAGACGCCCGCGGCATGTTGAGCAGCGGCATCGCCAACGTGTACGCGAAAAACGGCAATGAGAGCGATGTACCCTTCTTTGCCGCCCGCCTCGAGGAAACTTCCGGCCAGGAAAAGATCGGCGCCGCCATCCTGTACCTGAATTTCCTCTCGTCCGTCGACAATACCGCCCTGGTGACCAAAGGCATCGACGAGGTGATGGATGTGGTGACCGGCTTCAACAATCCCTGGGTGAACAATTATATGGTGAACCTGCTTACGCCCATGGCGAAGAAAAAACAGGAAAAAGCCGCGCAGTCGTCCGGCGAATTGCGCAACGAACTGAATAAACAGGCCGACTATACCTTACAGGCCATCAAAAAAATTAAGGAAAGCAAGGCGGAGGAGTAGGCGGCAGGAAGGCGGTTCAGCCGCCGTTGTGTCACTCTCTTCAACTGCAGGATATCGATGGGCTGGCCCGCTTGGGCCGGCCCTTTTTTATGCACCTCCCATCCTGTTCTCATGGTATTTTAACAGGCAGTCCACTCCGTTTTAGTGCTGAGTTAAGCCTATGTTGAGCCTATGTGAAGCCTATGTGAGGTTTTGACATAGGCTTCACATAGGCTTAACATAGGGTCGTGACCAGGTTTGCACCCATCTCAAACAAGGTTGACATTTCAGCTAAAAGCAGCCATGGCCGTGGGGGATGACCTCTTTTTGCCCAATCTGCCACGCAACAGTTGTCAGGATCGCGAGGGCGAACAGCACGTCCGGCAAAATAATATCACTATGAAGGCACCAAGGCTGCCTGATCGATACGCGGCGATCGTTACAAGGGAAATGTTGTACGCGGCCCATACGGAACGATCGACAAATTCTTTCTATATTGAGGGAATATCTAAATTCCACCGTCTTGCTATGATTTCTCCTGTTTTACTGGTCATACTGTCGATTCTGTTGCTGATCGCCCTGATCATGTGGGTGAAGCTGGATACGTTCCTGTCTTTTCTGGTTGTGAGCATTTTACTGGCCCTGAGTTGCGGACTGAATGGCCCGCAGATCGGCAAATCCATTTCCTCCGGCATCGGCAGCACGCTGGGCTCGCTGGTAACCATCCTCGGCTTCGGCGCCATGCTCGGCCGGCTGGTGGCAGACAGCGGGGCGGCGCAGCAGATCACCACATCGATGATCGGCATATTCGGCACCCGGTACATCCAGTGGGGCATGGCGCTGGCCGGCCTGCTGGTGGGCATTCCCATGTTCTACACGGCCGGTTTCGTGATCGTGGTGCCATTGATTTTTGCCACGGGCATGGCTACCCGCCTGCCTTTGCTCTACATCGGCATACCCATGATTTCCGCGCTGTCTACCGCGCACGGATTTTTGCCACCGCACCCATCACCTACCGCCATCAGCCAGCAGCTAGGCGCCGACATCGGTAAAACCTTGCTGTACGGCCTGATCATCTCGGTTCCGACCATCGCCATCGCCGGCCCGCTGTTCGGCAGCCGGCTCAAAAAAATGCTGATCACCCCGGAACAGGGGCTGCTCAATATCGCCTTCCGGCCCGCCAGCGAACTGCCCGGGCTGGGCATCAGTCTTTTCACCGCCCTGCTCCCGCTGATACTGCTTACTATTACCACCGTGCTCGATCCCTTTGTAGAGCCGGGGAGCGCCTTTCAAAAAACCGTTGCTGTGATCGGCGACCCGAATATTGCCATGCTGCTCTCCGTATTGGTAGCCGCCTGGCTGCTGGGCCTGCGGCGCGGGCAGAGCATGAAAACGGTGATGAAGTCGATGGAAAACGCCTTCAAGGAAGTGGCGCCCATTATGCTGATCATAGCCGGTTCCGGTGTGTTCATGCAGGTGATCAAAGACGGGCAGATCAATACTTACATCGGCGAGGCGCTGCGCGACCTGCCGGTATCCCCGCTGGTACTGGGCTGGCTCATTGCCGCCGTTATCCGCGTGTGCGTCGGGTCCGCCACCGTGGCGGGACTTACCACAGTCGGCATCCTGCTGCCGCTGATCCAGCACCAGGCCGTGCAGCCGGAACTGATGGTGCTGTCGATCGGTGCGGGCAGCCTGATGTTTTCCCATGTGAACGACGGTGGTTTCTGGCTGTTCAAGGAATATTTCAACCTGAGCCTGAAACAGACTTTCGCCACCTGGTCGGTGATGGAAACCATCGTGTCCGTATGCGGGCTTGCCGGCGTGTTGGTATTGCAACAATTTATTGGATAACTTTAAGCACCGTTCCGGCCGGTGATGAAACCGGCGGATTGCTAATCAATTCAACATGTATTTACTGAAAGAACCGGCCGCTATGGCTTCTCCTGCGCTGCTGGTATACCACGAGCTGGTGGAAGAAAACATCCGGAAAATGATCACGATGGCCGGCGGCCCGGAGCGGCTGATGCCGCATGTCAAAACGCATAAAATGCCGCAGGTGGTGCTGATGCAGCGCAAACACGGCATCCAGCGGTTCAAGTGCGCCACTTTTGCGGAAGCGCAGATGCTGGCGGAAACCGGCGCGAAAGACGTACTGATGGCCTATCAGCTCAACACGCCCACCGCCGAGGCTTTCGCCGAACTGGCGGTCCGTTTTCCAAACACCGCGTTCGCATCCGTCGTGGATAATGTTGCTTCCGCACAGCTGCTGAGCAGAATTTTCAGCGAGATCCGGCACTCCCGCAAACCGATCGGCTTTTCGAAACATTCCAACGCACACCCGCTGCAGGCGCAGGTGTACATCGATATCGACAACGGCATGCACCGCACCGGCATCTCGCCGGACAAGGCGCTGGCCCTCTGCGAGGAAATACGCCAGCTGCCGGCATTGCATGTACGCGGGCTGCATGTGTACGACGGGCACCTGCGTGAGTCAGACCTCCTGGAGCGCACCCGGCAGTGCAATGAGGCGTTCGCACCCGTAGCGGAACTGGCTGCTGCGATGGGTAACCCGGAAATCGTCGCCGGCGGCACACCTACCTTCCCCATTCATGTATTGCGCAAGGACGTGATTTGTAGTCCCGGCACCTGCATTCTCTGGGACGAAGGGTACGGCAGCTCCCTGCCGGAGCAGCACTTCACGCCCGCCGCCATTTTGTTCACGCGCGTGATCTCCAAACCGCTCGAAGGCCACGTTACGCTCGACCTCGGGCATAAAGCAGTGTCCGCCGAAAACCCCGTCACCAAAAGGGTATTCTTTCACGACCTCGGAGAATACGAGGTGATTTCCCAGAGCGAGGAGCACCTGGTGGTGAAAACCTCGCAGGCGGAGAGTCTTCAGGTAGGCGATGTATTATACGGCATTCCCTGGCATGTATGCCCCACGGTGGCGCTGTACAACGAGGCGCAGATCATCACGGGCGATGTGCACACCGGCACCTGGCCCATTGCACGCGGCCGCAAAATCATCAACAGCACCAAATTCTCAACCAAATAACTATATGCAATCATTTATTTTCGACGCGCACCTGGACCTGAGCATGAACGCCCTGGAGTGGAACCGCGACCTTACCAAACCGTTGCAGGCCATCCGCGACCGGGAAAAGCACCTCACCGACAAACCGGATCGCGGCCGCGGCACCGTGTCGCTGCCCGAAATGCGTAAAGGCCGCGTGGGGTTGTGCGTCGCCACACAGATCGCGCGGTATGTGGGGCTCGATAACCCGCTGCCCGGCTGGCACTCGCAGGAGCAGGCCTGGGCGCAAACGCAGGGACAGCTGGCCTGGTACCAGGCCATGGAAGCGCGCGGTGAAATGAAACAGATCACCAATGCCTCCGAGCTCACGGCGCATCTTAAACTCTGGGAAAACGCAACCGATACCAGTTCGCTGCCCGTCGGCTTCATACTCAGCCTCGAAGGCGCCGACTCTTTTTTTGAACTGGCCTGTGTGGAAAAAGCCTATGCCGCCGGCCTTCGCGCCATCGGCCCCGCTCACTACGGCCCCGGCGTATATGCCTACGGCACCGATTCCAATGGCGGCCTCGGCATAAAAGGCCGCGCACTGCTCAAAGAAATGGAGCGCCTCGGCATCATCCTCGACGCTACGCATCTCTGCGACGAAAGTTTTTTTGAAGCCATGGAACTTTTCTCCGGTCCGGTGTGGGCCAGCCATCACAACAGCCGGGTGCTGGTGCCGCACAACCGCCAGTTCTCCGACGAGCAGTTTTCCATGCTTATCGCACGCGGCGCCGTGATCGGCACAGCCCTCGACGCCTGGATGCTTACGCCCGGTTGGGAAAGAGGCGTCAGCACTCCGGAAAAAATGGGCGTTTCCATGCAGAAGGTAGCTGATCAGATCGACCACATCTGCCAGCTGGCCGGCAACAGCCGCCACGCCGCCATCGGCTCCGACCTGGATGGGGCCTTCGGCACGGAACAATCACCCTATGACCTCGAAAGCATTGCCGGCCTGCAGAAGATCCCGGCCATCCTGCGCGAACGCGGCTACAAGGAAGAAGACATCGACAACATCACGCACAAAAACTGGATACACTTCCTGCTGGAAGCCTGGAAATAATTCTCTTCAGTTATACATCACATCACCGCAAGCCGGGCTCCCGGCTGCGGAAAGTCATAAAAAAAGCGGGCTCCATGAGCCCGCTTTTTGCCGGTTACCGAAAGCAGCAAGCGTAACCGGCATTTTTTGTCAGTTCGTGTTATTCAGTCAATATGCATCCGGATACTTAATAGACCAGTTCAATCTGTCCGCGGATCTCCCCGCCCGGGTTGGCAGCGGTGTGGATGTTCACATACCACTTGCCGGCCAGCAGGTCTGCTTCCGTTTGGGTGGTGCCGTTCAGGACAAAACTGGTGGTAAAACTTCCTGCCGGGGCTGTAGCAAACAATGTCGCGAAATTCTGCAATACGCCGGCATTGGTCCCCCTGGCGGCGGGTCCGTGGATATGCATCAGCGTGGCGTTACCCGAAAGGTTCGACCAGCGGATGGTAATGGTTAGCTGTTTGGAAGCCGGATTGTAGCTCGCGTCGAAGCTGCCGGTGCCGGTAGTGGTAACAGCCGGATTTTCCTGCGCACCGCTCATAGGGGCATTCTCAACCGTGTAGAGATTGTCTTTGTCGTCTTTGTCTTTTTTACAGGACACTGCAGCCAGGCAAAATATGCCCAACATCATCAATACCAAAAGATGTAGTTTTTTCATAGCGTTCGCTTTAGAAAGGTATACGGGCGAACGCCTTGCAGGGTTGCTTTGCTCAGGTATGAATTACACGGCCCTCGTCATTATCCCACCGCCAGGGTGTATGCGCCAGGGGAATGCCGCCCAGCCAGAGGTTTTCCTGCGAGGCGAAGGAGCGGTAATTCTCTTCGCCGGCCAGCACTTCTTTCCCAAGACTGGTAATGCTGACCATATTGTTCTCCCGTTCCAGCACACCTGCGCGTTGCATGCGCTGGATGCACACGTCGAGCTGAAAATCGCCGAAGCCGTATATTTTCATTTCATTCCAGAACTGGTAATAGAGGGCCTGTTCGCTGAGCCTGCCGATAGTGAGGCGGTCGAGGAAAAAATGCTCGATGGCATTGAGCCCGTTGGTGGTACCCGGCAGGCGCTGCAGGTGCGCGGTGAGGGCCTTGCCAAGATAGACAAGGTTGCGCGGGCTGCGGCTGCTGAGCGTTTCCACGATCTGCGGATCGTCGTGACGGTATGCTTCCCAGGCCTGCAATGCCAGCTGCCAGTCGTCCGGCTGCAGTTGCACCCGTTGCTCCAGCAAAGGCGCGAGATGTTCCGGCTTGAGCATGCCCATACCGCGGAAGCCGGGCACGTCGGGATGCCGGTCGAGCTGCACGAGGCTGACCGGCGGAAGATCGACCGACAACTGGTCGAGATAATACAATACAAAAAGAAGATTGACCTGGCAGAAGAGGTCGAATTCAAACCAGAGAACGATTTCATCATACGTTGCCGCCTCATTCAGCCGCCGGAGGGTTTCGGGCAGGTCGCGCATATACGCGTCGCGGTCGATGCCGTATTGCTGTTGCAGGTAAGCCGCCCTTTCCTCGAAAAACAGCTGTATATCCGTTGTAGCGGGCGTTTTGCCTTCGCAGAGCATTTCGCGCCACACCGTTTTTTCGCCGGAAATACCCGCCTGATCAAACACCTCACGGGTAGCATCGCCATTCAGCACATGTAAGCATCGCATGATAAAAGCTATTAGGAGTGAAGAATTTCCACTGCATTACCAGCTGCCGCCGGCGCCGCCGCCACCGCTGGAACCTCCGCCGAAACCGCCGAAGCCGCCACCAAAGCCTCCTCCGCCGCCTCCGCCGAAACCTCCACCACCGCCGCCCAGCGAGCTGCCGATCATACCGCCGAGGATGCCGCCGAAAACGCTGTCGCCCCGCCGGCTGATCACACGGCCGCCGCCGCGCCCGCCACCGCCCCTGCCGAAGAGGATGAGCAGGATGATGATAATGATGATAATGCCGAGGATGTTACCGCCGCCGGGCCCCTTTTTGCTGCGGGGCACACCGGTATATTCGCCCGCTGCCGCCAGGATGAGTTTATCCACGGCGGCATCGAGGCCCTGATAATAATGTTCTTCCCGGAAAGCCGGTTTAATGATCTTATCGACGATCCCGAAGGCAATCGCGTCCGGGATGGAACCTTCCATGCCGTCGCCGGTGATGATGCGCACGCGCCGGTCTCCCACCGCCACAAGTATCAGGATACCGTTATTCTTTTTCGCCTGGCCGATGCCCCAGTCGCGGAAGAGCTTCAGCCCGTATTCAAAATCGTCGTAATCGCCGGTGGTTTTTACCAGCACAATGGCAATTTGTGTGGAGGTACTGTCGTCGTATGCCACCAGCTTCCTTTCCAGTGCATCCACTTCGGGCTGCAGCAGCACCTGGGCAAAGTCGTTGACCAGGCGCGGTGGATTAGGCTTGGCGGGAATGTCCTGCCCGAGGGCGGCGTTCCCGATCAGTACGATGCTCCATATCAATAACCAGCGGAAAAACTTCATTTCTTTGTTGCTTATGAATCAGTGTAATTTATCTCCCGAACACGATATCGTCCGGCAGTTCGTTGGCGTCGCCGGATTCGTAGGGGAAATAATGCAACAGGGATTCTCCGATCTCCTTCACGCATACTTCTATGCCTTCGATGATCCTGTTGGATGAAAAATGCTCCCTGAGCAGCATGGCTTCCCGCTGCCAGAAATCGGTGCCTACTTTTTCATGAATCCCCTGGTCACCCAGGATGGCAAACTGGTGGTCGCGCAGGGCGATGTACAGCAGTACGGCGTTCCTTTGTTTGGTTTTGTCCATGCCCAGCGATAAAAATGCTTCCCTGGCCCTGTCCATGGGGTCTACGTATTCACAGCGGTTTTCCACGAACAACCGGATTTCGCCGGAGGTGAGGCGCTCCGCCTGGCGGATGGCCTGGATGACCCTGTTTCTTTCCTCTTCGTTGAAGAGTTCTTTTTTCCTGAATGAAAATAGGCTCATGGGAATATTGAATTTCACTATTGCAAATCAGGTATTACAGATGGCAGGCGGGCGGCACATGTTTCGTGCGCCGGCTGTCCATCCGCAATACCTGATCCGTTCAGTTTATTTACCGAAATCTACTTTCGGCGCCTTGTCGGAACCTTCGGCTGCTTTGAAGTAGCCTTTTGCGGCGAATCCGAACATACCGCCGATCACATTATTGGGGAAAGTGCGCACACTGCTGTTAAAGTCGTTTACCGATGCGTTGAAGTCGTTACGGCTTACGGCGATACGGTTTTCCGTGCCTTCCAGTTGCGCCATGAGCGTCTGAAACTGTTCCGTGGTGCGCAGTTCCGGATATTTTTCCACCGTTACCAGCAAACGGCTCAACGCGCCGCTCAGTTCGCCCTGCGCCTGCTGGAATTGTGCGATTTTTTCAGGAGTGAGTTCACCGGGATTGATTTGAACAGAAGACGCTTTGGAACGCGCTTCGATTACTTTGGTGAGGGTTTCCTGCTCGAAATTGGCGGAACCTTTCACCGTGTTTACCAGATTGTCGACCAGATCGGCCCGGCGCTGATACTGGGTCTCCACATTCCCCCATGCTTTCTGTACTGATTCTTCTTTCTTCACGAGCCCGTTGTACTTGTTGCACCCGAAAATTGTTAAAAGTGCCAGTACAATGATCACGATGATGCCTGTTTTCATATTCTATCTTTTTTTAATAAAGTTAGGAAAGGGTATAATCAAACCTACAAGAAATAACGGAAAGCGCAAAACAAGGTTTAATCCGGCAGCGATAAACCGGCTACTTCCAGCGGTTACGAATTAAGTAATAGCAATCGTCTAAAAATTGCATGCCGGATAACAAAAAATATCTATGTTTGACATGGATTTTACCGGCATTGGTTTTGTGGACTAACCATGACGGTGTTCAGTTACTGGAATGCAACTACATGTTTTTTTAAGCAGTTCTTCGATTTTACGAACTCATTTATTTTTATTAAATTACATTACTCTACTGCGTTAATAATGAGTGCACAACACATTCACATCCTCTATATCGATGATGAGATACATAACCTGAATGCATTTAAGGCGTCTTTCAGGAGGATTTATACGGTACAAACGGCAGAATCGGCTGAAGACGCTTACAAATTGCTGGAAGATCATGAATTTCACATCATTATCTCGGACCAGCGTATGCCCAAGATGACGGGGATTGAATTTTTTGAATCGATACTGGCCAAATATCCTGAGCCCATCCGCATCCTGCTGACCGGGTATGCCGATATCAATGCAGTGATCGACGCCATCAACAAGGGCCAGGTATATAAATACTTCTCCAAACCCTGGAACGACGAAGAACTTCGACATAACATCGAAAAGGCCTATGAAGTGTACGCTCTCCGCAAGGAAAACCGCGAGCTGACCGAGAAACTCCTCGATGTGAATGAGAAACTCGAGTTCCTGTTGCGGCAGAAACTGATTTCATAACGCCAGTATATCATTCCCCCAACGCTTTCCTGATAACAAGCAGGCTATATCCGTTATATGGCCAGCCTGCGGTATGCTCCTGCAATACTGTCAACGCTTTTCGCCGGCATACCGGTTAATGACCTGCGCCGGGGATTTGATGCGTTACCCGGAGCAGCGGCATTGCGTCACACCCCTCATCAATTTTATTGACCAATTCGTTTCCGGTCTGGCATTTTCCGTTAAATTGCGTCCATTGTGAACGTTTAATAGCTCAATCATGCAAGTTTGGAAAGATTACCAGGCACAGCATAAAGACCGTTTTCTGAACGAATTGCTGGACCTGTTGCGGATTCCCTCTGTGAGTGCGGATTCCCGGCACAACGAGGATACGAAGCGCTGCGCGGAAGCCGTGAAACAACGACTGGTGGAAGCAGGAGCCGACCATGTGGAAGTATGCCCCACCGCCGGCCACCCGATTGTGTATGGCGACAAAATCATCGACCCTTCCCTGCCTACCGTGCTCGTGTACGGCCACTACGACGTACAGCCGCCCGATCCGCTGGACCTGTGGACCAGCCCTCCGTTCGAACCCGTGATCAAAGACGGTAAAATATACGCCCGCGGCTCCGCGGACGACAAAGGCCAGTTTTACATGCACGTAAAGGCTTTTGAAACCATGATCAAAACCAATACCCTGCCCTGCAACATCAAATTCATGATCGAAGGGGAAGAGGAAGTGGGCTCCAATAACCTGGGCATTTTCCTGAACGACAACAAGGAACGCCTGAAAGCCGACGTGGTATTGATTTCCGATACTTCCATGATCAGCATGGAAACTCCTTCCATCGACACCGGCCTGCGCGGCCTGGCTTATATGGAAGTGGAAGTTACCGGTCCCAACCGCGACCTGCACTCCGGCGTGTACGGAGGCGCCGTGGCCAACCCGGCCACCATCCTGGCCAAAATGATCGCTTCCCTGCACGACGAGAACAACCACATCACCATCCCCGGTTTCTACGACGGCGTACAGGAACTGAGCGCAGCGGAACGGGAAAACCTGAATAAAGCTCCCTTCGATGAGGCGGAGTACAAGCAGGACCTGGGCGTGGACGAGCTCTGGGGCGAAAAAGGCTATACCACCATCGAAAGAACGGGCATCCGCCCGACGCTGGAAGTGAACGGCATCTGGGGCGGCTACACCGGCGAAGGCGCGAAAACGGTGCTGCCATCCAAAGCGTTCGCCAAAATTTCCATGCGCCTGGTGCCTAACCAGGACTGGGTGAAAATCTCCGACCTGTTCAAAGCGCATTTCGAGAAAATCGCGCCGAAGTCTGTCAAAGTAAAAGTAAGCGCCCACCACGGCGGTTCTCCATATGTAACGCCTACGGATCATGTGGCATTCAAGGCAGCCAACAAAGCCATTGCGGCTACCTTTGGCAAAGAGCCTATCCCCGTACGCGGCGGCGGCAGTATTCCCATCGTGGCGCTGTTTGAAAAAGTGCTGGGTCTGAAAACCGTACTGATGGGCTTCGGGCTCGACAGCGACAACCTCCACTCACCGAACGAAAAATACGGACTGGAGAATTTCTACAAAGGGATTGAGACCATTCCTTATTTCCACCAGTATTTTGCGGAAATGAGCAAATAAACCCATTTCCTGTTTCTAGGTGCTTGGGGAAAATCAGTTCTTTATTCCTGCGGCAATGAGCAGGTTGTTTCGCAGCCGCGGAATGGGTCAAATGAAATCAATCTTTATTCCCACCCGCATTGCGGAAATGGCTAAACAGCATAAAAAAGGCGCCCCGATGGCTATCTGGGCGCCTTTTTCTTTTATGAACCGATGGCTTTATGATTTGATGGCCGCGATACCCGGCAGCACTTTTCCTTCAAAGTACTCCAGCATGGCGCCGCCGCCGGTGGATACATAACTTACCTTATCGGCCAGCCCGAACTGATTGACCGCTGCTACGGAGTCGCCACCGCCCACGAGGGAGAAGGCGCCTGCTTCCGTTGCTTTCACGATGGCATCGGCCACGGCTTTGGTACCGCCCTGGAAAGCCGGCATCTCGAACACGCCCATGGGGCCGTTCCAGAGGATGGTTTTGGATGCGGCGATCACTTCGCTGAATTTCGCGATGGATTTTTTACCGATATCGAGGCCCATCCAGCCGGTGGGAATATTGTCGTTGCTTACTTCCTGCGTGTTGGCGTCGGCAGCGAATTTGTCCGCCGCGATGGAATCTTCGGGAATGAGCAGCTGAACGCCCAGTGATTTGGCTTTCGCCAGCAGCTCCAGCGCCAGGTCCAGTTTATCATTTTCCACGAGGGAGTTGCCGATTTCTTTGCCCTGCGCCTTCAGGAAGGTGTAAGCCATACCTCCGCCGATAATGATGTTATCGGCTTTGTTCATGAGATTTTCGATGATCAGGATCTTATCGCTCACCTTGGCGCCGCCGAGAATGGCGGTGAAGGGTTTCTCTGCGCTGTGGAGTACCTTTTCGGCGCTGAGCGTTTCCGCTTCCATCAGCAGGCCGAACATCTTTTTATCGCCGGGGAAAAACTCAGCGATCACGGCTGTGGAGGCATGCGCGCGGTGTGCGGTACCGAAGGCGTCGTTTACATATACGTCGCCCAGTTTGGAGAGTTTTTCGGCGAAAGCTTTGTCGCCTTTCTCCTCTTCTTTATGGAAACGCAGGTTTTCGAGCAGTAGCACTTCGCCCATCTGCAGGTTGGAAGCGGCTTTTTCGGCAGCTTCGCCCACGCAGTCTTCCGCGAATTTTACCGTGGTACCGCCCAGCAGGCTGACCAGGTGATATACCAGGTGTTTAAGGGAATATTTATCGGTAGGGCCGTCTTTCGGGCGGCCGAGGTGGCTCATGAGTATCACGGCGCCACCGTCCGCCAGTATTTTTTTGATGGTGGGCACGGCAGCCTGCATGCGGTTATCGTCGGTGATTTCGAATTTATCGTTGAGGGGAACGTTAAAGTCGACGCGGATCAGGGCTTTCTGGCCTTTGAAGGAGTGGCTTGAGAACTTGCTCATTGTGAAGAATTTAGAAATGGTAAGAAAAAACCCTCCGCCTGGCGCTGAATCAGCGTTTCGCGGAGGGTTGGCAATATCGGGAGATCCGCTTATTTGCTGATCAGGCCTGCAAAATGTTTTACAGTACGCACCAGTTGAGACACATAGCTCATTTCGTTATCGTACCAGGAAACGGTTTTCACCATCTGGATGTCGCCCTGCGTCATTACTTTCGTTTGGGTGGCATCGAACAGTGAACCGAAGTTGATACCGATGATGTCGGAGCTTACGATTTCGTCTTCAGTATAACCGAAAGACTCATTGGAAGCGGCTTTCATGGCAGCGTTCACTTCTTCGGCAGTTACTTTTTTGCTGAGGATGGTGGTGAGCTCGGTGAGGGAGCCGGTGATGGTGGGAACACGTTGCGCGTTACCATCCAGTTTACCTTTCAGCTCGGGCAGAACGAGGCCGATGGCTTTAGCGGCGCCGGTGCTGTTGGGCACGATGTTGGCGGCTGCAGCGCGGGCGCGGCGCAGATCACCTTTGGGGTGCGGAGCATCCAGGGTGTTCTGGTCGTTGGTGTAAGCGTGAATGGTGGTCATCAGGCCGGTAACGATGCCGAATTTTTCGTTCATCACCTGGGCCATCGGAGCCAGACAGTTGGTGGTGCAGGAAGCGCAGGAGATCACGGTTTCGCTGCCATCCAGGATGTTGTGGTTTACATTGTAAACAACGGTTTTCAGGTCACCGGTAGCGGGAGCGGAAATCACCACGCGTTTTGCGCCGGCGGTGATGTGTGCTTCTGCTTTTGCTTTATCGGTAAAGAACCCTGTACATTCAATCACCACATCGATGTCGTGGTTTTTCCACGGAATCTGCGAAGGGTCCTTCTGGGCATATATTTTCACTTCCTCCCCGTTTACGGAGATGGAATTGTCGCTGTGCTTCACTTCCTGTCCAAATCTACCTTGTGCGGAGTCATATTTCAGCAGGTGCGCTAAAACGGCTGGGCTTGTAAGGTCGTTGATAGCCACTACGTCAATACCGGGCATGTTATAAATCTGACGGTACACCAGGCGGCCGATACGCCCGAAGCCATTAATACCAATTTTGAGAGTCGTTCCCATTTTACACTGTAGTTTGTAGATGAAAAAATCGAAAGGCGAAAATACATGCTCTGCCGGTATTAATCAACAGATATTTGCGTTAAGTAAAATTTTTTTGGAAATTCTAAAATGGATTATACCTTTGCAATCCCAAATGAGGGAATGCCGCGTTGGTCAATCGGCTAAGACGCCTCCCTTTCACGGAGGAATGACGGGTTCGACTCCCGTACGCGGTACTGAATGTTAGGGTTGCTCATCAAGGGCAACCCTTTTTCTTTTACAGGCCGATCGCGCTTACGAAAACGGGGTGCCTGGAGAGGATTTTCTCGACCCAGGCCAGCGGACTGGAGTACATATAGCAGTACTTTCTAATCGGTCATACTCGAAGAAGAATTAATTTTCATATCTGCATACTTCCACGCTTCGTCAAAAGCCGCGTGCGCTACACGGGCCTCATCATTCCTGTTTTGCAGCTCCAAAGCCCTGTATAAGCCCTTCAATGCCCAACCGTTCTTCCGCCAGGTCTTCAGATCCTGGCGATAGACTTCCTCCGCATCCTTATGTTTTCCCGCTTTGAGCAACACCGCCCCCAAATGGTGCCGTACCGAGAAAAACCAGTCCGGCGGCTCGTTGTAGTTGAGAAGATCTTCCATGGCTACCGCTTCTTTCAGCAAAGCAACGGAGCGCCCCGATTCCCCCTGCTGCAAAGCTATGCCCGCCGACAGCACCTTCGCGGCAATCTGTACAAGATCGGCGCAGGTATTAATATTCCAGATAGTCAGATCCTGCAGGGTGGTGTCGGCAGCCAATACATTCAGGCTATCCATTTCTTTTTTGGCACGTGCGGCATCATGCTTTCCCAGGAAAGCCATGCCCCTGGCGTAATGCCAGATGGCCCGGGGATATACGAGATCTCTTTCCGGCGATGGGGCCGCAGCAATCGTGTCCCACATCGATAATTTTACCGCTATATAGAGTGGAATGGTATAATAGTGCTGTAACGTCCCCCACCCGGGCATACGCATGACGTCTTCAGCAGTATGCTCCCGGAGTTTCCGCGCAGCTTCCCAGGCCAGCTTTGCATTGCCTTCCAGGGTTGCGGTAGCCGCCAGGAAATGGTAGTTATGCGGGAAATACCCCAAAGGATAGGCACCCTGGGCATGACATGCCGTCGTATAAATGCTGTCCACCTCCACCGCGCGTATATTGGAGAGCGACCCGAGGTGATAATCGCCGGTATTGATGTAAATATGCGAAGGCATATGCAACAGGTGGCCTGCCCCCGGTACCAATGTCTCCAGCAACCTTGCACTGGCCAGCGCTTTTTCCGGAGTAGCGGAAGCCTCCAGGGCATGTATGTAAAAATGATGCGCGCCGGGATGCTGCGGATGGATCTTCATCAGGTGCTCCAATACACTGAGCACTTCGGGCGTCCATGCTTTGGGCGCTTTTGTCTTTTTATCATAGAGATCCCATGGGTGAAGGTCCATCACTGCTTCTGCATACAATGCCCCTATATCCGGATCGGAAGGAAACCGGGTATATACCTTTTTCATCGCCGAAGCATAGGCAATGTCCAGGGGGCTGCGGTCCGCCGGCGGCTGTTTTACATACCGGGCGGCCAATGCCCCGATCAGCGCAATTTCTTTGGGCGTGCAGTTTTTGGAAAGCGACTGTGCTTTAACGGCAGCCTCGTAGGCACGTTGGAAATTATCCTCTTCCATTCCGCCATTATAATTGGGCCCCAAAACATACGCAAAGCCCCAATATGCCATGGCGCAGGTAGAATCAAGCCGCGTTGCTTCATAAAACGACCTGGCCGCTTCCGCATGGTTAAACCCATAAGCCAGCATCATTCCCTGGTTAAAGTATGTTTGTGCAGCCTCAACGGACGTTGAAATCCTGAAATCAATACCCCCGAGCCCTTCAAAGAGGGGCGCTTTCTTTCCGGAAGTATACCAGTCCTTGTCGTTGGTACGCGGAACATAACAGCCGACGGACTGGGAAACTTTATCCGACGACTGACGCTCTTTCGAGCCAGTGCGGTTCTTGCAGGCAAAAAAGAAAAATAGCGGAATTAGTACGAAGCAGCATTGTTTCATAACGGATGCGA
This sequence comes from Chitinophaga lutea, assembly GCF_003813775.1. Classification (NCBI taxonomy): domain Bacteria; kingdom Pseudomonadati; phylum Bacteroidota; class Chitinophagia; order Chitinophagales; family Chitinophagaceae; genus Chitinophaga; species Chitinophaga lutea. Next base: position 3,015,207 of record NZ_RPDH01000001.1, on the reverse strand, counting down.
TTTGCGAAAGTGACAGTATATTTTGGAGTGGTCGGCATCTACATACATTCGGGGTATCCGGCGGGGTATCTCCGGCTGGCAATCCTCTTTCCACTACTTCTAATGTACGAATATTCCGCTTACGGCTGATATTTCCAGCCCGGTATCGCTTAGCCTGCTGAAGAATTACGTAAGAATCTGGAAATGCACTATTCAGGTTTCCATTTGCCTGCTCCGGTCATTCGCTTACAGCGGTGTATGCAGCGAAGCGGTGGCCGTAACCACGCGGTTGCCCCGTGCAGCAGTCAGGTACAGCCGGTACGCGGCGGGGTTAAAGGGAATATCCACCGCCATGTCCGGCCCTTCCCCTAGCTTTTGCATCGCTATGGGCTTCCCTTTCCTGTCCATCCGCACCAGATGCCACTCGTACGTAAGCCCGGCGAGCGCCGCCCCGGCCAGTTTCCAGTTTTTCCCATAACGCACCACGGCCCGGTATTCCAGCCGGCTGCCTTCTTTTGCAGCTACGGCGGGGCGAAGAATCTTCACCGGCGGCAGTTTCACCTGCGGTGCGGCCGGGTGCAGCAGTTGCCGGAATTGAAAAAAGGCGGGTTTACATCTCCCCTGATGATCGAGCAGGCCGTTGAACGAGAGGTTATTGACGGCTTCCTGGTCTTGCCAGGCTTCCATAAACGCTCCCGGCACCACCTCCCTCACCTGGTCGTAATGCGCTACGGAAGCGGAACTGATAAAATGAGGCGCAGTCACGCCAGGGAGCTGCGCCAGCCCGCAACCATCGGGTGGCACCTGTATCCCGAAGGCATCTATCCCCGGTATCTCATCATCCAGCCACTGCACAAAATCAACCACGTCCTCCCCTGCTTCCACATCCATCACAACGGGTCGCGCCGGATCTTCCGCCTTGATGCGCGCTACCAACTGCTTCAGCCAGCGGGCATATTCCATCTGCTGATACAGGTACGCGGGTTTGTAATACCTGTATTGCAGCAGGCGGAAAGAGGTGTTGGTGATGTACCAGGCGCTGATTTCCCTGCGGCGCTTCAGCCGGCGCACAACCGCCAGCACATCGTCCGCCTGTTCCTGTAATGCTCCGGCATCCGCGACAGCATCGGTGATGAGCGGCAATGAAAAACCGTAATGTATGTTCATGCCGGTATTGGCTGCGGCGGCGAGGATATTCGTTTCATAAACACCGGGACCGCAGCGCCTGATGGTGTTGACGCCAATGCTGCGCATTTCGGAAAAATCACGGGCCGCTTCTTTCCGGGTGAGGGTATGCAGGTTCCGGAACCAGTTGCCGCCTTTCTGGTAATTGACGCCGACAATCGTATCGGCCCACTGCAGGCGCCGTTTTTTGTCGCCCGCAGGCAACCCGCTATAGCCAAGCGTTTTCACCGGCAACCGCGCGCCGCCATCCAGTTGTTTTACCGCACTGAAAAAATGACCCGCATCGTTCTGCGACCAGTCCAGCGATGAAGCACCTCCGCCGCCGGGAATATGATGATCAACGGGCGTGTTGAACAGTACGAATGCTTTGATCTCCCTGAAACGCCCGGTCACGGCTTTTAATGCATCGTCCATCCACTGCGCCTGGTTCTGCTCCGAACGAAGCGCCCCGCCTTCCGCCACCATCACCGGCAATCCCGACCGCCAGAGCTGTTTGCCATGGAAAGGCTCGTACAATTGACTGAATGAATAACCGCCGCCATACGCTGCACCATAATTCAGCACCGTCACGCCTATCCAGTCGACGTACGCCCTGCCCGGGAAATAACGTTCGGCGGCTTCGGGCTTCCAGGGATTCCATACCCAGATGGCGTTGTACACGCGGTTCCGGATGAACAGGTCGTGCACGTACCGCCACGCCTGCTTAAAATCTTCTGCCGTGTTGCCGCCTGACGGGGACCAGGGGTATGCCGGGTTATCCGGCTCATGGGCGAAACGCAGGTACACCGGCCTGTTCAGCGCTTTTATCTGCAGGGCGAACTCCCGGATGTAGGCATCGAATTCTCCTTTGACGATATGACTGAAGATGCCTTTTTCCTGTTGCAACTCCGGATGGGCGGCCGACTGCCGGAATGTCGACGCCCAAGGCTCCCAGGTGATCAGCGGCACCGACCCGTTCCTGTAGATGGCATCGGCAAGGTGAGCCGGTATGCTGCTACGGGATTCATCGCCCCAGGGAATATACAGCGAAACGATGCTGACATGCGCGTTGAAGGTTTGCTGCAGCTTACGCACCTCGGATATCGCGGTAACACCATCGTCGGTAACAGGATTGAACAACCCGACATAAAAAACCTGCTGCCGGCTTTTTTCTTCCAGCGGCCCCGACGTCATGAGGCCCGCGTTCCCGAAAAAATACATCGTGAAAAAAGAGATGAACAGGATGATGGGAAAAGCAAAAAGGCGCAACCCTGCATACAGCGTGTGCCTTACGTTCCAGAACTGCTGCTTCAGGAATTTATAATAAATGAAACTCCGCCGCGCCACCCTGACCTTCTCTCTCAAACACTGAAAGTCTTTCTGGCGGCTGATGGCAATATTCAGGAGCATCACCGCCAGGTTGAGGCTGGCAATGCCGGCCATCATCCAGGTGTAGGGATTCCATTCGATGTACAGCCCGTACAGGATAGCCACAAACGTCACCAGCGCTACAGCGGCGTTCGGTATGTTCAGCCGCCAGTTATCGTCCTCCTGCCCGTCTTTCGGCGTGGGAATATAAGGGACCTCTTTCCGGATAACCGTGTAATAAAGCCCAAGAATATGTACCCACCAGGTACCGATCAGCAGAAAACCGCCGAGCATGTGGTTGCCGCGCTCCCCTCTCCCCATCACCCACCGTTGTACAAAATGCCGCACCGCCAGGGTGCTGGTGATAAAAGGCAATCCCATAAAAGTGAAAGTCACCAGGTCCATACGGAACGGGATGACGCCCATCATCAGCGCCAGCACCGGTACAAGGAAATTGATGAAAAATATGATGCCCGAAAAATAATGGAAGGGGATGGTGCAGTAATGTAAACGTTGCGCCCAGCTGAATTTTTTGAAGAGCCGGGGAAATGCGGTCACCAGCAGCTCGAACGTTCCGCGCGCCCATTTCAGTTGCTGCTTGTAATAAGCAGACAACGTGGAAGGCACCCTGCCGAGCGTGAGCACGGCGGGCAGGTACACCGACTTCCAGCCTTTTGCATGCAGCCGCATGGACGTGTGCATGTCTTCCGCAAGCCCGGCGGCGTGACCACCGATGGAATCGAGTGCGCTGCGGCGGAACGTACAGTTGGCGCCTATGGCCAGCACCGTGCCGTATCGGTTCATCGACATCATCATCGGGCCGTAAAACTGGAAAGTCTGCTGCGCGGCGCCTTTGGCGATGAGACTGTCGCCAATGTTATAGTACGCCTGCACGATCTGCACATAGCCCACCTTTTCGTCATTAAAAAACGGAACGATGGGATCCAGAAAGCCCGGCGCCGGAATATGATCCGGATCAAGCACCACACAAAGTTCGCCCATGGCATACTGCAGTGCGTTATTGATATTGCCGGCTTTCGCATCCCGGCGGTTATTCCGCGTCACGTGCCGCACACCCAGTTCGCGGCATACGGCTTTGAGGTAAGGATCATCCGCTTCGTCGCAAAGCCAGGAAGTGTGGGGATAGGTCACGGCCTGCATGGCTTTCAGCGTTTCCACGATCATTTCATATGGTTCGCCCGGGCAAAATGTTGTGAGTATGTCTACCGTAAAGTTTTTTTTCGCCGGCGGCGGTGCCGGAACGGTAATAAAGAGATAATGATACCACTCATGCAGGATGCGCAGACATGTAAAGACGGTAGCCGTCACAAACATCCAGTACAGCACCGGGTGACCGATGTTGGCCGGGTTCAGCAGGCAATACAGAAAACACAGCAGACTGATGGTTCCGATGAGGATCATCAGGCGCAGTAAGAGCAGTTCGCTCTTTGAGGGGGGCGGGGCCTGTGTATATGCTTGCATAGTTTTATTCCACTACATAAAAGGGTGTGTTGGCCGTAGCGATATGGCCGCGGTCGTCCGCAACGGTGACATAGATCCGGTAGGGCCCTTCTGCACGGGGCGCCTTAAATGAAAACCTGTTATTATTTCCAGCCGGCATGATGGTATCCAGTAGTTTCGTCAGTGGTCTTTTTTTCCGGGCATCTTCGTACCAGTCTTCTTTCATGATCTGCCATTGCGCAGTTACGATGTTTGATTTGTTGTGATCTTCCATAAAAAACTCGGCCTCCGCTTCGCTGGCGGGCATCAGCATGATGTTGTCGCGGGCGCCCTTTCTGTCTACCAGCATGTACTTCAATTGCGGCGCATCATTCGCTGGCGTGGATGCCTTCCATATATTCCGCAATGCTTCCACCGCGCCGCTGGCCGCGCCGGTTTCCGAAAACAGGCTGAACCAGGTGGGCGTCACTTCCTGCTTCTGGCCCCAGTAAAAGGCCAATGCGCCTAAAAAACGCGGATGTTTCGCGGGCATCTGCTGGCGGTACATCGTCAGGAACTGCTCCGCTTTTTTGGTGCTGGTATTTTCTATCGGCGCCTGCCAGGCCGTTGTTTCGGACTCCCAGGGCCCGTACGCGCCCCATTCCATGATGAGGAACGGCCCATCCCATAACCACGCAAAACGGTCAAGCTGCTTGTTCAGCCTTTCGAGTTTGCCGAATGTGTTAAATGAAATCAGATCCAATGCCGGTATCTTTCTCCGGATCATCATGATCTGCACGATGTTTAAATTAGGCATGGTAGTAGTCACGGGGTGATCGGGGTCGACGGCGTGGATCATCTCCAGCATCCGGTTATAGGCATCATAAAAAGCATCGTAACCCGGTTTCCATGTCATCCCCGGTTCATTCCCCAGGCACCACATCAGCAACGCCGGATGGCCTTTGTACCGCGCCACCATTTTTTTGTATGCTTCGTACATCGCCTCCACTTTCCGCCCGTCTTTGTAAAAATCGTCCAGGTAATCGCTGTAAGGGATGGGCAGCCCGGCAATGACCGCGATGTGGTTGCGCTGCGCTTCATCGAGAACGGCGCCCAGCCCCACCGTATCGTAGGTCCGGATAGTGTTACCGCCGGCCCGGTGCAGCTCCTCCAGCAAAGCATTCCCCGATGCGCCCTTCACCGTGAACGGTTGCCCGTTGCGGTAAAGCACATACCTGTTGGCTTCCCGGCTGATGAAAACCTTCTTTTTCCTGTCAGGGGCATCATATGAATGTCGCTCCAAAAGCAGCAAGGGTCCAAAAAACAACGCAAATGTTAATGCTAAGACGGCCGGGATGCAGATCCATATCAACCTCCCTCGGAATTTCATATTCTTTTGTTCTGCAGGAAAAGTAGAGAAAGGCCGGGTTTAAAAGATTACGGGAAATAGTAGAGTTGCGACGGGCCGGAGAGGTTCTTGTTACTTGTTTGAATAGTGTTTTGTTAATCGTGCGATCGTCGTCTTCCGGGGTTGATATTTTCAGGGTTCGGGGGATAATACCCGGATGTTAATGCACCCGCCGGCGCATTAACATCCGGGCGGGAGGAATCCCACACGATGCTCACTTCACGCCTGCTTCTTTCCTGAAGCCTTCCTCCCGTTTTTTCATTTCTTTATCACTTACATCTTCGATATGCGTGGCCATCCACCACTGGTTGTGCCATGCGTCTTCCACACCGGCCGAGCGATCGCCATAAAACTGGTCTTCGGGCTCCCTTATCGACCGGGCTCCTGCGCTTAATGCCTGGTGGTACCATTCATCCACGTCCTGCACATATAAATGCAGCATGGCCGGTGCTGACTTGTACGATTCGGTACCGTCGGCCAGCATGATATGCGAGTCACCTATCCTTACTGTGGCGTGGCGTATCAGGCCGTCGCCAGACTTTGTTACATGCATCACTTCGCCGCCGAATGCCTTTTCGATGAACGTCATCAGTGCGGCAGCATCGTCCGCGAGCAGAAACGGCGTAACGGTATGGAAACCTTCGGGGATGGGCTCAACGGTTTCCGGCTTTTTAGGCTCAAACAGTTCGATCAGGTTGCCGGACGGATCCTGCAGCAGCGCCTGATTGCCACCCTGCCCCTCGATGATGCCGTTTCTGAAGGTGGCTCCTTTTTGCTGCAGTTCGTCATAAATACCGCGGAGGTTATCCGTTTCGATCTGCATGCGGTTCCAGCCGCCCGGGCCGGGAGAAGCGCCATCCGCCAATTTTTGTCCCGCTCCGCCGGCGCCGGGCTGATTGAGGTACAGCCGGAGCGCTCCCCTGGTGAGGGCGGCAAATCCCGGTGCGGGATGCATGACTACTTCAAAATCCAACAGGTCCCTGTAAAACGGTATCGCCTCGGCCACGTTATTTACAATGTAACGGACGTTGGCCGTTTTGCTATTTTTCATGATGCGGTGATTTAGGTTTTCAAACAGATGTTCTTATATGGAAAGGCACCAAGTTTAGTGCCATACGGCCGGCCAAAAACTGCCGTAAAATATTATATTGCTGACAATTCGTTACCCATAAAGGAAACCTCATGTATAAACCCTTGGAAAAACTGATGTCCCCGCAGGAAATTACCGCGTTGCCCAAAACAGCTTCCGATGCCGACCTGTTAGATCATCTATTAAAAGAAAAAATAGTCCTGGTGGTCGACTGGTCGGGGGAGGAAGAAAACTCCCGGATCGCCGACTTTCTCCGGCACAGGCTGCAACAGTTTGGCAGTAAAGCCATAGTTGATGCGGAAGGCGCATATGCGCAGCTGGAGAAGAAACAGCCGGAAAGGGGCGATGCCGTTCCGTTGCTGCTGCAATATTTCCAGAAAGGCCTCAAGAAAGAAGGTTTTGTAATCTGCCAGCTCGACCGGCAGAATGACGCGTATTACATCCTGCTGGCACCCGACAAGGTAGCAAAGGAACTGAAAAAAGCGAAGGATGCATACTGGAATGTGGCGCCCTTCGGCCAGAAAACCGGCGAAGTATTATACACGATAAACTGCACCTGCGGCAGCATGAACGTATGGCAGCTCAGGCGGTCGGAACCGGCGCCGGCAGACGATTATTGCGAGAACTGCGGAAAGATGCTTTTCGACAAGGACGGCAATGCGCTGCTGACCGTGGAGAAGGATTACATCTGAGCCGGTATGTCAATCCAGCACCATTACCTCGATGATCTCCAAATCGTACCCGATCTGCACAGAGATGATATTGCCGGCGAAGATGGTGCCTGCACTGTACGTCCATACCATATCGTCCGGGAAGAATGAAATCTGCTGCAACTGCAGGTCATCGCGCAGTTGTGCATAGGCATCACCGATGGGCGCCTCATCGTCCTGGCTGTAGGCGGCATCCGTGATTTCGGCAGACACCTGTTCCTTTACGGCCATTTCAGCTTCAGGACTCAGGGAAGCGACGAAGGCGGCTGCCCGGCTGATGAGGTATGCATAAAATTCATCGTCAGGCGCCTGTATTTCCTCGTCCGGTTCAAATGCCACCTGTATCACCTGTGCGCGTCCCGGCAGCAGCACTTCTCCTTTCAGGACCTGCCCGTCCATTTGTTTGTTGATGATCTGCATAATGTTTTTGTTGTAGGGTCTGTTCAAAATTAGCGGATTCTACGGAACTTTAGCAGGAACAGTTGGCCGGTTCATCTGTTCTAACGGGCGCTTCAATGGATACAGTCCATCACTTTACAAAAAAATACCTGTTCAATTTCCGGTTGCCGGGAGCGGTACGCGCTTTTACCTTTGAACAAAATAACAGACAATGCTTACCAGGGAAAGAATGTATCAGGCCATCGTGGAAAAAGACGCTTCCTTTGAGGGTACGTTTATAACAGCCGTTAAAACCACCGGCATCTTTTGCCGGCCTACCTGCACTGCGCGGAAGCCGAAGCTTGAAAATGTGGAATTCCTCGGCTCTACCTGCGAGGCGCTGAAAAAGGGATACCGGCCCTGCAAGGTATGCGGGCCGCTGGAGAAAAAAGGAGAAACGCCCGGCTTTGTGAAAGCCGTGCTCGACGAACTGAGCGCCGACCCGTCGCTGAAGTTCAAAGATGGCGATCTTATTGCCCGGGGAGTGGAGCCCAGCAAAATAAGGCGGTGGTTCCTGAAAACCCATGGTATCACTTTCCAGGCATACCAGCGGATGTTCCGCATCAACTCCGCTTTCAAAAAAATACAGAACGGGGAACCGGTCACCTCCGCTGCGTTTGACGCGGGGTATGAATCACTGAGTGGTTTCAGCGATTCGTTTAAAGCCATTTTCGGGGTATCTCCCTCCAACAGCAAAAACAAACAGGTGATCAATATGACCCGCCTCGAAACACCGTTGGGCACCATGTTCGCCTGCGCTGTAGACCGGGGTATCTGCCTGCTGGAGTTCACCGACCGGAAAATGCTCGAAACAGAACTGAAAACGTTGTCACGATTACTCAACGCCAACATCATCCAGGCCCCCCATCCCCATTTTGAACAACTGGAGCAGGAGTTGCATGAATATTTCGAAGGGGAAAGGAAACACTTCTCCGTCCCGCTTTTCGCACCGGGCACGGAGTTTCAGCAATCGGTATGGGACATGCTTCAGACCATCCCATACGGCACTACCCGCTCTTATAAAAAACAGGCGCAGGCCTTGAATAAGCCCGAATCGATACGGGCCGTGGCTGGTGCCAACGGCATGAACAGGATTTCCATCCTCATTCCCTGCCACCGCGTGCTGGGCGAAGACGGCAGCCTGACCGGCTATGGCGGCGGTATTTACCGGAAAAAGTGGCTGCTCGATTTTGAAAAGGCAAACAGATGAGGATCTATGAAACATCTTCACAAACAGGAAGCCCGCTCATCCGTGAGCGGGCTTCCTGTTGTTCAGTTTTCACTGTCTGCAGCGAGGCCCGAAAGGGCCCGCTTATTAGTGTCATTTTCCGGCAAGCGTGCGGGAATTGCGCGTGAGTTATTCTGAGAGCCACGTGGGTATTGTCAGATGCCCAACACGCTCATGGCCTTTTTGACGGAACCGTGTTGCAGCAGCAGTGCTTTTGCGGTTTCATAATCAGCGATGCCGGCCTTTTCCATCAGCATTTTCACGCCGCGGTCTACCAGCTTATCGTTGGTCAGCTGCATGTTCACCATCTTGTTATCTTCCACGCGGCCCAGTTGTATCATCAGCGCCGTAGAAATCATATTCAGCACCAGCTTTTGCGCAGTGCCGCTTTTCATGCGTGTGCTGCCGGTCACGAATTCGGGCCCTACCACCACCTCGATGGGAAACTCCGCCACCGCGCTCACGGGACTGCCCGGATTGCAGGAGAGGCTGCCGGTGAGAATCCCCTCTTCCCGACATTTCTTCAACGCACCGATCACATACGGCGTAGTGCCGCTGGCCGCAATGCCGAGCACCACATCCTTTTCAGTGATATTCCATTGGCGCAGGTCTTCCCAGCCCTGGTTGCCGTCGTCCTCCGCATTTTCCACCGCGCGGCGGATGGCATTGTCGCCGCCGGCAATCAGGCCCACCACCAGGCCATGCGGTACGCCGTAAGTAGGCGGGCATTCGGACGCATCCAGGATGCCCAGCCGGCCGCTGGTTCCCGCCCCGATGTAAAAGAGGCGGCCGCCGGCCAGCATTTTATCTGCAGCCGCCAGCACAAACGCTTCAACGGCGGGAATGGCCTGCTGCACTGCCGCGGGCACACCTGCATCTTCTTTGTTGATGTTTACCAGCACATCCCGTACGCTCATCTGTTCGAGATGGCGGTGATGAGAGGGCTGTTCGGTTATTCTGACAAATTTCTGTGCGCTCATAACATATCGATTTTTCAGGCTACCGCCTTCTTGCCCGGGATGAGACACAATCCCAGGAAGGTGAGCAGGCCGTTAATGAATAGCAGCTCCAGGCCTATCTGGAAGCCGCCGAACAAATCTTTCTGATAATGGTCTATGATGAAACAAATAATCGGTGAAATCAGTACCACAAAGGGCACCAACCTGTCGTTCACCGTTCTTTTGGTTAAAATGCCGAAGGCAAAAAGCCCGAGCAGCGGGCCATAGGTATAACCGGCAATTTTCAGGATCAGGCCGATCATACTCGGATTATTCATCCACTTGAAGCCCATTACGAACAGCAGAAAAACGCCCGCAAACGAGAGGTGCACGATCTGACGGATACGTTTGCGCTTCGCATCGCTGAGGGTGGCGTCGCGCTGTATGCCCAGTATGTCGATGCAGAAGGAGGCAGTCAGCGCTGTAATGGCGCCGTCGGCGCTGGGGAACAATGCGGAGATCAATGCAATGATGAAGATGATCGACACCGCGCCCGGCATATGTTCCAGTGCGATGGTGGGGAACAGCGCATCGCCGGTGGCCGGGATGCCCTTGGCTTCGGCAAAGAGGTGCAGCAGGCCGCCCAGGAAAAGGAACAGCAACACCACCAGCATAAAGATCACGGCAAAAGTCATCATGTTCTTCTGGGAATCTTTCAGCGTGCGCACGCTGATGTTTTTCTGCATCATTTCCTGGTCCATCCCCGTCATGGTTATAGAGATGAAAGCGCCGGCCACAATTTGTTTGAGGAAGAAAAACCGGCTCGACGGGTCCATGATAAAGATGTTGGAGTACCCTTTATCAGCCAGCGCCCGGGCTCCTTCCGGCAGGCTCATGCCAAGGTTACTGAGGATATACCACACGCACACCACCAGCCCGATAAGCATACAGCCGGTTTGCAGCGTGTCCGTCCACACGATGGTTTTTACCCCGCCTTCGAATGTATACAACAATATCATCAACAGGATGACGAAAGCTCCCACCCAGAACGGCAGGCCAAAATCTTTAAGAATGGTGAAATGCAGGATGTTCACCACCAGGTACAGCCGGGCCGTAGCGCCCAATACGCGCGACAGGATAAAAAACGAGGCGCCCGTTTTATAGGCCCGGAAGCCGAGCCTGTTTTGCAGGTAGTTATAGATAGATGTGAGCTGCATCTTGTAATAAACGGGCAACAGCACAAATGCCACCACCCCGTAACCGATCAGGTTGCCGAGCACGATCTGGAAATAGGTAAAGGATTCCTTGCCGACCGTACCGGGCACACTCACAAACGTAACGCCGCTGAGCGACGTGCCGATCATGCCGAAAGCCACCAGCATCCAGTTGGAGCCGCGGTTGCCGATAAAAAACGATTCGTTGTTCGCATTCCTCGACGTAACCCAGGCCACACCCAGCAGCAGGAGGAAATATGCGATAACCAGTGAAAACAAGATAACAGGAGACATGCGTTTATTTTGATGGTGATGTTTATAAAATTTCGAGACCGGCGGCATGATAAGGCTGCAGCAACGGGTCGGACGCCGGCAGCTCCGTGATGAGCGTGCTGATATCACCCGCATCGCACACCCGGAAGCGCTGCGAGGTGTTGAGCTTTTCGCTGATGGCCAACGAAACGACCCGCTCCGAGGCTTCCACGATGGCCTTTTTCACCTCCACCACTTCCCAGTCGTTGTCCGTAAGGCCCTGCTCCAGGCTGATGGCGTTAGTGCCCAGGAAACACAGGTCGGCCCGCACATCCTTTATCCTCGATACAACGCTGCCGCCTACGGCGATCTGCGAATTTTTGGAAATTTTATCGCCCAGGAAAATCACTTCGATATTCGGATGATGGATATATTCATAGGCCGCGGGTAAACTGACGGTGATAAAAGTCGCCGACAGTTCAGGCGGCAATGCTTTGGCCAGCTCGATAATGGTAGTGCCGCCCGTGGTAAGTACGAACATGCCGTCTTTAATGAGGCGGCATGCTTTGAGGGCGATATGTTTTTTGCTGCTTAAAGCATACACATGATCAGAGGCAACGGAGAGATGGAACGACTTGGACAACGCTCCGCCGTGTACTTTGATCAGTTTCCCCTGTTCCGCCATTTCATTCAGGTCGCGCCGGATGGTATCTTCAGACACGTCCATTTGCTGACTCAGGTCGACCGACAGGATTTTATTATGCAGGTTCACCTGGCGCAGAATAAAGGATTGGCGTTCCTTTTTTAGCATTCAGACGGATTTTGGTTTTGCACAATATAGGAGAATATTCAGAAAAAGGCGCAAAAAGACGCAAAAAATATCCGTCATTCTTGAATAAACCTGCATTTTTTTCATGCAAACAGGCAGGGATAATAGTTATCTGCCGGGCAAAATATCTGTTATATTTGAATCGTTGAAACCCGGAAACCGTTGTTGAATACATTTATTAACCATAACCTGGCCGTTGATTCCCACATTGCCTTTTCCGGCAAAACCAAACCCGAGGGGAACAAACGGATATAAAATGAATACGCTCATGGGAAACCGCCTCTATTTTCTGATCGGGCTGGCGCTGGTGATTGGCGGCTATGCAGCCGGCCATTATTTCGGGCTCAATGCCAAATACTGGTTTGGCTACGCAGGTGTGCTTGCGTTTTATGCCTGGTGCAAAAATGAATTTTCCGGTTCACCATGGAGGAAACGGAAGGTATCCTCTCCTCCTCCGCTGCCGGAGCGCCCGGAACCGGATCTGCCGCCCTTAACCGAAGCAGCCAAAGAAGGCTACCGCGAACTGGTGCGGCGCTGCCTGCCGCTCCGGGAACAGCACTGGCTGTTTCCCTACATCGATGCGCTGAAAGATCATACCAACGACCCGGAATATTCTACGTTGAACGTGCTGATGAACCACCTCAACGACCAGGAGTGCGAATGGTTGCTGGGAATAGACCGGGATGCGCCGCTCGAAGACCTGGAATGGCGGCTGAACCTCGCGCTGCGCGACAACTATCAACTGAGCGTTGCATTCCCCCAGGCAAGTGACTTTCCCCCAGGCAGCACTGTGAGCAGCGACGGCGTACTGGACGCCTTTGATAAGCCGCTCCGGGAACACGGGTTACAAATGGGATTTATGCGTACGGAACTGGAAGAATATGTGATCATGCTGCATCGGGTAGCGGACCGCGACAAGGTGGACAAAGCGGTGCAGCAAACGGGGCATGGGTATTATGAGCTGACGTAACCGGATGCCGGCGCGTTGTAACCGGTATTTCCGCGGCTTATGAAGGTGCCGGCATGGTTAACAATTTCCTTTTATACGGGGCGATGTTCACCTCACTCAATCACAATATCATACGCTGCCAGCAGGCCAATCACGGCCGGCATGGAAAATTTCGCCTTTTTGATGCGGTTCTGCGCCGGGTCGATCAAATAATGGCTGGCCGCACGGAAATCCGCTTTTTCCAGGTTGGTCTGCACAAAAGTCGCCCCGGCAAGATCACATCCGTCGAAGCTCGCTTCTGTTAAATCGGCTTCCGTGAAATCCGTTTCGTGGAGGCTGCATTTTTTAAAACGTGTTTTTTTGAGTTTCCGGCGGTAAAATGAGGCAAGGTTCAGCTGGCAGTTATCAAAAGCCACCTCGAAAAGAAAATCGTTGCAGTTTTCAAAGTGCAGGCCGAGCAATTTGCAGTCGGTGAATTTTACATCTTTCAGCGATGTTTTATTGAGTTTGGCCATACTGAGGTTGCAGCCGGTGAAGGTACATTCGGTAAAACTCACATCCGTCAGGTCCGTTTCCGAAAAGTTGCAGCCCGTAAAGGTGCAGTTATCGTATTCTCCTTTGCGGAGCGGCGCTTCGGTAAAATCCTTCTTTTCAAAATGTTCGTCTTCAAAACTGGTTCTTTCCATGGTTCCGGGCATTTTGGGCTGGAATGCAACTTACGGAAATTTGATGACGGGAACACTTCGCCATTGGAAGAGCCTGTTCAGCGGGGAGACCCCTCCCCGCTCAACGCTTTTTGTGAAAAACCTGCCGCCGCCGCCAGCGTCTGTTTGATGAGGCTTTTCTGTTCATTAGACAGGCGATTCACTTTTTGCTGTTGCCGGGTTTTTACCGGTTTGCTTTGTGTATGGGCTCCATGGTCATGATTATTGTGCCGGATGTTACGGGACGCTTCGTCCGCCAGGCGGTTCGCTTGATTTGCCTTTGGTTGCTGCTGCGTTTGCTTATCTCCGTTGCGCGCAGTGCGTCCGCCGGACCGCACATTATTTCCCTTTGCCAGTAAATCCGCCGCCAGAGCAGCGTCGTGCCAGTTGCCAATCAGCTCCTGCAAGCGATGCAGGTAATCTTTGTTCACCTGGACGCGGGCCGCCAGGGGCTTTGGCAACATGGTATACGTGTATAGCAGGGTTTTCAGTTTTTTACGCGCATCATGCAATCGTTCGGGCGGAGGAGCTGCCAGGAGTGCTGCGGTGGCCGTCAGTTCTTCGCTGAACCATGCTTCTATATTGCGGTTACGGATGGAGTGCAGGCTGGCGCGAAGCTTTCTGTCTGACTTCTTTATCTGTTGAAGGTAGGTATCGATATGCGATTGAAACGTTGCGGTTTTTTCGTTCAGTGTATGGATAGTGGCTGACTTCAGGCGCGGGTGGGTGATCTGGTATTTTTGCAGCATCGATAAGGTGAGGCCCGCTTCCCGGATTTCACCGGCTACCCGGAACATTTTTTTCACCGGCTTTATGGCACGGTCCGCATCCTTTCCATGCCCTCCTGCCGATGCAAAACCTGCAAAGGCTTTCAGCTTTTTAACTTCCACCCGTAGCTTGTGCAGCACTTCCAGGTTGGGTGTGTTTGCAAAATCGTAGAGGTAACTCCTGATGGCACGCCATCTCTTTGCCAGGTACTTATGCTGTTTTTGCTTCTTCAGCATATACAAAGTTAGCGATTATTCCCACAGCACCGTATTTAACGCAGCCTTTACACGAATCACATAAAATATTCTGAAAAGAATCAGATATTTATACACCCGTAAAAAATTTCACATGAAATTCCTTATTACCGCATTTCTCAGCATTGTTTTATTGTCCGCGCACGGCCAGGCAGACAGCATCCTGCGCGACTTTTCAAACCGCCCTGACCACATACTGGTAGCCGCACACCGCGCGCCACATGCCGATTATCCCGAAAACTCCCTGGCCGCCATCCGCGAAGCCATCCGGCTGGGTGTTGATATCGTGGAACTGGACATCCGGCAAACGAAAGACGGTATACTGGTGCTCATGCACGATAAAACCATTACCCGTACCACCGGCAAACCCGGCGGCACCGGTGACTATACCTATGCGGAGCTGCAGCAATTCCCGCTACTGCACAATGGTCAGCCCACACAGG
Organism: Chitinophaga lutea; assembly: GCF_003813775.1. Taxonomy (NCBI): domain Bacteria; kingdom Pseudomonadati; phylum Bacteroidota; class Chitinophagia; order Chitinophagales; family Chitinophagaceae; genus Chitinophaga; species Chitinophaga lutea. The sequence continues at coordinate 3,000,031 of NZ_RPDH01000001.1, read as the reverse complement.
AGCGCATCCCGACCTTTGAAGAGGCGTTAAAACTCACCAAAGACCGCATTCTGGTAGACATCGATTTCAAAGAAGGCACACCGGAAGCAGCCCGCAAAACCGTTGAGCTGGTGAAAGCCAGCGGCACCACCAGCCAGGTGCTTTTCTTTTTATACGACTACAAAGAAATCCCGCAACTGCGCAACTGGAATCCCAAAATTCCCATCATGCCGCGCGCTTACAATACCGGCGATATCGCAGGCATCGGACAGATGGGTACCTTCCCCGCGATTCACATAGACGATTCATACTATTCAGACAGCCTCGCCAATGCGCTCCGCGCCGGCGGCACCCGTGTATGGCTGAATGCGTTGGGGAAATACGACAAGGCGGAAAAAGCTTCGCCGGGAACAGGGTTCTCCGAACTTTTAAAAAAACATCCGCGTGTGAACATCATCCAGACCGATCTGCCGGCGGAACTGCTTGCATACCTGCGGTCGAAGGGGTTTCACCGATAAAAAAAGAAGGGCCGCAATATTTGCGGCCTTTCTTTTTTAGTTGTGTTATGATTATTTATTCGGGATTGTCGCAATCTCCTGTTTGATCGGCTCCTGCAGCCCGTCGAAATCGGTAATAGACCATACCGCCGGCTGGATGATGTCTACGGCATCATTGTAATCGCTGCTATTAGCGTACTCCTCAATATTTATTTTCTTGTTCTTTAACAGATCGATCAGTTGTTTGATCAGCCTGCTGTCAGACACGTTACCGATTTTGTACGTCACTGTGTAACTAGATGGCTTTTTCGGCGCATTGATGCAATAGGCGCCCACTCCGCAGCGGGTGATCATGCCTGCTTTCAGCAATATTTTGGTGTCCTGGATAATGATCCCGTGCTGATAAGTGACGTCGTCGGCAGTGATGGTAAGCCCCGCAGGAAGCGTGAGCGTGTAATCGGTGGTGCCGCTGTTGAAGAACCCGATGCACACATCTACGAATTCGCCACTGCCCCGGCGATATGCTGTATCACAGCTGGAGCCGTAGATGGAACCGGCCACGGAAATATTCGCTGGGAACACGAATGGCGTACCGGTTGGCACGCCTGCCATCTCGCCCATCCCAACCAGCTTACCGGGTGTTTCGCCGGGCGCATCATCATTCTTGTTATTTTTCTTACAGCCGGGAATAACAAACGCCAGCATCAGTGTTGCGGTTAACAGGATCAACCCTTGTCGAAGTTTCATCATGGTTTTACGTTATTAGATTTCAGATTAACAAAAAGATTTGATATCCGGGAAAAAACAAAAACCATGCCCCAGGGTTACAATGCCTCAGGCTTTTTTGCTTGATTCCCTTACGATCAATTTACCCGGCAAAACTACTTCTTTTGCATCAAATTTCTTCTTCCTGATATGGCTTAATACAAGCTGGCAGCTGATTCTGCCGATTTCAAAAGCGGGCTCGGCAATAGTAGTGAGGGAGGGAGATATAATAGCAGCTACCGGATCATTGGTAAATCCAACTACCCCGAAATCCTGCCCGACAAGAATATTTAACTGTTTCAAAGCGAGCATGGCGCCTACAGCTTTCCGGTCGTTCACCGCGAAAACCGCATCGGGTTTTTGCCGGCATTTCCAGAGCCGGGCCACGTCCTGCTCGCCATGGGCCTGCGAAAAGCCAGAATGCACAATCCATTCCTTCTTCACCGGCAACCCATGTTTTTTTAATGCGTCCTTATAGCCCTGCATACGGTTGCGGGTAAAAGCCAGCTCCTCCGGGCCCGCTATGTGCGCTATATTGCGGTAGCCATTTCCAATCAGGTGCTCGGTGGCCTCGAAAGCACCGTTGTAATCGTCCTGCACCACTTTGGAAGTGTGGATATCTTCTACCACCCTATCGAAAAACACTACCGGAATACCATCATCTATAATTCCCTGAAAACCGGTAGATAATGCAGAATCAGACGAAACACAAACCAGCAGGCCATCCAGGCTTCCCAGGGAAAGATTGCCGATCATGTCGCGCTCGCGCTCCGCGCTATCATTCGTAACGTACAGGACAAGATTATAACCCGCGCCGTATGCCACTTCCTGGATGCCGGTAATGACGGTGGAAAAATAATAATTGGTGATGGTGGGAAGAATAACACCGAGGTTATAACTGCGATGCTGCGCAAGTCCTTTCGCGTTGACGTTTGGTTTGTAGTTCAGTTCGGCGGCTTTGGCCAGCACAAGTTCCCGTGTTTCGGCCTTTACATCGTAGGCATCCCTGAGCGCCCGCGAAACAGTGGCAAATGAAATGTTCAGTGCGTTGGCGATATCCTTTATTGTAGCATAGTGTCTGCGCATGCCTCCCTTCTTTAAATAGCTGGTACTGATGAATTAAATATACGCTGGTTTTCCGATAACGTTGCCGCTGTTTTTTTTGCAGGGCCAGCGGAGTGATTGTACATTGGGTAACATTCTCGATTACAGCCAGAATCATTTACTCAATAATATTTTATGTTATGAATAGACGCATGATCTATGCAGGGCTATGCTATTGCCTGTTACTACTCATTTTCATACTGCCGGCCAGCCTTTCCGCACAAAACCTGCCTGTGAAAGGCACGGTAAAAGATGCGATCACACAGGCTCACATACCCGGTGTAAGCGTGAGTGTGAAAGGCACGTCGCACGGCACCGCCACCGGCGTCGACGGCAGCTTCAGCATACAGGCCGCGCCAAATGCGGTGCTGGTATTTACTTTTATAGGTTACGAGAAAAAAGAAATTCCGGCAGATGGGCAGCGCAACCTGCAGGTAACGCTGCAGCGTTCCGCCTCGCAACTGGGAGAAGTGGTCGTGACGGCACTCGGCATCGAGCGCAAAACACGTTCCCTGGGTTACGCCACGCAACAGCTGAACAATGCCGACCTTACCACGGTACGCCAGCCGGGCGCCAATATTATGAACAGCCTGAGCGGCAAGGTGGCCGGCGCGGTAATTACACCCGCAGCTACCGGTCCGGGTGGCGCCGTGCGCGTGGTGTTGCGCGGCAACCGTTCCATCAGCGGCAATAACAACGCACTGATTGTTGTAGACGGTGTCCCCGTCGATAACACGATGACCACCGAGCCCGGCGGCAGCGGCTCGGCCAATACCGTCGCCACACAACAGAAAAGCATCGCCAGCGGTTATTCCGGCAGCGATGGAGCGGCCAGCATCAACCCGGATGATGTGGAATCCATCACCGTATTGAAAGGACCTGCTGCAGCCGCACTCTACGGAAGCCGCGCCGCAAATGGAGCACTCGTCGTCACCACGAAGAAAGGGAAAACCGGGAAAGTAACCCTGAGCTATAACGGCGGCGTTTCGCTCGACCAGCCTTACCTGCTCATGAACCTGCAAGATACGTATGGACGTGGTAACGGTGGAGTATACGGCGCGCAGGCGGGAGAAAGCTGGGGAGCCAAGGCCACCACCTATAAAAACAATGTGCGCGATTTTTACAATACCGGCGTTACGGTGAACAACTCCGTAAATGTATCCGGCGGCACAGATAAACTGCGGGGTTATGCTTCCTATACGCACAACGCCAACAGTGGCATCGTACCCAGGAACAGGCTGGAACGCAACACCCTCAACCTTCGCCTCACTGCGGAACTGCTGCCACGCCTGACCACAGACGTTAAGGTAACTTACATGAATCAGACCATCAAAAACAAACCGCGGCTGGGCGATAACGGAGTGACCAACGAAGCACTGATCATGCCGCGCGATATGCATCCCGATTCGTTGCGCATTTTTGAAAAGTCCGATGCCAGGGGACAGCCCGTTCCTGTGTACTGGACCACCAGCTCCGCCTTCCAGAACCCTTACTGGGACGTGCACCGTACCGCGCTCAACGAGGAAAGGAACCGCATCACCCTGATGGGGCTCGCCAAATACCAGCTCACCGGCTGGCTGAGCCTGCAGGGGCGTTACAGTCTTGATAAATACGACGACAAAATCACCGGCAGTTATTTCTTCGGCACCATCCCCATGCCCACTCTTACCGGCGGCCGTTACCAGGAAGCCTATGTTAACCGATGGGAAAGGAACATGGATGTGCTGCTGTCCGGAAACAACAAACTGGGCGGCGATTTCGGGGTGAATTACAACCTGGGCGCGGCCGTATTGCGCAACCGCGGGTATAATACCCAGTCGTTCGCCAACGGCCTCAGCATTCCCAACCAGTTCAACCTGAACTTCGCTTCCACGCCCGCTTTCTCGAACCTGACGGTGGAAAAGGAAATACAGTCGGTTTACGGCAGCGCCCAGCTAGATTTCAGGCAGCAGCTGTTCCTCGACGTGAGTGCGCGGAACGACTGGTCGTCCACACTTCCATCACCGCACAGCTACTTTTATCCTTCCATCGGGTTGAGCGCTATTCTCACCGACCTGACGAAGCTGCCCGACTGGGTATCATTCGGCAAAGTGCGCGGGGCTTACACACAGGTCGGTAACGACGCCGACCCTTACCTGCTGATTCAAACATACAGCTATTCGCTTGGGGCGGGCAACGGCTTCGTGGCAAGAGACCAGATCAAATACATCAGCGATCTGAAACCTGAAAAAACCGAATCGTGGGAAGCCGGGATGGAATGGCGTTTCTTGGACGGGAGGCTGGGCCTGGATGCTACTGTTTACCGGAGCAACACCTACAACCAGCTGATATTTATCGGGCTGCCGCAGCCTAGCGGCTATAACCAGCAATACATCAACGCCGGCAACATCCAGAACAGCGGAATGGAAGTGATGTTAACCGGAACGCCCATACGGAAAGACGGTTTCACCTGGAACAGCTCGCTGAATTTCGCCCTCAACCGCAATAAAGCCATCTCGCTGAGCCCCGGTATTACCCAGGCAGCGCTCACCACCGCTACCGGTTTTGGCAGCATGCTGGTGAAACCCGGCGGCATGTACGGCGATATTTATGACTACACCTGGGCCACCGATCCTAAAACCGGTCAATACCAGATCAGTACTGCGGGCCTGCCTGTGGTAACCCCCCTGCAGAAAATCGGCAATTACAATCCTGACTATACATTGGGCTGGAGCAACCAGCTGCAATACAAAAAATTCAACCTTTCGATGCTGATCGACGGGCGGGTGGGCGGTATCGTGATATCCGGCACCGACGCGATGATGGCGTATTTCGGGATTGCAGACTATACCACCCGGTACCGGGAAGGCGGCCTGGTGCTGCCCGGCATTAAAACGGACGGATCTGCCAACACCACTCCTATCCGAGCTGAGCAGCTGTGGACACAGGTTTCGCAGGGCGGCAGAAACGGTTACGGGCAGTTCTTTGCCTATAGTGCCACCAACTTCCGCCTCCGGGAATTATCGCTCGGTTACAATTTCGACTGGCCCAACAAACTGGTGAAAAGCGCCCGGCTGGCGCTGACCGGCCGCAACCTCTTCTTTTTCTACCGCGGCAAATCCCTGCTCGACATCCCCGGCATCGGGAAACGCACCATCCCGGTGGATCCTGAAGTAGCCATCGGATCCAGCAATTACCAGGGCATCGAATCGGGCATATTGCCCATCACACGCAGCTTCGGACTGAATCTCAGTTTGTCATTCTAAGATCTAAAAGCGAATTGTTATGAAGAAAAACATGCTTTATTTCCTGTTGGTCGCCTCACTGCTCAGCAGCTGCACCGGGAAATTCGATGATATGAACAAAAACCCGGCAAAATTGTCGGACGCTGGCGCACGCGAATTGCCCTTCATGTTTACCCGGGCACAATCCGCCGCCACCATTCACCGCCCGTACTACCAGACAATTTCCATCCTGATGCCCGATCTGTACGCACAATACTTCGCGCTCACCACCACCAGTTTCCAGACCGACCGGTATGCGATGAACGACGGCTGGCTGTCGCGGCCCGGAATTATCACCTACGTGCTCACCTTACCGCAATTGCAGACGATATTCGACAATACGGACCGCCATTCCGGCGAATACGCGCTGACCAACATCATGCTGGCCTATACGTTTCACCGGCTGACGGACTACTACGGCCCTGTGCCTTATTTCCAGGCCGGGCAGGCCAAAAGCAGTATTGCGTACGATCCGCAGGACAAAATCTATGACGACCTTTTTAAGCGGCTCGATTCTGCCGTGACGAACCTGAAGTCCGGCGGACAGAGCAATGTTTTCGGCAGTTACGATATTATCTACGACGGGAATGTGCAGCAATGGATACGTTTCGCCAACACGCTGCGCCTTCGCCTGGCGCTGCGTATTTCCAGGGTGGATCCCGCGCGCGCCAAAACAGAAGCCGAAGCCGCTGTGGCAGGAGGCGTTATGACAGCGAGTTCCCACAGTGCTTACATCAAACGGTCGATGAAGGGCGACGACGCCAACGGGCTTTCCACCAATGCGGTGAATAACGAATTTTCGATGAGCTCCACTATGGCCTCCTACCTAAAGGGGTACAACGACCCGCGGCTGCCGGTGTACTTTCAGCCGGCAGTGGGCACCGGGCAATTCAAAGGTTTGCGGAACGGCTCATCTGCCACGGACATCAATAAACCCGGCAACCGTCCCGCGCAGACTTCCAATGTAGGCCCGCGTTGGGTAACCTGGAACGGCAGCACCTGGATAGGCCAGCTTGAAGCTACGCAGCCAGTGCTGCACGCGGCCGAAGCCTGGTTCCTCCGCGCGGAAGGCGCACTCAACGGCTGGAATATGGACGGCACGGCACAGGATTTATATGAGAAGGGGATTGCCGTCAGCATGCAGGAATGGGGCATTGTTGATCCGGCTGTAATTAATAATTATATTACATCAGCGGCCGTTCCGGTGGCGCCAGGAGATGAAGCAGGTTCACCCGCGGTAGCTGCCACCCCGGTAAAATGGGCCGCCACGGCGGGCATGCAGCGCGCGCAGATCGGCACGCAAAAATGGCTGGCACTGTATCCCGATGGTGTGGAAGCCTGGGCCGAATTCCGCCGCAGCGGCTACCCTGTGATGTACCCCGTCCTGCAGAGCGACAACAGCGACCTGCCGGCTGGCACATTCATCAAACGGCTGCCCTATTCTTCCGTAGAAGCTTCCACTAATGCAGCAGCCCTCGAAAAAGCAAGGCAAATGCTCAGCGGGCCGGATAACGCCGCCACCAGAGTGTGGTGGGACATCGATTAAACTGTATGAAAATTTCCGTCATCATATTATTGTTATTCACCGGCATGCACACATCCGCACAACAGGCAGACACGATACGACACACGCTGGAACAAGCTGCCCGGCAAGCCTTCCAGGCGCACACGCTCCCTGAAAGCGCCACGGCCTGGCAGCAGCGGCGCGCGGCATTGTATCATCAAATCCTGCAGCACAGCGGAGCCGTCGTAAATCATGCTTTGCCGGTCAATTACCGCGAAACGGGGCGCATCCCGATGCAAGGATATGCCATCCGCAACATTTATTTTCAAACGCGGCCCGGCGTGTATGCCACGGCCAACCTGTATGTGCCGGAAGGCGCGGGGCCGTTCCCGGCGGTGGTGGTGACGCACGGCCACTGGCAGGGTGGGCGGAACAGTGAGATCTTCCAGGCGGTAGCGCAGCAACTGGCCATGCATGGTTATGTTGCCCTCACCGTCGATGCCTGGGGCGCGGGTGAAAGAACCACTGTGCACGGCGAACATGAATACCACGGCTCCTGCCTGGGCGCATCCATGATGAACACCGGCCACCCGCTGCTGGGCATGCAGCTCACCGACAATATCCGTGCAGTGGACCTGCTCGCGTCTCTCCCTTTTGTGGACGCTCAACGTATAGGCGCTACCGGGGCCAGCGGAGGCGGTAACCAGACGATGTGGCTAGCAGCAATGGACGAGCGCGTCAAAGCCGCCATTCCCGTGGTGAGCGTAGGTACCTTTGAAGCTTATGTCATGAACAGCAACTGTATCTGCGAATTGCTGCCTGCAGGCCTCACCTTCACGGAAGAGTCCGGTGTGCTGGCGATGGTAGCGCCGCGCGGGCTGAAGCTGTTCAATGCCTCCAGGGATAATAACAAAGCGTTTACACCGGCACAAATGCAGCGCAGCTTCACCCGTGCGCAACGCATCTTCCAATTGCTCAAAGCGCCGCAGCAGCTGCAATACCAACTGTTCGATACCACACATGGGTATTGGCCGGAGATGCAGGAAGCCATGCTAGGCTGGTTCAACCTCCAATTGAAAGGCCAGGGCGATGGATCTCCGGTGAAAATCAAATCCCCCCTTTTATTGCCGCCGGCGCAACTGGCGACATTCCGCCGTGGTGAACGGGACTCACTGGTGGCTACTACGGCCCGATGGAGCCGGCAGGAAGGGATTCGGATCAAACAGCAATTCAAACCTGGTGGACAGGAGAAACAGACATTGAAGGATGTGCTGATGATGGAAGCCGCACCTGTCATCAAAAATACCACCCGGAGCGGAAAAGCGGGCGGCTGGGACAGCATTCTCATCACCACCGGCAACAACCAGCAGATCCCCTTGTTGCACCGCGCGCCACGCAATGGCTCCCGCGACTATATCATCGTACCCGGCCAGCGACTGCCCGCAGAAACGGATCAGGGCGTAGTGCTCATCGACGTATGGGGAACGGGGCGCCGCAGTTCCGCCGCTGCTACCGCCATCGACGGGCAGCTTCCTCCTTTTCATACTTTATCGCGCTCCATGCTGTGGCTCGGTAAAACCGTGATGGGGCAGTGGGTGGGCGATCTGCAGCTCGTACATACCTGGCTGAAAAAACAGGGCGCACAGCGCGTCAGCGTCGACGCAACAGGCGAAGTAGCGCTGGCGGCCATCTTTCACGCCGCATTGTACGACAATACCACTCACCTCACACTGCGCAATTGTCCCGTCAGTTACCTGTTCGACGAACGGAGCGGAGCCGACTACTTCAGCATGGCCATTCATCTCCCCGGCATATTGCCCTGGGGCGACATCAGCATGGCAGCCGGCCTGAGCAGCGCCAACATCGCGTTTATCGAACCGGTGTCCATCACCGGCAGGAAACTGGGCGCCGCTGAGCTGGATAACTATCGGAAAGAATTTGAATCACTGAAGAAAAAAGGCACTGTACAATTCATCGAAAAAAAGCAACATGAAAAATAACAGAAGAGATTTCCTGAAGCTGACCGGCCTTGCAGCTGGCGCCGCGCTCATGCCTGGTTACGGGGCATACGGGCAGTCGGCCAGCCAACTGCCGCAGGTGCTTCACGCTACCCGGATGAAACACACGCAGCGCTTCAACATGTGCGGGTATGCGGCTCCGAAAATCCCCACGGTCCGTATCGGTTTCGTGGGCGTAGGCAACCGGGGCTCCGCCGCCGTGGAACGCGTGAGTTATATCGAGGGCGTACAAATCAAAGCAGTCTGCGACGTGCGCCCGGAGAAAGCGGCTGCCGCCAAAGCCCGGATTAAAACGCCGGGGCATGATGCCCGGCTGTACACCGCCGGGCCCAACGACTGGAAGAAAATCTGCGAGCGAGACGACATCGACCTGTTGTACATCGCCACCCATTGGGCTTTACATACGCCCATTGCGCTTTATGCCATGGAACACGGCAAACATGTAGCGGTTGAAATACCCGCCGCCACCACCGTAGAAGATTGCTGGAAACTGGTAGCCACTTCCGAAAAAACGAAACGGCATTGTGTGATGCTTGAGAACTGCTGCTACGATTTTTTCGAGTTGCTGACGCTCAACATGGCGAGGCAGGGATTTTTCGGTGAAATCGTTCATGCTGAAGGCGCCTACATCCACGATATTCTCGAAAGTATGTTCGATCGTGGCAAACGATACGACCTGTGGCGGCTACGCGAAAACGCCAGGCGCAATGGTAACCTCTACCCCACTCACGGCCTGGGGCCGGTATGCCAGGTCATGAACATCAACCGCGGCGATGCGATGGATTACCTTACCTCCATGTCGGGCGACGATTTTATGATGGGCCCCATGGCGGCGAGGCTGACCGCGGAGGATGAGTTCTATCAACCCTTTGCCGGCAAACGCTTCCGGGGGAATATGAACACCACCGCCATCCGGACAAAAAAGGGCCGCACGATTATGTTACAGCATGATGTCACTTCGCCGCGTCCTTACTCCCGCATACACCTGGTAAGTGGCACGAAAGCCACCGCGCAGAAGTACCCGCTGCCCGGCAGAATTGCCACGAGCCATGAAGGCTGGCTGCCCGAAGACGAGATGAAAAAACTCGAAGAAAAATATACGCCTGCCATCACTCGTAAAATCGGCGAGCTGGCCAAGGCCATCGGCGGGCATGGCGGTATGGATTTTATGATGGACTGGCGCCTTATCGACTGCCTGAGAAACGGGCTACCGGTTGACATGGACGTGTACGATGCCGCACTTTGGAGCGCCATCGGGCCGCTCAGCGAATGGTCGGTAGCCAACCGATCCAACTCCATCAGCGTACCGGATTTCACCGCCGGCGCGTGGCAGAAAAACCTCCCGGTCGACATCTCCCTGCAGCAGGGCGGTACCACCGGCGTAAACGTATCACCATCCAACAAATAATCAATTTCAATGCAAGTCATTACATCTAACAGCAACCGCGAGTTGGGTACTGCGGCCGGGAAGGCTGCTGCCGCACTCATACGGAAAACCATTCAGGAGAAAGGCGGCGCCAATATCATTCTCGCCACCGGCACCAGCCAGTTTGAAACCCTCCGGCAACTCATTTCAGAGGAAGGGATTGCGTGGGAAAAGGTGACCATGTTCCATCTTGACGAGTACATCGGCCTCCCCGTCACCCATCCTGCTAGCTTCCGCAAATATCTGCAGGAGCGATTTCTCGCCAAGGTACCCGTGCTGAAAGCCGTCGTACTGATCAACGGTGAAGTACCGCCGCCAGATGAGATCAACCGCATCGGCGATCTCATCCGCCGCCACCCGATAGACGTGGCGCTGGTAGGCATCGGCGAAAACGGCCACCTGGCGTTCAACGATCCCCCGGCGGATTTCGATACCACGGCGCCGTACATCGTCGTCAACCTCGACGGGGCCTGCCGCCGGCAGCAAATGAACGAAGGCTGGTTCGCTACGGTGGATGATGTGCCGGCGCAAGCCATCAGTATGTCTGTACACCAGATCATGCAATCGGCCCACATCATTTGTTCCGTGCCCGGCGCACGCAAGGCGCAGGCTGTGAAAGACAGCCTCGAACGACCGGTCAGCAACCTCTATCCGGCCAGTATCCTGCAACAGCACCCTGATTGCGTGTTTTATCTGGACGAGGAATCTGCCGCACTGCTGGATCAGCCGGTAAAAACGAAATAAACGGAATATGCTTTTTATAACAAACCACCATCGCTCGACGGTGGTTTTATTTTTACATCCGTTCGCAGAAAAACTCCCGGATCTTTTTTTTATTTATTACTATATTTATTACCGGAAAACCTTCCCGGCACACCTGCACCGGGGCCGTTATTGAAGAACCAGATAAACAAACACGTCGAAGCAGGGTCCATGAACTTAATGTTATCATTCAACGGAAGATTCCGAATCTACAATTCCACTGGATAATTTTACACCTTAATACTGCACTAATTCTATGAAGCTTTACATCCATCTTTTGCTCTGCGCAATATGCTTTGCCGGTTTCAAAGCACACGCGCAAACCACACAAGCCTCCATCTCCGGTGTTGTTTCAGACGACAACAAACAATTAATCCCGGGCGCTTCCGTACAGGTCCGCAACGAGTCTACCGGCTTTACCGCGCGCACCGTTACCAACGCCAAAGGCGAGTACACCATCCGGGAATTGCCGCTGGGCGGCCCTTACGTGGTGACCGTCACTTCGGTGGGGTATGCAGACCTTAAACGGACCGGGTATAACCTCAGCCAGGGCGATGCCCTGCGGGTGAATATGGAAATGAAAGTGTCTGCCGTGAACATCAACGAGGTAAAGGTAACCGCCAACGCCCTGCGCAACAAAACCGAAAATTTCGGTGCGGCTACCACCGTGAGCGCCAGGGACATTGCGAAGCTGCCCGTAAACGGCCGCAACTTCACATCGCTGATGGACCTGTCTCCGCTCAGCCGCGGCAATAATCTCTCCGGCCAGCTGGCCTCTTCCACCAACTTTACCATCGACGGTACTACCGCCCGTAATCCTACTTCCGGCGGCGGGTCCAACAGCCGTACCGGCGCTCCATACATTATTTCGATGGAAGCCATCCGCGAATTCAAAGTGGTGACCAACCAATACGATGTAACGTATGGCCGCAGCGGCGGTGGCTCTGTGAGCACCGTTACCAAAGCAGGGACCAACACACTCTCGGGGAGCGCCTTCATATATGGCCGTGCCGACTGGCTGTCGAGCCGCTACGATATCCGCGGCGCCAAAAGAACCAACGATTTTTCCACTAACCAGTTCGGGTTTACCCTGGGTGGGCCGATCATCAAAGACAAAGCGCACTTCTTCGTGGCCTGGGACCGCCAGGCAGACGCAAGGCCGCTGCAGCTGGCCGATATCCAGTCTACAGAAGACGAACGGCGCCTGAACGTCACCCAATCCACACTCGACCAGTTCCTCCAGATCGCCCGCAGCAAATACGGCGTTTCCAGTGCCCCGCAGTTCGGTTCGTTCGATAAAAAACGAAAGACCGACGCAATTTTTGCCCGTATCGACTGGCAGTTGAATGAGAAAAACCTGCTCACCATCCGCGAAAACTTCGTGAACGACCGGAACCTCCTCGGCCGCGACGACAACACGGCCATCAACCTGTACGAAGTGTACGGGGATGCCAATACCTACAACAACAGCCTGCTTGCCACACTCCGCACCGTTGTGTCGCCGAAGGTGACCAATGAACTGAAACTGCAGCACCTGTATACGTTTGAAGAAAGCGTTCCGGGCAAACAACTGCCGAAGCAGAACATCCCCCGCGCCATCGTGGAAAGGGTCGGCTCCAAACTCAATAACGACAGCCTTTTCACCTCCATCCAGCTGGGCGGCCAGCGCTATTCGCCGGAACATTTCTACAACAACGTGGCGCAGCTGGTCGACAACGTGTATTTCAATACAGACAAGGCCAACTTCACTTTCGGTACGGACATTATGTACAGCCACCTCAATTCGCTGTACGGCAGTGAAATGAACGGCCGCTTTTATTTTACCGGGCTGACCAATTTCGATAATGAGCGCCCTTACCGCTACGCCCGTGAAATCGCGCTGGCGGCAGACCCTGCGCTGGACCAGAACATCCTCAACGCCGGGCTGTATGCGCAAATGCAAACCCGCCTTCACCGTGGACTTGAAATGATCGTGGGGCTACGCGCTGATTATACCACATACATGAACACCGCCAATTTTAATCAGACCGTATTCGATCAACTGGGCCTTCGCACAGACAACAAGCTCAATACCTTCCAGCTGCAGCCCCGCCTGCAGTTTAACTGGAACATCAACGAAAAGAACACCGACTACCTCCGTTTTGGCGCCGGCATATTCGGTTCGGATATCAACAACTATGCGATGATCAACAACATGTTGTTTGACGGTACGAAAGTATTGTCCATCGACATCCAGGGCGCCCAGGTGCCCACTCCGGATTTCGACGCCTACCGTAAAAACCCGGCCACCGCGCCCGGCGTGGAACTGTTCGATCAGTTGGGCCTGCCCCGCATCGGCACCATCAACACCAATGCGAAAAACGCACGTATACCGGTGGTGTATAAAGCCAACCTTTCTTATAACCGTCTTTTCTCCGACCGCCTGAAAGCAGGTATCACCTTCTTTACCAGCATCGCGCGGCATAACTATATGTATGTAGACCGGAATATGGTGGACCAGCCGTACTTCCGCCTCGCCAACGAAGGCAACCGCGGCGTGTATGTGCCCGCGAACACCATCAGCACCCGCAACGGCGCAACCGACTGGATGCAGGGCCGTAAGAGCACACAGGCGGGCCGTGTACTGGAATTGAATGCAGACGGCAAGGTGAACCAGTTTGCAGTGGTTGCGGATGCTACCTGGCGTTACTGGAGAGACGGGGAAATAGCCTTCAGCTATACCTGGAACGATACCAAAGACAATACCTCCTATAATGGCGACGTAGCCAATACGGCCACGCTTTCCCTGATGGTGCCTGAAGATCCTCGCGACCTGTCGAGGATGAGCTACTCAGACAACCAATTCCGTCACAAAGTGGTGTTCTACGGCACGGCGCCTACCTTCTGGGGCGTGAGCGTAGGGGTGCGGTATTCCGGCCTCGGCGGTACCCGTTATTCACTGGCCGTAAACGGCAACGTGAACGGCGACTTCGTGAATTCAAACGACCTCGCCTATGTGTTCGATATCAACAACACGGCCGTACCGGAAAAAATCCGCACCAACCTTAAGTCTATTCTCGATAACCCGAAAGTGGACAAAGGTGTGAAAGATTACATCCGTAAAAGCATGGGCACTATTGCCGAAAGAAATGGCGGCATTAACGGATTCTATGGCATTTGGGATGTGCGGATAGCTAAAAAATTCAAGCTGTTCAGAAGCCACAGCCTTGAAGTTTCGAGCGATTTCTTCAACGTGGCCAACATGCTGAAAAAAGACTGGGGCGTCAACAAATCCCTGGGCAAACAGAACATTTATTCGCTGGGCGGCTTCGACGCGGCCACCAACAATTTCAACTACAATGTGAACGTGAACACCGGCATCGTAACGCCTTCCGGCAATCCCTGGCAGATACAGCTGGGCGCGCGGTACGCGTTCTGATAAATGACGTCATAAAAAAAGAGGCCGCCTTGTTAGGTGGCCTCTTTTTTTTATTGAACGATGGGTTCGCGCCGCGCTCCATGCCTTGCTGGAAGAATTTCATTCTGTACACTCCTGCCGTATCATCTCGCGTATCAAACAGCCTGTAGAGGTCTTTCATACCTGTTTGGGCATGGTCCATCAGGTGTATAAGCAGCCAAAGCAGCAGCAATGAACTTTTCCTGATGAGGAACATTCATGTATCGGGTTATCCCCCTTTAAAACATACATTTTTATTGTAAGGCGCGATACCCTCTCCTCCTGTCATCAAAAAAAATAAAAGATAAATTTCACAAACACTTAACTTGCGCAATATGAAGGTATTGGTAATTGAAGATGAACCTATTTATCAGCTGTATCTGAAAAAATATCTGGAAAAAATGGGGTTGCACGTTTTCACCTGTGAAACGGGTATGAGCGGCATTCAAGCGGCCCGGCGGGAGATGCCGGACTTTATTATACTGGATATGGGATTACCCGATATGATCGGCACCGACTGCCTGGATATCCTGAAGAAGGACCCGGACACTATGCATATTCCTGTTATTGCCACCACGGCAGACGCAACAGATGAATTTAAAACGGAGACTTTATATCTCGGCGCGCATATTTATCACCGGAAACCCATTACCCCTGATCAACTCGCGTTTTATGTACAGAAGATCCGCGATGTTTTAGAAGAGGTGAATGAAAAGTAACAGGCACAACAGCGATTGAAATAACTCTTTGTACTGCTGCATATGTTTGCGGCCCAGCCGCAGGTGTGTTTTTACAGAGTTGACCGTGATATTCATCGCCCGTGCGATATCGTTGTACCGGAAACCTTCCACATAAAGGAGGCGCATGGCGGTTCGTTGCTGAACTGTTAATGACGACAACGCCTGGTGAATCATCGCCGCCTCGTACGTTTTCATTTCAGGCTGCACCACCACCTGTTCCGTTGCGTTCGGGAAAGCGGATAATTTTTCCGCTAAAAATCGCTGCGTACGGTTGTTCCGCTTTTTCTCCCGCTCCATCATAATGAGACAGCAATTGTAAATACCTCGCCGCAGGTAGGCTTTCAAATCCAGCACCGTGCTCCATTTCCTGAACGGCAGCAGCTGATTGGCAAAAAAACTCTGCACGACCTCTTCTGCATCGGCCTGGTTCTTCAGCAACTGATAAGCCCTCGCAAACAGTAATTTTGCATATTTGTTATGTAAGGCGGTAAATGCCGCTTCCTGGCGGTCAGCCAACCCTTGTAAGATCTCCGCGTCTTCCATAAAAGATTTCAATTACATGCATTAGTAATAAAGGTATGTCCGGGAATATGCCTAATGCTTCGAAGGAGAGAAAATGAACACTCAGATGAGTAGGTGTTGTAAAGAAAGCCAAATAAGAAAGGCCTGCTTGTTAACGTAAAGTTAAGAAAGAATTTAGAATTACGGAAGCCATTTATTGACAATGGAGGATACCGTCTTCCCACCGGAGTGTAACTACGGTTGTTTCGTTCAGGCATTGGATGAACGATTCCAGATCCTGGTCGCGGCACAATTTTACCCGGAAAGTTTTGTTTTTGGCAGCGGGGTTGTCGATCATCATTTTGACATTAAAACGCCTGGCTACCAGGGCGGCTATCTCGGCAACGGTGCTTTTTTCGGAGTAATAGGCCACATCGCGCCATAGCAGCGCCTCAGGACCGTTGGGCTGAACTTTAATGGGAGTACCGGTACGGGTGATGGCCTCGCTGCCGGGATGCAGTGTCACCTGCTCCCCGTCTGCATGAACGGTCACTTTCCCGTTCACCAGTGAAGTAATAATCCGGCCCGGCAGATAGCCGTTGATGTTAAATTCCGTGCCGAGCACTTTGATCACCGTCACACCGCTATGGACAATAAACGGGCGGTGGGCATCCCTGGCCACTTTGAAATAAGCTTCCCCTTCAATGAACACTTCTCTCGCCTTGCTGTCGAAGCTGAACGGGAACCGGAGGGTCGAATTGCTGTTGAGGTGCACGGTGGTGCCATCGGCCAGCTCCACTTTAAAATCCTGATCCGGGGGTACAGTCAGTGTATTCCACCCTTTTACGCCGCCGCCGTTGCCGGTTTTGAAACTCAGCTGCCTGTTGTGATGGTTCAATACGGCATTGCCCAGGCTGATCTCCCGCCGGCTGCTGTCGCCCAGATTCAGTGTTTGGCCTCCAGCCAGTTTCAGGCTCACGGCATGGGGAGGAGCGGCCACAAACGGCGCCGGGGCGCGGCGGGCGGGTGTGACCAGTATATATGCACTGCCAATGAGCAACAGCAGTAATGCCGCGGCAAACTGCCGCAGCCTCCTTTTCCGGATGATCTGGCGCGCCCTGCGTATGGCGATGATATGTCGGTAGCTCTGGTCCGGGTCAAACTCAGTGATGGCATTGCGTGCTTCTTCAACAGGTACTTCGCTGCGCAGTTCTTCCCGCATCTTTTTCACTTCATCATAATGTTCCACGAGTATTTCAAACTCATCCTGCTCTTCGGGGGTCAGCAAACCGTAGTGATCTTTCAGAATAAGTTCCTGTATGTAGTGTTTATCCATTTATAAGGGGCTTATGGGGATTACATACAAGATGAATAAACAACAGGGAAAGGGTGAAATGGAGATGTTAAAACCGGCCTCGAATAGGGATGTGCGGGCATTTTCCGTTAACGATTTTGCAAATAAGGATGTGGAAAAGCAGTCTGTGAAAGGGGCCACCCTTCCGGACAGCCCCATTTTTCATAAGCATAACTCTTCACTCATTAACGTTACCCGACCCGGAATGTTCGATTTTGAGACAAAGTGTCCGTTTTTGAAAACGGGCGTTTTTGTCCAGCCGGTTGTCCGCATCCACCATCGTCGGACATACGGTGCCCCTGAAGCCCCCTTTCGCCCGAAACCCGCTACAGATAACGGTGTCCGTTAACCGTCCGATTTAGAACAGCAGCCTTTCATCCGCTCCATTCTTACCTATTCGCTTGACCTGCCACCGATCCCGGGCTAATTTTACATCATCATCAGACACGAAAAAATTAAAAAACTTATAAAACTTCTTATCATGAAAAAGCTTCTTTTCCTCCTCGCCATCGTTTTTGCCGCAAACGTAACCTTTGCAAAAGACAACACCATCGATAACGCGAAAGTGCTGAATGGCTTCCGCGAAGAATTCGGTAACATCGCCAATGTAAGCTGGTATAAAACCGACAACAGTTTTGTGGCCAAATTTGCCCTGAACGCATCCAAAATAACGGCTCATTTTGACGAGGAAGGCACCCTGCTGGCCGTGTCGCGCAATATCTCCGACTCACAGCTGCCCACCGCCGTGATCACACGCCTCATTAAAAAATTCCCCAACCAGGCCATCCGCAACGTAGTGGAATATGTAAGCGACGACACGACCCGTTATGTGATCACGCTCGAAAGTGAAACCCACTGGACGGTGCTGAAGGGCGACGAAAACGGCAGCGTGTCAGTACTCAACAAACTCAAAAAATCATAACCTCTTCTTCCGTCTAAAAAAGCGGGTGCCCCTGAAGGGAGCACCCGCTTTTTTATTGATGGTCGCGCTGCATAGCGCTCTTCGTTTGAACCGACACCTTTTTCGAGGGATGACGATGCGATTGCCCGGTCGTGAAACTCCCTTGGGGATTGTGGACATTGCACAAAGCATTCGCTTCGAATCCCCACATTTTCATACACGGGAACCAATTCGGCCATCGCGTTATTTCACCAGTTTGCCCAACGATTCCTGGGCCAGCGGATGATAATTACGTTTGTACTGAGCGAAAATCCTTTTGGCCATTTCCTGCCCTTTGGGCGTTTTCATCATTTCGGTATACAACGGCGTGAGGAACTTGCGGCGGCCTACCTCGCTGAGGAACTTTTCCATATTGGGATACGCGGACGTATATTCTGCGGCCACTGCCATAATAAACCAAAGATCGGCCACTTCACTGTTACCGGTGGCCGTGAAACGGAATGTTTTATCCAGTTGCTCCATTTGGGCTACAGATAAGGGTTTGGGCATTTTTCGCAGGAAGTGCAGCCACTCGTGCGACGTCCAGCCTCCGGTGTTAAGTTCGCCGGGAGCGGTTCCGCTGAGGAAACGCGCACGTTCGGCGTCTACTTTTTCAAAGCGCTTCTGAGGAGCACGGGGACAATTATCCGGAATACCGGGCCCGTAGACCCAGGCTTTTACGTTCACAGCCGTATCGCCCTTCAGCAGATGCTCATCCAGGTATTGCAGGAACTGGGCCGTGTGCATGGTTTTAAATGCATGCGTATCGAAATAGCTCCGCAGGAAAGTATCCATTTTGGCGCGGCCGGTTTTCTGCTCGATCAGCCGCAGAAAGTGCGCTCCTTTTTCATATGCAACGTCATTCAGGCCATCGTCCGGGTGGCGATTGGAGAGATCGAGTTTCAGCCAGGTGTCTTTGCTGTCTTTTCCAAGCTCATTTACCGTTTCAACCATATCCTGATATCCCAGCTCCCATAACATATCCGCGTAATCGGCGCCCATCATGGCTTCCATAATACGGCGCTCGAAGTATACCGTAAATCCTTCGTTCAACCAGAAATCCTCCCAAGTGGCATTGGTCACCAGGTTACCGCTCCAGCTATGCGCCAGCTCGTGTGCGATGAGCGATACAAGGGAGCGGTCGCCCGCAATAATGGTAGGCGTGCAGAAGGTGAGGCGGGGATTTTCCATGCCGCCGAGCGGGAACCCGGGCGGCAACACCAGCACGTCGTAACGTCCCCAGCGGTATGGGCCATACAGCGACTCGGCGGTGGTCACCATTTTACCGACTTCGACAAATTCGTGCTTCGCCTTTTCGAGCATAGCAGGCTCCGCATATACACCTGTGCGGGCGTCGACGGAGGCAAAGGCGATGTCGCCGGCTGCCAGCGCCATCAAGTATGCAGGTACAGGTTGTTCCATTTTAAAATGATATACACCGCTGTCGTTCCGCTGCTGCGGGTTTTCTGCGCTCATCAGCGCCATCAGTCCTTTCGGAACGGCTACCCGCGCATTGTATGTAAAGCGGATACCCGGGCCGTCGGCACAGGGGATCCAGGTGCGGGCATAGATGGATTCGGACTGGGTGTAAAGGAAAGGATGTTTTTTCCCCAGCGTTTGCGAAGGCTCCAGCCATTGCAGCGCGGTGGCTCCGGGAGCGGTTTTGTACCAGATGGCGACCTGTTTGGCGCCTGCATCCACAGGGATGTTGAGACGGCTGCCGAGGTTGGCGACAGCGGAGTCGAGGCTGTGGCTGACTTTATTACCGTTCACGGTTACACTATCGATCGTGAGATCGTAGGTATCGAGCTGCAATACGGAAGCACCGGATTTGTTTTGCACAGTCCATGTGGCTAGGCCGCTGATCTGGTGCTTTGCAAAATCCACCCGGATGTCGAGGTCCAGGTGCTGCGGCGTCACGCTGTCTGCATTCGACAGGGTATGCCGGTCTTTTACTTCTGCGGTTGCCGTATCCTTCTTTTTATCGGCCGGCTGGTTACAGGCCATCGCTATGATAACCACGCCGGCAAACAATACATATTTCATGTGGCAGGTTTTGATGTATGATTCAATATTATCGGATGGGTTCAGGTGTTTTGACTGGTGTGTCGAGGTAATAAATACCTTGTTGCTTCAACAGGGGCAACGCGTCTTTGAGCCGCTTTTCGAACTGTTCGAAGTTTTTCTTTTCCGGGTGCGTCCAGGCGGCTTCCGCCAGGGCGATCAAACGCGGAAAAGTAAGGTAATGCATGCGCTGCGTGGAGCTTACGGTTTCCGTCCACAGGTTTGCCTGAATCCCCTCAATCAGCGGGCTTTTCCCATTGATGGGGGCGGGCAGCGCGGCAGCAGAAAAATTGTACACGCTCTTCAGCGGGGCAAAAGCACCCGACCATCTCCGGCCTACGAGGTTGCTGCTGTCCTGCACAAAATCGAAATAAAACGGAATGCGTGGACAAAGCACAACTTTATATCCTTTGTCAATAGCGTCTTTGAGCTGCTGCGGCTTATCGTGGCGCCACCAGAACACCATGGTCTGTTTGGCCGGCAGCGCAGCGGCTGTTACCTCGTCCCACCCCAATACCATCGAGTTCAGTTGAATGAGGGAGTCGGCCATCCTTTTGATGAAATAGTGTTCCACCTGTTCGAGCGTGAAAAGCTTTTCTTTCTGCATAAGCTGTTGAACGGCGGGATCTGTCTTCCATTTTTCCGAACCGAAGCTCACTTCATCGCCACCGATATGGATCATGCCGGAAGGAAAAAGCACGTTTACTTCTTTCAGGATATTGGTCAGATATTGATATGTCTCTTCTTTACCGGGATTGAAAGTAAACTCGGGATGTTTGGCCGAGCCGCCGCCGCTGAACTGGGGATATGCCCTGTTGGCCGCGGTAGCATGGCCTGGCATATCGATTTCAGGGATCACGGTGATATGGCGTTCGCTGGCGTAGGCCACCACTTCTTCGATTTCATCCTGTGTATAATACGTAGCCGGAGCGTCAGCATTGTGATAATTACCGATGCCACCCACCAGGGTAAGGCGGGGATATTGTTTGATCTCCATGCGCCAGCCCGGCTCATCGGTGAGGTGCCAGTGAAAGCGGTTGAGTTTATAGAACGCCATTTCGTCTAAGATCTTTTTGACTTCCGCCTTACCGAAAAACTGGCGAGACTCATCGAGCATAAAGCCGCGCCACTGGTAGAGCGGGGCATCCTGGATGTTCCAGCAGGGCACCCTGATGCCGCTTTCCTTACCCTGTGCTTTCCGCGCCAGCTGTAAAAATGAAGTGAGGCCGTAAGCCAGCCCTTCGCCGGAAGCGGCAGTAACGGTCACGCCCTTCGCGCTCATCTCCAAAGTATAGGCAGCCGGGTTATTACCTTTTTCCAGCCGTAAGGTGATGGCCGGCCGGTTACTTTTCGGCTGGACGGCCACCCTGATGCCCGTGAATTTCAGCAGCTGTTTCTGCAGCACCTGCGCCTCCGGCAGCACTGCGGGTGAAGCAGCGATGAGGGGCGTTTCGTCGGTGAGGTAAAAATCCCCGCCGGTTTTTTCAGCCTGCGCCGGCATGGGTATAATGGGACAAAGCGATTGCGCGGATACGATTCGGCTGAACATCAAAAAGGCCAGCAGGAGCGGCAAAGTTCTTATCATAGTACAACAACTGTTTATATTAAGAGACTAAAGATAATAATCTTCCTGTAAGGGTATATTTACTATATTGCCCGAATGTTGAACCTCAGGCTGAACTACCCGTCCGTGCCCCGGGAGGCGGACATTTTCCAGGCGTATTGCCAGACGTTGACTGCCGGACAGAAATGGGATATGCTGCATCCCCCTTACCAGATGTTGCCCGACGATGGCGCTGCTATCGTTCGGAAGTGGCTGTCTGCTCCTGATGCATCGACTTCGATCGTTCCGCTGCCCAGTGCCAATAACGGTGTGTATTGCATTTTGTCGTGGTTCCGCGACAAAACACCCGAAATTGCCTGTGAGCCTTATACTTTTCCTGGTTTTAAGATGGGCGCCGCTCATTTAGGCTACCGGCTCAATCCCATTGAAAGCGATGCGGACGGCATACTACCCGAAGCATTGGAGTGCTGTTTGCAGGAGCGGTCCTGTAAACTGGTATACCTGCAGCCCACCATTCATAATCCTACCACCAGCGTGATGCCTTTAGCCCGGAGAGAGGCGATTGCCAATGTGGTGCGCTCGTTCAGGGACGTTTATATCATTGAAGACGATGCCTACCGTTTTCTTCACCCGGATCCGCCGCCGTCGTTCCTGCAGGTGGTCCCGGAAAGGACGCTGCATGTGTACAGCCTGTCCAAGGCTTTTAACCCTATGGTGAAAAGCGCGTACCTGCTGCATCCCGAAGGCGTGCTGCAGGGCGTAGACAACCTGGTAAGGCTGACCACGAGTGGCGTATCGCTGCTTTTCATGGCATTTGGCCTTCGCATCATGGGAAACGGGCAACTCGCAGAAATTATTCTCGAGAAACAGGAAGCGGGCCGGCACTGGCATGCGCAATGCAACAACATTTTCCGGGGGCTGCATTATGATATGTTTCCTGGCAGTTTCCATTTCTGGCTGGAAGTTCCGAAGCCCGTGGAACTCACCCGGCAGTTGCGCAGCCGGCAGATCGATATACCGGAAGGCGCCGAGTTTACGGTAAGCGGATCGGACCGGTACGTAAGAGTGGCGCTGGGCGCAGTGTGGGATCAACCGGGGTTAGGAGATGCGCTTGCTGAAGTGGCTGATGCGGTGCGGAAGCAATGATGCAGAAGCGATCATTTCCTGAACCCTGACTAATGCTTTGACACACGCCGTGCAGCAGCAATGATACACTGCTCTCAGCAATATTTCTGGCAAACGGGGCGTACTCACATTTCGAGAACAATAGTCCAATCCCCCCTCATTGGTTCCACCCTAAAGAACGAGGTAGTGCACCTAGCAGGAAAAACCCTTAGACCACCCTCAAGTTAACATAGCCACAACAACAGCAAGGTAACCATCTACGGAGAAATCAATCTATTGTTCTCTCTCCCAGTTCTTCAATCCGCCGGAGCAAATTGCTTCGCAGGCGGGACAAAAAAATGGCGATTTCCTTTTTACGCATACGGATGTCGCGGAAATGGCTGTATGCATGCCCTATATCTATTTCCAGCGAGCTTTCCAACCATTCAAAAATCTGTTTCAGTTCCGCTACCCCGTTATTAAAACTTCCGGCACTGTACAACGCATACACCAGCTCCACGAGATCTGTTTTGGAATCCGTCCATCTTAATCTGGGCTTGGGCGAAAGTTGCAGCGGGCCGGTCCAGTTTTCCAGCTTTCCGGCGATATAATCGCCCACGTCCCGCAGCCCCATCAATTCTGCCAGTTTAAAAGAGGTAACGGTACAAAAACGGGTGTCCAGCATGCCTGCGAGATCGACGGGATACTCATTATTATACCTGCTGTTCCGGAGGAAATATTGTTCGTCTTTATCGGTAGCGCCGCTGCTGACATAGAGATGTAATGCCTGGTGTTCCTCAAAGAACATATCAATCCGCTGCAGCTCCCTGAACAGAAATTTCCTGTAGTCTTCCCGCAGAATCTTCGGCCGGCCGGCTTCGAGCCGGAACAACCGGCTGTAATAGATCTTCCTGCTGAGAATTCCAGGCTGTATGTATTTGAAGAAAAAAATCTCCTCTTCTTCTGATGCAAAATCATGCTGACCTGCCCATCGTTTCAGTTCCTCCCCTGCCCGATCGGCCAGTTCAGCGCCCATCAAAAATCGCTTCAACAAATTGGGCGTGGTTGCTTCCAGCTCGGTCAAATCCTTTTCCAAGCGGGTTTGCAATTCAAAAAGGGCTTGTCTCATACGGGACGTTTTTGGGGTCAGCATTCCGGAGGAAAATACGTTCTTCCAGCATCCACTCCTGCAACTGTTCCACAATGGGTGGCATGGATGGCAGCAAGCCCGGCGTTTTTTTCAGCGGCAGACGGCGCAGGGTGATGATGTACCAGGTGAGGAGTTTGATTTTGTCACGCGGGAAGCTGTGACCGGTTAATAAGGCTTCCAATCGGCTGATGCAATAGATGTAATATTCAACGGCATTAAAATTAAAGTGAATAAGAATAGCGTGTACCTGCAGCTGAAACTCAGCCGGATGCGCCAGCTGCAGTATGCCGGTGATTTGCAGCTGTGTCATAAGATCGCGGAAATAAAACAGGGAACCGAAGTACTGGCGCCCATCGAGGCTCAATAAAAAAGCCCTGACCGGCCGCAGCACCAGTTCTCCGAGCCGCTCATCCAGTTCCAGCGCGCGGAACAACAACTCCAGCTCATGCAACCGTACCTGCAACTGCCGCTTCACCCGGGTGGCATAACTGAAAGGCAACGGCAGATGCGGCGACAGATATGCCTGCACATGCTGCTCCAGCGCAACCAGCACATCGTGCAATAGCCCTTCCGCTTCAAGGTAAAACAGCGCCCGCTCACGGTCTGCCATCTCCGGGAGCGCCTTCCGGTAAACATGCAAACGATCAAGCCATTGTATGATGTTCAGTTGCATGGTTTGCACAATGGCCTCCTTTTCCCGCCGCCCCGCCGGGGACCGGAATATGTCGAGCAACTGCCGTGTCAATTCTATTTTTTCCTCCCGTAACTGTTCGCGGTAAATACGCAGACGGTTGTTCACCAGCCATTCCGGGCGCAACCGCACGGAGATCAATTGATTCAATGTATCCATACATGCAGGCAACAAACAAAAATTTCAACCGAATTCGGTTAAAATAAAATTGAGATTATTATTTTAAATAAATTCCCATCATACTCACAGGTGTGAGATTTTTTTTATTTTTTCAATGGTGGGCTAACCGCAAAATGATGGGGCGCATCAGGATTCGTAAGTGGTGAGCAATTGCTGCATGCAGTGTTTTTCTTCTTTGAGCCATGCCAGCATCTGTTCGCGCAGCCCCCCTTTCCCGGGGAAAAGTGATACACCGTGGCTGTTCATATGCTGCAGTTCTTTTTCGTACCACGACAACAACGCCTTTTTTTCCTGCAGGGTACGGAGCGGAATTACTTTCCTGCGCAGCTGATTAGTGCAGTACATAAAATATTCCGTCGAGTTGAAATTATACTGGTACAATGTATAATGCACCCTTTCCGTAAGATCGGTGATGTAAGGGTGCACATTTTCTTTCAGTTCAGCGAGCAGGCGGCGATAATACATCACCATTCCGAACGTGATCATCATATGCTGGTGGCTGAGTGGCTTGAACACCAGCTCCAGCAGCGCTTTGTCTACTTTCCGGCCGCAAAGATATTTTTCCGTTTCCCTGAAACGTTCTTCCAGTTGGAGCACAACCTGCCGCAGGTACCCCTTCGGCATAAAAATATCCTGGGCCAGGTATTCGGGGAAATGCTGCTCCAGTCCAACAATCAGTTCTTCAAGGATACCCGTGGCTTCGGTGTAAAACGACTGCACAGCAGGGTCTGCATTATGACTATATCCCTCCAGTTCATCGAGCAGTACCACCACCTGGATCTGATACTTCCGGAGCAGTTGGGCCTTATAATTCCATGGCGCCTGCTGCTGCGACAGTTCGCGGAGGGTTGCGGTTATTTTCATTTTTTCGGCCTTTACCTCCCGCAGGTAAGTATGTCTTTTCTCGGCCGAGTTGATCAGAACACCCGGTGCGAAATGTTCATAGATCAAATGGTTCAATTTGTTCATCATGCGTTGTTTTGGTATCAGTGGCCATTGAACGGCGGGGAAAACATAAGACGCCTATTAAAAAGACTATCCACCGGGATATCAGGGGTGAAAACACATGGTTGTTTTTTTTTC
This sequence comes from Chitinophaga lutea, assembly GCF_003813775.1. Taxonomy (NCBI): domain Bacteria; kingdom Pseudomonadati; phylum Bacteroidota; class Chitinophagia; order Chitinophagales; family Chitinophagaceae; genus Chitinophaga; species Chitinophaga lutea. Next base: position 2,973,906 of record NZ_RPDH01000001.1, on the reverse strand, counting down.
AAAAACAGGAAAACGCTACTATCACAACGGCTTTCGGCAATTCACAGACAGCCCGCCGGGTCGGCAGGAAAGCCGCAATTTTTAGAAAATAAACGTGTAGCCGCGTTAAACATCCGTTAACGGTTTTGTTAATTTCCCCTGCCGCTACATTTTTTTTCGCTGCGTTCACCCTGCCCACCTGGAATATGCATCGTATAAACGTGCGGGCCACGCTCCTGTACTCTTCTTTAAGGGATGTGTAGATTAATGATAACCCTCCAGTCGAGATTAAGGCATGAAAAAAGCCGCTCCCGTAAGAGCGGCTTTCTGTTAATGAAAAATTTTTTTACGAAACGGCCGGCACCGGTTTCATCCCCAGCATCCGCATGAAACGGAAGTGCGAGCGAACGGCCGACATCATCGTAGGCATACTGTTATATTGCAAACCGAATTCGCGGCATTTGGCCTCCACAATTTTGCTGATGGCCGGGTAATGCACATGGCTGATACGGGGGAAAAGATGATGTTCCACCTGGTAATTCAACCCGCCTACAAGCCATGAAATCACTTTATCGTCCGGCGAAAAATTGGCCGTGGTCTTAATCTGATGAATAGCCCATTCGTTTTCAATCTGCAGATCATCATCTCCCACTACCTCGAAAGATGTTTCTTCCACCACATGCGCCAGCTGGAACACGATGGCCAGCGTAAAACCCATCACCAGGTGCATGGAAATAAACCCAACCACCCAGGCCTGCGCCCCTACGGCATAAATCGGCAGCGCGATATAAAAGAACACATAGAGCACTTTGCTCATCCAGAACACCACATGATCGGCCGCCTTCATTTTCTGCAATGGCGTTCTGTTGACCCTGCGCTGCAGGTATTTGGCAAAATCCATGATAAATACCCAGGCAAAGGAAGAAATTCCATACACCAGCACTACATAAAAATGCTGCAGCCGGTGCATCGGCACCCATTGCTGCGAACTGCACTGCCGCATTAGCGGGCTTTTGGCAATATCGTCGTCCATTCCGTCCACATTCGTGTAAGTATGGTGGATGATGTTATGCTTCTGTTTCCAGATGAAGGCGTTGCCGCCCAGTGCATTCAATGTCAGGCCAAGGGTCTCGTTCACCCATCCTCTCCCGGAATAACTGCCGTGGCAGGCATCGTGCATCACGTTAAAGCCGATGCAGGCCAGCACAAATCCCAATACTGCGCTGAGCAGAATCCCCGCCAACGCAGGCATCGGAAACACCAGCAGGCTCACATACATCAAAATAGCTCCAGGTATCAGCACCGCCGTTTTAAGGTACAGATGCAGATTACCGGTTTTTTCCTTTTGAGAAGACTTGAAATAATCCTCCACCGCTGATTTAAGGGAGGGAAAGAATAGGGCGTTTTTATTGTTGAAAGACACCTTTGGCATAAGTTCACTTGTATTACAGTTGCAGGTAGATACCCAATTGTGTAATACTAGGCAAAATATCCGGTTTGCCCTAATATATAGGTGCCTGAAAACCTTTAAGTATTGTTAAATATTGGTACCGCCATCGATCGTAAGGCTGGCGCCGGTCATATAAGCACTTTCCGGTCCGGCGAGATAGGCCACCAGGGCGGCAATGTCTTCGCCTGTTCCAAATTCGGGCAGCGCCATGATGGAACGCTCATAGTCGGCAAACGGACCGTCCGCAGGGTTCATATCCGTATCTATCGGGCCGGGTTGTACGTTGTTCACCGTAATGCCCAACGGGCCAAGGTCGCGGGCCATACCTTTAGTAAGGCCCGTAATGGCTGTTTTACTCATGGCATATAACGTGCCTCCGGGCGTGGGCATACGTTCTGCCTGGCAACTGCCGATGTGAATGATGCGACCGCCCTTCCCAAGATAATCCAGCGCGGCTTTCGAGGCGGCGAAAACGGCGCGCACATTTACGGCTGTGATCAGGTCAAAGTCCTCCAGCGTCAGGTCTTTCAGCTCTTTGTACAACCCTATACCGGCATTGTTGACGAGGATATGCAAGCCGCCAAGCGTGGCTGCCGTTTTGTGCACCGCACTGATAACCGCCTGGGGATCGGCACTGTCTGCTTTGATGGCCAGGCCCTTCACACCGTAAGATTGAATGGCTGCCACCACCGCTTCCGCTTTTTCGGCGGATGCGTGATAGGTAATGGCCACATTGGCTCCTTCGCGGGCAAGACGTTTGGCGATGGCCGCGCCGATCCCGCGGCTGCCGCCTGTAACTAAAGCTGTTCTGTTGGTAAGTGTTCCCATTTCTTTTGATTTTATTTTGCAAAGCTAACGGAGAGGCATTAGATTTGTAAGTACTGTTCAAATTGTTAAGTACTAACAAGAAAGTAAGTATGAGAAAAGAAGCGTCTACCAACGCCCGAAACGAGGCTGACATACTCCGCAATTGCGGGATGGCTTACACCCTGTCTGTCATCGGCGGGCGGTGGAAACCCACGATACTGTTTACTTTGCTGAACAACGGCAGAATGCGTTACAACGAACTGCGCCGCTCCATCAACGGCATATCGGAGCGTATGCTGGTAGCGCAGCTGCGGGAACTGGAAGAAGACGGGCTGGTGAAACGTATCATTTACCCGGAGGTACCGCCCAGGGTGGAATATGAATTAACGCCGGCAGGTATTTCCACCGAACCGATGCTGATGTGCATGTCTGACTGGGGAAACCATCAGCGTATACAGAAAGAACGGCTGGTAGATACCAGCCGTGAAATAAGCGTTTCTTGATAATTGAAAATCAGTAACCGGTGTTTTGTTCCAATTTGGGATTGCGCGCAATCTCCTCTGCCGGCACCGGCCATTTGTAATAATGTTTGCTGTAGGACGTAAGAGCAGGATTTGCACCACCGTCTTTTTTCGCCGTCCAATATTTTACCATCTCGGCCGACAACACATCCCAGCGCACCATGTCGAAATACAAGTGCCCCCACTCGAACGCCAGTTCCCTGTAACGTTCTTCCTGTAAATATTTGCGCAGATTCGTCTGATCGGTCGTAATGGTTTTGCCTTGTGCAACTTCTACCTGCGCAACAGCGGGCATGGCCACGCTCGGGCGCTGCCTCACCCTGTTGATGTACACCACTGCGTCCGCGAGCTTATTCTGTTCCAGTAACGCTTCGGCGTAGAGGAGCAGCGCATCTGCATACCGCAGTATCACCAGGTTCTGCGGACTGTCGGTGCCCGTTTTATCGAGCTTGCCTACAATGTATTTCACCGTATTGTGATTGGTTTCGACGGCGTAGCTCGGTTTATAGGTGATATTACTTTGACCGGAACGGGCCTGGAATTCGGCAATGTATGGTGTGCCTTCGTACCAGAGGGTCCATTTCAGCCGCGGGTCGCGCTTGTCGTAAGGTTTGGCGGCGTCGTAGGCGGGATCGCCGGAGGTGTATGTATAAAACCGGCGGTAGGCGGCGCCTTCGAGCTCTCTTTTCACGAACGTGCTTTGTACGGTGTGCCCGCCGAGCGTTTCGAATTTGTCCGAATAATATTCTGTAGGATTGATGTAATTAAACCCGGCGGCGGAAATGCCGGAAGCGATGGCCGGGGCGCAGAAACGTACGATGGAGTTACCTTCGCCGGCGAGGTCGCTGAACTGGATTTCAAAAATCGACTCCTGCCCGTTTTCCTTTTCGGGCCAGAAGAGATCGGAGAACACAGGCTCAAGGTTATATTCGTTGTCGTTGATGAGCCCTTTCAATACCGTTTCCGCTTCGGCCCAGCGTTTTTCAAACACCAGCAGCTTGCCGAGCAACGCTTTGGCGGCGCCTCTGCTGGCACGCCCGAGCATCTTTTTATCGGCGCGGTACTCGGTCACGGAAGGCAGCAGCGTGGCGGCTTCCTTCAGATCGTCTTCGATTCTTTTCACCACTTCGGCCTTGGGGTTTTTAGGAACCTGCAATTCTTCGTACGACTGCGTTTTGAGCACCAGCGGTACATCCCCGAACAGGTTGGTGAGATAAAAATACCCCAGCGAACGGAGGAAGAGCGCCTCGCCTTTCACCCTGTTGCGCACCTTATCCGAAATCTTCGCCTCCGGGTTGTCGATGTGCTCCAGCACTAGGTTGGCGCGGAAAACAATACGGTAGTAAGAGGTCCAGAAGGTCTGCGACATCTCATACCCCGCGGTGAGATTGATGAGGCCGTTGTGAAACTGCCCGAAACGCGTAACCCCGCTCAAGGCAAAGGGCGTAGCCATATCTATCATCGGAAAAAAGCCGAGCGCGCGGCCGTCCTGGCAGGCATCGTAAATGCCGTTAACGGCGTTGGTGAAATCTTCTTCCGTGTTGAAGAAGGTCCCGGTCGATAAATTATTCTTCGGGTACGATTCCAGGAATTTTGAACATCCCTGCATACTTACCGCTGCTGCGAGCAATATTATAAAACGTTTGATACGCATATTCTTGGATTGAGACGTTAGAAAATGACACGGGCGCCGATCGCCACCGTTTTAGTTACAGGATAAGCATCCACGCCGCCGCGGGAAAACACGTTTACGTTGGCGGGCTCTGTGGGCCTCATTTCGGGATCAAACCCGATAAAATCCGTCCAGGTAATAAGATTGGTCGCATTCAGGTAAAGGCGAACGGACTGCACATTCGCCCTGCGCACCAGCTTTGACGGGATCGAATAACCGATCTGCAGGTTTTTGATGCGCAGGTAAGAGGCATCCTTCACCTGCCAGCTGTTGAAGATCTTATCGTCTTTCACCGCACCCGCAGCAGGCGTGGTGCCGCTCACCACGTTACCGTCGGAGCCGATGATGGCGCGGTTGTCCCAGTAAAAGCGGTCTACATTGAAACTCTCTCCTTCCCCGTTTCCACCGAATACATTTTCAATGAGCATGCCCTTGTCTTTTTCACCCTGGAAAAAAACCGCGAGATCGAATCCTTTCCACGACAGATCAACATTAAAACCGTACACATATTTCGGCATATAGCTGCCGATCACGGTTTTATCCGCATCGTCGATTTTCCCGTCGGGTTTACCCGTGAGCTTGCCTTTGCTGTCGAAGCCGTCGAGGTCGCGGAAGCGCAGCATGCCTGGGCGCACATCGCCTGGCTCGTGGGGGTTGTTGGCGATCTCATCTTTTGTTCTCCAGATACCGTCTGCCACGTAGCCCCAGTAGCTGTAAAGCGGCAGGCCTTTATCCATTTTTACGGCGGTGGTCACCCAGGGTTTCACGCCGCCCAGGTCCGTCAGTTCATTTTTGTTGTGGGAAAGATTGATGCCGGCACCATAATGAAAATCGCCCACCTGATCGTTGTAGCGCAGGGCGAGCTCCCATCCGCTATTCCTCACTTCGCCGAGGTTCACCACGGGCCCGTCGCGGAAACCGGCGGAGAAGGGAATGGTGGCATCGAGCAGCATATCGGTGGTCCGTTTATCGTAGATGTCCGCTTCGAGGGTGAGGCGGTTATCGAGTACGCCGAGGTCTATCCCGAAGTTGGTGGTTGTCGTGGTTTCCCATTTCACATTTTCGTTCGTCATCTGGTATGTCACAAATGCCGGCACCCTCGTTTGCGGATTGCCGAAAATGTAGCCGCCGCTCACATCGAGCCGGCTCACCCAGGCATAGGAAGGAATATTGGCATTGCCGAGCTGCCCCCAGCTGGCACGAAGTTTCAGGCTACTGATGAAGGGCACTTTTTTCATGAAATTTTCTTCAGACACCCGCCAGCCGGCAGAGAAAGAAGGAAATACAGCCCATTGTTTACCCGGCATAAAAACGGAAGACCCATCGCGCCGCACATTGGCCTGAAACAGGTACCGGTCTTTGTAAGAGTAGCCCAGCCTTGCAAATTGGGAAGCAAGCGCATAATCGCTCACGCTGCCGTTGATGGCCGACATTACGTTGCCGGCGTCCAGCACGGTGAGGTCGTTGCTCGGGAAACCCTGCTTGGTGGCATCAAACTCATTACCCAGCCCCTTTTCGGCAGACACGCCGAGCAAAGCGTTGATGCTGTGCTGCCCGAAAGTGCGGTTATACGTGAGCAGGTGCTGCATTTCCCAAACGGTATTTTCGGAGGAAAAGTTCCGCAGGTTGGCAGTAGCGTTCTGGCCGGTGGGATTTTTATGCTCCACATCGTCCGGCGCATACACGGCCCACTTGCGTTCGAAGTCCTGGTTGAATGTGTTGATGGACGACGCATTGATCACGAACCTGTACTTCAGCCCCTTGATGATGTCCGCTTCCAGGAAAACATTCGCGAGGATGCGGCTTACCCTTGAAAAGTTGTCGAAGTTGTTATGAACAACAGCGGGCGTGAAGCGCTGCACATAAATATCGTTGTTCTCTCCCGGGAAGTTCGGACGTGCCGTGCCGGGCAGGCCGTCTGGATTGGTAATGGGAATGGTTGGCGGAGCGGCTATCACGGCTACGAGACCGGCCGGCCTGCTGGCTGAATATGGCTGTAGGGTAGTGTTATAACGGCTCCGGATATATGCGGCATTGATCCCTACCCGGAAACGTTTGCTCAGTTCCTGCTGCAGGTTGAGGCGGATGTTGGCTCTTTTAAAATCGGTGCCGATGAGCACCCCGTCCTGGTCCACATACCCCATCCCGATGGAATATTTTGTTTTTTCCGACCCGCCGCTGATGCCGATATGATAATCCTGCATAGGCACTTTCCGGAAAGTATAATCGAGCCAGTCTGTGCTGTGGGTAATGGTTTCAGGCGCCTGTGCCCCTACCCAGAACGGCGTTTTGCCGCGATAGATGCGTGCTTCGTTCTGGCGCTGCGCCCACTCGCGGGCGTTGAGCAGGTCGGGTTTACGGGTGAGCGACTGCCAGCCGTATTCCGCCTTCAGATCGATTTTCGGTTTGCCGGCCTTACCGCTTTTAGTGGTTACGAGAATGACGCCGTTCGCCGCACGGGCACCATAAATAGCGGCGGCGGCGGCATCTTTCAACACGGTCATCGATTCCACATCGTCCGCATCGATATCATTCATGTTGCCTACAAAACCGTCCACCAGCACCAGCGGGCTGTTCCCCGACTTCACCGAGCCCACACCGCGTACTTTGATGTCGGCGCCGGCACCCGGCTGCCCGGAGCTTTGCGTCACCTGCACACCGGTTACGCGCCCCTGGATGGCCTGCCCCAGGTTGGTGCTCATCACTTTGCTCAGGTCTTCCGCCTGTACGGTGCCCACGGCACCCGTGAGGTCCGCTTTTTTCATGGAACCATACCCTACTACCACCACTTCATTAAGGCCTTTGTTATCTTCTCCCAGTTGAATGTTAATCACACTGCGGCTGCTTACCGGCTGTTCCATGGCCCGGAAGCCCATGGCCGAAAACTGCAGCCGGCCGTCGGACGGTACGTCGGTGAGGGTGAAATATCCATCGCCCGAAGTAACAGTACCGCGCTGCGTGTTTTTCAGCCGGATGCTCACACCCGGCAAAGGAGCGCCGGTGGTATCCGTCACGCGTCCTTTTACGGTCAGGTGGCGCGAAGTATCCTGCACCGGCAGCAGCGGAGAGGGAACAACGGCAGCTTTTTTGATCACCACTGTTTTTTCGATGATGGAATAGGTATAAGGCGTACCGTCGAAACACTGGTTGAGCAGGTCGTTCAGCGAGCCTTTTACGAGATTGATGTCTGTTTCTCCCGAGGCTTTCAGCAGGTCTCCGTCGCAGAGGAAAGAAAGACCTGTCTGTTTCTGCACTTCGCGGAAGACTTTTTTCAGGGGCGCTTTTTTCATGGAAAGCGTGATCTGTTGCGCGAATCCTTCGGCATGTACCTGCAGGCAGGCAACCAGCATTAAAAAGGCGGTCCATTTCATAACGTACAGCATTTTTCTGTTAAATCGAATTGGCATAACGTGGTAAAGTTTTGGTTTGTGGAGTTGTATCTAAGGCGTTACGATGAGTCTTCTTCCTTCCAGTTTGAATTGTACGCCGGTGGAGCCGAGCACTTTCAACACGCTTTCCAGCGGTGCGTTGCGGCTCATGACGCCAACGAAGTTTTTCTGCGGCAACGGCCCGGCGATCACCACATCCACATCATACCAGCGAGCCAGTTGGCGGGCGATGGCGGTGATATCTGCATGCTCGAACTGGAAGATGCCGTTTTTCCATGCGATGGCTTCTTCTACATCGGCGGGAGCTACCGACAGTGTGCCGCTCTGTTTATGGAGGCGCCCTTCCTGCCCGGGTTTAAGCAATTGGGTGGTGCCGCCCCGGTTCAGCTGCACCGAGCCTTCGAGCAGGGTTGTTTTGAGTGAGGATTCGTCGGCATAGGCCATGACATTAAAGTGCGTGCCCAGTACGGTGATGGTGAGATCGTTGGCGGTAGTGACCCTGAAGGGCATTTTTTTATTGTGGGCGATTTCGAAATATGCTTCCCCCTGCAGCTCAACACGCCTCTCCGTACCGTGAAAGGCGGTCGGAAAGCGGAGCGACGAAGCGGCATTGAGCCACACTTTGCTGCCGTCCGGTAACACCAGCTGAAATTGTCCTCCACGCGGGGTGGCCAGTGTATTGAACTGCACGGCGTCTTCGGGCCCCTGCTGATCGTATTGCAGCTGACCGGTACCTGATTTCAGGACGCTGGTCTGCCCCTGCCGGGCCAGTTGGCCGTTGGCCGCACTATCGAGCGTAATGAGACTACCGTCGCCCAGTGTCAGCACAGCTTTGTTGGCTGCAGGCTGCACGGTATGGACTGTTGCTTGCGTGGGCTGTATTTTTCCGGGAACGGGTTGCATCAACCAGACAGACGCGGCGGCGATGATTCCCAATACTGCGGCCGCGGCAGCGTATAAAGGCCAGCGGCGGCGCTGTACCGGCCGGATGCGGGCTTCGATGCGCTGCCAGGACAGTTCCGGCGCAACGGCTGGCGCTTCTTCCGCGAGGAAAGGATGGGCAAAATCCGCCATCAGCTCCTCCGTTTCCTCTGCCGGCAGGCTATTCAGCCATTCGCGGAATGCGGCGTGTTCTTCCGGTGCATATTGCCCGGAACGGAATTTCCGTATAAACTGAAGGGCCTCTTCTTTTGTCATAACGTGTGTACTCCGAGATTAGCTTCGCAGTTAGGAGGAAGACACGGATTTTTCCGAAAAGGACAGGTGGGGAGGAAAAAAGTTTTCGGGAGCGCTAAGAGAGACGCTACGGATTCCCCTTCAGCCAGGAGACAACCGCGCGCAAACAGACCGTTTCCGGGGCGAATTCTTGTTGAATGAAGGGGGACCAATTAAACTTTCCGGGGATATGGACACCCTGCAAAATGACGCCGTTCAGGTGTACAGATAAGTACAGAACAGCGGCAGGTACACGGTGCTCACGCCATATTGCTGCAGATACTTCCGGATATGGGCTGTGGCTGCGTACAGGTGCTGTTTTACCGCGGATTTGGAGATACCCAGCAGCGAGGCGATTTCGTCGAGGGAGAGACCATCCTCTTCCCGGAGCCGGAATACCTGTTTGCGGCGTTCGGGAAGGTGATCGATGGCATCCTGGGCAATGCGGTAATATTCTTTGATGATCGCTTTTTCAGCGGGATCCGGCTGGATAAGCACGGGGTCTTCGGCGGGGAGCGTTTCCCATTTTTTCTCACTGCGCAGGTAATTGAGCACATGGTTACGCCCCATTTTAAAAAGGTAACTGCGGAAGGAGCGGATATCGGGAAGCGTTTCCCGCTTTTCCCAAAGTTTCACAAAAACGTCCTGGAGGATTTCTTCGGCGTCGGCACGGTTGCCGGTGAACAACCGGATGTATTGCAACAGGTCTCCGGCCAGCAGTTCGTATAACCGGCGAAAGGCCGGCATACTGCCCGTTGCAACATCGTGTAACAGTTGTGGAATTATGTTGGTTGATTGCGTCAATTCAGCGAAAAGATAGGTAAATCTGTATAAATGGCAAACGGGCGGATTGCGTATGGAATACACGGTACGGGGATTTTTGAAAAATATTTTTGGATTATTTGATAAAAACTATACCTTTGCCATCCCAAAAATGACCAATGCCGCGTTGGTCAATCGGCTAAGACGCCTCCCTTTCACGGAGGAATGACGGGTTCGACTCCCGTACGCGGTACGAAAAAAGCGCTGTCAAATGACGGCGCTTTTTTATTGCTTCAAACATGGCAGGAGAGCCTCAACAAGGCTCCCCCGCATTCAATCCTTATTATTGATATTCCTGAATCGTTAAAATATAACGGACGATTTTTCTTGCGTCTGTAACATTGAGTGCAGCGTGCGGCGGCATCGGGACTTGTCCCCAGCTACCCACGCCTCCGGAAATGACTTTCGCGGCCAGTTTGTGGATATTTGTATCCGTGCTGCGATATTTTTGCGCAATAGCTTTGTAGGAAGGGCCGACCAGTTTTACCGCCGGTTTGTGGCAGGCACTGCAATCCTGTTTAGCCAGCAACCGCTTTGCTTCTGCCGCGACAGGGTCGGCAGCCTTCACCGAGGGAACTGTGGTCTCCGTTTTCTTCTTGGCAACAGCAATAGCAGCTGGCGCCTTTTCTTTTCCGCCGGTCGTCACAAATTTCAGGCTATCCAATTCTTTCACTGTAAACATCTCTGTGCGCGACTGTGTCATTGCACGGATTCGTTTTACCTCGTCCGGACCGATAACCGCAAAGTTGCTGCCGCCAGGCCTGAAACGGTAATGCACGTAACTCAGCACGTCAGCCACCCATTCATCCGAATTTGCCGCACCGAGGGGCGCCATAACGTCCGGGTAAGTTTTTCCGTCGACGGGGCCGGTCAGTCCATGCAATAATATACCGATCAGCGCATCCCTTTTCCCGGCTCGCTTTGAATTAATCAAAGGCGGGGCGGGCATGGGATTCCCCCCGATCTGTATACCTTTGCCATCGTTCCCATGGCAGGTGGCGCAAACCTGCAGAAATGCCTCCCTGCCCTTTAGGATAACTTTCTTCTGGTCATCGGCCAGGCCAGCCAGATTGACGCCATATAACTTCTGATTCCTGTTTTTTTCCACCAGGCCGGCAATATCTTTCAACCGCTTTTGCCCCGTATTGGCCAACAGCTTCTCCAGCAATGTCCCCGGGCCGCCTCCTTCATAATAAGAAAGCGTGGCGGCCAGTTGCGTCTGAACATCCTCATCCGGATCGTTCACCAGCGGCGACAATAACCGCAACACATTCTCATCCCGGTTCTTCAGAAACTGCTCTGCTATATTCACGGCTGCTTTCCGCAATTGCCCGCTGGTGTCTTTCAATGCGCTTCCCAATACATCCATATCAACTGCATCGAGGCCTTCCAGCGTCCATAAAGCGTGTAAACGGGCCAGGAGAACGGGATGATGGCCAGCCATCGCTCGTAAAGCAGGTATAACAGACCGCTCGCCCCTTACAACCAGTTCCTTCTGCGCATTATCCCTCACCCATCCGTTCGCATGTGACAGATAATCTACCAGCTGATTCGCCGGCGCCCGGAGTATCTCCGGCCTGAAACCTGGTTGAAAGTCGTCGTGTACTAACCGGTAAATCCTGCCGTGACCAACATTTTTATCCAGGCCCCTTTTTAATATTTGCGGCCGCAAATAACTGCCCGCCCTTGTCCAGTTACCTTCCTGGATGATGCCTCTGTGCATGTCCACGATATACAAACAACCATCCGGACCGGTAGCTGTATTCACCGGCCGGAAATTCATATCCGTGGATGTAATAAATTCTTCCTGGCGGTACGCATTTCTTAAAGCCCGGATACCGTTCCGACTGTCCACCTTCGCTCTCCGGATCAACCGGCCAACCGGCTCGCAAATCAACAGATCTCCCTTTAAATCATCCGGCAGGGCCGTACCTCTGAATATGGATTGGCCGCAGCATCCGGTAAAATGATTCAGGGTACTGTCGGGGCGCAACCTCGGCGCACCGCCCTGCACATCCGGCGTTGCAATAACCGGCCAAACCGCATTAAAATCTCCGTCGAGCTGACCGGGTACGTCATAGCTGCCATAGAACGGATTAATCTGAAAACCGTAAGCCGGCACTTCGCCACCGGCCGAAGAAAAGTACAGCCGCCCGTAATCATCGTTCCCTACCCCCCATTGCCCGCTACCGGTAAACATCGTGTCTGCCAGCAACTTTCCACGCGAATACCGGTACCGGAGATTTTCGTAAGTAACATAAATCCGGTTATCCAGGTTCCAGATCAATCCGCTGCGCTGGTGCTCCAGATTGCCCGTGTGGGGCTTGTCGTTCCCGAATACCCTCGATCTCCTGTCCGCTTTCCCGTCATCATTCAGATCTTCGTAAGCCCATATATTGTTTGTATATGTTTCGCTGACCAGCAATTGTTTGCCTGCACACAATATCATTCTGGGCAACAGCAGGCTGTCAATATACACGGAGCTTTTGTCCATCACACCATCCCCGTCCGTATCTTCCAGCAGCGATATCCTCGACACCGGATCATTTTCTCGGGTGCCGTCCACATCCTGCATATAGGTGAGCATCTCGGAAACAAACATGCGGCCGTTGCCATCCCATGCGATCGCTACCGGCTCTTTGATCATCGGCTCGCTGGCTACCAGTTGAAGGTGATACCCTTCCGGTACATATATCGAACCAAGGCTTTCCTGTGGTGAGAGATAGGTTCCAGCGGGATTTGACCGCACCACTATCCTGCCGGCCGAATCCCTCGGCAATGAATGCCGCTTCGGGGCCGGAGCACTGGTATACTGCTTCGTGGTGGTGCAGTGAAACACAAATAATGCAAACAGGATAAGGAGAAATGTGATGGCAAGGTTTCGTGTCATATGAGGTATATCATTGGTTATTTTAAAAACCGGTTCTCAAAACAACGTTCGGGAATAGGAACCAATACAAATTTGCAAAAGCAGCCTTTCCCGTAACACAACAATATTTGTAATTATCCATTGTATTTTGACGTCCCTGTTGTGTTGTCATTCATAATCAACTTACATACAGTGTTTTTTACAAATTTTCCGGACCAGGAAAGATACCAGGAACACCCAGGCTCACATTTGGTATCGCTGCACGTCAGCATAGGGTTCACAACTGGTAGTTACGCAAAAACTTGGACACCTGTTTCCGTATCAGCCTACTCATTTCCCTCCTTCCATTTGGACTGGGGGGAGGCAAACCTATCATGATAATCCGGTTTCATAGAAGAGTTTCGATTAGAAAATCAAAATATAACACAATTGACCACGCTGTTTAAAGCCGGGAAATGAGGCAACAGTGAATTAGTCAAATCCGGCGGAGAAAATTTCCACATAATCTTTTATTAGATCCTCTGCATATAATTGCGGTTCCAAGGCGTGTCTATTTAAAATTCCTTCCCTTCGAAAACACTTCCTTCGCCTCGGCCTCGCGCATTTGCTCCTGCCGCTGACCGGTATCTGCCTGGGAAATCAGTACCGGCTGCCCATCGCCTTCCGGTGTCAGTAATCCACGGAGCAATTTAGACAGGTCGAAACATTGCCTGACAATCACATGCACCACCTCCCCTTCCCGCTGCAGCTTTCCTTCTACCATCAGCAACCTCGACTGAACGATTTCCCTCCGGTATTTTTCGAACAGCTTTTCAAAAACGACGAGATTGGCCACGCCCGTTTCATCTTCTATCGTGATGAAGCATATGCCGGACGCTGTTCCGGGGCGTTGCCGCACCAGTACCAGGCCGGCCACCTTTACCTGATCGCCGTCCCTGGCATTGTTGATTTCGTACGTGGACGACACATGCAGTAGTTGTAGTTTTTCACGCACGAAGCTGACGGGATGGGCCTTGAGGGAAAGTGTAGTAGCCGCATAATCCTGTAACACATGTTCCGCATCGGTCATGAAGGGCAGTGAAACCTGTGCTTCATGGGCACTTGCGGATGGTTGACCGGCGAACAGTGCCAGGGGCCGGTCGTGCAGAGCGGATACTTCCCACAGCGCCTGCCGGCGGTCGAGTTCCATGGAGCGGAAGGCATCCGCATCTGCGAGTTTTTCTAGTGCTGTTTCGGACACGCCTGCTTCCCGGATGCTGGTAATGCTGGTGTATCCTTCACCACGGGCTGCTATCAATACTTCCATATCTGCGAGTTTCAGGCCGGTTACCTGCCGGAACCCGAGGCGAACGGCGTGATATCGGTAAGGGCCCGTTTGTGATTCCAGGGTATTGTCCCACATGGAATGGTTCACATCCACCGGCCGCACCACCACGCCATGATTCCGGGCATCAATCACGATTTGCGCAGGTTGATAGAATCCCATCGGCATGCTGTTCAGCAGCGCCGTTGCGAATACATCCGGGAAAAAACATTTGAGCCAGGAGCTGACGTACACCAGCAAGGCGAAGCTCGCAGCGTGACTTTCAGGAAAACCGTAGCTGCCGAAACCTTCCAGCTGGCGGAAAATGCGGCGGGCAAATTCTTCTTCGTATCCCCTGTTCATCATTCCTTCCACCAACATCTTTTCATATTTGCTCACCTTTCCAATATGTTTGAAAGTGGCCATGCTCCTTCGAAGCCCATCAGCATCCGCCGCTGAAAATTTAGCCGCCACCATCGCAATTTTCATCGCCTGTTCCTGAAATAATGGTACCCCCAGGGTTCGTTCGAGAATTTCTCTCAGTTCTTCGCGGGGATACTCAACATCCTCTTCTTTATTACGCCGCCTCAGATATGGGTGCACCATATCTCCCTGAATCGGCCCGGGCCTTACAATGGCGACTTCTATCACCAGGTCATAAAACTTGGCCGGCCTCAGCCTCGGAAGCATTGATTGCTGCGCCCTGCTTTCGATCTGGAATACACCAATGGTATCGGCATGGCTGATCATTTCATATACTGCCGGGATATCCTGCGGGATGTTAGCCAAGGTGAGCACCCGGGCATAATGTTGTTCCACCAGGGTGAATGCCTTTCGGATACAGGTGAGCATCCCCAGCGCCAGCACATCTATTTTCAGAAAACCCAGCGCGTCGATGTCGTCTTTATTCCACTCAATACAAGTCCTGTTTTCCATCCGTGCATTGAGCACGGGACATAAATCCGATAATTTGCCCCGGGTAATCACGAACCCTCCCGTGTGCTGCCCTAGCTGACGGGGGAATCCCATCATCTGGCCGGTCAGTTCCAGTACCTTCCGCAAATGCGGATCGGCGGGATTCAGGCCCTGCTCACGCACAGCTGCCTCATCCAAGCCTTCATCATCAAAATCCAGGTGTGTTCCGCTCAGGCGGTCCAGCATATCAGCTGATAAGCCCATGGCTTTCCCTACATCCCGGACAGCGCCTTTGTAATGCTGCTGGGTGACGGTGGCTACGATGGCGGCACGATCGCGACCATATTTTTTATAGATATATTGAATCACCTCTTCCCGCCGTTCATGCTCGAAGTCCACATCAATATCAGGTGGCTCATCCCGCGCGGATGAAATGAAACGCTCGAATAACACATCAAATTTATCGGGATCAACAGCTGTGATCCCTAAGCAGTAGCATACAGCTGAATTGGCGGCGGAACCTCGGCCCTGGCATAAGATATTTTCATTACGGGCAAAATTCACAATATCATGTACCGTCAAGAAATAAGATGCGTAATTCTTCTCCTTTATGAAGCTCAGTTCATGATTAATGGCTTTGGTCACCTTCTCGGGAATATCGGCGCCATAATAATCATGCGCACCTTTCCAGGCGAGATGCTCCAACTCCTCCTGCGGGGCGCGGCCATCAGTGGTAATTTCTTCAGGATACTCATACTGAAGACTATTGAGGTTAAAATGACAGGCATCCGCAATCTCCTGACTGTGGCGGATGGCGTCAGGGTATCTTAAAAAGAGCCGCCTCATTTCGTCTTCAGGTTTCAGGTAGCGCTCGGCATTGCTAAGGAGCCGGTAACCCGCATTATAGATCGTGCACTTTTCGCGTACGCAGGTGAGCACATCCTGTAATTCCCGGCGTTCCGGAATATGGTAATGCACATCGTTAGTGGCTGCCATCGGGATGTTGAGTGTTTTCCCCAACAGGAAAATCCTGTGCAGTTTTTTCTGATCATCTCCCGCATAAGTGCGGGTGGCGGCGATGTAGAGGTGCTCACCCAACGCCTCTCTGTATTGCTGCAAAGCGCTTTTGAAGCCATCCTCAAAATCAAACTGTGCATTTAATGCTGCAGGCGGTATGACGATGAATTTTATGCCTTTGCAATGAGCATACACATCCTGCCGGTATAGATGACATTCTCCTTTTTCGGCACGGAGATTCCCGGTAGTTAATAAACCCGACAACCGGCCATATGCCTCACGATCGGTGGGATAAGCCAGCAGGCTGGGACCATCCAGCAGATCCAACCGGCAAGCGGGGATAATCCGGATCCCGCTTTCTTTTGCCGCTACGTGGCCACGTACGATGCCGGCAAAACTATTGCGGTCAGTGATGGCAATAGTCGTATAGCCGAGCATTGCTGCCTGGCTTACCAGTTCCTCAGGATGCGAAGCGCCTCGGAGAAAACTGAAATTACTGGTAACCTGTAGTTCGGTGTAGTGCATATTCTACCTTCTCATCAATGAATGAGCCTTCTTCCTCAGGCAGGCCATAGCTTCATTCGCAACGTTTCATACAGGCATATACGATGCATTGCCCATACAGGGTCTTTCATTTAATCAGGTATACCTCTATCTGACGTATCCCCTGCAAGCATCTGCATTGCGCACTTCTTTCTATTTTTACCATCGCATTTAGGCGCTATACTTTCCTTACAGCGCTTCATTGCCATCCATAACGCTGTAACTTTCAATGCAGCTCCCCGTGCTTCAGGCGAAAAAACCATGCATAAACCAATGGTGATGCCGGTCTTTATCATAATGCCCCGATCTGAACACCCAATAGCGCCGTCCCTCTTCATCTTCCACCGTATAATAATCACGATGTTCACCAGGGTCCAGCCACCATTCGCGTTCGATGCGCTCCGGGCCATCTGCTTTCTTTACGCGATGCAATTTGCCCCGGTAATGAAAAAGCATGGGCGGATAATCGGGAATGGGTGCGCTGACCCTGATCAATTCCGGGTTGGGCAACAACAGCACGGGCCTTGGCCTGTCGAGCCGCCAGCCCGTAGCCGGTTTATCCTGTATGGAGGCGGCCGGCTTCGCCGATCTTTCGGGCCAGTAATGTTCGGCCGGTAAAAAGCGGCAGATGGCTTCCGCTCCTATCTTACCGGCCAGCCTGTCGAGCAGCTCCGCCACCACGGCGTTTTCCAGGCCCGGCCCTGCAGCCCACAATTTTTCCTGTGGCGGGCTGGCTTCTTCCACTTCCGGCGCTTCGAGCACAAATAACTCGATACCGAGCGCAGGTTCTATGGCGGGTATTTTAAGCTCGAATAATTTATAAAGATGCGCCGCATTGTGCGATGCGTGGCCGGTGCCAATGTCCGCCTGAACGGTTATGCCATCCACACGGTAACACTTCAGCACGGCGGTTCTCAGTCCTTTATTTTCTGTTTCGAGGCGTTTGCAAAGTGTTTCCAGTAAACGTTTAACGGCAATCCCGATCCCGGTCGCCGTTGTGATCGGCTCCAGGCAAGGCAGTCTTTCCTGATAAGGCGGGTGGATATAAATAAGCTGCAGAAATTCCTCTTCTTCGCCCAGCGCCTGCCCCAGTCGTAGCAACAACCCCTCCCCGAAACGTCTTCGCAGCACTCCACGCGGCATATTGATGAAGCCGGCGATACGGTGAAATCCCAGCTTCTGCAACCGCACTACCACCTCAGGCTCGAGACGCAACGAAGCGGGATGCAGGGGAAGTATTGCCTGCAGTTGTTCTCCGCTGTTGATGAGGGGTGATGTCTGCCCGTAACGCGCCACAGCCCAGGCCGCGCCGATCGTGTCTGCCATCGCCGCGCGGGCATCGTATCCCAGCGATCTCAGCTTGATGACGATCTCTTTCAAATAAGCCCGTTCTCCGCCCCACAGATGCGCACATCCGCTGACATCCAGCATCAGGCCATCCGGCAGGTCCACTCCCACTTCCGGCGTATAACGGATACACCATTCCCCCAATGCTTTGAGCAGTTTTGCTTCCGCGCCCGGGCGGCTGTCAAACACCTCCAAACCCGGCACTATCGCCTTTGCATCAGCTACTGGCGTGCCTGTAGTGATCCCCTGCATGCCGGCGGTTTTGCTGGCGGCATCCACCACCATCCGGCCATGCACAGCGATTGCCAATACAAAAGGAATATCCTTCAGTGCAGGCTGGCGGCGAATCATCCAGTCCGTCATCAAATGGCGGAACCATATTGCAACATATCGCTTTGCCATCGTGTCAAGTTTCTCATTCGATGACCAGGAGCCGTCCGAAATGAACAGTTCCGTCAAGTAACACCTTATCCCTTACTTCTTTATCATCATCGCATATTCACATAATCTTCTTTGCTGATTTTTTTATGCGGATGGCACTAATATTCCAGCCAAACACATATTCCGTCCAAATGCACTCAATTCCCCCATCCCACATTTCGTTTCCAACAGCACCTGCTTTCTACCCCACTTCCCGCTTTCGCCCGGCCACTACCGTAAGCACCTGGCGTTCCGCTATAGCAGCCGCCGCAGGACGCTCCGGCACAGCCACAGGACGTTCGGGCAACACTACGAAGTGATCTGCCAGCCATTCCACTTTCCACATCCCGGGATAACCGTTGCGCACTTTTAATAGCTCTACATGCCAGCAGGGAAATCCCACACCCGGCATCCCGTCTTCCAGCCGGCTGGGCAAAGGCGCAATCTTCCAGCGTGCAGTGCTCGCAATCGGCTGCAGTTTCCGCGAGCTCGTGCGCAGGATAAACGCCGTTACCCTGCTTTGCTCCACTGCCAGCTGCAGTCTTCTCGACTGGGCAAAACTGATGTCGGCCAGGTCCGCTATCACAGCAGCCAGTCCTTCACATTTCAAACACTCCTCCATCGCCCATAGCACATCTTTTTCCCGCTCCAGGTTTATAAAAATGAACCGGTCGGGCTCCACTCCGAACGCCTTCAGCGCAGGCGGAAACAATCTGCCCGTCGTACTAATCCAGATACATGCCCCACCACGCTGCATGAGCGCAGCCAGCAGGCCGGTGATAAAACCACCAGATGCCGCCGTCTGCTCCGGTGCCTCCGTTAAAAATTCATGAATAGCGCCGGTGGGAAACACCGCGCCGGAAAAAGACCGCATAATCGACTCCAAACCCACTTTCACGGCAACATCATCCCCCTCAGCTCTATAACCCTGCAGGGAAAGAATCTCCCGCTGAAGGGCAGCGATGATATCTGCCTTACTGCTCGACATGTCTAATAAAGGTTAAGGTGCAACACTCAATTATTTAGCAATAATACTAAATATTTTAGCATTTCAGGGTGTTTATTTTGCCGCATTTACCCTCCCGAAACACCCAATCTTCCCCAAAATGCCCGCTACTGCTGTTTTCTGGCCCACAGATGGCACCATTTTTGGATTTCTTCTTAAAAAATACTGATCATGAGCAAGCGCATTTACATTCTCGCAGCCATATTAGGGCTCGGCCTCACTTTCACGGCCGCCGACAGTTTTGCACAGGGTATCGACAGCACGGCTAAGAAAGTAGGCAATAAAGCTGCTTCCACTGCCGTCAAAGGGGTTTCCGCCATAAAAGATAAAATATACAAAGGCAAACAGGGGCCGAACGGCCAGGTGGTTTATATCGATAATAAGGACCGTAAGTACTACGTGGACGACAAAGGGAAAAAGGTATTCCTGAAACCATCCCAGATCAAAAACAAACCCGAAGAATAAATCCTGACATATAAAACTCCGGGAACTCATCTGGTAATGAAACGGCTCCCTCCCGGACATCAAGGAGGGCTGCGCCACGCAGTCCTCCTTAAAATTTATAATACTCCTTCACACGTGCCAGGAAATGATCTTTTTTCCGGCGCGACACCTCCAGTTCCGCATTATTGCTCAAAATAACACTCCCCCCTTCCCCTTTCACATACTCTTTGATGTGCAGCATATTCACCAGAAACGACTTGTGGATCCGGCAGAAAGATGTATCCTGCAGCAGCAGCTCAAAATCGATGATCGACTTCGACGAAACGAACGGTTTCCCGCTGGTCAGGAAAAAAGTGGTATATGTATTATTGGCCTCGCAGTAAATGATATCCGCCAGGTGCACCAGTACAAATCCTTTGGCATGCGGGATACAGATCTTCATTTCCTGCGGATGCTGAAGATTCTTCAGATTATACCGCAGCGCTTCCATGGAAGCGGGCGCGGCGGCCAGGCTCATCCGCTTTTCCACCCGGCTGACGGCCTTCACCAGCAATTCCTCATCTACCGGCTTCAGAATATAATCGATGGCACTGAAACGGAAAGCCTGCGTCATAAATTCATTGAATGCGGTAATGAAAATGATCTCGAATGGCGTTTCGCCCAGCTCATGCAGCAAATCCAGCCCGCTTTTGCCGGGCATGGCAATGTCGAGAAACAACAAATCGGGGCGGTGCAGGGCGATCTGCCGGCGGGTGGATTCGGCGCTGTAACATTCCGCCACCACTTTCACGGCCGGGCAATACATCTCCAGCAATCTGCGCAGGGTTTCCACGCTGCGCACTTCGTCGTCTGTAATAATAGCTCTGATCATATGATTTTCCATGTAAGGGTTACGATGGTGCCGCTTTCGCCCGTTCCTTTGTCGCCTTTATCCAGGAAACTGAGGATACAATCCGTATTATATTTCTGCTGCAACAGCCCGATCCTTTTACGGATATTGTCGATGCCGATGGAAAGGTGATGCTGCGTGGTACTGCTATCGGCCGACGCTCGTTTGATACCGATGCCGTTATCTTCAATTTCACACACCAGGTAATCGGTATCTTTCGAAAAGGATATCCAGAGCTGCTTTTTATCTTCCACGGCCTGCAGCCCATGCCAGATAGCATTTTCTGCGAGAGGCTGTATCAGCATGGGCGCGATCATGATTTCGGCAGTATTGAGGCGGTCGTCGACCTTCATTTCATATTCGAAGTTGGTGAAACGCAGTTGTTCCATTTTGAGATAATTGTGCAGGTAATCGATATTCTGTTGCAGCGTGATAAAAGAACGCTTGCTGTGATCGAGGTTCTGGCGGATAAGTGCTGCGAAACGGTTGAGGTACCGGTACGCTTCCTCGTTCCGGTGATAGATGATCATGCCGAGGATGCTGTTGAGACAATTGAAAATAAAATGCGGGTTCATCTGCGCATGCAGCGCCTTCATTTCCATTTCCGTGAGCTGCTGGTTCAGCACGGCCAGTTCCAGCTTTTTCTGTTGCATCCTTTCCCGCCACCTGAGCACTGCATAACCGGCCGATCCGGCCAGCAACGCCAGCAGTACGATAAACCACCATGTTTCCCAGAAAGGCGGCCTGATGATGATCGTCAGTCGTCTGAGCTGCTCATCGCCATGTTTTCCCACAGCTTTGATCCAGAGATTGTAGGCGCCGGGCGACAGGCCATTCATGTTGATGCTCCGCTGATTCCTGAGCGGTATCCAGGCCTTCGCTTCGTTGATGCGGTAGAAAAAAAGATTGTCGGGATTATGACTATAGCTGACCATGGTAAAACGGACTGCCACATCGTTACGCTGGTAAGGGAAACGGACGGTATCGCCGGGATAATGGAGGAGCACATCGGGAGCAGCGACCTGTTCTATCAGGATGGGGCTCACATTGGCCACGGCAGGCTCTTCATCAGGGGAAAACCTTACCAGGTAATTCGAGGTCAGCGCATAACACCGGCCGGCCTCCTCGTCGTAAAAAATATAACGCGAACCGGGGCGCTCTTCCGGCAACCCGTCGCGTGCACCATACAGGTTAAATTTCCTCGTATCGAGGTCGATATTGCCCACCTGGTTGCTGGGCGTGGAAAACCATATTTTCCCTTTCACCTCACGGTTGCTGAGGTTCACGATGGCATTGGAAGAAAAACCGTCGCTCCAGGTATGGTTCACAAACCGGTTTTCCCGGATGCGGTATTCCTGCAGCCCGTTCTCGAAACTATGCAGCCACAGGGAACCTCGTGCATCCGCACAGATGGCGAGGATGTTATCTTCATTTTTATTGATGCCGTTATAACGGCTGATGACCGTATCGTCGAATTTCCCACTCCTGTAACTCCAGCGCGCCAGGCTGTGCCCTGAAATCCACACATCGCCGTAGGCGTCGTACACCACGTGCTTTACCCGATCGAAAGGCAGCGCCGGATTGGTTTTCCCGGTGTAGCAGGTAAATGTGCGCTGCCGGATATTGTACCTCGTCACAATACCTTCCCACTGCGACACCATCCAGGCATCGCCGTTTTTCATGGCCGGCGCCAGGTGGATGCGTTTCCCCTTCAGCAGGGGCGGCACTTCCACATGGCCGGTTCTGTGGCTCCGGGTATCAAGCCATATGATGCCGTTGTTCGTGCCTATCCAAAGCGTATCGCCATAATAACACTGGATAGAGGGGAGTTGCATTTGTGCCTGTGCTGTGGCCGGAAGCGGAATACGCCGGATCACTTTCATGGTGGCCGTATCTGCCACCGTGATCACGATCTGCGGGGAAGCGCTTGCGATATAAAAACGGTCCCGGTGCCGCAACAAGGCATAAAACTGGGCAAAACTCCCGGCCTTTCCGTCGTTCAGCTGCCGGGATGTAAAAAACGGCTGATCTTTCCGTTCACGCAGCAGCCCCAGCGAAGTGCCTACCCATACCCGGCCTTCACGATCCGTAAATACATAATTGCATTTGTATTCTTTCAACAGTGGTGTTTCTTCAAACCGGATACTGCCATTGGACGCAAGATGAAAAACAAACAGTCCCGAACGTACTGACATCAATGCAAAACGGTTGCCGGGCAGCGGGAATATGCGGCTTTCGTTCGTCAGTTCCTGCCGGATAGACGACGGGATAACAGATACATACTTCGTATTCCCGTTAGTGTTATAGCAGGTGATACTGTCTTTAGACTGATGCACCAGCAGGAAACGTTCCGAATCGAGCTGGTAGCGTACCAGCCAGGGCTGGTTGAATTCGTGGAGGCCGGCCGGCAGCGCGGTGCGGTACCGGATGAACCTGCGGGTGGACGTTACATACAGCGATATGCCTTCCTGCCGCGTAAACAACAAAACGTTCCCGTTCCCCAGCTGGAACATATTCTGTCCGTAATTAGCCACTGACGCCCCTTCGCCACCGGCTTTCAACCGGTTGAAACTGAAGGCCAGCCCGGTGTCGGGGTTCATCACGTAAAAGCCCAGCGATGAACTGACAGCCAGTGCGCCGTTTTTTAGCCGCAGTACATCTACCAGCCGGTTCTGATTGGTGCGTGTCCGCTCCGTTTCTGGCAATAAATAGTTGCGGCCTTCCATCCGCAGTGTGTGCAGCGCATGCACGCCTTTCTGCGTCAGCACCAGTATTTCATGTGGGCCTGCGCGCTTCAGACCGATAATGTGATTGCCAGGAATGCTGCGGCCGCTGGTATCGTGATAGTAGCTGGTAAAGGCATTGCCGTCGAAGCGGTTGAGCCCGTTTTCGGTGCCCAGCCAGATATACCCCTGCCCGTCCTGCGTAATACAGAAAACGTTGTTATCGGACAGTCCCTGTTGAATGGTATAACGTTCAAAAGAGGATGCGGCCCACTGGGCAATTGAGGGAACGCCACACAGCGCTGTCAAACAGATCAGAAAGATATGCCGTACATATTTTCTCATGGGGGTAGCAAAAACAATTACCTAAAGCTACGACAAATATGATTCCTGCGTGAAAATAATCCGCGCAAACCCTTTAGCAAAAGGATGTTCGCCGTTATCAGGCCAAACCTGCCGTTACCTGTTTCCCGGGCCCGCAAATGATATTTTGCCAATACTTTCGTGTGGAACGGCGTACCCGGCATACGCAGGTAAACCTATTCGAAAAGCACAGGCCATACAGGCTGCCGCCCCAAAAGACGTTGGAGGCCAGATACAAAGCTACAGGCAGCATGATGCACAGATGAACGAAAACCGAGTATTCAACCCCAAAAAATTGCAATATGGACACACCCTTCCTGTTGTTTCCCAACCTCGAGCGGGAAACGCCCCCCGAAAAATTACCGGCAGAACCCGAAAGTTATACGGAAAGCCCATTCCGGGTTGTCGGTAAACTCAATGGCCGGCAAACCGGCACCGACCGTAAGGCCGAAAGTTTCGTCAGCGTCATGAACGAGCTCCACGACGATGAATTCAACGAACAGCTGGAAGACCTGCTCAATGAGGTCAAAGATTTCCAGGAACGCTACATCTCGCGGGAACGATATATGAACAACGAACATTATACCCGCCAGCTCACCCAGAACTATTACAAACCGCTGGTAAGGGAGGTCGACGAATTCCTCGATACGATGTCGCAGCAAGGCTATGAAGCAGACACTTCGGCCAAAGACATCGGGGAAATCGAATCATTCCTCGACGAATATGAATTCAACACGGCCGACCTCACCGAAGTGCAGGAACAATTCCTGGGCGGGCTGAAGAAGCTGGCGAAAAAAGCCGTAGGCGCCGTGGGCAAAATCAAAAAAGGCATCGTCAAAGTAGGCAAGTTCGCTGCCAACCTGGCGCTGGGACCCATTTTCAACCGGATCAAAGGTGTGATGAAAAAGTTCCTCGCCGGCATCCTCCAGAAAGGCACGAACCTGCTGCCCGAAAAATATCGCGGCATCGCTCAGACGCTTGCCGGTAAAATACTCCCGCCCAGCCTGCAGCCTGCCGTCAATATACCCGCTGCGGCTCAGGCCCCGGCGGAACAGGATTCCACCCGCGATGCGGCGGAGAACATCCAGGACGGACTGAATGCCGCTACCGCACAGTTGCTGATGGCCGACAACGAAACCGAATGGAAATCCCTGGAGATGGAACTCGACCGGGTGCTGGAAACCGGCGACGACAATGCGTATGAGGCAACCGACAATGCGAAAGACAATTTTGTGACCGCGCTTAATGAGCTGGAAGACGGGGAAAGTCCCGCCCCTGCCGTAGAAGAATTCGTGACTGCCGTTACCACCGCCCTCAAATTCGCCGTGCCACTGGTGGGCCGCGAAAGACTGAAAGGCTGGGCCGTATCGCTGGTAAGCAAACTCATCGCCCCGCTGGCCGGCAAAGAAAATTCGCAGGCCCTTTCAAGACTGCTGGTAGACAAGGGGTTTGCCATGCTCAACCTCGAAGCCGCAGCCAATACCAGCGCCAACACCGCCGTGGCGGAAGTAGTGGAAAACACCATCCGACAGATACCGGAGTTTCCGCAGTATGTGCTGGAAGACCGGCAGCTTTTCGAGCGTTATATCGTGAACGCTTTTGAACAGTCCGCCGCCGCCTACCTGCCGGATCTGTTGCCGGAGCAGGCCTACAACGCCAAACCGGAGCTCCGCGAATCCAACGAAAGATCCGTGATGTGGAAAAATGAAGAGGCGGAAGAGGATGGCGGGAATAAAGTATTGAGCGAAGTGATCGATACCGAAATCAATCCATATATCGCCAACGAAATCAAAACTTTCGGCGGCATTCCGCTGGCGGTGTTCCTTCGCGACAGGATGGGCATCCAGGTAAATTCGACCATTCCGGTGCGGGTTCACCTGTTTGAATCGTCCCCGCGGCACGATCTTTACCAGATCGCCAAAAAGGCCAGGGGCGTGCGCGGGCTGGGCTCCGGGGCCAGAAGCGCCTGGATGCAGCTGCATCCGTTTACTTCCATCGCCGCCGGCCTGCTCATGCGCGAGCCGGGCTTAGGCTGCCGTAAAAGCCAGTGTTTGCAAAAACAAAAAAGCGGTCGTGGCCACCGGTATTATTATCTCGAGATAGACGGCGCGAGGCCCCAGTATTTCCAGCCGCTCAACGGCAGGCAGGTACTGCGCCGCCATACCCACCTGAAGGCACAGCTCAATTTCCCCGCCAGTCATGCAGCGCTCACACTCTACCTGGGCGAGCACGATGCGCAGGCCATTGCCGCCTGCCTCCGGAAAAAGAATCAGCCCGAAGCCGCGCAGATCATGCTTATGATGGCATTCCGCGAAGGCATGAAACATATTTTCAGCTACGGGAAATCCGATTATCTCCGCATCATACACCCGAAAGTGTTACCCGGCAACCGCTCCGGCATGGCCATCGACAACGTTCCGCCGGTGATTATCCGCGCGTTCGGCGAGGCGGTTACCGCTTGGGCCGGCAAGGCTTTCATCGGTTTCCTGCGTGAGCAGGCCGAACAATTCGTCAAAGCCGCAGAAGATCATGCAGACGGTGTGAGCCTTCGCATCTCCTTCTCCAATCCGCCGGACATGGCCGTGCTCAATGATGCATTCGCCGGTAATTTCTCCGGTGTCAAAGAAAATCTCTTTGCTGACCAGCCTTCCGAAACGGTGATTCATGCAAGCGCAGGCTATCAATACTAACAGCACGCCCTACCGCCCGGCGCTGATACAGGCCAACCACTGGCTCGAAGCCGCGCGGCGCCTCCTCGACCTGGATGCGCTGGCCGGGGCCGCCGCCTGGAAAGGGCTTGAACAGTACGTGCAGCCCAACCTCCGCAGGGAACTGCACCGTTCTGTTGAGTCGCTCGTGCGGAAGGGAGAAGTCATGCTCGGACAGGTGCAGGACAAATCCACTCCTTACCGCGAGCGGCTCCGGGCGATTGAAACGTTCAAACGCGCATATTGTCAGGTAGAAACGCTGCTGGACTTTTATGCCGACGCGCTGGTGACCAGAACCACCCCGGAAACCACCGCCATTCTCAAAGCCTGCGACTACATTGCCGGGCACAGCATGCGCACGTTACTGGAACCGCTTCGTATTCCCACGCCGGCAGTGCTCACATACATCGACAAAGGCATGGGCGCCTCCATTCTCAAAGCCGGCCTGCGGCTGTGGGACGATTCTGAAAATCCGGTGGCCGCCATCAAGATCGTACGGCATAACCTGCTGCGGCCTACGGCCCTCATTCATGAAGCCGGGCACCAGGTGGCCCACCTCACCGGCTGGAACGATGAACTGGCAACGGCCCTGCGCCTCGGCCTGAAAAAACACGGGGAAGATTTCGCCAACAGCTGGGCCGCCTGGGCATCGGAAATTGCCGCGGATATTTTTGCCTTCGCCCACACCGGTTTTGCATCGGTGGCCGCCTTGCACGATGTGGTGGACGGCGCTTCACGCGACGTGTTCCGCTACTCTCCCGGCGATCCGCATCCTATCAGTTTCCTGCGGGTGCTGATTGGCACGGAATGTTGCCGGCAGGCCTTTGGCGAAGGGGTTTGGGATAAGATGCGCAGTCATTGGATACAAAAACATCCTGTTGCGGCAGCGAGGCCGGCGGCGGAAAAACTTATCCGCGCATCGTTGCCGGTGCTACCCGAAATCGTGCATCTGCTGCTCCACTTTCCACTCCGCGGCTTCCGGGGCAAAAGTATTTCGCAGTGCATCGATGTGATGGCGGTTCACCCCGACAGTCTCGAACGCCTGGCAGGTACATATGGAAACGCATTCTACACATCCGCGCCGCTGTTGCTGCAGGCGCCGCTGGCAAGGCTTGCCTGGAACGGGTACCAGGTAACCACCATGCCCGCAAAGGCCGCGGCGTATCTGCAGCAGCAACAGGCCTGGATGCATCTTTTAGGAAACTCGATTCAATAACCCCACAAATACAAAATCATGTCAAAAGAAAAAACAACACCCCCTGAAGTGACCGTGCACACAGATGGCAGAAGCGCCGGCCTTACCACCGCATCTGCCGTTGCAAACCCCGCACCGCCAGCCGTACTGCTGTTCGGCCGCTACTTCAAACTCCTGAAAGGCGACCCCGAAAAAGTATGGACGTTCAGCAACCTCGAACTGATCCGTTGTCAGCCTGGCGGCATTATTCTTTAACCCCAAAACGAAAATATCATGTTCAGAAGAATTGTTTATACCAACGCATCCTCCTTCACCAATACGCTGATCAGCGACCCCAGCAAGGCCACCACAGACCGTGCGGACGCGCTATTCAACCTGCATCCCGCCGAACTGCATGCCCTGCTGGAATCCGCCTGGTCTTTCCGCGTGCGGAACAACAACCTCCCTTCCGGCCATCCCGAAAACAAAACCGGCCTCCGTGGCCTGCCGGACAGCATCATCGCGCTTTTCGACAACTCCTGGTTCAACGCCAGCAAGTTCGTAACGCAAAATGACTCCACCGATCCCTGCACCGGCCATTCGCTGTGGGATCACCTGATCTACGCGTACGTGATAGAGTCTACCCAGATATACAAAGTATTCCGGAAGCTCGTGGAGAATTACGCCAAAGGGGACTTCGAGATCAACCTCACTCCGGAAGTGCTGCAATGGCTGCACAATACGGAAACCCTCTGGTTCGCGGATCCGCCGGTACTCTCGTCGTTCAACATGGTGAGCCACCTGCGTACGGACATGTACCTCACCCGCTCCGGGCTGTACTACCGCTTCTTCGGCTTCCCGCTGCCCGGCGACGAACAGCTCCCGTATTACAAAGCCAAATCCTCCCACCTCAACTACCGCCGGTCTTTCGAAAGATTTGCGGAAGAAGTTTGGATCGGTATCGAAAATGAAGCGAACATCACCGGCAGAAGGCCGATCGACGATGCGGCCATCGCTTTCAGCGCGTATGAAATGCAGAAAAATTTCCTGTCACAGCGCAATAATGGCGACATCACCAAACAGGAGTTCTTCTTCGTTTCGATGATGGCCTGGTTCCATCTTTCGCTGGAATACAACAGCCCCATTGTGAAAGCTTTCGGCATCAACGAGCAAAGCCCCGCCCAGCGGCTGTTCGCCCTGGCCAATATCGTAGGCGTGCCGGCCAACGGACTGAGTGAAAATCTCTTCCGCCTGGCAGATAACATGTCGTTGCTGCTCACCCTTGTAGAATCAGGCATTTTCAACGACGAGGCCAATGTCCCCCAATTGTATGCCAATACGTCCCCCATTTCGGCCATCATGAAGCAGATTATTTTCAACTACTCTCATGTGTCCGGCAACAACCTGAAAGCAAGGGCTGTAAAAACATACGAAAGCATGCCGCTGCAGAAAGGAAACGGGATTGTAGCGGACAACGGCCACGCGGCGCTGCTGTCGTGACACCCATTTGATCACCGAACAAAATCATTGTTTATGGATAACCATAGGCCCGGGGATTCTATCCTGGATAGTCAGGAAGATTTTTCCCCATACAACAAATTCCGCCGGCGCCAGCATCGCAGAGTCTGGTTCAGGAGGGAAGACGGCAGCGAGATGGAGCTCGATACGCCGTTTCTTTTCCCGGAGCTGGCAACAGCGGCCGAAGAAGCAGCAGATGTATTTGAACCGGAAACGCCATCTCCCGTTGCCGCTACATTGCCCGCCATACCCGAAAGTGTGGTGCGGCAGTGGGGCAGCCGGCAACAGATGGCCGTGCACCTGGAAAAACTGACATACGCCACGCTGCCGCAGCTGGGCGCCAAGCCGCAGCAAAACATGACCAAAGCCGAGAAGAAAGCTTTCACCGCTGCCTGGGAACGCCTGCGGGCCAAATTACTGGAAGCCCGCAAGGCTTTATTCAGTAAAGGTTTCATCGCTGCGCTCAGCGGCAGGGAAGACGTTCCCTTCGGATTCGTCAAAACCACTTACCGCCCCAAAAAGGGCAGTGCTATCACCGGCGTGGGCAGCAGCTCCAAACTGATGACCGCCGAGCGGGCCGATAAAGCCATCGGCCGGCTGCACACCACACGGCAGTTCGCACTCACGCAGGACCAGCTCGACATCATCCAGCGCATGGCCAATGTAGAATCCGGCGGCCGCATCCAGGTATTGAATTCGTACGACGGCGGTCTTGTGAGTTTCGGTTTTCTCCAGCTCACGCTGCATGTAGGCAAGCTACAAAAACTGATCAGCATGGCGCCCACCGCGTTTGCCCGCTACGGCATTGCGCTCGACCCGGTGAAGACCTATCGTTTCTCCTCATCCGAAGTGCATCCCGCCATTGTGGGCGTGGATAACAAAGACCGTTCACAACTGCGGTGGAACGGCTGGGCGGAGCGGTTTTATTATGCCGGTTTCGACCCGGACATTATCGAAGCGCAGGTGAAATATGCCGTACAGTACCTCGATAAACAGAAAGCAGGGCTGAAAAGCCGGCTGAAAAACAATCACCAGGACACGGGCAACACCCTTTACACCAAATTCATCAACAACTACTACAACCGCCACGCCTACATCCGGGGCCTTTTCCAGGAAAGTTTCAACAACAACCCGAGCATGTCCACAAGCGCCATCGCAGAGGCCGTGCGGAGTTATGCGGACAGTCACCCCGACCCCGCGGCGTGGCTGGAAAAGTATAAAGCTATTCTCATAAGAAAAGGCTGGAGCAGGCTGGTGGAAGAAACCGCCAAAGGCACCATCGTCACGCTCACTACCCCACAACCGGTGCCGGAGCTTGAGCCCGAAGATGAATTCGAAACACCCGGGGAATTCTACGACGAGCCTGAAGCCGAGGTATACGAATCCGAATACGAAGAAGCAGACGATGAATATGAAGATACCTTCAGTGATGAAGCGGATGAAGAAAGGGAATACGAGGATCATGCCGAAAACGAGTATGCGGCTGATGAAGCGGAATCGGAGGAAAACGACGAGTACGAATATGAAGAAGATGTATACAACGAAACGGAAGAGGAGGAAGAATATGACGAGCTGCTTTCAGCCGGGGAAGAAACGGAGTACGAGGAAGATGAATATGACGACGAAACCTTCGGTGAGGATGAAGCTACATTTTATGAAGAACAGGAAACCGGCGCGCCGGGCGGCACCACAGCTTATCTCAATGTGAGTGTGATCAAAGGCCATAAACGGAAAACCGGGGCATTCCTTCCGGATACGTTCAAACCATCGTCCACCGTGAATATTCTTGTATACCTGCATGGTCTCTACAAACGCGGCGATGAAACGAACGGAATTTCATCGTACTGGAAAAGCTACGCGAATATTCGCGAGCTTTTTGCAGGCAGTGGTAAAAACGCCATTATGCTGGCGCCCACACTGGGCAGCAATCCGCAAAGCAGCCTGGTATTGCTGAACAGGAAAAACGGCTTCGATAAATTCATCGATGCCTGCCTGGAAGCACTGAAAGCGCAGCAATTGCTGCCGCAGGAAGCTGCGCCTGGCCGCATCATCATCGCCGCACATTCCGCCGGCGGCAAACCGCTCAGCGGCATCTTGGCGACTACCAACCGTCTCAGCAGCCACATCGATGAATGCTGGGGATTCGACTGCCTGTACGGATACGCGTATGACAGCTGGCTGCAGAAAGACCGGAAAAAAAATGTGCTCTATCACTATTGGGCGCATAACGCCGCGGGGCAGAAAAGCAGGCCGGGCGTGAACGGTGACAAGCTGCAAAGCCTGCATCCTAACATGCACAATATTGCGCCGAAAGCACGCACGAATCATCAGAACATCATTCCATACGCCTGGAAAAATGAAATCGACCAAAGGCCATGGTTCAATGGTGGCAGCACTTCCGGCCTGCAGCAGGAAGCACCTGCAACAAGCTCGCTGAAGCTTGTGAAACTCCCGCTGTACCAGGATCCCATCACGATCGTCAAGGCGAGTAAAAGCGGCAAACTGGCGGAAATAAAAGAAGCGCCGGCGGTGTACCTGAAAGCGATCGTGCGCAATGCGGGCGAGGATCCGGATAAATGGTTCAACAGTTTCACCCAGGTGTCTTTCCTGGGCAGAAAACTTAAATCCGGGCAATACGTGCATGTTTCGCTGGCGAAGCTCCTGCAGAAAACTGAAGCGAAGTTCATGGAAAAATATCCCGGCAAGAGTGCTACGGCCATCGGGGATATGCTCGGGCTGACGCAGGAAGGGATGGCAGCTTCCCGCGGCACTTCTTCCACCGCCACCTATTCGTACCATATGTTCGGCCTAGCCCTCGACATCAACTATAACGGTAACCCGTACATACAACCTGGAGGGCATGCCGCTTTCAACCAGTTCATGAAAAAAGTGGGACTGCTCAATACCGGCGGCCTCATCAAAACTGTGGACTGGGGCGCATGGTCGGGACTGCTCAAACCCGCAGATTATATGCGGTTGTACGACGAATTTTCCGTGCTCGACAAACACCTGGAACGTTATTTCGGTTACCTGGAGAGCCCGGATGCACTGCAGGCAAGGTTAAACGCTGCACAAACCGGTTACTGGTATGGAAAAACGCTGGCGCAGGCTACTGCGGTCATCAAAAAAGACCTGAAAGACATCACCGGTGCCTGGAAAGGCACGAGAAAAAACCCTGAAGCCATTTTCCGGAAGGGCGGGTTCCTCAGTCTGTCGCGGGAATTCATGCAAGGTATGGTGGAAGCAGGGTTTGACTGGGGCGGCAGGTATGGCGACATGATGCATTTCGACATGCGTACCACCGGTGTGGGCGCTAAAATCGAAAGCGCGAAGAATGCATATATCGGCAAGAAGAAAAAAGAAGCCAGGGCAAAATTCCTCACTTTAGTATAATGCTGCTAATCTGATCCAAACAGCGGTATCCCGGATTCTTCCGGGATACCTTTTCCCTGTTGGCCCCGCCATGCCTGTTCGGGCACATAGTTCAACAACACGATGCCGCAGTCGAACCGGATGGATTGTTTGAGCCGCAGTTTTGTCCGGGTATTCAGTGCGCTGAAAATAGACAGGCCCTCCCCCAGCAATACCGGGTTCACGAACAGGTGGTATTCGTCAATCAGCCCGCTATTGATCAGGGATACCGCAAAGTTTGCGCCGCCATAGGCCATCACTTCTTTTTCATCCCTGCTTTTGATATCGCTCACCGCTGCTGCAACATCGCCGGCGGCAATGACTGTGTTTTCCCAGGGCGATTCGGTCATCGTACGACTGAACACCACTTTAGGCGTATCCATCATCCTTTGCGCGAACGCCTGTTCCGGATCGCCCGGGTTGTTCCTGATGGCGGACCAGGTGGAGATAAACCCGTCCGTCATCTTTCTCCCCAGCAGGATGGTACCCGCAGCCGGCGCTATTCCACCGACGTAATTTTTCAGCGCATCGTCCCAGTTCCAGATCATCCAGTCCATTTCCCCGTTCTTGCCCGCGATGCATCCGTCTACCGACATCTGCACCTGGAGTGATAATTTCCCCATTGTTATTGTGTTTTATGATTTACCGTTCTTACCATGAACCAGTTTTGAACGTTAAACAACGTATCTTCTTCCACCACCCTGAACCCGAACCGTTCATACAGCCTTACATTCTCTTTTTTGTCGGTTTCCAGGTATGCGGGCGTTTGTTGCCCGTCTGCAACTTTGCAGAAATGCGTCAGCAATGCGGCGCCTATTCCACGGCCCTGCATGGCGGGCAATACGGCCAGCGGGCCAAAATGATAGTGCCTGAGCGCAGGATCATGACGGCCCCAGTTTGCCTTCCATTTCAGCACCCGCGGCAACCGGGTGCCCAATACGCCCAGCAGGCCGGGTAACATGCCCAGTGTCTTGAGTGGACTGATCTGGCAGCAGCCGGGCTCATAATAATTCATCACCCCTGCCATCTCATTTCCCGCCCAGGCGGCAAACAGGTTACACTCCTCCAGTTTCAGCACCCTGGTGAACATCGCCACCTGCATCCGTTCCACCCGCTCATCCGCCGACCCGAACACTGCCAGATGCAGGGGGTTGTGCAACATAGCTTTTGTGACCACGTGTGCAGCCTGTGGAATATCTCCCGCGCTAACCGGCCTGATTGTTATTGTTTCCATCATATGTTTACATATCTGCTATGGGTGCTAAAATTACATTGCCGGAGAAATTTAAAATAGAACAGAACCGACATCTTTCCGGTTCGGCAGAGCAGGGCTTTTTTGTTAACTTCGAAACAATTGCCATGAAACAGGCATAAAAATTACCTGATGATCCTCATCCAGCCTCCGGGCCATCTCAGCAACCATATCTCGTTCGGCTGGTATTCAGCTGCCGGGAAAGGGCTTTCGGCAAAGCAGGTACGGCTTATCCCGGACGGGCGGCATGGCCTCGTTGTACAACATTTACAAGGCCGGACGGCTATCAGCGAAGAAAACGGCAACCCGCTGCCGGTGGGCTTCGTATATGGGCAAAGTTCAGCACCGTTTGTAAACCGCCTTCACGGTGAGGCTTTTACCATCGGCATTTTCTTCAGGCCGCATGCCGTCAAGGATATATTCAAGATAGATGCAGACCTGCTGGCCGATGGCTACGCCAACCTCGATGATCTTGCCGGGTACCGTATCAATGAGGTACTCCTGAACCTCGAAAAACCGGAAAAAATCTGCCGGTACCTGTTTGATTTCATCTGGAAAAAACTGAGTGGGTACGGCAAAACCGACCGCCTGATCGAAGACAGCTTTTCTTCCATTCAGCAAAATATCAGTGCTGTCAGTACAGGGAACATCTTCAAACATTACAACATATCCGAACGGCAATTCCAGCGGCGGTTTAAAGAAAGGGCCGGCATCCCGCTGAACACCTATATCCGTGTCATCAAATTCCAGGCGGCGCTGCAACTATTGCATCAGCAGCCCGATCCTAAATTGTCCGGCATCGCCTACCAACTAGGATATGCAGATCAGTCGCATTTTACACGGGATTTCAAATTTTTTAGCGGTCACACACCGAAAGAAGTCGCTGCAGGGAAAATATTATTCCCGGAGAATCTCTTTCCCGGCCTGCCGCTGCAAACACGGAGGCACATTCTTTTTTAAAGCAGGCAATTGATAATGCGATGTTAACGCAGGCAGGTTTATACGCAGAACACAAAATTTTACAGACCTTCGCAAGATAAGAATACCATCCCGTCACCACTCCTACCCCAAAGCATGATGTAACCGGCGGTTGATTCCACCGCCCGGGAAAAATCTGTTCCGGCCACATTCCTTCAAAACATGAAAGACCATTCTGGAGACATTTTGTTCATCATTAAATGATATCACATGTCAGTGTCTATTCATGATCTTCGTTCCACACGCCGTGATTTTTTGAGCAAAGCAGCGTTCGGCGCTACTTCACTGGGCCTCGCCATGCTGGCCGGTCCCATGCAACTGCAGGCGGGGCTGGCAGAGCAGGCCGGGCTACCGGATGAGGCGGATGCCTGGTTCAAAAAAATAAATGGAAAACACCGGCTGGTGGTGGACGCCACCCAGCCCCACGGCATATTTCCATTCGCCTGGCCAAAGGTGTTTCTGCTCACCAATGCCGCTACCGGCACCCCCGAAAAAGAATGCTCCGTGGTGGTCGTACTCCGGCACGATGCCATCCCTTATGCAATGAATCATGCCTTGTGGAGCAAATACAAATTCGGTGAAGTGTTCAAGGCTGAAGATCCGGCCACGCATGCCGCTTCATTACGAAATCCGTTCTGGCAACCGAAACCCGACGACTTTACTGTACCTGGTGTAGGGCCGGTGGAAATCGGTATAGACCAATTGCAAAAGAGCGGCGTAATGTTCTGCGTATGTAATATGGCCATCACCGTGTACAGCGCAGCCGTAGCCACCTCCATGGGCCTCGATCCTGCCACTGTGAAAGCTGAATGGCTTGCGGGTGTGCTGCCCGGCATACAGGTGGTGCCTTCCGGTGTATGGGCCATTGGCCGCGCCCAGGAAAGAGGATGTGGGTATTGTTTTGCAGGTTAGGTATGAAAGCATTGCGCTCCCCCGGGCCGGCAGTTCTCCTGCTGGCAGTTGTTTTTTTGTGCCGCTGCACGAGAGATAAAAAAGCAGTGGAACAGCAGTGGTCTGCGCCCGACACCGCATCCATCCCCCATACCGGCAACGGTCAACTCATCCGGTATGGGCGGGCGCTGATCGCCAACACTGCTTTTTATCTCGGCCCCAACGGAACGGTAGCGCACGCCAGCAATGGCATGAACTGCCAGAACTGCCACCTCTCCGCCGGCACGACACATCTTGCCAATAATTACGCGGCTGCGTTTTCGACATATCCCAAATTCAGGGAGCGCAGCGGCACAGTGGAATCGCTCGAGAAAAAAATAAACGATTGTTTTGAGCGCAGCATGAACGGCCGGGCGATCGACAGCACCGGCCTGGAAATGCAGGCGATAGTGGCGTACATGCGATGGCTGGGACAGGGCGTTCCCAAAGGAACCAGGCCTGTGGGCACCGGCACAACCCTGCTGCCTTATCCCATCTTTGCCGCCGATCCGGTCGCCGGCAACCTGGTATATCAGCAGAAGTGCATGCAATGCCATGGGGCAGATGGCGCTGGCAAAAAAAACATAGCCGCTGCCGGTTATCTATATCCTCCTTTGTGGGGCAGCG
Source organism: Chitinophaga lutea (assembly GCF_003813775.1). Lineage (NCBI taxonomy): Bacteria > Pseudomonadati > Bacteroidota > Chitinophagia > Chitinophagales > Chitinophagaceae > Chitinophaga > Chitinophaga lutea. The sequence goes on along the minus strand of NZ_RPDH01000001.1, from coordinate 2,937,614 downwards.
GCAGCTTCAACACCGGGGCCGGCATTTACCGCCTCACCAAAATGGCCGGTTTCATCAAGAACAATATGCCGCCCGGTTCGTCTTACGCATTGCCGCAGCTCAGCGATACGGAAGCCTGGAACGTTGCGGCCTTCATCGTGTCACAACCGCGGCCGGCAAAAGCATTCGCGGCAGACTGGCCCGATATCCGCACCAAGCCAATCGACCATCCATTCGGGCCATTCCCGGATACATTTTCCACAGTACAGCATAAATACGGCCCTTTCGGGCCCATCCAGCAAAACAGATCTGCATCACAAAAAAATAAACCATGAAAAAGATATTCGCACTGATTTTACTATGCTTTGCCGGCATCGCCGTGCAGGCGCAAAACGCGCCCTACCGTGTCATTTTTGATCTGACCAGCAAGGAACCCGCCAACCAACAGGCTGTTATCCGGCAGGTCAAGGCGATCATGGAATCCCGGCCGGACGCCACCCTGGAAGTGGCGATGTACAGCGAAGGCTTATCTCTCGTGAGCAAAGAAAATTCCCCCTACAGAAAAGACATCGAAACGTTGATCAAAGACCACAAAGTGGTGTTCAAGGTGTGCGGCTATACGATGAAGAGAAAAAACATCGCCCCGTCGGCGCTGATCGAAGGCGTACAGGTAGTACCGGATGCTATTTACGACATCATGACCCGCCAGAAAGAAGGATGGGGCTATATCAAAGTGGCACAATAACAGGTAATGGCAACGAGTCATCAGGGGCTCAGGAGAACACCCGGGCCCTTCTTGCTTTGCATCCCTTTTTTGTATGTCCATCCCCCTTCCCGGCCGTTTCATCACATTTCCAGCAATACGGTATACCGCCACCGTATTATTGGAACATGAAAAAGATATTGATATTATTGTTTCTCTCCGCCACCGTTCCAGCATGGGCCCAGTTTCAACTGAAAGGAAAAATCCTGCACTACAGCGGGAAAGACAGCCTGGCCATCAATATTCCGCTGATATATGGCTTTCATCCCGAAAACACCGTCCGTATCCCCGTGGCAGGAGATGGCACGTTCAACATCGCGCTGCCGGCGCAATCCATCCGCTTCGCCTCGCTTTATTACCAGCGTCGTTCATACAGCCTGCTGTTATCTCCCGGAAAAGAACTGACAGTGCAGTGGGATGAACAGAACAAACAGTTACAGCCATTATCCGGTAGCGCATTGCAGGAAAATACCCTCCTCCGGAAAATCAATTTTGACGAAACACCGTTTTTTCTCCAACATGAAACCGGCTTGATGCCGCTGGATGAATTGAACAGCACCATCAGGCAGCCGTATTTTCACCAGCAGCAGCAAAAAACGAATACCGTTCAGGCATCCGACCTTCCGTGGTCATATAAAAAATTGATTGCCGCCGAATTGCGATACCTCACCTTCAATCACCTGAACGACCTGGCCCGCAGCAACATGCGGAACAGGGCGGCGCTCGACAGTTTCATCATCAGCGTATTCGACAGCAGCAGGATTGAACCGGAAGTTTGGCCGGCAGGGCCCCAGTACTTTGCGTTTGCCGGCAATTACGTGCGCTATCTCGAAACAAAAGCATTCAGGCAGATAAAGAAAGAAAATATCCCTTCCAGTGAACCTATCCCGTATTTCGGGATTAGTCTGGACAGTGCAACGGTACTGGTCAACAAATATGGGAAACCGTATTGGCGCTGGATTGGCAGCCTCCAGAATTTCCCGCCGGATGTAACGGAGGTTTACAACTACCAACAGATCATCAACCTGTATCAATACAAAGACCTGACGCAGGCGCAGCACCTGGCCGCGGCTTTCCGGCAACGGTTCCCGGCCAGCAGGTTCAATCCCGATATCGATCAGAAAATAAACGGGCTCCGGCAAATGCTGGCACAGCATGCCTCCAATAAAGACATCGTTGTGATAGACAGTGTGCGGTCGATTTATGATGTGATAAAGACGCTCAAAGGGAAGGTCGTATACCTAGACGTATGGGGCACCTGGTGCGGGCCATGCAAGGAACAGCTGAAACACACCGGGCCGCTCAAAGCCGCATTTAAAAACAAGGCAGTAGCCTTCGTGTATCTCGATATGGATGAAGATCACCGGGAAAACACCTGGAGAGAATTTATCAAAGTGAACGGCCTGGCCGGCATCCACTTCCGTAAAAACAGGCAGACCATTGCGCCCATCTGGAAAGAACTGTTAGCGGAGCACCCCGACAAAAGGGAATATTACCCCCAGTATTTCATCTTCGACAAAACGGGAAAACCGGCCGTCGCAAAGGCCTTTCAGCCGGATGATAAAGAAAAGCTCTACCGGCAGATAGAAGAAGTGCTGGCGAGGTAAATCAGATTTCCAGCTTTCTCACCTGGGCAATCTTCAGCAGGGTGGAAAGCATTTCGCGCGGGAAGAAGGGTTTGTTCAGGATGTCGAATATTCCTCTCCTGGCAAACTTTCTTCGTACTTCTGGCATAATGTCTGCCGTGAAAATGACGATGTGTACTTCGGGATATTCTTTCCGGATGATTTCGGATAGCTCGTAACCGTCCATTTCAGGCATATGCAGGTCGATGAAAGCAACGTCGTATTGGTTTTCCTTCAGGAGCAGCACCGCCTCCGTTCCGTTGAGCGCACAGTCGGGCCGAATACCGAAATATTCCAGCTGCCTCTTTGCGACCATCACGTTGATCTGGTTGTCTTCTACAAACAACAGCCGCATACCCTTGAATTTTCTTTCGTAGGCCGATAGCTCGGAGATTTTCGCCCGTTCCGGCGGCCGGTTCTTTTTGGTGGGCAGGTCGAAGAGGATATCGAAATGAAACTCCGTGCCTTCGCCCGGCGTGCTTTCCAGGAAAATTTTGCTTTTGTGCAGCTCGATGAGTTTTTGCGTGATGGTGAGGCCAAGCCCGGTCCCGGCTTGTTTCCTGGCGCCGGGCTGCTCTACCTGCCGGAAACTTTCGAACACCGCGCCGTGGTATTTTTCCGGAATGCCTACGCCCGTGTCCTTCACTGAAAAATGGACATTCACTTTTTCCTTGTGCTTTTTAACCAGTTGGAGGCTGATCGTGATACTTCCTTTTTCAGTGTAATGAATCGCGTTGCTGGTGAGGTTATTCAATATCTGACTCAGCCGGATGACGTCCGCATTTACCTTTTTGGGAATCTCGCTGTCAATTGTGCTGATCAGCTTCAGTTTTTTGGCATCTGCCAGCGACTTGAACTGGTTGTGGATATTCTTCACCAGCTCGTGCAGGTTAACAACGGAGTAGGTCATTTCAAACTGATCTCTTTCGATCTTGTTGAGATCTAGGATATCGTTAATAAGTTGCAGCAGGTGGTCAGCGGAAAAAATCAGGTTGCTGACGTATTCTTTCTGGTCTTCTGCGTGGTTCAGCTGGAGCAGGTTGGCGATACCGATGATACCGTTGAGCGGAGTCCGGATCTCGTGGCTCATGATCGACAGGAAGTCAGCCTTGGCCCGGGCCGCGTCTTCCGCGAAGTTTTTCGCCGTAATAAGCTCCAGTTCGTCGGTTTTCTTTTGCGTGATGTCCATCAGCGCACCCCTGATCATCACCACTTCCCCGTCTTTCTCCACCGGCACGCCGATGGCGCGCAGCCATTTCTCCACGTTTTTGGCGGTGGTGACGCGCACTTCCAGGTCGTACGGCTTTTTATCACGAATGGCTTCGCCGGCATATTTGTCGAGCAGCGCCCGGTCGTCCGGGTGAAAAAACTGCATCGAACTTTCCAGGGTGGGCTGGAAACTTTCATCCACGTCGTAAATGAGATAGGTATGTTTGGTCCAGAACACTTCACCCGTCTGCCGGTTGTATTCCCAACCACCCGTCTGGCTTAGCTGCTGGCTTACGTCGAGCAGCTGGTTGCTCAGCTCAAGGCTGTATTTGGTTTCCTGCAGCGAGAGCTCGGCGGTTTTCTGGGCGGTAACATCGGCGATGCTGATGATCATGATACAATCGGAGGGATCCGGTTTTCGCACCACCGGCTTCGCCCTGGCCTTGTACCATTGATTGACGGAGCTGTCCCAGTGCCGGTAAACGATTTCCCGTTCCTGGCCACTTGTCATCACATCCGTCAGCAGTCTGCTGAACAGCAACGCCTGAGGGCCCAGCACCTCACTGATGCTTTTACCCAAAAAGGCTTCCCGGGGCATGTACAGTTTGCTTTCGTCGTGCACCCATACGTTGAGAAAAACCTGGTTGCCGTCTATTTCAAAAACGATATCTTCCAGTGAGGCGATCAGCGACTGGAGGTGGGTGGTCAGTTCCATTTGCTTCCGTTCCGCTTCTTTCTGAATGGTCACATCCTGCACATACCCTAAAAAGCAGTTTTCGCCCGAGGTATCGGTAAAGAAGCGGGCACTAACCTCGCAATAGCGCATGCCTTGCTGCGGGTGGATAATCCGGTAAGAAAAGTGGAGCGGCTCCTGGGGCGATGAGACCGCATTTTTCATGGTGGCGGCTACTGCAGGGATATCTTCTTTTACAATGATCTTCAGCCAGCCTTTACCTTGAGATTCTTTAGCAGTGAGACCTGATATTTTTTCCCATTCTTTATTAACAAAGAAACAATTTCCCTCCAAATCCGCCAGAAACGCCCCTATGGGAGCAAGCTGAAGAGCACTTTGCAGATGCGCCTCCTGCCTGCTACGTAGTTGGTTCGTCATCGGAATGATTTAAAAATCAAGCAAATATGAATAATTCGCCACGCTAAATATAGGATTTTTCTTAAAATTATGACCGGGCGAAAGGCATATTAACATATTACTTGCAAAGCCTTGCTGTGCCTATATTTGCGTATTGTTACCACTATGATCGAAGAAACAGACATCCGTATCGGCAATATGGTATGGTATTACGATTACAATATGATCGAAACGCCCTTCCGCGTGGAAGGCGTTCTGGAAGGGCATGTCTATAATTCGGGACTGCCCAGGAGCAAACTGCCGCTGGAAAAAGTGCATCCTTTCTTACTGGAAGCCGATCACCTTCTGAAATTCGGGTTCCTGCCGGGCGAACAGGAATATGGCGAAGACCCGGAGGTATACAGTTATAAATACAACCGGAAAGACAGCATCTACCTCCGCGAAACGGACGGTGCGTTTCAGCCGGTAGCGCAGAGTGCGGCAGGGTGGGCGCCATACGGCCGGCCATTGCAGCACCTGCACCAGCTGCAAAACCTGTTTTATGATCTGACGAGGGATGATGTGTTTATGGGGTAGTAGCATTCCCTCATCACACCGTTTCCTTCAATATTCCCAATACCTCCGGCGTCAGCGTGCCAAACACCGATACCCCCGCAGCGCCGTTCTCCAGCGCCAGCTGTACACCTTTCCTGATCTGCGCTGCATCTCCGTCGAAATCCGGCAGGAAAAGGCCGGCATATAAAGGGAAACTGCCGTGCAGGGCCTTTACCCCTTCCGCCACCGCATCGCCGATCCATTGTACGCCCTCTTTGTAAAAGCCGTGATAGATCATCGGGCATACGGCATTGAGCGGCCAGTTTACCCAATCCTGGCGCACAATCCGTTTGGCGATTTCCGGCGTGGGAAATACGGCCGCCGTGATAGGCTTTTTATGCTGACGGGCCACTTCGGCCATATTGCTCACCACATTCGTAATGCTGTTGTAACGGAACCGCCGCCATGAAGGGATTTGATCGGGATGCGCCATCTCCAGCGGATCCGTGCTGTACGACTTTTTGTATTTGTCGCGGCAATCACTGCAGTAGCAGAAGTCGTATTCCGGCAATTCCTTCGACTGGTCGATGCCATATTTGGCCCAGAGGTTCACAGGCAGGATGACGTCCACAAAACGGATATAATCCAGATGCAGGCCGTCCACATAGTCTTTCGACAGGATACGCTCCGCCTGTTCGCGCAGGTGCGCTACTACACCCGGTTTGTTCGGGCAGAGGAAACGGTAATAGTCCACATACGGCGGTTTGGTGGCGCAGGAATCTCCTTTCCGGTTTTGTGAAAACCATTCGGGGTGTTTGGCCAGCAGTTCCTTGTCGTTGCGGTTCATCGTCCAGAACCACCGGTGTGCCTCTATCCCGGCTTCTTTCGCGGTTTTAAAATGTGGCGGGCTGTCTTCTTCAAAATATATCACCCCGATACCCGCCTGTTTATAACCGGCATAACGCTGCTTCAGCTCCGCGGCGGTGTCTTTATGATTGGGGTTTATCCAAACGCGATGCTGCGCCTTTGCTGGTTCGGTCTGCTCCGGCAATGCGGCGGATTTAGCCACCAGACCGGGTTCCATTAGTGCGAGACTGCCTACGCCTAACGATTTTATAAAGTGACGTTTATCCATGATGTGAGAAGATGTTGGGTTTCATAATGATTGCTTCCTGTTATGCTATCTCTTCACGCGAACTGACGGCTATTCATACACCGGGGAATTTATTTTCGTCATTGCTGTCGTCCCGTTTGCAAATATGGCGCAAATTTTCATTCTCTACTACGGCCTTTGCTCACGATGCGAAGTAATCTTTCCTTCGTGGTTGATCACCGTTACAATGCCGCCGTCCCGGACAGTGGCGGTGAACTGCGAACTGGTGGCTTCGATCTCCGGAGCCGGTGAGGCGGCCGGCATTCCCAGCATACCCGCTTCTGTGGCATAGCGGCGGTGTTTCCGCAGGTACTGTTGCTGGCGGTAATACACATCCCACAATATGCGACGGGCCGCCATGCCCGCAGGCGCCACAAAAGCAGTGGCATCACCTCCTGCCGGTTTTGCGCTGAACTGCAGATAACCCCACCGTTCGGGGGCATGCATGTTGATGATCTCCTGCGGCGACCATACCCAATTGTATTCCGGCACACCCGGCCGCTTCAGGTATTGTCCGTTTCGGATATCGGTATCCCACTGCACACGGGAAAAATTGATTCTCCAGTTGCTGCCGTCGGCGGGTTGCGTTCGCCCGCGGTAAAAACTTAGCGATTTAAAAGGAATAGCCATTTCAACGGTCCAGGAATGGTCTTTGTCTGCCGGGTTGTTCAATGTACCGTTGATACGCACTGCCGTCTGCAGTCCTTTGGCGTCCCAGTTCAGCAGCGCCATGCCTCCGTTCCGGTAAGGTTTAGGCATATACAGATCCATTACCGTATTAAGCGCGTTGATTTCTATTTCATAATACTGATGGGTATCCCCGTCCGGGTCGATAAATACTTCAAAGTCGTTATCGTGAAAGATGATGGTATCCTTTTCCCGGAGTTTCCCCCAGATATGCTGCTCTTCCATTTCCGCCAGTATGTAAAGATGTGTGGCATCCCAAAGCATTTTCACACGGGTACGCTGCGAAGGTGCAGGCTTGCTGCTGCCTTCGATATCCTGGAAGTCTTCCGTCCAGGCAGCCTGCTGCCACGCCGCTTCACTGGCCGCGCCATCGATCTGAAGCGGAGCGCTGGTCTGATAACACACATAATGCAAAGGCGTTCCTTTGAACTGCCCGAAATTGTCGGAAAAAACCTGGGCATGGAGCGTGAGGCTCCAGGGGAGAAACAGTAAAGTAATAAGGCACCGGGCGTATTTACACATGCCGACAAGATAATTAATCAGTTGCGTATAGCGGACTGTTTTATGACGGGCGGCGCGGTGAGCACGAACAGGTTCGGGAAACCGATATGCACCTTTAATAAAAAATGCCGACCCTTACTGCGGATCGGCATTTCACCTATTTTCCGTTCTCTGGCTACGCTGCTTTATCTACCGTCAGCGCCATTACCAACCATTTTTTTCCCGGGATAGCTATCCTCTTTTTCAATGCAGGATGACTGGTCAACTTCGTCCCTATCTCTTCATCCCCTTCTTCCCGGACATCCGGTCGTTCTCTTCCACCGCTTCCTCCGCCTTTTTGGACGCTATGCGGCCGAAGCGCCAGGTAAGGCTCAGTTTCGCGATGCGCGATTCCCAGGTACCTTCCAGGTAAAACGGCGCGGCTTTGTTGGTGGCATCCACCGTGCGGTAGCGGTTCGTCCGGAAAATATCAGACACGCTGAATCCCACGGTCAGCCGGTCGTCGAGCAGCTGTTTGGAAAATCCGGCACTCACTTCGGCCAAAGATTTATATCGCAGCGCACCATATAAACCGCCGCCATCGTACCAGGCATTCAGTTCCACTGTAAATTTCGCAGGCAGTTTGAAAGAGTTATTGGTGGAGAAACCCCACGATGCCGCCCGCTCCTTAAAATCCCTGCCCGCCAGTCCACCGCCGTACCGGGAGATACTTCCGTATACCGTGTTGTAATTCTCCCACCATGCCGGCAACGGCAGCGGGAACGATAACGAACCGTGAAATACGTGTTGCAGCGAGGCGTTCAGGGTGGTGTATGTTACGACCGGGCTGTTGTCGTCCTGCTGGATAGTGTACACCATCGGATTTTTCACCCGGTTGTACCCCACAGCCAGTTCTGCGTATTTGAAAAAGGTTTGCGTAAGCTCGAAGTTCTGGGAAAACTGCGGGCGCAGGGTGGGCAGACCGGTTTCTATCGTGAAGGGATCAAGGTAACGGATCGCCGGGTTCAGCAGCTGGTAGTCCGGGCGCTCAATGCGCCGGGCATACGATGCGGTGATTTTGTAGTTGTCACTGACGCTGTACGACAACGCGGCGTTGGGAAAAAGCGACCAATAGTCCTGCTTCACCAGCACCGGCCCCTGCAGCGAATCCCCCTTATTGGCGGTATGCTCTGCGCGCAGGCCAAGGCGATAGCTCCATTTGCCTCTCGTCAACTCCGTTTGAGCATAGAGGGCGCTGATATGTTCCGAAAAGCGGAAGCGGTTGCTGTTAGCGGCGTCTTTCCACCAGGTGTCTGACAACACTTCGGCGGTACGGGTATTATCCATGCTCGTATACCCGTGCCGGACGCCGGCCTCCACTTTACCCAGGAACATCGTTTCCCGTGTGTAGTCAACGCGGGCGGTGTATGTTGCTATCGAACCGGGATAAAAATTCCTCGTCTGCCGCCGGGAGTTGGGAGTACGGATATCGAACTCATCGCGCCCGTACAGCTTCAGCTGGGCCGTATGCAAAGCGGCCGACAAGCGGCTTTTCCCGTCGATCATCCATTTGTATTGCAGGGTGGAATTAAAATTACGCTGCTTGTTCAGGTTATCGTTCCGCTGGTGCAAAGTGGAATCGGGGATAAAACGGGTGTAGGCATAACCGTTCTGCGGAGCGCTGTTCTGGTCAAAACCCAGTTGCAGGCTGATGCTGCGGGCGCTGTCGATCGCATACTGCACAGACAGTTTGGCGAGATGGGAATTGATTTTCTCAGGATAATGCTGCACCTGCTGCATGCGGTGCTCCTTGCCGTTCTCGAGGTAGCTGCGGCTGATGCTGTCGTGCCACCAGCTGCGATCATACGAATAGGTGTAGTTCGTCCCGATATTCCATTTCCCTTTCCCGTAATTAAGCTGGAAACCGTGGTCCGTTTTCATGTACTTGCCCCAACCCAAACCGGACGTAATGGAGCCGTTGAGGCCGGGCTGAATTTTGCCGGTGAAGCGGATGTTGATGACGCCCGCATTGCCTGCCGCATCCATACTGGCCGGCGGCGTGCTGTACACCTCGATGGCCTTGATACTCGTGCCGGCGGTGGCTTTCAGCAGGTTTTTCAACTGGGCGGCGCTGAGCTGGGTCAGTTCCCCGTCCAGCATCACGGTCACGCCTTTTTTGCCCTTCACCGAAATTTCGCCGTCTTTGCTAACGGTCACGCCGGGAAGGTCTTTCAATAATTCAAAGGCGTTCTGACTTTGCGACACCACGCTCTTCTCCACGTTCATGACCATTTTACCGGGCTCCGATACGATAGTGGGCTTGCGACCCGTTACCTGTACCGTTTCGAGATTCGTGCTGGCGGGTGGCAGCACAATGGTAAGCGGCATCTTTTCAGGGACGCTCACCTCCAGCCATTGGGTCTGATAAGTGATAAAACTGACCTGTAACAGGTATTTGCCGCGCGGTACCGCGGCAATGGAAAAGCGGCCATCGTCTCCGGCCATGGCAGCTTTCAGCTGCGAGGAGTCTTTTAAGTTCTTTAAAAGCACCGTGGCGCCTGGCAATGGCTGTTGCTTCCGGTCTTTTACAAAACCGTTCACCTCTCCCTGTTGGGCAAAGGCAATAGTGGGCAACAGCAAACTCAGGCACAAACAAATAGTTAGGTTAAATTGGCGAATCATTGTGCTGATTTGTTTTGCAAAACTGTTTCATCCGGTTCAAACCGAAAAAATCAAATTGACCAACCGTCCCGGCAAATGATGAATTCAACACATCCGGAGAACGGCTTCCACATTTGATTTGAGCCATTTTACCGGGACGATTTATTTCCTAAAATGGTGTTAAAAACCAGCTTCTCTTAAAACACATATCCGCCAGGCCGGATACCCGCACCCGCCGTTCCGGATAAAATCGCCGTCACTGGGGCTTCCGGCAGTTCAATTTGCGCGGCCTCCGCCGTCTTATATTTCCGGATTATCCCTAACTTCCGGTATGCACCGGAACCTTTTAGCCTCGATACTCGACAACGACTTCTACAAGTTCACCATGCAGCAGGGCGTAATACGCCTGTTTCCCTACGCGAAGGCCCGCTACAGGTTTATCAACCGCGGTAAACACGCCTTCCCGCCCGGCTTTGCGGCGGCCCTGCGCGACGCCGTGAACGGGATGGCACAGCTGCAGCTGACCCGCGACGAGAAAGTTTTCCTCCAGGTAACCTGCCCTTACCTTGACCCCGTATACCTCGATTTCCTGGAAGGCTATCGTTACGATCCCGAAGAAGTGCATATCGAACAGACCGGCGCCGACCTGGAGGTGCGGGTGGAAGGCCTTTGGTACAGAGCTATTTTGTGGGAGGTACCATTGATGTCGCTCATCTGCGAACTGTATTACCTGCTTGGCGAGCCCAGCCGGGTGAGCGACGAAGAAGTGATGCGCAGAACAACGGACAAGATCGAAAAATACCGCGCCCTCGGCGTTACCGTAGCGGAGTTCGGAACACGCAGAAGGCACTCCTACCAGGTTCACCGCCTCGTGATGCGGGTCCTGAAAGCATCCGGCACCGGGCCCTTCATCGGCAGCAGCAACGTGCATATGGCCATGCTGCACCAGACCAAACCTATCGGCACCCATGCCCATGAGTGGTTCATGTTCCACGCCGCCCGGTACGGCTTCAAGATGGCCAACGCCCTCGGTCTGGAACACTGGGTACAGGTGTATCGGGGCGACCTCGGCATTGCACTCTCCGACACATATACGACAGACGTATTTTTTCGCCAGTTCGATAAAATGTTTTCGAAGCTGTTCGACGGCGTGCGGCACGACAGTGGCGACCCACTGCTCTTTGCAGATAAGGTGGTAGCGCACTATCAGCGCATGGGCATCGACCCGCGCAGTAAAACCATTATTTTTTCGGATGGGCTGAATTATGAAAAGGTAGCCCGCATTGCGGAGCATTGCAGGAACCGCATCGGCATGTCGTTCGGCATCGGCACCAACCTCACCAACGACGCCGGCCCCGCCGCCATGAACATCGTCATCAAAATGACCGAAGCCTGTTCCCAGAACGGGGAATGGACGGAAGTGGTGAAACTCTCCGACGAGCCCGGCAAATATACCGGCAGTGAAGACATGATCCACCTCGCCAAAATCATACTGGGCATCGGTTAACCTCCACTCTTTATACCATAAACGCAACAGGGATAAAAGGCCGCTACCGGCTGCTGAATCTTTCAGTATGGTGAGCAGATGAGCGCGTTTTGTTCTTACAGGTCTCAATACCGGGCGTATTTTTTTAACCGCTCCGCGAAGTTGAAACAGCATCCACACAACCATTTCTCAAAATGGGAAAACGATTTTAACAGACGGGAAATTCGGTAACATCTCCAAACAGTTGTCCATAACGGAAGCCGGCAGCACGCATTCCGCAAACAAACACCGGTAGCACCTTACCCAAAACGGAATTTATTATCCAAAATGCACAAGTATTGAATCGTAAAATACAAGCGGTTAAATTCCCTAATTCGCAATTATTATTCCTGATCCGATTATGCTAAACGTAAGCCCTGTACGAATTTTGCGGTTTCAATCAATTTACCGGACATGACATAAAATCCACACAACATATCTCCAGGGCTTTAACAAATAAAAGAGCCGCACAGCGGTCAACTACACGGCTCATCCACCAGGGTGGAACTTTCGAACTCGTCAAAATCCAAAAGCAAATGCAATATATAAAAGTATTGTCAGCAGGCTTCCTATGCCTTTGTTTCTTCTCTTCTTTTTCGCAGCAAACCGGCCATGCCTTTGTTTCCGGCTATGTGCGCGATGCGGCCGGTGCGCCGGTCCCTTTTGCCACGATAAAAGTGCTGCACACCCAAACCGGCGCCCTTTCAGACACCAAAGGCCTTTATACGTTGCCCGCATTGGCGGCCGGCGATTACACGATCGTGATAACGGCGCTGGGATATGTACAACAGGAAAGGAAGATTGCCCTGAAAGCGGGCAGCAACCAGTCGCTGCACTTCAAACTAAGCGCCACCGCACAGCACATCAATGAAGTAACGGTGATCGGGCGTACGCTTACGCAGGAGGTGAACCGCCAGTCATACAACGTCACCGCCATCGATGCTACCAAACTGTACAATTCCACGCTCGACCTTTCCCATGCGCTCGACCGGGTATCCGGCGTACGGGTACGGGAAAACGGCGGGCTGGGTTCCCGCATCAACTTTTCCCTGAACGGGTTTACTGGCCGGCAGGTACGCTTTTTTATCGACGGCATTCCCATGGATAATTTCGGCTCCTCCTTCCAGCTGAACAATATCCCCATCAACCTCGCCGAGCGCGTGGAAGTGTACAAAGGCGTGGTGCCGGTGTGGCTCGGATCCGATGCACTGGGCGGAGCCGTCAACATCGCGACCGGCAGCCAGCAGCGCACATACTTCGATGTATCTTACTCCTACGGTTCGTTCAACACCCACCGGAGCGCGGTGAACGCCGGCCTCACTACCGGCAAAGGTTTCGCCTTCCAGCTCAACGCATTCCAGAATTATTCGGACAACAATTACCACGTACATGTAGACGTGGCAGACATCCATACCGGCGCTTACTATCCCAACCAGAAAGTGCGCCGCTTTCACGACAATTATCACAACGAAACCATCATCGCCAATGTGGGCGTGGTGAATAAAAAGTACGCCGACAAATTACTGCTCGGCATCACCCTCGGCCAGAACCGCGCCGACGTGCAGACGGGCGCCCGCATGGTGAGCGTTTTCGGGAAGTTTTACACCCGCGGCAACATCGTAATGCCCAGCCTCAAATATGCCAAAAACGATCTATTCGTAAAGGGACTGAATGTGCGCGTGTCCGGTAACTACAACCTGGGCGAAGAACAGAATGTGGATACCTTCTACCGCCGGTACAACTGGTTCCAGCAGTACAAAACGTACAATGGCCTGGGCGGAGAGCGGGAACGCACCTTATACAAATACCGCAACAACAACGGGCTGCTGACCACTACGGTCGATTACCGGTTCGCCGGGCGGCATTCTTTTATGCTCAACCATGTGTTTAACACCTTTGACCGGAAAGGCTCCGACAAGCTGTATCCCGAAAGCGTGAAATACGAGCAGCCGCAAAAACTCACAAAAAACATCATCGGTGCGGGTTACAAGTTCGATTATGATCCCCGCTGGAGCACGTCCGTATTTGTAAAATATTTCATACAGCAAACGAAGTATGCACAATCGTACAACCCTACCGGCAATTGGGGCGACATCGCCTACCGCAACCAGGAGAACAAGTTCAACAATACCGGCTACGGTATTTCTTCGTCGTATTTCATCACCCCGCAATTGCAGGTGAAAGGCTCATACGAAAGAAGCTACCGGCTTCCCGACACCTACGAGCTGTTCGGCGACCTCCTCAATCTCGAAGGCAATATTTCGCTGCGGCCGGAGAAAAGCGACAATTTCAACCTCGGCGTGCATTACCATTTCGACATCAACGAGGTGCACCGCTTCAACTTCGACGGCAACCTGATTTACCGTAATACCAGCGATTTCATCAGGGCCTCCCTGAACCAGAACCAGACCAAACAGGTGATGGAAAACCGGGACCGGGTAACCAATGCAGGCGCCGACGGGGAGATCAGGTATTCTTTCAAAAACCTGCTCACGGCAGGCGTGAACCTTACCTACCAGAACATCCGCAACAAAACCCGGTTTGAGCCCGGTTCCAGCGAGTACAGCATCCTGTATAACGACCGGATCCCGAACATGCCCTTTCTGTTCGGCAATGCTGATGCGTCCATTTTCCTGCCGAATGTAGGCTGGAAAAGCAACACGCTGAGCCTGGGTTACAATGTACTGTTTGTGCACGCCTATTACCTGTACTGGCCCAGTTTGGGTGACGACAAGCTCGACATCCCCCGGCAGCTGAGCCATGACATCAATGCCGTGTACGCCATCGCCAACGGCAGGTACAACATCGGGCTGGAATGTAAAAACCTGATGGATGCGCGGCTGTACGACAATTTCAGCCTGCAGAAACCCGGCCGGGCATTTTATGTTAAACTCAGATACTTCTTTAAAAAATAAACCAGTTAATAAACAGCAACATGAAAAAGGCAAACAAATTTTTACTCCCGGTTTTGTGTATGGGCACCCTGTGGACGGCCTGCTCCAAAGACAGCAATAAACCCGGTAACGGCGGTGAAGGCGGCGGTACCGGCAAAACGAAATATATCATTGCGTCCGCGCCCATCGCGTCGACCGGCGTGGCCGATTACCTGCTGACGGCGGACAATCTGACTTCGGGCACGATCTCCACCCTGGGGAACGGCAAGGAGCAGGACGGTTCATACCGTTATTACATCACCCACCGCAACCGCTTTTTCAGCCTGTTGTACGGCCAGGGCAACCCCGGCGCCGTTACCACCTACAACCTGAATGCAGCGGGCCAGCTCACCAAGGTATCCGACTTCCAGAGCGAAACCGTGCAGGTGCATACTATCATAGGGGATGATATCGTGACCATGAAAGTACCGCGCTCCGGCAACCAGAACGCCCTGATTTTCCGGATAGATGCCAATAAATCACAGATCGTCGGCGAAGCCCAGGTCAACATCGTTAACCTCGCCGGCAACGGAGAGCGGGCACACTTTACATGGGCTACACAGGCTGGCAACAAGTTGTTCGCGCCCTATATGAGCATCAAGGGCGCCGCGCCCGATGTATTCGGCACTTCATTCCCGGACAGTACCTGGGTGGCAGTGTTTTCATATCCCCAGCTGCAGTTGGAGAGGGTTATCCGCGACAACCGTACCAGCTTTCTCGGCGCCTATTTCAACAGCGGTCTTGTACAGATCGAAGACGGCGACCTGTATGGTTTCTCCGGAGCATCGGCCACAACTGCCGGCGCGCCTGCGAGTACCAAACCGTCCGCCATAGTGCGTATTAAAAAGGACGCCGTGGAATTCGACAAGAATTATTTCTTCAACCTCGAAACCGCATCAGGCGGCCATCGCTTCGCCACCCAGACGTATTTCGGCAACGGGAAATTCCTGCTGGAGATGTATGCCGAAAAAGGGAAAACCACCGGCAAAAAGAAATTCGCCGTGGCAGATGTGCTCACCCAGACATTCGCCTGGGTAACCGGGGCGCCGGCCGATATCGTTTCCACTTCCAGCCTTTGCAACCTGGTGGTGGGAGACGGTAAAACCATCTATGTCGGCATCACCGACGCAGAAGGCAGCTACGTCTACGCCTTCGACGCCGTTACCGCCAAAGCCACCCGCGGCCTGAAAGTGGATGGCGGCAAAATCACCGGCATCGCAAAACTGACTTATTAGTCCATACATGCTGCTGCGAAGATTACCCAGGCAGCATGTTCATTTCACCGAACCTGAAGAAGCCATGACGAGCAGAACACTTCCACCCGCCCAACCAAAGAAAAAGCACCCGCGCAGTTTATTTTACCGCGTATCCGCCTGGCTGCACCTGTGGCTGGGCCTGGTCACCGGTATTATCATGGTGATCGTATGCGTGATGGCCTGTGTATGGGTTTTTAACGACGAAATCACCACCCTGCTGGAACCCGAAACCCGGGTGGCCCGCCAGGAAGCGCCGGTGCTGCCGCCCTCGCGCCTGAAAGCAATTGCCGATTCCGTTTATCCCGGCAAACGGATGAACTATGCCATGTATCAACAAGGCAAAGCCGCCTACGTGGTACTGGGCGAAGGCAGGAGAGGCAATACCACCCTGCGGGTGAATCCTTACACCGGCCATGTGATCAGCATTAAAGAGCAGCAAGAAGGCGAAGTGGATTTTTTCCGCTGGGCGCTCAACGGCCACCGCTTTTTATGGTTGCCTTACAAAATCGGGCGGCCGGTGGTGAATTACGGCACACTCATTTTTGTGTTCATCCTTATCACGGGCATGGTGCTGTGGTGGCCGAAAAAATGGAAAAAAAGCACCCGTGAAAAGAGTTTCTCCATCAAATGGAAAGCCTCTTTCAAACGGGTGAACTACGACCTGCACAACGTGCTGGGTTTCTATTCCCTGGTGGTGGTGCTGGCCATGGCGCTCACCGGCATGGTGTACGGCATTGAATGGTACAGCAAAAGCATGTACTGGGCCACCACAGGGGGTAAAACGCTGCATCCTTTCGGCGGCGGCGCCGTATCCGACTCCCTGCAGCTGGGCAGGCATTTCACGCCGGTACAGGCCATGGATGCGGCCTGGGCACAGGTGGTGACCAAACACCCCGAAGCGCAGGGATTCTATTACAGTTTCGCAGATACGTCCAAACCCAAATCGACGATCAGCATCACCATTTATCCCACTGCCGGAAAATTCTACAATCACAGGAATTACCAGTTCGACCAGCATACGGCGAAAATGTTTCCTTCCAAGGCGCCTGCCTACGAAGAGGCCTCGGCGGGGGAAAAGCTCCGGAAAATGAACTACGACATTCACGTGGGCTCCATCCTGGGCTTCCCCGGTAAAGTGCTGGCATTCTTCGGGTCGCTGATCGGCGCCAGTTTACCCATCACGGGTTTCATCATCTGGTATGGAAAGAAAAGAAAGAAACCCGCCGGCAAAAAACCGTTAAACCGGAGAACAGCGGCGGATGTGGAAATGGCGCCCTGACGCAGCCTACTGTAATGCGAAAGGCTGTCCCTGACCGGGGCGGCCTTTTTTAATACATCCCGTTACCGGCAACAACCCGCCGGAGCGCAGGAATAGTTGTTTTTCTTCGCCAAATCCGTTAACTTTTCTAAGCCATTGCGTGTTAACCATTATATACTTCTTACCGTGAACGCCAAGAAAATCATCAGTCAGCTCCTCTCCTCCGCCGGCATCACTGTGAACGGCAATAGTCCATGGGATATCCAGGTGCATAATGATCATTTTTATACCCAGGCCCTGGCGGCAGGCTCTTTGGGGCTCGGTGAATCCTATATGGGCAACTGGTGGGACTGCCAGCGCCTCGATGAGTTTTTCAGCCGGGTGCTGCGCAGCGAACTGGACAAAAAGGCGCGCAGGAGCCTGGCCGTCAAAGGCGAAGTATTGCTTTCCCGCCTCTTCAACCCACAGAGCCCTTCCAAAGCCTACCGTAACGGCGCGGCGCATTACGACCTGGGCAACGACCTGTTCCAGGGGATGCTCGACAAACGGATGGTGTACACCTGCGCGTTCTGGGGCAATGCCCATACCCTCGACGAGGCGCAGGAACAGAAACTCGACCTCACCTGCCGGAAGCTTAAACTGCAGCCCGGCATGCATGTGCTCGATATTGGCTGCGGCTGGGGCAGCTTCGCCAAATTCGCGGCGGAAAGATACCAGGTTAAGGTCACCGGCATCACGATATCGAAAGAACAGGCCGAACTCGCCATGCAGCTGTGCAAGGGCCTGCCGGTAAACATCCAGCTCATGGATTACCGGGCGCTGACCGGCCGCTACGACGCCATCTCCTCGCTCGGCATGTTTGAGCACGTAGGGCTGAAGAACTATGACATATATATGCAAACGGTGCACAACTGCCTTTCAGACGACGGGTTGTTCCTGCTGCATACCATCGGCTCCAACACCTCCACCGACTATATCGACCCCTGGATCAACAAATACATTTTCCCGCATTCCCTGCTCCCTTCCATCCGCCAGATCGGCAAGGCCATCGAGGGGCTGTTTGTGATGGAGCACTGGGAAAATTTCAGCGTCGATTACGACAAAACGCTCACTGCCTGGTTCGAGAATTTCTCCGCCAACTGGAACAAACTCAAAGCCCGGTACGACGATACCTTTTACCGCATGTGGAAATATTACCTGCTCTCCTGCGCAGGCTCTTTCCGGGCCCGGAAAAACCAGCTCTGGCAACTGGTGCTGTCGAAGAAAGGGATTGAAGGAGGGTACCGGTTCGCCTGATTCATTACACCGGGATAGCCGCTTCCGGAAAAAGGAATTGAAGGAGGATGGAACGAAGCCGCGGTCATTGCAAACCGATCGCATCTATTCAAAATAAAAAAGAGGCCGGAAGTTCCGGCCTCTTTTGCTATAAAATTGTACAGGTTAGTCTTTCAGTCCAAGGTATTGCTGCACCGCCTTGTAATCGTTCCAGTCTACGGATGCCTTTCGCGCGGTAGTACCGCCCGGTATCAGGATGTACCGGTACTGGAACCGTTCCTGTCCGCTCACGGTGGCGGAACTTGCGTTGGCATTGGAATACAGGCTGATCTTGCCTTCCAGGTAGGTAGCTGAAATCAGCAGCCCGCCGAACAAATCGGTAATCGGCAGCGCCTCGATGATGGGTGTGGCGGTGGTGCCGTAGTTGAAGTACACTTTGACTTCCCCCATGTTCAGGATGTCTTTGGTGAGTTTGGCCGCGGGGATTTCGGCGAAATAGCCGTAGAGAGTATCGCCGGCCTGGTTGCGGTCTTCCTGGTAGGTCACCTTCAGCCAGGCGGAATAAATAACATTGGCGGTGCCTGCGGGGCCGGGAGGACCAGCGGGGCCACCCGGGCCAGGGGCGCCCTGATCGCCTTTTGCGCCGGCCGGACCGGCGGGGCCTTCCTTGGAACACGCGTTGAAGAGCATGGCTACGGCCACCAGCGAAACATATACAATTCGGGTTGCAATCCTTTTCATAGAGAGAGAATTTTAGTTATAAAATAGTTGAAGTTATTTCGAGTGTTTACCGGTATGGGCTATACTAAAAACGGATGCCGGCACCTGTGCGCGCATCCGTCAATATTCCTTTTACGATCCTGGTTGACTGGGGCAGCAGCTCAAACGTTCCAAACGACGCATGCTCTACCAAACGAGATTTAACAGACAATCTGAGCCGACACAATTAGTGCACCTAAGCAATGCTTAAGTTACGCAATTAAACGCATGTTTTTTCCTTTTGGAGCATGTTTTTTATGAACGGATACACGCCCTTTGCGGCAGCCCCGCACACATCGTCACAAATAACAATAAGTTCGTATATAAAAAACCCCGGCGATGATCGCCGGGGCTTTTGGCTGCCTGCAGGGCCGCCTGTATCAGTTGTTTTCCGTATGCTTTTTGAAGCTGTCGAGGATGGCCTGCCAGCCGCCCTGCTGCATTTCAACGGGATGTGTATCCTCCGCGTCGAAAACTTCCGTCACTTTTACGCCGCTGCCTTCGGGGCTGAAGGTCACTTTTACCTTTCTGCCGTCGCCCAGCGTGTAGGCGATGAGTTTATGCTCCTCCACATCGGAGTAAATGCCGCCGAAGTCGAAGCTGAAGCTGCCGTCTTTAGCGGCCATCGTGGTTTTGAAAGTTCCGCCGGGCCGTAAGTCGTTTTCGGCGTGAGGCGCATGCCAGTCTTCCGACGCCTGTGCCCATTGGGTGATATGTGCAGGCTCATTGAAATATTGCCATACTTTTTCGATGGGGGCCTGTACGGTGGCTGCAACTGTGATCTGTGTTCTGTTTGTAGGTTCCATGGTTGAATGTTTTTTATTTGAGTGTTTGTGTTTGTGTGATTGACGATACAAAAATAGGGGCTTGTTTTTATTCAGGCCATGTCTGAATCCGACAAAGTTCAGGTCAATTGCGACAGCGGGAAAATTCCGCCCGTAAACCGTATTTTGCAACCGATGGAGCCACTGCAAACCTTTTCGAAAACGAGGATAGCCCCCACTCCCAGCGGCTTTCTGCACCTGGGAAACGTATTTTCCTTTGCGCTCACGGCGGGGCTGGCCGCCAGGATGAATGCCGCCGTACTGCTGCGGATCGACGACCTCGACCAGGAAAGGGCAAACGAGGTTTTTGTGCAGGATATTTTCGACACGCTTCACTTCCTCAACATCCCCTTTTCAGAAGGACCGCAAGACTATCCGGCATACAAAAATACCTGGAGCCAGCTGCACCGCCTCCCGCTGTACCAACAGGCCCTGGAGGAACTGAAACCGCATGTGTTCGCCTGCGATTGCTCCAGGACCCAGATCGCCCGGGCAGGGAAAGACGGTGTTTACCCCGGTACCTGCCGCGATAAAAACATTCCCCTCGATACACCTGGCGTAGCATGGCGGCTGCGAACCGCTCACGATGCAACGTTGCGGGTGCGCACGCTGGAAGGCCCTGTAATCGAAACAGCATTACCGGCGCAAATGAAGGATTTTGTGGTGCGGAAAAAAGACGGGTTCCCGGCATATCAGCTGGCCTCGGTCGTAGATGATGAACATTTCGGGGTAGACGGTATTATCCGCGGCGAAGACCTTTGGCCGTCCACCCTTGCGCAGATCTATCTTTCCACCCTACTACCCGGTTGCCGCTTTGGAGAGAAAGTATTCCACCATCACCCGTTGCTTCTCGAAACCGGCGATCTGAAAATGTCGAAATCGGCGGGCTCCACCTCGGTACAATTTCTCAGGAAATCCGGCAAAGCGCCGCATGAAATATTCAGCGCCATTGGCGCGATGATGGGTATAGCCGCACCTGTACGGGATTATCTCGAACTAACGGACGCTGTGCTGTAAATTCGTGGATGCCGTATCCCGGGTTGGCTGCCCTGCGCCATCATTACCCGGATTGCAGTCAGTAGCTTCCATCCCGCCGGCAGACTACTTCGCCAGCGGATGCTGCAAATAGATGATCAGAAAAGACAGCAAGAGGAAAGGCACTTCCACCGCTGCCCCTTTCAAATCCCTTATCCACAGCTGCAGGCAGATGATGAGTAATATTACCGCCGCCGACAGAAAGTTGCCCAACAGGAAAGTGCGCGGGAACAGGATGAGTACTCCGCCGAGCAATGTGGCCGCGCCGATGACCGCCACCCAGGTTTTGCCGATATGCCATTTGCCGAACATCTCCAGCATCTGCGGTTTGGCGGAAAGCATGGCCCAGCCCTGTTTTACACCCATGTATAATGCAACGAGAATGAGAATGGAGCCGATGATTTTTACTGCCATAGTGGTAGGATATGTGTTCCTGAATTTAACGCAATTTGTTGTACTATTGCCGGAACGTTTAACCTGTTAACATGTCACTAACCGCTTACCTCTGCACTACCTGCGGCACCCAGTATGCACCAGCCACCGCTGCGCCCGCACATTGTATGATCTGTGAAGACGAGCGCCAGTACGTCAACCCAAAGGGCCAGGGCTGGGCCACCCTGCCGGCAGTCAACAGACAGTATAAAAACATATTCGAAAAAGTGACGGACAACCTGTTCGCCATTTATACCGCGCCTGCTTTTGCCATCAACCAGCGCGCGCACCTGCTGATCACGCCGCAGGGAAACGTGCTATGGGATTGTATCGCTAACCTCGACGACAGCACCGTCGAACTGATGGAACGCCTCGGCGGCATTCATAGCATCGCCATCTCCCACCCGCACTATTACACCACGATGGCTGAATGGAGCGTGCGCTTCGGCGATGTGCCGGTGTACATTCATGCAGGCGACCGGCAATGGGTAGCCCGGAAAGATTTTAACATCGTGTTTTGGGAAGGGGCCGAACACTCCCTGCTGCCCGGCGTGAAGCTGGTGCATACCGGCGGGCACTTCGACGGCGCAGCCATCCTGCATTACAACGCGGGGAATGGTTTGCTGCTGGTGGGCGATGCGATACAGGTCTGCCCCGATCTCCAATCGGTATCATTCATGTACAGCTACCCGAACTATATCCCGCTTCCCGAGAAAGCCATCCTGAAAATAAAAGAAACATTGCTGCCGCTGAACTACGATGCCATGTACGGCGCTTTCGGGCACTACCTCCGGGAAAATGCGGCGGAGCATACCCTATTTTCCATTGAACGGTACCTGAAGATATTCCGGTAGCGGCTCCGGGGTAAAAGAGTTGCATCACGAGCCTGTGCAAACGGTAACGGGTGCATGTTTCGGCCTTAATATGCCAGCTGCTCCGGCGGGAAAATCAGTGTAAAGGTTGTGCCTTCATGTTCTACCGACGACACCTCGATCTGTATATCATGAAAACGGGCGATCGTGCTCACAATGGAAAGCCCCAGCCCGTACCCCTCTCCTTCCGCTCTTTCCACTTTTTTAAACCGGTTGAAGATCGAGGCGATTTCGGCGGGGGGAATGCCCACCCCGGTATCTTCAATCACCAGCCGGTAATCGCTTCCAGGCGTATACCGGTCGTAAACGGCAATGCTGCCCTGGGGTTTGTTGAACCGGATGGCATTGTTGACGAGGTTGTAAATCATCTGGAACACCAGGTCGCGGTTGAGCCCCTGCATCACGGCGTCCGTGGCTATCTGCTGGCGGAAACCAAGCTGCTTTTCATCCTGGCGGTGCCCCAGTTCCTCCATCACTTCGTTCACCAGTTCCTGCATGGAAAAGCGGTCGGATTTGGGGAACTGCTCATTTTCGATACGCGAGATCAATAACAGCGAACGGACGATCTTCTTCAGCCGGTTCAGCGTTTTCATCATCCCCATCATCTGCTGTTGCTGTTCGTCGCTCAGCTCGCCGTCCATCATCAGGTTCTCCATTTTATTCTGCAGGATGCCGACGGGCGTCATCAACTCATGGGACGCATTGGACGTGAATTCCCGTTCCTTTTCGAATGCCTCCCTGACTTTCCCCATCAGGCCGGCCAACGATTCGTCGAGGTACCTGAAATCAGCCGTGGTGGTACGGATAACCGGGATGTCTTCCCGGAACGGGAAACGGTTGTTGAGCAGGCGGGTGCGGATGATGGCACCCAGCGGGCGGAGGAGCAACCGGGTGTACACGAGGTCGAGGAGGATGGTGCTGACGATCAGGCCAATGAGAATGTACAGCGCCATTTTTTGCAGCGGCCGGTTGTACTGCCCGATACTGGCGGTGGTTTTGCCCACTTCCAGGATGTACCGGCTGCTGTCGTAATAAAAAACATGGCTGAGCACGCGGTAGGTGAGCGTATCTTCTTCCACCACACGTCGCAGGGTGGCAATAGTATCGGGCAGGATGATTTTACCGGCGGGCTCCAGGGATATGTATTCCTCCTTCAGCATCGTATAGCTGCCGTAGCTCGCTTCGCCCTGCAGATAGGCATCTATGCCGTTCTGGCCGATCACGTCCAGCACCTTTTTCTTTTGTTCCCGCAGGTAATAATCGTTGTACTGCACAGCGATCCTGTCTACCAGCAAAGGCAGCAATAATACAAACAGCACCACTATGGCCAGTTTGGACAGCGTGATAAACAGTGTGAGTTTGGTAAACAGCTTCACGCTCAGGCTTTTATTTTATAACCGACGCTGCGGATGGTCTGGAGCCATTCCACAGAAGAAAAAGCAGACAGTTTTTTCCGGATGTTCTTGATATGCACATCGATATAATTGGAATCGTAATCATCGTCCGAAAAGTTCCCCCAGATGTGCTCACTCAGCTGCATGCGTGTAAGCGGGCGGTTTTTATGCAGCAGCAGGTAACTGAGCAGGTCGAACTCCTTTCTCGACAATTCGATTTCCGCCTCGTTACAGAACACCAGCCGTTTGGTGAGGTCGATCCGGAAATCGCCCAACGGCACCGTGGAATCCTGCAGCCCGAACTTCCGGCGGGAAATGGCCTGCATCCGGGAATGCAGCTCCAGCAGCGAAAACGGCTTGGGCAGGTAATCGTCCGCGCCCAGGTCGAGGCCCTTTATCCGGTCTTCCAGCTCGCCGCGGGCCGACAAAATAATATACGAGGCACCCGGGCAATTTTTCTTTGCTTCCTCCAGCACCAGCAGCCCGCTTTTATCGGGCAGCCCCAGGTCGAGCAAAATAAAATCGTACGGCCCTTCCTCCATTTTCAGTAGTCCCTGTTTGGCCGTGAAGGCGAGGTCGCATACGTAGAACGACTTTTTCAGAAATGCTTCCATTTCCAATGCCATCGCCCGTTCATCTTCCACGATCAGTACTTTCATGTTATCAAAACTGGTAATAAATGCTGCAGCTGAAAAACGAGTTGGCCGTACCACCCCCTGTTTGCGCGTTTTTATCGAGCACAGACAGCTGGTAGGCCGCTTCGATCATATAATGCGCCCGGTTGTACGCCAGCGGCACCCGCAGGTTGTACGACAGCATGCTGAACCGGGTGGCGGAACTGGTGGTAGTCGTCGTTTCCGTTCCGGTGCCGGGCACATTGAAAATCGGGGGAACAGGAAGGCCGAGGATACTGTCGCGGTACCGTTTCTCCGTCACGTACGTCTGGTAAAACCGCTGGCTGCCGCCGGTGATTTCGACGGCCGGCGTGAGGGTGATCAGATCCTTCCCCTTTGCCAGGCTGCCGAGGCTGATGAGTTTTTCCGTGCTGAAGGTCAGGAACGCATCCTGTTCTTTACCGAAATTATAATCGAGCTGCAGCCCGCTGGTCAAAAAATATTCGTATTGCAGTGAGGCGTTGGCGCTGTGAGGGCTGGCGGCCTGTAAAAACGGCGAGTTGGCGGGATAGAAGGTGTAACTGTACCCCAGATCGGCCGTCAGTTTTTTGGACAGATTAAAGGCTATCCCCGCCCCCGCACTACCGGCGGATACCACCCTGCCCGAATCGTTCAGGAGGCGGAAGGCCGTGCCGGTGAAATAGATGCCGGAGCCGAACCGCAGCGCCGCACTGGCGGCTACGTAGGGCATTGCTTCTTCGGCTTTCTGGCCGTAGTAGCTGGCGTTGTTGGTGTACAGCGCGCCGATCGTGAACGTTGTTTTTTTATCGGCAGCCGCCGCACTGTCGGTCTGCGCATAGGCAGACAGGCTGCACAACCATATGATGGATAATGTCAGAACATATCTCATGTCGGATATTTATTGGTTAGCCGATCAATCCAACCTTCGTTTTGATGATTTTCGGTTTGATGATCCGGATTGGCTTCACCGGCAAAGGCGCCGGTACGGCA
Organism: Chitinophaga lutea; assembly: GCF_003813775.1. NCBI lineage: Bacteria > Pseudomonadati > Bacteroidota > Chitinophagia > Chitinophagales > Chitinophagaceae > Chitinophaga > Chitinophaga lutea. Next base: position 2,912,245 of record NZ_RPDH01000001.1, on the reverse strand, counting down.
ATAGGTTTTATTTTTCTTCTCGACTTTGGCACCTCCTTGATGATATCAGGCGGTTTGATTTCTCCCGGTTTTTCATTTGGCTTTTCGGCAGATCTGGCCGGGGCCGGCAGCGAATCCAGCGCAGCCGGAACGGTGTACAGGCCCGGTCCGCGGCCTGAGGCGACAGCGGTACCGGTCAGCAGCACTGCCCCCCAAAACATACACATATAAATTGCGAATCTCCCCATCGGGTATAAAAATAACAGATTTTTGCCGGCGATTACCAGCAAAAATCCGTCCGTTTTTGAAATCAGAAAATACCGAGGCCTGCTCCGCCCACGATGCGGGTGTTCACTTTAACCGGCGCCGCCTGTATCCTTAACGCGTTGTTCACCGTGGCATTCACGCCGTTAGCGGTGTTAAGGCCGGATTTACCGGTATTGATTAACGTGCCCTTAACTTTTTCGGCCTTTGCGCCCGCTGCTGTGCCGGCCTGTTTGGTTGTGGTAATGGCGGCATCGGTTTTCGCGGCGGTTTCGGTTTGAACACCCGTGCCGATGGCAGTAGCGGTTCCGATCGCAGCATTCGTTCGGGTAGCGGCTTTCGTTTGGATATCTGTGCCAGCTTCGATTGCGGCGTTCGTTTGTGCGGCAGCTTTCGTGTGAATATCGTTACCGATGGCCGTTCCGGTCCCGATGGCTGCATTCGTTTGGGAGGCGGCTTTCGTTTGAACGGCCGCACCTGCTTGGATTGTGGCGTTCGTTTGAGCGGCGGCCTCGTTAGCAGCGGTATTGACAACTCCCCCTGGCGCTACTGACACGGTGGCCTGGCCGCTTTGAGCAACTGTTGCATTTGAGGCGGCATTCCCGCTATTGGTTGCGGCACCTCCTTCGGATTTTAATATTGCATTCACATCATTACCGGCATTCCCTGCTACCTGATTCCCGGATATGAGGCCGGCGTTCCCGCCATTCCCCGTGGCATGGCCGTCAACACGGCTGTCGGATTTGATGGTGGCATTCCCGCTGTTCCTGGCGGCATTCCCCTCTACCCGGCTGTCGGATTTGATCTCCGTTTTGGCGCCCGCCTTCGATGAACCCGCACTTACATGGCCTGTTGCCTTTACCGATTGTTTCACTTCCGCCTGCTGGCCGAAGGCCGCACCGGACATCATCAGGGCGATGAACATACATGCTTTTGTTTTCATAATCTCGATTGATGGTTAAGAATTTTTTGATGACCCAAAACTATCACCCGAAGATGAAGCGAAGATGAAAAACGAAAAATGCCCGCTCTGTCGGGAGCGGGCGGTATAATATAAGGCATAAAATCATCAGGCCTGGTCTACCAGCGAGCCGCAGGTGAGGTTCACGATCGCGCCGGTAATGGCACCTGCCTGGTCGCTGGCCATAAAGGCGGCCGTATTGCCTACCTCCAGTAATGAAGGAAGGCGGCGCAGCAGCGGTCCCGTTTTTGCATGTTCCGCCAGCATTACCGCGGGCGTGAGCCCGGCTTGCTCAGCAGCTCCCTTAAATACCTCGTTGGCATGCGAGCCTTTCTCCAGCGCTTCCGGGATTGCATCCGGCCGCAGGCAGATCACGCGGATACCACTGGGGCCCAGTTCCCCTGCCAGGTGCCGGGTAAATCCTTCCACCAGCGCACATGCGGCCCCAAACCCGAGTATCCCCTCCATCGGCAAACGGGACCCCGGTGTGGAAAGATTCAGGTATACCCCGCGCCCTTTTTGTTTCATATGCCGCGTGGTAGCCCTCGCCGTCAGGAAAAGCGTCCGGGCGCCGAACTGAATGGGATGTTCGAACTCCTCCAGCGTCAGTTCATGCAATAGTTTGCCCTGTATATGAAAAGTGCCGGTTGCATTGCAGGCAATATCGATACTGCCCGCTTCCGCCGCCACCGCGGCCGCATGTTTTTCCACGGCATCTTCCTCGGTAAGATCCAGCGCGGCGATGTGCACCCTTCCTTTTTCCGCCTGCAGGCCGGCGGCAACAGCCTCCAGTTTGGGAAGATGACGGGCAGCCAGGTACACCGTAGCGCCTTCGCGCAGAAAGGCCTGTGCAATGGCGCTGCCGATGGCACCGCTACCGCCGTAAATAATGGCGTTCTTATTCTGAAGCAGCATATATAGAAGGTTTTAGACACTACAAATGTAACCGGCATCACCATCGCCGGCCGCCACCAATCATGCCAATTAAAGGGGCAAACGCGACAAGAATGGACGGGCTTTATGGAACCGGGCATATTTCTGCATCCTTGGGAAAACGAACCTTATGATCAGCGCGTTCCGACTCACCTGCCTGTTCCTCTTTACAACGGCCGCCGCCATGGCGCAGATGCCGGTCATGAAAATAAAAAGCCCGGATGCGGGCCAGTCCGTTATCCTTTCGTCCCTGAAAGTAGATGTACAGGTGACCGGCAACATCGCCACCACGGTGATGACCATGCAGTTCCGCAACAACAGCAACCGGGTGCTCGAAGGCGAGCTTACCTTCCCGCTGCCCGAAGGCGTCACCGTGAGCCGCTATGCGCTCGATATCAACGGCCGTATGCGCGAAGCGGTGCCGGTAGAAAAAGCCAAAGCCACCGAAACATTTGAAAGCATCGAACAACGCAGGGTGGATCCCGGGCTGCTGGAAAAAACGGAAGGGAATAACTTCCGCACGCGCGTGTACCCGCTGCCGCCGAACGGCATACGTACCATCCTGATCGGCTACGAAGAAGAGCTCAAAGGCCAGCGCTATCATCTGCCGCTGGATTACAAAGAAAGCATCCCCTCCTTCGATCTCAAGGCCACCGTATGGGAAAGCCTCGCCAAACCGGAGCTCGAAGAAAAACCGGACGGCAGCTTCGCGTTCCGCAACACCAGCGGCCACACGTATATCGCAGACATTCATAAAACCAATTTCCAGCCAGGCAACGCACTGACCATCCATTTACCCAAACAGGCCGACATGGTGGAATCCCTGCTGCAAAAAGCCGGCAGCAGCTATTATTTCCTCGTCAACGCTTATCCGAAGGCACAAAGCCGCCCGCGTAACTGGGGCAACCACATCGGGCTCATCTGGGACGTTTCATTGAGCGGCCTGAAAAGAGACACCAAAAAAGAACTGGCCCTGCTGGACGAAATCATCGGCGAAAAACAAAACCTTACCATCTCCCTCGGCCTGCTGAACAACCGCTTCACGCCGGCCGGCACTTTCACGATCACGAAAGGCGACTGGAGCGCACTGAAAAAAGTACTGGAGAATGTGGTGTACGACGGCGGCACCAATCTTTCCGCCGCACGCCCCTTTGCAGTGGATGAATACCTGCTCTTCAGCGACGGCCTTTCTTCATTCGGCGCGCCGGACATGAAATTGTTCAAACCCGTGCATTGCATCACCTCCGCGCCCCGCGCAGATTACAGCAACCTGAAACTGGCGGCCGCGCAGAGCGGCGGACAGTTCATCAACCTGCAAACGCTATCTGTCAAAAATGCGGCGGAACAACTGAACAAAGAAGTGCTGCACCTGATCGGCATCCGGCAGAACAGTGCGCTGCGCGAAGTGTACCCGTCCCTGCCGGTGCCGCTGGACGGACATGTGTCCATCGCCGGCATTACCGACGATGCGGCCGCTTCCGTTACGCTGCTCTATGGTTACCGCCCCGGTGCCGTAGCCAGCGAACAGACTGTACAGCTGAAAACCGGGGAACCCACCATGGTGAACGTGCACCGCATCTGGGCACAGAAAAAAATCGCCGAAATGGACGTGCGCTACGAACAGCATAAAGAAGAGATCAGCCAGCTTTCCAGGCAGTTCGGCATCGTGACCCGCAACACCAGCCTGATCGTGCTCGAAACGGTGCACGACTATGTGCGGTACGACATCGCCCCGCCGGCGGAGCTGCGCGAGGAATACGACCGGCTCGTCAAACAGCAGCTGATCGCCAAAGAAACCAAAGTGAACGACCTGCTGCAAAAGGCCGTTACCATGGCAACCGAGCTGAAAAGCTGGTGGAACCAGGCTTTCAAACCGGCCAAATCCGGGAAACACTTTCCCCATCCGGATTCCGTTGTAATAGTGGGCAACGGCAATCATGTGATGAGGGAGACTGCACAACTGCGCCGGCAACAAAACGCCGCAGCGGCTGAAATGAAGATGGAGGAGTCCGTTGCTGCGTCTGTGGCGGCCCCCAGGGCGGAACGGGAAGCATCCGCCGACAGATTGGCCGACCAGGTAATGATACGGGGCGTTGCCTCCGGTTATATCAATACGGACAAAACAAAAGACAGGCAAAAAGTCGCCATCGAAACCGCTGCCTTTAAAAGCGACCAGGTGTATATGAAAGGGCTCGAAGGGGCCACCCCTGCCGCCGCCTATCAGCACTACCTTTCACAGCGCGACGCCTATAGCACCACCCCGCGGTTCTATTTCGATATCGCATCGTGGTTTTACGAGGCGAACAGGAAAGACACCGCTCTTACCATCCTCAGCAGCATCGCAGAGCTCGACCAGGAAAATGCGGAGCTGTACAAAATGATGGCCTACAAGTTGAAAGAAAACAAACAGTATGAGGAGGAAATTTTCGTGACCCGCAAAATACTCGAATGGCGTCCCATGGATCCGCAGAGTTACCGCGACTATGCCCTGGCGCTGGAAGACGGCTGTTATTACCAGCAGGCGCTCGATACCCTGTACAGCACGTTGCTCCAGTCGTACACCCGCGAAGCGTCACAGCGCGATGCCGGTATCGAGGAAATCATCATCACCGAGATCAATCATCTCATCACCCTGCACAAGCGCCGCCTGAACCTCGCCAAAATCGACAAACGCCTCATCGCATCGATGCCGGTAGAAGTACGGGTGGTGATCAACTGGAATAAAAAGAACACCGACATCGATCTCTGGATAACCGATCCCAGCGGCGAAAAGTGTTTCTACAGCAACCCGCGCACCGAAGCCGGGGGGCGTATCAGCAACGACTTTACGGATGGCTATGGCCCGGAGCAGTTCATACTTAAAAAGGCCCTGAAAGGACGGTACACGATCGAAACCAACTTCTTTGGTGAAAGCCAGGTAACCATTACCGGGCCCACCACTGTGATGGCGGAAATATACACCCGTTACGCCGGCGGTGAAGAGAACCGGAAAGTGATCACCATGCAGATGCCGGCGGCGGGTAAAGAGGGAGTTTTCATAGGCGCTTTCAGTTTCTAATAACGTGCGTATGACCTGTGGGAACGGAAAAGGGCCCCGCTGTTGCAGCGGAGCCCTTCCCTTTTTTATAATGGCAGCTAGTTTTTCAGCAGCATCTCGATCTGCAGCTTCAGTTTGGTTTCCACTTCGGGCCCCTCAAAACCGATATTGCTGAACTGAATGTTACCGTCTTTCCCGATGAGATAGGTGGCGGGAATGATGTTGAATTTGAATTTATCGCCCGCTTCGGGGTCGGTATTGTAATACACGGGGAAGGTGTATTTCTTGTTGCCGCTCCAGCCCTGCGCGTCGGCCAGGGTGTTGCGGGCGCCGCTGTTGACCACCATAAACACCACATCTTTCCGGTCGCGGTACTGGTTGTACACTTTTTGCAGGTACGGCATTTCCTCCATGCAGGGGATGCACCAGGTAGCCCAGAAGTCGATCACCACCACCTTGTTTTTTAAGGAAGCGGGATCAACGGGTTTTCCTTTCAGGTCCGTGAACTGCATCACGGGAGCCGGTCTTGGCGCACGCATCTTCGCCACTTTTTCGAGCATGGCCTTTTCGCGCAGCGCCTGTAGCTCCTGGAGGCGTACCCTGTTATTGGTTTTATTGAAAAACACGGCCACGTTGTCGAGCGTTTCCTTATCCCCGGAAATCTGCATCGCCTCCGTCATGCGCGCATCCGCGTCCTTCATGCGGCCCTGCTGCATGTCGATAAGGCCGAGCATCGACAGCAGGTTGCCTTTTGCTTTGGCGGTCACGGCTTTGCGGGTGCTGTCGTCTACATGCGGGTAGATGTAACCGGTTTCCGGAAAGAAGCGAATCACCCCGGCCGGGAATTTATCCGCCATCGCGAGTGCCCGCGCAGCGTAGGCGCGGGCGGTGTCGGGCATCAACTGGTTGTCGAGCAGGGTTTGCGCGATGTTTTTGAGTGTATTCGGATAATAGGGGCTTTTATCGTTGGCGGCCACCTTGCGGGCATGCAGCACCGCTTTGGCGCCGTTCTTCCGGGCGGCGTAATAGTCGAACAGCTTATCGTGCATGGCGGAAAAAGCGCCGGCATTTTCCGCGGTCTCTTTTTTCAGTGCAGCCAGAAACAGGTCAATCTGTTTGGCCGTGTCTTTGCCTTTGGCGATGTAAGCCGTCCACAGGTCGCGGCCCATATCCGACTCCGGATAACGTTCGCGCACCACCTGGCGGATGGAATCGAGGCGGCTGTTTTCGCCGATGATCAGGTAACCCATCGTCACCTTGTTCATGTTGCCGGGCACGGTAGGCGCGGCATAGAACTTATCGGCGATCACTTTGTGCGCCTGCGCCCGCAGCGTTTCTTTTTCAGCGCCCGTTGCCGTACTGATCCGGTATTGCAGCAACCGGAGCTTCGCTTCATAATTATCCGGGTAACGCTGCAGCTCCGCGGCGTACTGCTCCGCCTGTCTGGCGGCCAGCAGCGGCGATTTGCCCATTTGCGCGCTGAGGCTGTAGCCTTTGTACAGGAGCCCGTTTTCAACGGGTACCTTATTGTTGTACACCGCTACCTCGTAATGTTTCCCTGCACCGGGCCTGATCACGGAATCGCCCGCCTGCAGGTAGAAGGTGGCAAAGGTGGCGAAGTCCGCCAGTTTGAAGGAGGTCGTCCATTGGTTGCCCTGGGGCTCCATGGGCATCTTCCAGGCCAGGTCGTAAAAGTTGGAATAGCTGAACATCAGTGTTACCGGGCCTTTCACCGGCGCGGCAGGGGCATAGGAAACAGTAACCGTCTGCCCTCTTTCGGGGAATTCGGGAGAAATGGTCACCTGTGCCCTGGCTGTGGTGATGCCCAGTAAAATGATGCAAGCAATGATTATCCGTTTCATAAATCAGTTATAGCCCTCGTTCTGGGTAAGGTGAATATTTGAAGCACGCGCGGAAGCCGGGATGGGATAGCGCACATCCGTGTCCTGCCATTTGTCGCCCCTGATTGCCTTCATCACCACCGGCGCACGGCCGGTGCGTTTCAGGTCGAACCAGCGGTGGCCCCATTCAGCGAACAGCTCCATCTGCCTTTCTTTTTCCGTAGCCAGCAGCAAAGCCGCTTTGTCGAGCGAGGCAGGCAACACGGGCAGTTCGGCGCGCTTACGGATGGAGTCCAGGTCGGATCGCCCTTCCGTAAGTTTGTTCTGCTGTATGCGCGCTTCGGCGCGTATCAGGTATTGTTCCGCCACACGCATCACCATGGAGTTTTCCGTGATAGCGCCGCTGGCATTGGTGCGCACTTTGTATTTGTACGGGAAATAATAAATAACGGCGGTTCCCGCAGCGTTTTTCCGGGTATCTACCCAGCTTTTGTACCGCCGGTCACCGGGCTCGAATTTGTGGATAAGGTTCACCGAATCGAGGCGGAACAGCGCAGTGCCGGTGGCTGTAGCGGGCACCGAAGTGAAACCTTCCCAGGTATTGCGGCCGCCGCTCACATTGACGGATTGCAATTGCCAGATGGCTTCTTTGCTTTCAGCCAGAAACACCGCGTTTGGATCCGGCAGTAGCGCATAACGGTTATTGCCCAGTACGGCGCTGGCTTCGGCTTCGGCTTCGGCCCATTTTTGCGTGTAGAGATAAGCCCGCGCCAGTAATGCAGTGGCGGCGGCCTTATTGGGACGCGTGCGTTTCCCGGCGGGATAATCGTCCGCCATCAGGCCCTTGGCCCTTTTCAGATCGTTGATGATCGTATCGTAAACCACCGATGCTTTTTCACGGGGTTTTATATTGTTGACCTTGTAATCCGTCGATAAGATCAACGGCACATCATCGTACATGTTCACGAGATAAAAATGCATGAACGCGCGCATGAAATACGCCTCACCCAACAGCTGGGAGCGCACTGACGCAGACAGTGCCGGCGCGGCGGTCAACCCTTCGATGCAGGAATTGGCCTGGTAAATGAACCTGTATTGGTCTGCCCACATGCTTTCTACATAAGAACTGCCGGCCAGCAGGGCATTGTTCGAAAACACGTCGTAGTTGGCAAACGCGGAAAAATAATACACTTCGCCGGCCAGCATGCCGTTCAGGTAACTCATCAGCACGTTGGCGTACTGATAGTTCAGGGCGTTCATGGTGGAATACATACCCACTACTGAAGCAGTGGCCGTTTTATCGTCGCTGAATACAAGGCTGCTCACCATTTCGTTTTTCGGCACCGGTGTGTCTACGAACTTTTTACAAGCCGCGGCGGATGTGAGCAGAATGCCTATGAATAATATATGAAGATGCTTCATGGTAATGCTTTTAATTCGTTTATAAAGTCAGTTTCAACCCGGCGGTGATCGTTTTCATCGGCGGCATGGCAAGGCCTTTCGTTTCCGGGTCGAAGCCGTCGTAATTGGTGATGGTCAGCAGGTTCTGACCAGACACCACCACGCTGAGATTATTCACTTTATACTTCTGCAGCAGTTTGGACAGGTTGTATCGCAGCGCCAGGTTTTTCAGGCGGATGAAGGAGGCGTCGCCCCACACCGCGGAAGACAGGCGGTAATAATCGTACATCGAATTGCCGGGTGTAGTGGCGGCTTTCGGAATGCTCACCTGGTCGCCTTTCTGCTGCCAGCGTCCCAGTGCGCTTACATCTTTATTATACATCACGCCATATGCCAGCGAAGAATAGCCGTAATTCAGCAGCTGCCCTTCCTGCTTCACGAACTGGAACAGTACGTCCAGCTCCAGCCCTTTATAACTAACGGTGTTCTGTAAACCGCCGAAATAATCCGGCATCGTTTTACCCAGAATACCGTAATCGATGTTTTCCTGCGGAGTGGCGCCGCCGCTGGGACGCAGCACTTTGGCTACGCCGGTTTCCGGATCAATGCCGTCGAAAATGTATCCTTTTACGATGGAAAGCGATTTGCCGACCACGTAGATGTCTTTATAGGTAGAGGTTTCGATACCGGGATATTCCATCAGCTCATTTTTATTCACCGACAGGTTCAGCATCGTTTTCCATTCGAAATGTTTTTTGCGGACGTTCACGGACGTGATATCAAACTCCCATCCCGTGTTCAACACCTTGGCCGGGAAATTAGCGGTGATGGAGGTAAAGCCCACCTGCGACGACAGCAGGAAAGGCACCAGCTGGTTGCCGGACACGTTCCGGTAGAAGTTGGTATTGAACAACAGCCTGTTGGCGAAGAAACCCAGCTCCAGCCCTACTTCCAGCTTTTTATTCTCTTCCCAGCGGTAGCCGCTGTTCGGCAGGCGGGAAGGCACGGTGCCCGGCTGGCCGTCGTACGGGAATGAGCTCGACGTCCAGCTTTCGAGATAACGGTAATCGCTGATGCGGTCGTTCCCCGTTACGCCGGCGCTGCCTCTCAGTTTACCAAAGCTCAGCACGGCATTGTTTTCCAGGAAACCTTCGTTGGAGAATACCCATGCCGCACCCACGGCACCGAAATTGCCGAAGCGGTTATCCGGGCCGAAGCGGGTGGACCCGTCGCGGCGGAAGCTGGCATTGACGATATACTTTTCGTCCCAGTTATAAGTAATACGGCCGAAACCGGAAGTATAGCGGTAAAAGCTGTAAACAGACGGAAAGATGGGCGTGAGTTTGCCGGCCGACCGGATGTCTTCCAGCACGGCGTCGCTCGGGAAGTTCTCCGCATTGATACGGTAGCCCTGGCGCACATCTTCCTGCCAGGTGGCGCCCGCCAGCAACTGCAGTTCCCCTTTACCGATACGGCGTGTGTAATCCACCTGCGGCTCTATGATCCAGGAAGCCACATCGCCGTTCCCGAAATAGCTGAAGCTCCCGGTACTGCTGAGAGGGTTCTGGGAAATGGAAGGATAGGTCTGCACCTGCTTCATGTCGGTTTTGGTATACCCGAGGTTTACTTTCACGTTCAGCCCGGGCAGGATGGTATAACGCACGGTGCTGTTGGCGATCAGGCTGTTGGTGCGGGTGTCCGAGGTGCGGTGCATAATAGCCAGCGGGTTGAGGATGTTGGTGCCGAACCAGTAGTATTTTCCCGTAGCGTCATACAGCGGGTAATTGGGCGCCAGGTTATAATAACTCGTGATATCGGTAGGAATGGATTTATCACGGATGGTGCTGTAATTCACGGAAGCCGTTACCTGGAATTTACCATCGAGGCCGGTATGGTCGAAGCTGAGGTGCGAACCGACCCTTCTGAAAGGAAGGCTGTTGGGCATCACGGAAGTTTGCTGGTCGTAGGTGCCGCTCAGCATAAAGCTAGTCTTCTCCGTGCCACCCGATACGGAACCGGATACGTTGGTGAAATTGGCGGTGTTGCCGATCATCATCTTCTGCCAGTCGGTATTGGCCTCCTGGCTCCATTTGGTGAGATCGGGCGCGGTATTTTCGTCGGGCGTTTTGCCTTCGTTGGCGAACGCTTCCTTGCGCATTTTGATATATTCCCCGGTGCCCAACATGTCCAGCATGTTCGACACTTTGCTGGCGCCGCTTAACACATTGAAATTAAAACGGGTGCTGCCGGCCTTCCCTCTTTTGGTCGTGATCAGCACTACCCCGTTAGCGCCGCGGGAACCATAAATGGCCGTGGCGTCGGCATCCTTGAGGATGTCGATGCGGTCGATATCGTCGGGGTTGATGCTTGCCAGCGGGCTCTGGTTGCCATTGGCGGAGGTGAACTGGTTGAGCGGTTCGGATACGAACGGCACCCCGTCCACGATATATAAGGGATCATTTTTTCCGTCGATGGAGTTGCGGCCGCGCAGCATCACGTTGTAGCTGGAGCCGGGCAGGCCGTTCGAGGAGGTAATCATCAGGCCGGGCACGCGGCCCTGCAGGGCGGCCAGCGGATCCAGGACAGGCTGGTCGGCGATGTCTTTACTCTGCACGGTAGAGATGCTGCCGGTATTTTTGCGGCGGATGGTGGAACCATAACCGATAATCACGGCCTCGTCGAGGGCATTGATGGCCGGTTTCAGGAAGATGGTGATCGGCCCGAAGTTGCCGATGAATGTTTCCTGCGGCTCGTAGCCAATGTAGGTGAATATCAGTACGCTGCCGGGGCCCGCGCCATTGAGCACGAATTTCCCGTTGGCGTCCGTTACCACGCCTTTGTCGGCGCCTTTCACTTTCACGCTCACGCCGATCAGCAGCTGGCCGTCTTTATCTTTTACGAAACCCGTCAGCGGTTGCCGTTGCTGCGGCGTTTCCACGGGCGCGGGTTTCCGTTTCAGGAAGATCGTTTTGTCCTTGATCGTATAATCCAGCGGCTGGTTGCTGAATACTTCCGCCAGGAATGCCTGCAGCGCAAGGTTCCGGGCCTGGATGGTCACCGGCCTGGTAGCGGTCAGCATGTCCCGGTCGTAAAAGAACAGGAAGCCGGTCTGTTGTTTCACCGTGGCGAACACTTCTTCCAGCGGCGCGTTTTTAAGGGATGCTGATACCGATTGCGCGTGCGCTGCCGCGGAAACCCTGAGGCAGCCTGCAATCATCAGTAGTACCGTTAGTCTCATCATTCGTACGATTTTGGTTCGCAGAAAAAGTGATTTGGTTGGTTGCAGCCCCGGTATAGCTGGGGCCTGCACATGACGATTCAATTGCATAGATTTGCATTGTTTGGATAGAGAATACACATTTAAAACATCCAGACGTGTGCCGGGGGCGGGTCCAAGCGCCTCCGGTTTTTTTATTGGATGATAATTTTCCTTCCTTCGATGGTAAACTGGATACCTGTTGTTTTAAGGCCTTCCAGTACGTCCTGCAACGGCAGGTTTCGCTGAATTTCGCCCTGGAAGCGGCGGGCGGGCACATTGCCCTGATACACCACTTCCACATCATACCAGCGGCTGAGTTGGCGCATGACCGCCCTGATGTCCGCATCGCGGAAATTGAATATTTCGTTTTTCCAGGCAACGGCCTGTTCCGTGTCCGCCGTCACCACTTTGATGCCGCCTGCGCTGATCTGCGCCTGCTGGCCCGGCTGCAGCACCCGTTCCTGGCCGCCGGCATTGACGCGCACGGCCCCTTCGAGCAGGGTCGTATTGATGCTGGCCTCGTCCGTATAGGCATTTACGTTAAAACGCGTGCCCAGCACAGTGACGGTATTGTCGTTGCTGATCTTTACCAGGAAAGGTTTCTCAGCATTTTTCACAACTTCGAAATAAGCTTCGCCGCTCACCTCCACGGTGCGGTCGGCGCCGGTGAAAGCAGTGGGGTACCGGAGGGAAGAAGCGGCATTGAGCCATACCTTCGTGCCGTCGCCAAGGGTGATCTTGAACTGACCGCCCCGGGGCGTGCGCAGGGTATTCCACCCAACGGCCGCATTTTCCGCATCCTTATATTCCAATTGACCACCCTGCTGGCGAATGGCGGTGCCAGCCTGCATGATCACCTGATTACCCGCACTGTCGAGCGTTACGGCCGAACCATCGGCCAGCGTGAGAACCGCTTTGTTGCTTCCCGGCAATACCACCGGGGCCTCTTGAGCCACCTGCGGCGCCTGCCGGGCCGGTTGCCACCACCAGGCAGCGGCGGTCGCGATTAAAATGGCCGCGGCCGCAGCGGCCCACCAGCGATTACGCCCTTTTACGGAGCGCATTTTTTCAGGGAAGCGCTCTCCCGCAAACTTTGCCCAGGCCGCTTCTTCATCAAACGCCTCATACTGCCGCAGCTTTCGCGACAGCCCCTCGTCCTGCGTGTTGGCTTCAAAAAAGCGGCGATTGTCGGGGGAAGCGGCTACCCAGGCCGACAGTTCTTCCTGTTCGGCCGCAGTCAGTTCGTTCCGTAAATGCCGGAGTATGAGAAAAGATATCCGCTGCAATTTTGATATTTTAATATAGAAACACGGAATTCACCGTTTCGATGAAAGGAAACGTAAACTTTTTTCGAGAAATCTTAAAAACGACGAGGATTCAATGCATTTTTATAAATGCCATATATAACATTAGCGCGGGCAGCAGATTTTTGGTCATCAGGGACGCGCGGATGAGCTTCAGCGCACGGAGCTTCTGGGTGCGCACGGTGTTGTACGAGATACCCAGCGCGGCGGCGATCTCTTCGTTCTTCCTGCCTTCGAGATAGCTCATCTTGAAAACGCGCCGGCACTGCGCGGGCAGTTGTTCTATTTCGTTGTACAGCTCCCGGATGATTTCCGTTTCGGCCAGCACGGGGTCGAAGGCAGCGGAGGTTTCATCATCCTGCAGGTAGGAAAAATCCTTTTCTTTTTCGGTCTGCCGCTGTTTCTGCCGTAAGAAGTTGAGGCAGGCGTTTTTGGTGCTGATATACAGGAAGGCTTTGATATTTGCCGTGGTGGGGAAGTCGGCCCGTTTGTCCCAGAGTTTGGAAAAGGTTTCCTGCACAAGGTCTTCCGCCTCCTGCGCGTCCTGCGTGATGGACGTGCCAAAGAAGCATAACGCTTTGTAATGCCTGCGGAATATCACTCTGAATGCGAGTTGATCGCCATTGGCAATACGTTCTGACAGTTCATCCTCCGTTATGTGCTCATCTATTCCCAAATATGCAGCCTCCCTTAGTACGCCTAAAAATACAAAAAGGGCTGCACAAATTCCGTTCAGCCCTTTACTGCATGCGGCAGGGGCTCGCCTTTGAGGCCGGCGATCAGGTTTTGGGCGGCGATAACAGCCATGCCGTTCCGCGCTTCCACCGTAGCGGAGCCGATATGCGGCAACACGGCCACATTGGGCATTTGCAGCAGGGGATGATCGGGATCCATGGGCTCGGGGTTGGTCACATCCAGCCCGGCGCCCCAGATGCGCCCTTCCTGCAGGGCTTTCAGCAGGTGCAGTTCGTTGTGCATGCCGCCACGGGCGGTATTGATAAAAATGGAAGAAGGTTTCATTTTTGCGAAAGCGTTTTCGTCGAACAATCCTTTCGTTTCCGGGGTCAGCGCGGCGTGCAGCGATAACACATCGCTCCGGTGCAGCAGCTCGTCGAACGGCACCCACTCCGCTCCCAGCTCGCGTTCGGCGGCCTCATTACGCCCGCGGTTGTGATAGATCACCGGCATATCATAAGCGCCCCGGCATTTCCTGGCCAGTGTTGCGCCGATTTTGCCGAGCCCGAAAATGCCCAGCGTTCTGCCGTTCAGTTCCATCCCCAGGTTTTTGGTGGGCTCAAAAAAGCCCCACTCCCCGCGGGCGATCGTGTTGTGCAGGTAAAAAGCTTTGCGCGACACGGCCAGCATCAGCAGAAACGCGGTGTCGGCCGTGGCATTGCTCAGCACGCCGGGCGTGTGGCCGATGGGGATGTTCAGTTGTTTTGCCGCGTCCACATCCACATTATCGTATCCCACCGCCATCAGCGACACCACCTTCAAATGACGGCAGGTATTCAAAAACTCCGCGTCGATTTTGTTCCCGCCGCCTACGCTCAACAACGCGTCGTGCTGTAAACAGGCGTTCGTCAGTTCCTCCCGACTCAGTTCCCGTTTCTCCGTATGTGCCGTCACCGTGATGCCCGCCGCGCGCAGCAGCTGCAGGCCTACTTCCGGTATCTGTCTCGTGATGAATGCTTTCATGTTTTGAAATTACATAATAAAATCGCGATTTTTGCCCGCATGGAAAAGAGAACCCTTGGCAACTCCGGCCTCTCCATTGCTCCGCTGATGTTTGGCGGCAATGTGTTCGGCTGGACGGCGGATGAAAAAACCTCCTTTCAGCTGCTCGACGCCTTCACCGATGCGGGTTTCAACGCAGTCGATACGGCAGACACCTACACCGTACGCGTGCCGGGCAATACCGGCGGCGACTCCGAGCGGATCATCGGCAAATGGCTGCACCAAACCGGCAAACGCGATAAAATCATACTCGCCACCAAAGTGGGCGGCGTGTTCAGCGAAACAAAAAAAGGGCTCCGGAAAAAGTATATCCTGCAATCCATCGACGATTCTCTTTCCCGTCTGCAAACGGATTACATCGACCTGTACCAGACGCATTACGACGACCCGGAAACGCCCATCGAAGAAACGCTCGAAGCTTACGCGTCCATCGTACAATCCGGCAAAGTACGCGCCATCGGCACCTCCAACATGACGGCCGCGCGCATCCGGCAGTCGCTCCGGGTCAGCCTCGATAAAGGGTTCCCCTCGTACCAATCCCTCCAGCCCGAATATAACCTCTACGACCGCGAGCGGTATGAAACGGAATATGCGCCCCTGGTGGCGGAAACCAACCTCGGCGTCATCCCCTATTTTGCGCTGGCCAGCGGTTTCCTCACGGGCAAATACCGCAGCACCGCCGACCTGGAAGGCAGCAGCCGCACCAAATATGTTTCCAGATACATCAATGAACGGGGATTCAATATCCTTGCCGCCCTGGATACAGTAGCCGCCCGGCACAACACCCAACCGGCCACCGTCGCCATTGCCTGGCTGATGAACCGCCCCGGTATTACCGCGCCCATCGCCAGCGCTACCAGTATGGCGCAGCTGAACAGCCTGTTTGCCGCCGTACGGTTGCGGCTGGGAGCGGAAGATACCGCGGAGCTGGACCGGGCCAGTGCGTATTGAAAACAGCCATTTCAACGAAGGATGAACGAAGCTTCCCTGGGGGATCAACGAAGGATCACCGGAAAGTTGATCCTTCGTTGGAGGTTCGTTGGTCCTTCGTTGAAGGTTCGTTGAACACCCATCAAACGCCCGCCTGGCGTGGGGCGTTTTTCTGATCATCAGACTGGTGGCGGGTTTGCTATCGTCACTAACAGGATATTTCTCCCCACATTATGGAATTTTATAGCTGCCGCATCCTTTTACCGTAAATCCAACAACTTACCATGAAATCCAACTTTGTCAAACGTTTCTGGAGAATATCCCGCTGGTTCCTGGCTTTTTTCCTGCTGCTTTTCTCTTTCCGTTTCCTGTACGGGTATGTGGCAACGGATACGGGCCGCGCCAGCGCCGTATCGGATTACTTTTCCGGCATCGACGGGCTGCGGAAAAATTACGCCTCCGAAAAAAGGGGGGAGGTTTTCGCTCAGATGCAAAATAGCACCCCCCAGACCGCGAATACCCAGAAGTACGAAAAAACGGCTACGGTCAGAGCCCGCACCGGCCGGTTTGAGGACGATAACCAGCGCATCCGCCGGAAAGTACAGGACGCCAAAGCCATTATTCAGTACGAAAACGCCTTCGGGCTGAAAGGCGCGCGGGAATTGCACCTGCTCGTCGGCGTCACGCCGGAGTCGTTCGATTCGTTTTACCTCGCCATGCAAAAAATCGGCACGGTGCAGTCGATGTCGGTGATCAAGGAAGATAAAACCAACGAATACCGCCAGCTGAACGCACAGAAAGCGTCCCTGCAAAAAACGCTCGAATCGCTGGTGGAACTGAAATCCAAAGGCGGCGAAATCTCCGATTTTGTGAGCCTGCACGACAAGATCCTTGAAATCGAATCGCGCCTGCAGGATCTTGGTGTGCAGCTCGGCAACTTCAACAGCGAAAACGAATTCTGCACCGTACGGCTTTCTCTCTACGAGGGTGCTCCCAAAAAAGACGTGAGCCTGCTGCACCGCATCAAGGTAGCGCTGGAATGGAGCATCGAATATTTCTGTTACAGCATGGCAGGGTTCTTCATCGTGATATTGTCCGTGTTCATTTTGATACTCATCATGGACAAATTAAAAGTCATGGGGATCATCAACAGGGATTAAAAAAGAACAGCGCCCGGTTCAGGGCGCTGTTTCTTAAAGCGTAACGCACGCAAATATTTTATACATCCTATTTTCTTGTCTTATCTGCCGCCTTCAGGCGTTCCAGTTCCGCCGCCATGGCTTTGACTTTCTCCGGGAACTGCGCGGCGATGTTCTGCTGTTCGCCGATATCTTTTTTCAGGTCGTACAATTGCGGTTCTGTATCGTTCCCCAGTTCGATATCCACTTCTTTGGCCACCTTCGGCCCTTTCGAGGGGGTGATGTATTTCAGGCTGCCCTGCACCAGCGACAATGCGCCTCCCTGCAGAATGAGCCATGGGCGCCCCTTGCCGTCTTTCCCGGTGAGGGCGTCGAGCATATCGAAGCTGTCCGGCGCATCGTCTGCGGCCAGCGGCTGGCTGGTGAGACGGGCGAAGGAGGCGAACAGGTCCACCTGGCTGATCAGCGCGTCAGACGTTTGACCGCCTTTTACTTTTGCGGGCCAGCGCACTATCCAGGGCACGCGGGTGCCGCCTTCAAACGCGCTGTATTTGCCGCCGCGCAGCGGGCCGGCCTGTTTGTGGCCGTTGAGCTGGGTAACGGCGCCGTCCTGGTAGCCGTCGTCGAGCACGGGACCATTGTCGCTGCTGAAAATGACGATGGTATTTTTTTCAAGGCCCAGCTGTTGCAGCTTCTGCATGATGCGGCCCACCGTCCAGTCCATTTGCAGGATAGCGTCGCCACGGTAGCCGAGGCCGCTCTGGCCTTTGAAGGCCGTGCCGGGCATGCGGGGCACATGAATATCGCTCAGGGCGAAATAGAGGAAAAAGGGGTTGGCCCGGTTGTCTTCGATGAATTTCTCCGCCCGCTCGGTAAAAGCGTACGCCAGTTCTTCATCCGTCCACCGTGCTTTGTGGCCGCCTTTCATAAACCCGATGCGGCCGATGCCGTTCACGATGGTATTATTATGGCCCTGCCCGGGAGACGACGCCATTTTCAGCAGTTCGGGATTTTCTTTGCCGGTAGGGTCGTTGCCCACTTTCTGGCGGTAATTCACCTCGATGGGATCGTCTTTATCCAGGCCTAGCACCGTATGGTTCTCCAGGAAAACGGTCGGCACCCGGTCCGCCGTGGCCGGGAAACAGAAAGAATAATCGAAGCCTACGTCGTTCGGGCTGGGCCTTACCTCGCCGTTCCAGTCGATCGTTCTGCCGTCGCCGAGCCCCAGGTGCCATTTACCCACGAGCGCTGTGGCATACCCGCCCTTTTGCATCAGGGTGGCCAGTGAAGGTTTGTCTACCGGCACAATCATCGCCGCATCGCCGGGCAATACGCCGGTGCCGCTTTTGCGCCAGGGGTATTTGCCGGTGAGCATCGCAAAACGGGACGGCGTGCAGGTGGCGGAAGTGGTATGCCCGTTGGTGAAACGGATGCCCTCTTTCGCCAGGCGGTCGATGTGCGGGGTCTTCACCTTCGTGGCCCCGTAACAGCCGAGGTCGCCATATCCCAGGTCGTCCGCATAAATAATAACAACATTGGGTTTTTGCTGTGCATACGAATAGTGCCCGGCACAGGCTGCCAGCACCATAAAGAGTAACTTTTTCATACTACTGCAGATCATTTAAAATGTCATCGGTAGTACAATAATAGAAAACATACCGCACACTGTGGAATGGATTGCCCGCTATTTCTTTTTATTTCGCTCCGATTTCCGGGCTTTTTTGTTGTGCGTCACGTCGTCGCCCTTAAAATCCTGCTCTTCGCTCATGCGGCTGTCGAGATCATCCCGGATTTCCGGGCGGGGCGTATGTACCATCCCCTGTTTGGACTGCTTGTTGTTCTGGCTTCTGGAAGTTTTCATGACTGTATTTTTAAATAAGATCTAAAAAAAGCGTGCCACGGAAAAAATCTCATTTAATTTGATTAAATTAACAGTAGTGAGTTACCCTGAAAATGTAGGCATACAGACACATATAGGTATTTCATAATGTAGTTTTCAGCCAAAATTTTGTACAGCACATACCGTTTGACGCATGACAACAACGCCCTCTATACTGCTGATTGAAGATGATATCGATGATCAGGAAATCTTTACATCAGCGCTTGCATTTATCGACAATGGAATAGTGTGTTCTGTTGCCGCCAACGGTTACGAAGCCATCATGCATTTAAATAACGCAGCCACGCTGCCCGACCTGATATTTCTCGATCTGAACATGCCGATGATGAACGGTTCGCAGTTTTTACGGGAAGTAAAAGCGGGGCATAAAGCGAAAGACGTGCCGGTGATCGTATTTTCCACCGCATCGGATATGAAAACCATCCAGGAGTCCCGGCAACTGGGTGCGGAGCAATTCATCACCAAACCTGAAAAATTCTCAGAACTGGTGGGCATGCTGCATGGCCTGCTTTTCCCGGCTACCAGATAATTTTCCAACCTGACTTATGACTGCAGAGCAACCGGTACGCGTGGGTTTCCGTAATCACCCTGGATAGTACAAACACATCTGCATGAAGCGATTGCTGTTGCTTTTTTTTGTGGTGGCATCTTTATCCGCCAGCGCCGATCATATTACCGGCGGGGAAATGTATTATACCTACAGCGGCATTGTGAATGGCCTGCCCACGTATCATGTCACGCTGAAACAGTTCAGGAGCTGCTTCACACCCAACCGGCAATTCGCCAGCCCTACCTATATCGGCATTTTCAATAAATCCAACGGCCAGCGTATCACCGACCTGCGCATCCCGCTGTCGCGGGAAGAAGAGCTGAGCGCCACCAGCACCGACCCCTGTATTACGCGCGCCCCGCTGATCTGTTACAAAGTGGGCTACTGGGAATTCGACGTGTCGCTGCCGGCTTCGCCGGATGGGTATATACTCACCTCGCAGGTGACCAACCGGGTAGACGCCATCAACAACCTGGAACCAGGCTACGGGCGCATCGGCGCCACCTATACCGCCGAAATTCCCGGCACGCCGCTGCATGCCAATAGCAGCGCACGCTTTACGGGCAGCGACCTCGTTACCATTTGCGCCGACAATGCTTTCTCTTACAGTTTTGCGGCGGAAGACGGGGACGGCGACCAGCTGCGTTATTATTTCTGCGAAGCATACCAGACCGTGGGATATTCCAGCGGCGGAGGGGGTGGCGGCGGTGGAGGCGGTCCTGTTGGGGGCAACAACAGCCAGCCGCCGGTTGCGCCGCCCTATCATTCGGTACCCTATGGTTCCGATTTCAGCGGCGGAGCGCCTTTGGGCAACCGCGTGCGTATCAATCCCAACACAGGGCTCATCACCGGTATAGCGCCCGGTACCGGCATTTATGTGGTCACCGTATGCGTACAGGAAATCCGCAACGGCGTAGCCATCGCCACCCAACGCAAAGACCTGCAGATCAACATCACCGGCTGCACCGTAGCCGCCGCTACCCTGCAGCCCGAATACATGCTGTGCCGCAGCTCGCAACAGCTCACGGTGGCCAACATGTCCAACAGCCCGCTGATTTCCACGTACTATTGGGAATTCTCCAACAGCGCGGGCAACATCGTCTATACTTCGAACAATCCCGTGGCCGATCATACTTTTTCAGCACCGGGCACCTATACCATCAAACTCGCTACCAACAGGGGACTGCAATGCCCGGATTCCATCGAGGCCCAGGCGTTCGTGTATCCCGGCTTCCAGCCGGCATTCAGCAACGTGGGCGCCTGTATCAACAAACCGGTATTGTTCCGCGATGAAACCACCACCCGCACGGGCACGGTTAATTTCTGGGACTGGGACTTCGGGGAAGCCACCCTGCAAACCGATTTTTCCGACGAGCGGCATCCCACATTCACCTACCCGGGCATGGGTACAAAAAACGTGCGGCTGATCGTTCATAATACAGACGGGTGCAAAGACACGCTCACGAAGGCGGTCGACATTCTCGACAAACCACCCATCGGATTGCGCTTCCGGGATACGTTGATTTGTCCCCCCGACCGCCTGCAGCTGCAAAGCACCGGTACGGGCGTTTTCACCTGGTCACCCGCCGCGCAGATCACCGGCGCCAACACCGCTTCCCCGTTTGTAGCGCCGCTGACGGACACGAAGTATTATGTGGATCTGGACCAGAACGGCTGCCTCAACCGCGACTCTGTGATGGTGCGTGTAGTGGACCATGTTAGTTTGCGCCTGCCGGCGGACACGGTGATCTGCCAGGGCGATCCCATTACGTTAAGGCCCACCACCAACGGCCTGCTCTTTACATGGACGCCCGCCGCCGCACTGAATTTCCCCGACGTGCAAAACCCGGTAGCCACCATTACGCAAACCACTACGTTTTCCGTTACCGCCAGCATCAGCCAGTGCCGTGCTACAGACAACATCACCGTTACCACCGTTCCATACCCCCGCGCCTTTGCCGGTGCCGATACCGTGATTTGTTTCGACAACATGGCGCAGCTGCATGGCCTCACGGACGGCAACGCGTTCACCTGGCAAACCACCGATGCCAACGGCGTGCCCTCCGGTACGACCGATCCGCTGGTGCGGCCAGCCGCCACTGCCGCCTATATTTTTACGGCAACCGATAACAGGGGGTGCCCAAAGCCGGTGAAAGACACCGTAGTGGTGCGCGTGTTACCGAAAATTCACGCCTTCGCGGGCCGCGACACGGCCATCGTGCTGGGGCAGCCGCTGCAGCTCAATGCCAGCGGCGGGCAGCAATATACCTGGTCGCCCGCCCAGGGGCTCAGCTCCACTACCATTCACAATCCGGTGGCGCTGTTCAACTCCCCCACCCGCGCATTCCGCTACAAAGTGACCGTGCAGAATGAAGCCGGCTGTGCGGACTCGGCTTTCATGCAGGTGAAGGTGTACAACACACTGCCGCAGGTATTTGTGCCGACGGCCTTTACACCCAATGGCGACGGGCTGAATGATCAGTTGCGGCCCATTGCGGTCGGCATCCGGGAGATCGAATTTTTTATGGTGTACAACCGCTGGGGGCAGCTGGTGTACAGCGGCAAACAAAGCGGTTCCGGCTGGAACGGGCATATCAACGGAACGCCGCAATCGTCCGGAGTATATGTATGGCAGGTAAAAGCGAAAGATTACCTGGGGTATGATTTCTTCATGAGCGGGACGGCTACTTTGCTGAGATGACATTGAAATTGTACACGCTGCGATGTACATTGGGCAGTGCGGCCGCTTTGTTGCGATCACTGGCAAGGTGGGTGATGATACTGATTTCCCGGCACATCGCCTGCCTGCAGGAGATGACTTCTCAAAAACGGGTACCATTCAAAAAAACAGTGTATGGAAGCGTCAGTTGCCCGGATAACAAAAGCGGAAACCCCACCGGGGCTCCCGCTTTGTTTTTTCGGCGTGTTTCGCTAATTGTCTCGCCCAAAAGCCAATTCACTCAACATACACCGGAAAAATGTTTCATAATTCCACCTGGCCGCGGTTGCCATCTCATTGTCTCGCCCAAAGGAAAATTCACTCAACATACACCGGAAAAATGTTTCATGATTCCACCTGGCCGCGGTTGCCATCTCATTGTCTTGCCCAAAAGACAATTCATCGAACAGCACCTGAATAAATGCCCCGGCTTTTACTGCGAAGACGGCGCAAGCCCTAATCCTTCTAAGATTCACTGGGAATATTGCCTTCTGTCAGTTTCGCATGGCGTTTCATCTACGAAGGCAACTCATCCAACACCGCCCGAAAAATTTTATTTTCCCCAAAACGCATCCTCCTTCTCCGGCTCCGTGGCGAAAGCCTCCACTGCGGTGATCTGCCCGTTTTCCACCGTATAAACATCTGTGTTATCGGTATCCATCACGGCGCCTTCGCGGCTGGCGGTGAAGCGCAGCACGCAGGCCACCCTGTTGCCGTTCACTGCCACGGATTTGATTTCCGCCAGGGAGAATGTGTTGCCCGAAGCCGCCATCATGCCCCCGACCATTTCAAATACCTCGCCGGCATTTTGTTTTTCGCCGGAAAAGCGGTTACTGCCCGGCGCCTGCCATTTTACGGCCGGGTGCAGCAAGGCCTGCAATTGGGGAACATCGAACTGTTGTACGGCTGCTAAAAATTGCTGAACGGTTTGTAATGCCTGATTTTTCATGTGTTATAATTTTAAACAAAGGTACCCGCGGGTATGGGCGCAGCGTTTATCCTGAGGCGACAAATCATTACCATTTCACGCCACCCCGATTTTTGCACCCCTGTTCCGTCTTATCTTTATTTCCGTAAAGCAATGCACAACATGGAAGATCAGCGAAAAAGAATGGCGCTCAACCTGCTCGCGTTTGCGGCGCAGCGCGACGCAGACGTTCCGCAGCTCTGCCGGCTGTCGGGTTTCCCGAAAGGCCTGCCGGGCAAAGAACCCGTTACACCTCGGCAGCTCGAACAATTGTGGCTGAACACCGGTCATATGCTCAACGATCCGCTGGTGGGGCTGCACCTGGGCGAATCGCTGCAGGCAGCCGCGCTCGGCGTTGTGGGCGAAATCGTACAAAGCAGCGCCACCGCCGGTGAAGCCCTGACGCTTGCAGCTTCGCTGGCGCACCTGGTCACCGACCTCTTTACCATGGAAGTGGTACAGCATGGGAAGTCGTTCACCGTGCGCTACGTTCCCCTGAAAGACCAGACTTCTTTCGTGTTCCGGCAGCTGATGGACTTTTTCATGGTGTTCACCATTCATGAACTGGACGGGCTGCTGCTGCAGAAAATAAAACCCAAGGCAGTACGATTTCCCTACACCATGGGCGAACCGGCGGAATATGAAAGAGTGCTGCGCTGCAAGCCCGGCCGGCGGGCCGGTGAATTTTCCATCGAATTCGACGGGCGCTACTGGGATGAACCGGTCATTACCGCTAACTACGAGCTCCAGCGCATGCTGCTGCAAAAGGCCCATGCCATTGCCCCGCCTGCCCCGGAGCAAAGCCTGCATGCCCGTATCCATCACTATTTACTGACCAACGCCTACCTCGGCATCATTTCTTTGGAAGACATCGCCGCCAACTTCAACACGAGCGCCCGCAGCCTGCAGCGCCGGCTGAAAGACGAAGGCGTGAAGTTCCAGGACGTGGCGGACGATGTGCGCAAAACCCTCGCCCTTCACTACCTTTCCTCCGGTAACTATCCCCTGAAAGAAGTGAGCGGCATGCTGGGATACAACGAACTGAGCGCTTTCACCCGGGCCTTCAAACGGTGGACGGGTAACACACCCGGCCATTACCAGCAAAACTAGGCTGTTTCAAAAAGTACCATTATCCGCCGGATATGCTCCGTTCGCAGGAAAAGGATGTGCATAGCTTTGGTACATACACACTTAAAACTGCGAACAATGACAATCACCTGGAAAAAACTGGCGCTGGCATTCTTTACTGCCTGCACTATCGCCGCCTGCAACAAAGACGAAGCACCGTCTCCATCCACGCCGGAAAACGGCAACGCCATCCTCGCTTCCACCCGCTGGACCACCACCGTGGTAAGGGATTCCGCCGGTAACGACGTCACCGCCGCCAACATGGGCTTCGTAGGCCTGGCCGACTACCTGCCGGACGGGAATTACATTTTTTATAACATGGATGGTACGCCCCGCGGCGACGAAGGGTACTATTTTATCACCCCTAAAAACGACAAACGTATTCTGGTATCCCGCACCCGCAACTACACGCGCGTGGTGGACGTGGTGAAGCTCACCCGCGAGCTGTTTACCTACCGGGTAGTCAATGGCGCCGGCGCCCGGGTGGATGTGGAGCACAAACCCATCAAAAAATAAACATGCCACTCTTTATCAGTGATATAGCCGCGCCAACAACGCGGCTATTTTCGTATTTTCGCTGCACACCATTCCGTGCGCATGCAGCCGAGAAACAACTTGCCCGTTATCAGCATCAAAGACATCTGCACTCCGCTGAAAGCAGAAGTCTTCAGTATTTTCAGGCACGAGCAGCAGGGCAAGGCCAGTCTTCCCCAGGCGCATAAGCATAATTTTTACATGCTGCTGGTGATCAGCAAGGGCGGCGGCGATCATACCATCGATTTTACAACCCACAAAGCCGAAAAGAACCAGGTACATTTTCTTGCTCCGGGCCAGGCCCACAGCTGGGAACTGGATCCGGCCACCAGGGGGTTCCAGCTGATGTTCGGGCCGGAATTCCTGGAGGGCACCCCGCAGCAATGGCCTTTTTTCTCCTTCAACAACCACCCGGTGCTGCAATTGTCCGACAGCGATTTTTCGGATGTATTGTACGAACTGGAACAGATCACGAAAGAATACGACCGCGCCGACTGGCTTTCCGTGCGCATCATCAGCAACCGCCTGCGGGTGTTGCTGAACCTGCTCGAACGGTATTACGACGAGGCCAACCCCAGCGGTGGGCAACAGCCCCTGCGCAGGCTGGTCAAACAATTCCTATCCCTGCTCGAGCAGCATTATAAAGAAAACGCCACGGTGGAATATTACGCGGAGCTGCTGCACATCACGCCGCAATACCTCAACATCGTGTGCAGGAAAGAAACCGGTATCACCGCCGGCCAGTGCATCCGCCAGCGCCTGCTGCTGGAAGCCAAACGCCTGCTCACGCTCACCGGGCAGGATGTCAAAGAAATCGCATACGCACTGGGCTTTTCGGACACTTCTTACTTCTCCCGCTTCTTCCGCCGCTATACCGGCCAAACACCGCTGGCGTTCCGCCATGAGCTCCTGAAAACACCGTCTGCAGAGTAAACTGTTACTGCCATAATCCGTTCAGGCACCGGGAAAATCATCCTGTTCCCTGCACCACCGTCACGAGATTCAGAAAACACCATCATCAACACAATAAAGCCCGCTATTCCGCTACGAAGGGATGTAATTTTACATACATCAACAGGCAGGATATGAAGCTGATTCTATTAACAGCCATGCTGGGTTTAGCATTACCGGCATGCGCACAAAAACAGAAGGAGGATAAGATGATGATAGCCAATGCTGATCAAAAATTACGCAATGCCGCCGCTGAAAACGACACCCTGGGCATCAGGGAAGCTTTGACCGCCGGCGCTACAATCGAAACGCGCGACGGAGACGGCAGAACGCCCCTGATGGCCGCCGTTTACCACAATCACATCAATGCGGCGAAGCTGCTGATCGAAAACGGCGCCAACGTGAATGCGCAGGATAAGATACTGAACTCTCCCTTCCTGTACGCAGGCGCATCGGGGTTTACGGAAATCGTAAAAATGTGCATGAAAGCCGGCGCGGATTATAAAGTGCACAACCGCTACGGAGGCTCCGCCCTCATACCGGCCTGCGAGCATGCCCATGTGGAAACCGTGGCGGCCCTGCTGTCCGACAAGAACTTCCCGGTAGATCACATCAACCGGCTGGGCTGGACCGGTTTGCTCGAAGCCATCATTCTCGGCAACGGCAGTCCGGCGCACATACAGGTGGTCAAAATGCTTATAGCCGCAGGCGCTAATGTGAATATCGCTGATAAAGATGGTGTTAGCCCGCTGGCGCATGCAAAAAGAAAAGGACAATCCGCGATCGCGACCCTGCTGGAACAGGCCGGCGCGAAATAATGAGACCAGGAAGGACGAATACTGAGGATGGATGGAATAAGGCCGCTCTACGGAGCGGCTTTTTTTATGATCCGAGCAAACATGTTTGCAAGGCCCGGTTGATTTTGGCGGGGAAAAAGCGATTCGTTACATTTATAGCGCATTATTGTTTCCTCGAAAATTTGTAAGCCCTGTCCAAGTCCAAAACATCATGAAAGTATTCCACCTATTGGCTGAGATAATTTCCTTTGGCTCCCAAAACCTGGCAGAAGAACAACAGCAGAGAATACGGATCATCAACATATTGAGCCTTTGTGCGGCCGCGCTGATTGCAGTTTCGGGCACGTTCTTCTATTTTATCACCGGCAAGCTGCAGATCTTCATCCCTGCCTTGCTGGCAAGCGCCAGTAGCCTGTTTATCATCTGGCTGAATGCCCGGCGGCGGTACGAAACGGCCGGCATCTGCATGATGTGTTTCCAGGCCGTATGGACGGTCTATTTCGGCGTGTTGCTGGGCACAGCGATAGAAGTGGTACTGGTATTGCTCTTTATGATCAGCGCCACCTTCCTGATATACGACAAAAGAAAATCGATCATTATCTGTTTTTCCGTCACCACGGGCGGCCTCATCGTCACGGAAACGTTCTATTATACGGGCTGGGTAGCCCCTCTCGTTTTTGATCATACCACCACTTTCCT
This sequence comes from Chitinophaga lutea, assembly GCF_003813775.1. Classification (NCBI taxonomy): domain Bacteria; kingdom Pseudomonadati; phylum Bacteroidota; class Chitinophagia; order Chitinophagales; family Chitinophagaceae; genus Chitinophaga; species Chitinophaga lutea. The sequence continues at coordinate 2,885,215 of NZ_RPDH01000001.1, read as the reverse complement.
GATGCGCTGGTGCTGCATCCTGATCATCCTCACCCTCAATACCATCTGCATCCTGTATTATAAAAAAGTGACCAGCAGCCTGATGCTCACCTTACAGGCGCGTTCCATCGAACTGGAAAAAGCCAACCAGTCGAGGAAAGTGTTTTTGCAGGAAACCAGCCACGAACTGCGCAACCCGCTCAATGCCATTTTCGGGATAGTGCAGCTGATGCAGATGGACCTGAAGAGCGGGAAAATCAGCGCCACCCTGCCCACGCTGGTAGACAGCCTCTATTCTGCGAGCTTCAACATGAAAGAGATCATCAACAACGTGCTGGAATTGTCCCGCATCGAAGCCGGGCAGCTCGATGAAGTGCGGTATAAGAAAGTGGATGTGCGCAAAACGCTCCGGAATATCGCCAACATCTACGAGTATGTGGCCACCACCAAGGAAGTGCACATTGAATTATTGTTCGAGCAGCGGTTGCCGGAAAAAGTGCTGACAGACGAAACCAAGTTTTCGCAGATCATCAACAACCTGCTGATGAACGCCATCAAATTCACCCGCAAAAAAAGCGTGATCGCCATCCGCGCGGGCATGCAGGATGCAGAATGGTTCATCAGCGTAACCGACCAGGGCGGCGGGATCGAGAAAGACAAGCTGGTGCGGATCTTCGAGCCGTTCGTTGGAGAAAAAAGTTCCTTTATTGAAGGAACGGGGCTGGGCCTTCACATTTCCAAACACTTCGCGGAGTTGCTGGAAGGCAACATTACGGTGGAATGCACCGAAAATACGAGCACCACCTTTACCGTGTATTTCCCCCTTCACGGCTCGGACAGCACACAAACACCGCCCGCTCCGGCGCAGCCGGCCGCAAAAATGTTCAGCAGCAAAACCGTGCTGGTGATTGAAGACGACAAGATGAACCAGGTGATCATGAAAAACTTCCTCGTCAACAGCGGCGTGGAAGTGCTCACCGCCAACAATGGCGTGGAAGGTCTGGCCGCAGCTCGCGAGCGGCCGCCCGACCTCATCATCCTTGATTCCCATATGCCGAAAATGAATGGACGTGAAACGTTACAGCACCTGAAAAACGACCCTTCGCTGCGCCGCATACCGGTCATCATCGCCTCCGGCGACGCTTTCACGGAAACGGCCGCCGGCTTTATGCAGGAAGGCGCCAGCGACTACGTGACCAAACCGATCGAATTTACCGCGCTGCGGCTGGTGCTGGAAAAACACCTGGCCGGGGCAGAAATGGAATAGGCAGCGCCATGACGGCGCTGCCTATTCCTGATAAGGGTTTCCAGAGATTTAAGGTTTCTTTTCTTCCACCCACCACCGGTTCACGGTGTTGTGTTTTCCTTCCAGCACCACTTTATAAAAATCAGATGGAACGTCTTTCACGTCGATGTTCAGGCGCTCTTTCGCCGCGGGCACTTCCGCGATCAGCTTGTACACATCTTCCCCGCCTTCCTTGTAATGGTTGGTGGAGGCGAGCCATACCTTCACGGTCCCTTTCGGGTCCATCGCCTTCCAGGTCACATCGAGCCGGTCGCGGACCTTCAGTACACCCGGCTGCGCTACAGACACAGGGCCCGTCAGCGCAATGCCGTCCGATTCCCGGGTGGTGGCCTGCGGTAAGGGGAGTTGCAGGAAACGCGCCACGGTGGGCATGATGTCCACGATGGAAGGATAATAATAACGGGCATAATCATTCAGCACAGGCTGGTTGAGCAAAATCCAGCCGGAACGCTGGCGGGTGGATTGCCCGCCGTGCCCGCGGCCCGTTTTTTCATCACGGCCGTGGTCGGTCGTGATCACGATCAGCCAGTCTTCTTTGAACTGTTTCTGCCGGTATTGAATGGCCTCCCAGATACGGCCGACTTTCTCGTCCATCTTCCGGATAGCGGTGGTAAACTCGGGACTGTCGCCGTACATATGCCCCATATCGTCCGTATACTCCAGGTACACCCACGACAGGTCCGGCGCATCTTTACGGATGCAGGCGGCGGCATCTTCGGCCACCTGCGCATCGATCCGCTCCATATAACTCCGCCCTTTATCGTGCGGGAATTTGACGGTATCCAGTTCATAGCCGTCGAATTTATAATCCAGCGCAATGTTGCCTGCGGCCGGAAGCCCCTCTCCGACCAGCTTGGTGCGGTTATCCGTCCAGCTGCTGAAAATGGCCGTTTTCTGCTGCGGGTACTTTGCTTTGAACAGGCGGAAGATGTTGTGATAATTGTAGTTGGGCGCTTTGATGTCGTTGTCCCACACATTGTGTTTGTTCACCCAGGTGCCCGTCAATACGCTGTTGTAGCCTACCGCCGAGATGGTGGGTGTTTGAGAATAACCGCCTTTTTCGCCGCCTACGAATGCCCGCAGGTATTTACCCGCGTTGGCGATCTGTTTCAGATGCGGCGGGTCGATCTGTTCGAGTGCGTCCGCCGAAATGCCGTCTACGATAATGAATACCGCCTTCTTCTTTTGCGCATGTGCTGCGATGGCCAGCATCAGCAACCCGCCTGTGATCCATTTCTTCATACTTGTTTTTATTTCCAGTCAAATAATTGCGGGGCCAGTTTCGGGTTCAGCACCAGTTCGTTGAACGGTACGGGACGGTAATAGTATTTCGGCTCCTGGAAGTCGCGCGTCCTGGTCTCCGTTACGATGGTGCCGCCTGCATTCCCGTTGCGCAGGTACACCGTTACGTCTTCCCCGAAACTGCCGGCCTTGTAATATACCAGTTTTACGCCAAGTGAATTCGTTTGTTGTGATCCGGACGGCGGAATGGCGGTTCCTTTGTCGATGAGGATGATATCTTCCACACCGTCGCCGGTCAGGTCATATTTGCCCAGCCCGGGGAAGTACATCCCCTCCGGTATTTTCTCCAGGTTTTTGCCCGCGTTCCATCTCATCAGGTCGTCGAAGCGGTATCCTTCCATAGCGAACTCCACTCTTTTCTCGCGGCGTATTTCAAGGATAACACCGGTGTTGGCGCCTTTTACATTCGGGTATTTGGCCACCTGCAGCGGGTCTGGCGCGGCGTTGGCGGTGGCCATCACCAGGGCCGGCATACCGGCGCGCTGGCGGATGAGTGTAATGGATCTATCGAGGTCGCCCTGCGTGAGCGTGCCCAGTTCGGCTTTTGCTTCCGCGAAAATCAGCAGCACTTCCGCATACCGGTGCACGGGAAAGTCCGCGCCGTCGATCACTTTGGAATCGGTGCTGTTCATATAGCCCTTCAACTGGTGATAACCCGTGAAGTTCTTGTTCAGGCGGAGGATGTAAGGGTTCGCCACTGCGGGGGGATTCACCGCCAGTTTAAAGCCGGGATAAAAAAACGTCTGGCTCAGGCGGGGATCACGGTCGGCAAACTCCTGCACGTATTGCATCGTCTGATAACCGGGTTTATCCGTAAAGCGGCTGCCGTCTTTCATCAGGTAGGTCTGCACCAGGTCGCGGGAAGGCGACTGTTCGTAGTTGTTGATGTTGCCGTTATTGCCGCCATTCTTTTTCAAATCCTGGTCGAAAATATTTACCAGCATCACTTCCTTGTTGTTCGCCAGGTTCGCGCTGCTGAACAGGGCATAATAGTCCGTAGCAGGATTGCCGGTGTTGTGCAGCTGGAACTTCCCGGAACTGATGATTTCCTCCGATACCTTGGCGGCCGTTTGCAGGAATGCGTCGGCTGTTGCTTCCAGTTTCAGTTCGCTGTGATATTTCCTGTAAGTGCCTTCGTGCAGGGCAATCCGCGCCTGCGCCAGCTTCACGGCCCATTTCCCGGGCGTACCGGCCGGTACGGACTCTTTCACTTTTGCCGCCGCAAACTCGAGGTCGGCCATCACGCTGTCCATGATCAGCTTTCTCGGGTCGCGGGGTTTGTATAACGACACACTGTCGCCGGGATCCATCGCATGCGCATACCAGGGCACATCCGAGAATCTTTTTACTTTATCCATGTAAAAGAGCGCCCGGTAATACCTGGCGAGGCCCGCGTAGTGGTCTTTCACCTCCTGCGTTACGCCGGCATTATGATAGTTGTCGAGGAAATAGTTGATGTTGCGCAGCCTACCCCAGCTCCAGCCACCGGTGATGGTTTGGGACGAAGGCGTGCCCGTCATCATGCTTTTTATTTCCATGGCGCCGGTAGTGGCTTTGTCATCCGTATCCTGGTCGCTCACGTAACGGCCACGATCCGCCATGCTCAGCAGGCCGGTAACATAGAGGTTCAGGTCTTCCTCCGACTTGAAAAACAAATCCGGAGGAATGGATGTTTGCGGGTAGCGGTTCAGAAAGTCTTTCTGGCACGATGCTGCCGTCAGCCCTATCACGACGGCCAGCGATATGTTGAGAAGCGAGAATTTTTTCACTTGAAATGCTTTTTATCTTAAAAATCAAGATTGATACCGAAGGCATATTTCCGCTGGAAGGGATAAGCCCAACCAAAACCATCCTCGATGGACTCGGGATCAAAATATTTTTTGATGGAAGAGAACTCGTACAGGTTCTCACCGGTCACGAACACCCGGAGACGGCTGATGTGTATCTTTTTAGCCACCGATGAAGGCAGCGTATAACCCAGCGTTACGTTCTTGAAACGCAGGTAAGCGCCGTTCAGCAGGTATTTGGACTGCGGAATGTCGAGGCCGGAGCCATAGTTGGCGTCCGCCAGCCATGATTGCAATACCGGGAAATATCCGTTGGGATTGGCATCGGCGAGGCCTGCGGCAATGTATGAAGCAGAGTGCCTGTCGCGCGCAGCACCGGTTTCAGATGCACCGCGGTAGAAATCGAGGTTCCAGGGGTATACGCCGGCATATGGCTGCTGGTACGGGCCCCAGAAAAGATAGTGGCGGGGATAAAAATCACGTTTGGCTACGCCCTGCAGGAAAACAGACAGGTCGATGTTGTTCCACTGCGCCTCCAGCGTGATGCCGTAGCGATAGCGGGTGGCGCTGTTGCCGATGATTTTATAGTCGCCCGGATTTGCGGTGGTGCCATTACCCTTGGTGATCTTGCCGTCTTTATTCTGATCGGTATATTTCGGCCAGCCCGGCACAATATCGAGGGCGCCCCAGGGTACGATAGCCGTCTGGTCGAGCGCCTTGATCTCATCCGCATCCTTGAAATAGCCGTTGTTCTCCAGGCCCCAGATCTCTCCCACATACTGGCCGACGCGGTAATCGCTCAGCAGGCCGAGTTTGTTTTTGTCGTATTTCGTGATTTTGGTGCGGGAATCGGAGATGATAAAACGGGAGCTGAAAGTGAGTGGTTTATTGCCCAGCGAGAATTCGTTCTTATAACCTACAGACAGTTCCCAGCCTCTTGTATCAAGGTCTGCGGAGTTGGTCGGCGGAACGGAGGTGCCCAGTACGCCGGGTGCGGAAGACGCCGCTACGAGCATCCCGATGGTTTTACGGGAATACATGTCGAACCCGATCAGTATGCGGTCCTGGAAAAGGCCCAAATCGGCGCCCACGTTGAACGTATTTACTTTTTCCCAGGTGTACGACTGCGGGTCGACCGGCAGCAATGCCGCACCGGTAGCCACCGTGGGGAAAGCGCCGTTAACCAGGTAACCGGATGTGCCGACGGGGATTGTCGGGATGTGGCGGAAGTCGCTCGTCACCTGGTTGCCCAGCGCCCCGTAAGAGGCCCTGAACTTGAGGGTGGACAGTTGCCTGATGTTGCGGACGAAAGCTTCTTCGCTGGCGATCCATGCGCCTGAGATGGAGGGGAAGAAACCCCAGCGGTTGGAGGGCAGGAACCTGGAAGAGCCGTCCCACCGGCCGTTCGCTTCAATCACGTAACGGTTTTTGTACGTATAGTTCAGGCGCCCGAAATAACCGCGCAGCGCGTAGGTGGTATAACCGGCGCCCACAGTAGGCGTGCCGGTGGCCAGCGACAGGTACGGAAGGCTGGATGTGATCAGCACGTCCCTGGCCGCCTGTTCGAACGACCAGATATATTCTTCCTGGTTAAACCCAGCCAGTGCTTTTATCTCATGATCAGCGCCCAGTTTTTTGGTATAGTTGGCATACAGGTCATACACATCATGCTTCACAATGCCGTTGCGCACAGACACGGAGCCGCTGCCGCCTTCGGTACGGATGTCCTTCGGGCCATACCCGATGCTGTACTTTCTATAGTCGGTGTTGTATTTCCACATTTCGCGCTTGAAGCTGGCGTTGGCAGTCACCAGCAGATCGCCGTTGAGGAAGGTACCTACGCCTCTCACCACGTCCTGGAAACCGAAGCGGGTAGACACGTTCCGGCCGCCGCTGGTCAGCTTCGCGCCAAGCCGCCCTGCATCGGTATTCGCCCAGGTGCCGTCCGGGTTTTTAGCCACCTGCGTGGGCATGAGGTAATACAGATCGGTGATGCCGTAAGTGGGCGCATCGTATTTGATCTGGTAGATGTTCAGGTTGTTGTCAATCTTCAGCCAGCCCAGCGGCGAGAAATTCACGCGCGCACGGAGGCCGTAGCGGTTCCAGTCGTCTTTCGCGAGTTTGTTGAGGCCGTTCTCTTTGGTGTAGTCGGCCGACAGGAAATACCCGAAAGGTTTGCCTTTCCCGGTTTCGCCGCCACCGCTGAACGTCACGCTGTGATTGGAAGAGCTGCTCGACTTGTTGAAAAAGTATTCGTTCCAGTCGTTGCTGCCCATATAGATCCACTTGTTCGGATCATTGGGGTCGGTGCGCACGTCTTCCACGGAGGGATTGTCTGAACGCTCTTTCGCCCACTGGTAATGATAATCGGAATAGTTCACATAGTCCCAGGGCGTATTGTCCGTGGCGGTTTCCAGCACCCTCGAAAAGATGTAGGGGTCGGTTACCTGTTTGGGCAGTACGGTGGGCCTTGAGCTGGAGATGTAGTTATTGTAGCTCATCCGCTGCTTTCCGCCGGCGCCCTGTTTGGTGGTGATGAGCACTACCCCGAACGAGGCGCGCGCACCATAGATGGCGGCAGACGCCGCGTCTCTCAGCACGGTGATCGTGGCGATGTCGTTGGCATTCAGGCGGAAGAAGTCGTCCGTAGCCGCCGTGATGCCGTCGATGATGATCAGCGGGGTGGTTTCCCCGAAAAGCGAGCCCACGCCGCGGATATTGATGTTGGGCGTGGCGCCGGGAGCGCCGCCCTTGTAGTTGATATTCAGGCCGGGGCTCACACCCTGGAGGCCCTGGAATATGTTCGAGATGGGGCGCTCGGCCAGCTGTTTGCCGGCAACCTGGTCTACCGCACCGGTGGTGCTGATTTTCCGCTGCACGCCGTACCCTACCACCACCACTTCTTCCATCGAATTGGAATTGGGCTGGAGGACGACGTTCAGCGACGCACCGGAGCCCATCTGCAGTTCCTGCGTAACATATCCCACATAAGAAAATATCAGCGTCCCTTCTTCAGGTACCTTCAGTTCGAATTCACCCTTTTCATTGGTGAGCACGCCGATAGTGGTGTTCTTCAGCCGTACGCTCACCATCTGCAGCGGTTCGCCCGCAGGGTTCACCACTTTGCCTTTCGCCACAATGTCTTTCGCCACGGTAGCGGAGGGGGCGATCACGATAAGGTCGCCCGACAGGAAACGGTAGCCGAGGTTGGTATTGGCCAGCATCTGCTCCAGTACCTGCTGGATGGGCTGTTCCTTCGCGTCGATGGTCACTTTATGCCATGCAGGCAACCTGTCATCGTTGTAAACGAAACGGTATTTCGTTTGCAGTTCGATGAGGCTAAATGCTTTTTCAAGATTAGTACGGGACAATTTTACGGAAACGGTATGCTGGGAGCGAACGCTGGCGCTGACCTGCATACACGCAACAAAAACGAACATCGCGGAGAGCTTCATAAAAATAAACAGTTTTTTGAGGCTTCGCCCTGGTGGAAGCCAACTCACCACTGTACTTTTTTTCATACCTTTGAGTTGTTGGTTAATTGATAATTGATAAATGTTTAACGCATAGCAATGTCACTAGCCGACTTAATGGCGGGAAATGGCGCAATCATTTCCCGTTTTCTTTCCGGCTATACTGCAGAATGATATTATATGTGGCTGAAATTCTTTTATTCGATCCAGATCACACCGTCGTCGCCCTGTCTGAAGTGAAAGGAGCCGGTCAGCTCCAGTGCTTTCAGTACTTCAATGAGGCTTTCCTTGTCAAACACTCCCGATAAGTACACCTGTCTTTTGTTGTCGTTTTTAAAGCGGATATCTGCGTCGAACCAGTGCTCGAGCAGTACTGCCACCCGTTCGAGCGGCATTTTCTTGAAAGCGAGTTTATTTTCCACCCAGGCCGTTTCAGCGATCACGCTGTCTTCCACTTCCGTCAGCCTCGATTTCACCGGCTGATGTATCTCCACCGGGTTATGACCGTTGTTGTCCGGAGTTACTACAGCGGTCAGCATGGTGAGTTTTTCATTGGGCCTCAGGCGTACCACCCTGTTCTCCGTTTCATCCAGCACCACTTCCACCGCACCGCGTATAAGGGAGGTCACGGCGCTGTCTTCCTGCGGGTAGGCGCGCACATTGAATTCCGTGCCCAATACGCGGATGGCGAAAGTTTTTGTTCGTACGGTAAACGGGCGGTCAGCATCTTTCGCCACATCGAAAAAAGCTTCGCCTTCCAGCGTCACCTCCCTTTTCCCGCCGGTGAACTGTTTGGGGTAGTCCAGTTTACTGCCGGCATTGAGCCATACGGTGGTGCCGTCCGGCAGTTTGATATGGCTGCGGGAGCCTTTCTGCGTCACGAGTTGCTGCGGGGCGCCCTCCAACGGCGAATTGGCGGCGGGCAACCATTGGCGGCCCACGAAAAATGCCAGCGCCACGGCAGCGGCCACGCCTGTGAGTTGTAACACCATTCGTCTCACTTTACCTTTCGGGCGCACCGGTACCGGCTCGTCGTCCGCGTCCCCGGCTGCTTCCAGGCGGAGTTTATGCCTTCTCAGGGCCATATCCACTTCCTCGGGGCCAAAGAGCCGCTCCCGGTCTTTCCATGGATGCATGAGCATTTCCTTGATATAAGAAGCTTCCGGATGTTGTTGTAACAGGCGTTCCAGCTCCTTCTCCTCTTCGGGAAGCAGCTCATTTGCCATTTTCCGGGCAAACAGATTCCATATCCTTTCATGCGTCATACCAGAAGGACAGGTATGGCCTCAAAAGTTCCCTAAAGACTGCTGAAAAAATTTGTGTTAACGGAAAAGGAAGGATTTGGCGAGGTCGTGCGGCATATTCAGCCGGATGGCTTCCGCTACTTTTTTCACCGCGATGGTGAGCTGGGCGTCGACTGTTTTGGAGGAGATTTCCAGTAATTCGGCCACTTCTTTGTACTTCATCCCGTCCTGCTTCACCAAACGGAAAATAAGCTGGCAACGGGCTGGCAGGCTCCGGATGGCGGCCTCTATCCGCTGCGCCACCTCGGCGGAAATCATGCCTTCTTCCTGGTCGGGCGCCATGGCCAGCGCATCGGTATCCAAGGTATCCAAATGGGCATGCTGGTTCCTGCGGTGCTGTTCCAGCGTATTGAGAGAGCGGTTGCGGGTGCAAACGTAAAGATATACGCCGGGGTTCTCCACATCGGCCAGCTGCCGGCGTTTTTGCCAGACCATCATGAACACGTCAGACACGATCTCCTCCGCCAGGTGGAAAGAACCGGTGATAGCGGCCGAAAAATGAATCAACCGGCTGCAAAACAGCCTGTACAACTCATCATAAGCCTGCATATCCCCTCCTTCACAAATGTTCAGGAAAAGGCGTTTGATCAGTTCATTTTCAGTCATGCCCCAAAAATATGGTATTTAGTATCCTGCGATTATTAACGTATCGTTATTTCCCCGTTCTGGTTGATTATCCTTCGTTCACTGTCAGTGTTTCTGGAAGTAAAGTACAAATTTTATTAAATTTAGCTCCAAATTCTGATGTTATGAAACTAAAATCTGCTATCCTCTGTCTGCTCTGCGCTGCATCGCCCTTCATCCGCGCTGCCGCCCAACAGCCTACCCTCGAGAAATTATGGACTTCGGACACCACCCTGCGGGTACCGGAATCGGTCTATTTCGACGCGAAAAGAAATGTACTGTACGTGGCCAATATCGACGGCGCTCCCTGGGGAAAAGACGGTAAGGGATTCATTTCCCAGCTGACGCCGGACGGTAAGATCACGAACCTCAAATGGGTGGAAGGCCTCAGCGCGCCGAAAGGCATGGGCGTACACGGGAATCATCTTTACGTGGCCGACCTCGACGCCGTGGTGGTGATCGACATCGCCAAGGGCGCCATCGTAACCCGCCATACCATCGACGGGGCGCTGAACCTCAACGATATCACCGTCAGCCCGAAAGGCACCGTATATGTGTCCGATTCCAAAAGGAAAAAAGTGCACACGTTTGAAAACGGCAAATCAGCCGAACTGCTCGACAGCGCGAAAAGCGGCCTGAAAGGCCCCAACGGCCTGCTGTTCAGCCAGGGCCAGCTGCTGGTGCTCGACGGCGGCGCGGTGAACCGCGCTGAAAAAGACAACAGGATCGCCAAACTGGTAGATGTCACCAAAGGCACCGACGGCATCGAACATGTGAAAGCGGACGAATATGTGGTGTCGTGCTGGCAGGGTGAAATGTTCTATGTAGACCTGAAAGCCGGCACCGCCATCAAAATGCTCGACACGCAGGGTGAAAAGCTGCAGACGGCCGATATCGGTTACGATGCGAAAAAACGCATCGTATATGTGCCGACGTTCTACGGCAACCGCGTGACGGCCTACCAGTTAAAACCAGCGAAGTAACGCGTTTTAAGGGCTTCCTCCGATTCATGAAATCATAACGCGGGAAGCCCTTATCCTTTACGCATCTCACAGGCTCCTTTTGTACCTTTGCGCCAATGCGTCTGACCCGGATATTCATGATACTGGCAGTTTGTTTGCACGGCATCGCTGCCCGGGCACAGCGGACTGATACCTATACCTTCTCTCATATCTCCATTGAAGACGGGTTGGCGGGGAATCATATATCCTCCATCCTGCAAGACCGTAAGGGTTTTATCTGGATAGCCGGCACCGCCCTTCAGCGCTACGACGGCGAACGTTTCCTGACCATCACCAACTTCGACCGGCTGCCCGGTTCGATGTATTATGAAGATATCGCCCTGTTCGAAGACCGTACAGGCCGCATCTGGATAGGCACGCCGGACAACATCCGTATGTACGACCCCGTTACCGCCAAAGTAAGAGCCGTGCCGATCGAAGACGGACTGCTGTTTGCCGGCAATGTGGGCTGCCATGCCATTATCCAGGATAACAAAGGCGTGATCTGGACCACTACCTCCGCCGGGCTGTTGATGCTCGACAGTGCGGCCAGCCGCTTCCGCAGGGCGCCCGGGCTGCCGGACAGTATCCGCCGCCAGATGAACAGCGCCATTCTTGAAGACTATACCGGTCGCCTCTGGCTGAGCGGCACCAACGGCCTTTACGTGTACAGCGCCGACCGCCGTGAAGTGTACAGCCATTACAACAACCCCGCCGGCCTGACCGCTTTCGGTATGGGCTACAGCGTCAAGAAACTGTATGAAGATTCGAAACACCGTATCTGGATGGCCAGCCGCGGCAGCAAGGAGCTGTTCGTCTGGAACCCTGTCAATAACCGGCTGCGGGCTTACCGCTTCGTGAACAGAAATAACGACAGCGACCAGGTGTACGACATCAGCGAAGACCTTCAGGGCAACATCTGGACCGCCATGCTGGGCAACGGCCTTTACCGGCATAACAATACCCACGATACTTTCGACCTGCGCATCCCCGGCAACAATGCGGACGCGCTGGGCCTGCACTTCGACTATGAATCCAACTGCCTGCTGCACGACCGCGATGGCCACCTCTGGGTGGGCACCGACAAGGGCATCAACATCATGAGCCTGCACAACCAGTCGTTCACCCGCCTCGATTACCGCCGCAGCTTCCCCGATTCGGAAGTGACCGGAATTTACCGCGCCACCAACGGCGACGCCTACATCGGCTATTGGGGAGCAGGGTTCGTACGGCTCAACACTGCGCTCCAGCTGCAGCAGCAATACACCTACAGCGCCACCGGCAACGGTCTGCCGGAGGAAAGAAGCCTCGTGTGGAGCTTTGCGGAGCTGCGCAACGGCCGCATCCTGATCGGGCAGGAAAACGGGTACATCTCCGAATTCGATCCGCAGCAGCGCCGCTTTAAAAACTACCGGCCCAAGGGGCTGTACGACCAGACCGTGCTCACCATCACACCGGAAAAAGACACCACCGTTTGGCTAGGCATATACAAACACGGCCTTGCCCGCTGGAACCCTGTACAGAACACCATCTCCAACTATCCGCAGGTGCTGCATGCCATACAGCGCAATACTTCGGTGATGGCCATCGTGCCGCAGGCCGATTCCCTGCTCTGGCTCGCCACCACCAGCGGCGGACTGCTCCGCTTCCACAAAGACCGCGGGCTGGTGGAAAAACAGGTCATGTTCCGCCACCACAACGATACCGTGCGCAACATCACAAGCCTGCTGCGGTACAACGACAGCCTGCTGGTGGCGGGCACCGACCACGGCATCTTTTTCTACAACCATCTCCGCAACACCTGGGAGGTACAGGATATCAACGGCGAACATTTCGACGAATGGATCCTGAGCATGCATAAAGCCGCCGAAGAAGATGCCATCTGGTTCACGACGCAGTACGGCTTTTACCGCCTCAACGGCAAAACCCGCACCTTCAGCGCCTTCATACAGAACGACGATATCATCGACAACCACCGCCGCGTGCGGCGCAACATTGCCCTGCTTTCGAACGGCGACCTGCTGGTGGGCGCCTCCGACCACGCGGTGAGTTTTTCACCGCAGCACCTCCAGGAAAAACCCGCACCGCCCGATGTGACCATCGTGGAGATGCGGGTGATGAACCAGCTGGTGAACACCGATTCCGTAGCCGGCACCGACCGCGCCATCATGCTCCCGCACGATCAGAACTTTATCAGCATCTCGTTCAAATCACTGCAATACCATAACGAGAATGCCCGGTACTATTATCAACTCGAAGGCGTGGACGCCGACTGGCTGCCGGCCGAAAGCCTGCTGGTGGCGCGGTACACCGATCTTTCCCCCGGCCGCTATACCTTCCGCGTAAAAAGCATGAACACAGCCGGGATATTTTCGCGCAACACCACTTATTTCCGCATCGAGATAAAACCCGCGTTCTGGCAAACGTGGTGGTTCAGGGCGCTCGGCGTGCTGGTGCTGCTGGGCCTCATTTACGGGTACTTCCGCTTCCGCGTGTACCTCGTGAAAAAAGACGCCAAGAGCCGCGCGGCCTTCCGCGAAGAACTGGCGCAGCTGGAGATGAAGGCGCTGCGCGCACAGATGAACCCGCATTTCATTTTCAATGCACTCAATTCCATCCAGACGTTCATGATGAAAAATCAGACGGAGCAGGCCCTCGCCTATCTCAGCCGCTTCGCGCGGCTGATCCGTAACGTGCTGGACACCTCGCAGCTCAACAACATTTCCATCACACGGGAAGGCAGCATGCTGGAGAACTACCTCGAGCTGGAGAAACTGCGCCTCGATAATAAATTCGATTACAGGATAGACGTGGACCCTGCGCTGGACAGCGACTTCGTGGAGATACCCGCCATGGTGCTACAGCCCTTCGTGGAAAACGCCATCTGGCACGGGCTGCTGCACAAGGAGGAAAAGGGGTTATTGCACATCGCTTTCATCCGGGAAAACGGGCAGATACATGTGGTGATCGAAGATGATGGTATCGGCCGCGATGCCGCTACCATCATCAAGCAGCAAAGCCATCCCGCGCATGTGTCGCGGGGCCTGCAGATAACAAAAGACCGGCTGCAGATTTACAACAGCCGGTTCAATCTGGATGCTTCTTTTGATATCGAGGACCTCCGGGATGCCGCCGGCAAACCTTCCGGTACGCGCGTGAACCTGTGGTTCCCGCTGCAGGACGATTAACCCAGGCCGATCTCCTCGTGCCGCTCGGGTATTTCAATATCGTCGAATCCTTTTTTGTGGAGCCAGTCTTTAAACACCGTCTGCACTTCATATTCCCCATGTACGAGGAATAATTTCTTCACCCCGCGCGGATTCTGGCAGGCCAGCCACTGGCTCATATCTTCATAATCGCCGTGCGCGCTCATGGAACGGATAACGCCTACTTCCGCTTTCACCTCGTGCCGCTCACCGTAAATCGATACTTCGGTAGCACCGCGCATCAGGCGGCCGCCGAGTGATTGCGGTTCGCAGTACCCCACGATCAGCACGGTGTTTTTCCACTCGCCGATGTTATTGGCGATGTGGTGCTTCACGCGGCCGGCTTCCGCCATGCCCGATGCGGAGATGATCACGCAGGGTTCCTTGCGGAAGTTGAGCATTTTCGATTCTTCCACCGTTTTGATATACCGCAGGCCGGGGAAGCTGAACGGGTCGTCATCCACTTCCAGCATTTTGGCGACCTTCCTGTTGAAACATTCCGGGTGCATGCGCGTGACCTGGGTGGCTTCGAGCGACAGCGGACTGTCTACGAACAGATCCACTCTAGGCAGTTTGCCCGCCAGCTGTGCGCGGTTGAGCGCATAGAGCAATTCCTGGGTGCGGCCCACGCTGAAAGCGGGGATGATGAGTTTGCCCTTTTTCACCACGCAGGTTTCGTGGATGAACTTGAGCAACGCTTCATCTGTCGGCTCCACATCGGCATGCAGCGTGCTGCCGTATGTGGATTCCATGATGATATAATCGGCCTGGGGGAATACTTCGGGTGATTTGAGGATGGGGTCGCCATATCGGCCGATGTCGCCGCTGAAGGTCACCTGCCGCGTAACGCCCGATTCCGTGATGCGCAGGTGCACACAGGCACTGCCGATGATATGGCCCGCGTCGGTGAACAATACTTCGAGATCTTCATCGATGCGGTGCCATTTGCCGTACGGAACGGGCGTCAGCTGTTCCACTGCACGTTTGGCGTCTTCCAGCGTATATAACGGCTGGATGTACGGTTTTCCTTCCCTAGCATTCTTTTTGTTGACGAACTTGATATCGTCTTCCTGTATCTCGGCGGAGTCGAGGAGCAGTATTTCAGAGAGGTCGCGCGAGGCGGGCGTACAATAGATATCGCCTTTATAGCCCAGCTTGCACAAACGCGGCACGAGGCCGGAGTGGTCGATGTGGGCGTGGGAAAGGATCATCACGTCCACTTCCTGCGGATCGAACCCGAAATCGTGATTGAGGGGCACAGTTTCCCGGCCCATACCCTGGTACATCCCGCAATCCAGTAAAATCTTCTTTCCGTTCTTCAGGGTGATCAGGTGCTTTGAACCGGTAACGGTTCTGGCGGCACCATGAAATGTTATCTTCATAGCTATACTTTTTTAAAACTCCACGTGATCTGGAATCTGGCAATTTCTATACCATCTTCCTGTTTCCCCGTCACCTTGATATGGATGGTGGAAGGTTCGCCGCTGTTCACGGCCAGTGCTACGGCACGATGAATATCGTCGCCGGCTTCGCAGGTGAAGTATGTTTTTGTTTTGGCTTTTTTAAGGAAGAGCGCCTCCATCCCTGTAACGAGCATGGATACACGCAAACCCGCTCCCTGCGTATGTGCGATGGCCAGCACGCCGGAGCTCATTTCCGCCGCCATAGCCAGGCAGGCGAAGTAGGTGGATCTGAACGGGTTCTGCGAGAGCCAGCGGAAAGGCACCACCGTGGTGCAGCTGTGCGCATCCATGGAAACCACCCTCACGCCGGCCAGCCAGGCGCTGGGCAGCTTGTATAAAAGGAACAGGGAAAACCGGAAGCGGTTGTTCACCAGCCTGATAAACCGATTGTTCGCTACGGGTACGGCCATATGTTCAATTATTACAGGTTGTGCACGTAAGCGGAAATGGCCCGCTGTGCATTCACCCCGGGTTCGCCGGTCGGTTTTTCCACCGGCACATTATTGATTTGCCTGTCCAATATTACGGCATTTGTGTTATCCGCCAGCTGAATGTCCAGAATATCTTTCAGCTGCCGGAAATACGTTTTGTCGTAAATGGGGAAACACACTTCTATCCGGCGGTGCAGGTTGCGGTTCATCCAGTCCGCACTGCCCATATATATCTCTTCGTTTCCGTTGTTCTGAAAATAAAATATCCGCGCGTGCTCGAGGTAGCGGTCTACGATCCTCCGCACCGTAATGCCTGGCTGCGGCACAATGCAGCAGATACTGCGTATGATCAGCACCACCTCCACGCCTGCTTCCACGGCGGCGTACAGTGCGGCGATCATTTCCTTTTCCTGCAGGTTGTTGAGCTTGATGACGATGCGCGCCTTCCGGCCGGCACGGGCATGTTCCGCCTCGCGGGCGATCATGCCCAGGAACCGGTCCATCAGGTTGAACTGCGCTACCAGTAAATGATTGAAGGGAATAAAATTGTAGCGGGCAGGGGCGATGCCGGTTTGCATATAGAGGAACAGCAACTCCAGTTCCTGCGTCATTTCCTTATGCGCCGTGAGCAGCACATGATCGGTATAAAAACGGGCGGTGCTTTCGTTGAAATTGCCGGTAGCCATCAGGCCCACATAATCCCAGGTGTTGCCGCGCTGCCTTTTGACCAGCGCCACTTTCGCGTGCACCTTCAGGTTGGGGATGCTGTAGAGTATTTTGATGCCGGCTTCCTTCATCCGTTTGGCCCAGCGTACATTATTCGCTTCGTCGAACCGCGCTTTCAGTTCCACCATCACCGTTACCTGCTTGCCGTTGCGGGCCGCGCTGATAAGGGCATGCACGATCTGCGAGCCGGACGCCACGCGGTAGAGAGTCACATATATTTCTTTGACATCCGGGTCGAGGGCGGCCTCGTTGAAATACCGGAGGATGTAATCATAATTCTGGTAGGGCACATGCAGCACCACGTCCTGCTCCAGCACGGTGTCGAGCAGACCTTTTTCGCCATCCAGCGGCTTCACGCGGGCGGGCGGCATGGGCGGGTAAAAGAGCGACGGGTCTTTGGAGGGCAGCGGCATGTCGGCCAGGTCGCGGAGATGATGGTACCTTCCGCCGGCCACCATTTCCTGCGGGGCTATCCGGAAGTATTTCGCCAGCGCGGCCTGCAGGTGTTCCGGCATGGCCGCATCGTACAGAAACCTCGTCGGCAACCCCAGGTCGCGCTTGATGAGCATGTTCTCCACCTTCTGCAGCAGCGTGCCGCTGAATTCGTCCACATCGATTTCTGCATCGCGGGTCAGCTTGATGCTGTATGCACCCTGCACTGATCTCCCGGGAAACACGAGGTCCAGGTGCGCGCGCACCACATCATCGAGGAAGGCGATGCCGCCGCCGGAGAGTTTCAGGAAACGGGGTAAGATACCGGAAGGGATGTTGACCATGCCCATGCCCCCGTCTTCAAAACCGGCTATGAGGTAGAGGGCGTTGTTTTCGAGGAAGGTTTCCGCCGGGGTGTGCAGTTGCAGTACCACGGGATGCAGCAGGCCCATCACCGTGCTGTGGAAATAGTCCTGCACGGCCGCTTCGGGCGGCAGCGGCGTGCCATAATGAAGGTGAATGCCCTTCTGCTGCAGCGCCTGCAATACATTTTTCAGCATGCTGCCATACAGGTTCAACTGCCGGCCGATTTCGGCCTGCGCCTGCGGCAATACGCTGGTATTGGCCTCTTCGAGCTGGTGCAGCGCCATCAAAGCGGGCATGCGCACCCTGAAAAACTCGTCGAGGTTCGAAGAAAAAATCGAGAGAAAACGAACGCGTTCGAATAAAGGCACTGCCTCATCGCCCGCCATCATCAGCACACGGCCGTTGAAAGAAAGCCAGCTCAGGTCCCTGTCGTTCAGTGATGTATCCATCTTGTACAAATCCTATCCTTTTGACGAAAAAAACAAAGCTGCAATCGTAAATGCCAGCACCGAAGCGATGAGCCCGAACATAAATGTATTGTAAGCGAAGCGGAGCAGCCTGTATTTGCGCCCCAGCACCACGCCCAGGTTGTAGATGTCGTGTATCATATTGCTGTAAAGATACTCCCCGTTCCCCATGATCGTTTCCATCCCGTCTTCGTATTCCTGGTAAGTCATCTGGTGGAAGTTCCCGAAAAAGAGCAGGTTCGATTTTTTGCTGCGGATGTCGAGGTCGGTGAAACGGCCGCTCGTCACATTCGGGCGCGTGGCCAGCACGGCAAACACGATGGTGGTGACGCTCGTGGTCAGGAAGAGGATGGCGGGCAGGATGAACTGCGGGTAGTCTTCCAGCTTGCGAAGCAGCACGGAGAGCAATACGGAAATGATGATGGCGTTCACCGATATCATGATATTGGCCTTGGAATCGGCCATGGAGCTCAGGCGGATGTGATTGGTGGAAGTGGTGCGGAACATGGTTTCCACGCCTCGGCTGGAGCGTTTGTCCTTTTCCCCCTTTTCCCCTTTCAGTTCTTTTTCATGCACCTTCTCAAACTGTTTCTCGGCCGCTTTGAGCTGTTTCTTTTCTTTCTCCCGCTCTTTCTCCTGCTCGCGCAGCGCTTCGCTCTGTTTTTCCTCGAGCTTGGTGCGGAGCTTTTCCAGGTTCTCTTCTTTCTGCTGCTTCAGCAGCGTCTGGCTGTAAGCGGTGTGATATTTATGCGATTCGAGGAACTGTATGCTCGACTTCGCCCAGTCGGCCCCCGATATTTTACTGCCGGTGGCCAGTTCGGTTTCGGCGCGGAGGAGTTTGTTGCGCTTTGAAAATTCCTTGGTGCCCAGGTGAAAAAGATCGGCGTCGCAAACGATCTGCTCCAGCAGGTTCTGCGGCGCCTGCGGCATTTTGGTGGCCAGTATGCAGCCTGCTATCTGTTGTGCGGTGGCTTCTGGCAGGCCCTGCGACAGTGCGAAGGCCCGTGCGGCATCGGCGCCGGCCTGCTCGTGATGCTGACGCTCTCCCAATAAATACCCCATATCATGAAACCATACGGCGATCATCACCACGAGCAATTCCTGCTCAGGCAACCGGTAATGCGCGGTGATCTGTTCCGCCGCATGTACCACCTGCAGCGTATGCGCCTTGTTATGATATACCAGTACAGGCTCGGTATGCTGATCAAACTGTTGGGTTACATAAAGCTGCGCGGCGGCAATCACTGAACTAATTTCCATTGGATATTGTATTTACAGAGAAGAATTCAATTCCAAATTACGTCATTTTTTGCGTTAATTTTATTGTCTAAAGTCCGGTTTTATGAAGCTTATTAAGTATTACGCCCTGCTGTTGCTGTTCTTCTCCTGCCAGATGGTCGGGGAAAAACAGGAAAAAGGAGCCACCTCCCCGCAAGGATACGAGCTCTCAAAGCCGGAGCGTTTTAAAGTCCGTGAGTCGCTCCAGGAAATCTCCGGCCTCGTGTATAACGGCGACGAATCCAACTTCATCGCCAATAACGACGAGCAGGGCAAACTCTTCCAGGTAGGCCTGCGCACGACCGATCCCTACCCTTCCTGGAAATTCGGCAAAGGAGGCGACTATGAAGAAGTGGTGCATGCGGGAAACGACTGGCTGGTGCTGAAAAGCAACGGCACCATGTATAAGGTGGCCGGTCTTTTCACCGACTCTACGGACTCCGAAGCCTTCCATTTCCCGGTGCCCGGCAAACGGGAATTCGAAGCGGCCTATTACGATGCCGGCAAAAACACCACCTTCATTATCTGTAAAAACTGCGAGGAAGATAAAGGCGAGAAAGCCACCAGCGTGTATGCTTTCCGGATGGACAGCCTGCGGTACGATTCCGCAGCCGCCTTCCGTTTCGAGAACAGGGACATTCCCGGGCTGAAAGAATCGCCCTCCAAACACTTCCGGCCTTCCGCCGCCGCCGTGCACCCCCTCGAAAACCGGGTGTACATCGTGGCTTCCATCAACCGCCTGCTCGTCATTACCGACCTCTCCGGCAAAGTCCTGGAAGCGCATCCCCTGCCGCGGAAACATTTTTCACAACCGGAAGGCATTACCTTTGCGCCTAACGGCGACATGTATATTTCAAACGAAGGAGACGAGGAAAACACCGCCGATATCCTCAAATTTAAGTACCATCCGCACACCAAATAACTATGCACACCAGGCTATACGTATTGATCACCCTTTTCCTGCTGACGGCAGCAGGCGCGCATGCTCAGTCGGCAGACAGCATACAGCAACGCATCATCCTCATCGGCGACGCGGGGGAAATGCACAATGGTAAAATCCCCGTCATCGATGCCGTCAAAAGGAACATCGACCTGCAGCGGGGGAAAAATACCGTGCTTTACCTGGGCGACAACGTATACCCGCTGGGGTTGCCCGACCCCGCCGCGAAGAACCGGCGGGAAAAGGAAAGCATCCTCGACTACCAGGTGAGCCTCGTGAAAGGCACCAAAGCGGAAGGCATCTTCGTGCCTGGCAACCACGACTGGTCGAAACACCGCCCGGAAGGCTGGCGCACGGTCATGCAGCAACAGTTGTACATCGATTCGATGCAGCTGCCCAACGTGCAGTTCCTGCCGAAGTCCGGCTGCCCGGGCCCGGAAACCGTAGCCCTCGGCGACAACGTGCTGCTGGTGATCATGGACACCGAATGGTGGCTGTACCCCGGTAAAAAGCCGGGCATCGAATCGGGCTGCGACTGCAAAACGGAGGACGAGGTGCTCACGGCCATTGCCGACATTGCGGCCCGCAACCCTACCAAACTGCTGGTGTTCGCCGGGCATCATCCGCTGCGTAGCCACGGTCCACATGGCGGATATTATACCTTCAAAAAACACATCTTCCCCTTAACCGACGCCAAACCGTACCTCTATGTGCCGCTGCCCGTGATCGGCTCCGTTTACCCGCTGGTGCGCGGTGTGTTCGGCACACGGGAAGACATGCCGCACCCGCTCTACCGCCGGATGATCAAAGGCATAGAAACCGCCATCCCGGGCGATGCGCCCGTGGTGTTCGTGTCCGGCCACGACCATACGCTGCAGCTCATCCGCGAAGGCAACCGCAACTTCATCGTGAGCGGCGCCGGCGCGAAAGACAACCAGGTCAAAAAAGGCAGGAACTCTCTCTTCGCCACCTCCGTCAACGGTTATACGGTGCTGGAAGTGCTGAAGAACGGGAAAATATATGCCCGCTTTTATAACGACCACGATGCTGCGCCTCTCTACACCAGCGAGCTGCTCGATCTGGCGGCGTACCACCGGCGCGAGGAAGCCATCGCGGCCACCGCGTTCCCGAAACTCGTGACCGTTGCCGCGGATTCGCAGTATGCAGACGTGAATGGTTTTCACCGCCTGATGCTCGGCCGCAACTACCGCTCCGTTTGGGCCACGGCCCTTACCTTCCCGGTGATGGAACTGGATACCCTGAAAATCCTCAAACGTGGCGGCGGCAAACAAACGCGCTCCCTGCGGCTGGAAGATAAAAGCGGCCGCGAATGGGTGCTGCGCTCCCTCAAAAAGGATCCGCTCAGCGCCGTGCCCGAAGCCCTCCGTGAAACCTTCGCCCGTGAAGTGGTGCAGGACCAGATATCCGCCGCCAACCCCTACGCCCCGCTGGTGGTGGCGCCCCTGGCCGAAGCTGCCGGCGTGCCCCATACCAATCCCCGCTTCGTATACCTGCCTAACGATACCGCGCTGGGTATTTACCGGAAAGACTTTGCGGATGGCGTGTACCTCTTTGAAGAAAGGGAACCGGTAACGGCCAGCAAAACATACAATACGCTCAAGGTACTGGAAGACCTTGCTTCCGATAACGACAACAGCGTGAACCAGCGCGCTTACCTGCAGGCCCGCCTGCTCGATATCTTTATGGCGGACTGGGACCGCCACGAAGACCAGTGGCGCTGGTATGCGGAAAAAGATAAAAAGGCCAAGGAATTTTATCCCATCCCCCGCGACCGCGACCAGGCGTTTTTCGTGAACCAGGGCGTTATTCCCCGCCTCGCCGCAAAACGGTACATATTCCCGGCAGTGCAGGGCTTCCGCACCAAAATCCCCGACATCGGCGGATGGAACTTCAACCCCCGCTTCCTCGACCGGAATATGCTCAACGGCCTGGAAGACTCCACCTGGGAGAGAATGTCGAAAAACATGACCGTGCTGATGACCGACACGCTCATCGTATCGGCGGTAAACCAGCTGCAGCCTGCCATCCGCAAGCAGGTAGACAGTATGATGATCCGTACGCTGAAAGCCAGAAGGGGCATCCTCCAAAAAGAAGCGCTGAAATACTACCGCTTTCTCGCCAAGGGCGTGGACGTAACGGGGTCCGTCAAAAACGAACAGTTCACCATCACCCGCCAGCCCGATGGTTTTGTGAACGTGACCTCGCAGAAGATCAGCAAAAAGGGAGAGCTGGAACAAACGCTGTACAACAGGACCTTCAACCCGGCGCATACCAAAGAGGTGGCAATTTACGGCCTCGGCGGCGAAGACCGGTTCGTTCTCCGCGGCAACGAAGGCAGCCCCATCCGCATCCGCCTCATCGGCGGCCGTGAAAAGGATACGTATATCGACAGCAGCGCCCGCAGGAGCGGCAAACGCACCATGATCTACGACCTCGCCAAGGGGCCGGACAGTTTTGCCGTGAACAGCAACGAGCGCCTGCGCCTGTCGTCCGACCCGGCGGTGATCCACTACAACCGGAAGGCCTTCCAATACAACATCCTGCAACCCCTCATCGCCGGCGGCTATAACCTCGACGATGGCCTGCTGCTGGGCCTGGGCCTGCAATACAAAGGCCACGGCTTCCGGAAAGATTCGTTCGCCGTGAAGCACGTCATTTCCGGGATGCACGCGGTGGCCACCCAGGCTTACCAGTTCAAGTACCAGGGCCAGTTCAACGATGTGATCGGCCGCTCGGACCTGCTGATCGGCGCGTTGATACGCGCACCGCACAACACCGCCAACTTCTTCGGTTTCGGTAACGAAACGTCATACGACAAGGAAATAACGGATCCCGCTATACGGTACTACCGCGGCCGGTTCAATATTTATATGGGCGAAGTGTCGCTGCGGACCAACCTCGCCCAGAACATCAGCGGCACCATCACGCCGTCGATCACCGCGGTCACGCTCAATGCGGAAGACAATGCGGGCCGCTACCTCACCAACTATGACCTCAACAAGCTCGATTCCGCGCAGCTGTTCGCCAACAAATTGCATGCGGGCCTGCGGCTCGGTTTCAATATCGACACGCGCGACAATGATCTTGTGGCCACCCGCGGATTGCTGTGGACCACTACCATCCAGGGGAACAAAGGGCTGAACGGCGCCAGCAACAACTACGCGCAGCTGCGCTCCGACATGAGCATTTACGCTTCGCTGGGCCTGCCGCCCAACGTGGTGTTCGTAGCCCGTTTCGGCGGCGGCACAACCTGGGGCAAACCGGAGTTCTTCCAGGCCCTCTCGCTGGGCGGTTCCTCCAACCTGCGCGGTTTCCGCAACAACCGTTTCAGCGGCACCAGCATGCTGTACAACAACCTGGAGCTCCGGATCAAACTGTTCGACTTCACGTCCTATATCATTCCGGGCTCTGTAGGCCTCATCGCGTTTAACGACGTGGGCCGCGTATGGGTGAAGGAAGAAAAGTCCGGGCAGTGGCACAATGGTTTCGGAGGCGGCCTCTACCTCTCTCCCATCAACATGTTCATTGTAACGGCCATGCTGGGGCATTCGCGTGAAGGCACCCTGCCGTACGTAACGTTCGGGTTTAAATTCTGATAACCTGCTTATAATGTGAAACGCCCGGCTGATCGCCGGGCGTTTTTATTTGCAATACTTGTTCTATCCTACTTGTGCTGTATGGTTGGCCGTTCCTCTCCGGCTCCGTCTTCCCAAACCGGCGGGTTCTTTTTATTTTCAGCCACCCGCAATCCCATCACTTCTCCAAACCCATTCAAAGCCGTTCCGCTGAATTACGCTTCCGTTTTCACCAGGCCTTCCATGTTCACGGTCACCCGCATGGCGCGGAGGCCGCTGATGCCCTGCACATCTTCCAGGTCGAGCATTTCGAGTTCGGGCATGAGCATGTTTTTGTTCTGCAGGAACTCGATATATTTTTTGTACTCATCCGCTTCGCGCACATAAGCGTACACGATGGCGATTTTACCGGGCTGCGTGAGCCTTTCATTCGTACCGCGCACACGCACTTTGTCGATACGTTTTTTCATGATTTCGTAACGGATGTTGTATGCCCCTTCCACATCAAAACGCCTTTCGTCTTTCCGGAAACTGATGGCGATGGGGTTGCTGTGGGCCAGCACCAGCTGCGTGGTTTGCAACGGTATGCGCAGCTTGGGTTCCAGCGCGTGCGTGATGCGGGCAATCTGCGCCATAGACGACAATTGCCACAGGCGCACGTTGCGCAGGTAGATCATATCGAATTTTTTGTCCGGGGCGATGGACTGACCGATGTAAATGTTATACTCCACCCCGTCCGTCCTGTATTTCTCGAAATAACAGGGGAACGACCGTTGCAGCTCGTCCTTTTCCTTGTCTAGGTAACGGTTGATGGCGCTGTTGATGTCCTGCAGGCTCTCTTCATACTCGCGGCGGTGATGATAGATATGGCCGCTCGTTTTGTCGATTTTTTCGAAATAGTCGTTCAGCGCCGGCTTCAGGCGTTCTTCGCTTTCATAGAGGTGCCTGAAAGTAGGTGCGATTTCATAGTCGAGGAACTCGTTGATCCGTACTTCGTCTTCTGCAAAGAGCGTTTCACGCATGTTGTTGAGCATGCGGTTGTTTTTATACTGCAGTTCTTCGAGCAGCGGAAGATGCAGGTCGCCGTTGATATGACTGAAGGTTTCCTGGATGAGCAGCAGTTGCTCCCGGAGGTCGTCGCGGATGGCGGAGCCTCTTTCCACGGAAGAGTTCCGGATGTCGACCGCGCCGTACAGCGGGTATACGTCTTCGAACTGGATGTGCGCGATCGCCTTTTTATTTTCTTTCGGCGCATGCAGGTATTCCCAGGCAGCTTCCGTGAATTTCCATTCCACGGCGGGTTGCAGGGCAGTAAACTGTTCCTTGATCACTTCGTTGATGCGTTCGTTGGCCAGTTCCATACTGCGGCCCAGCAGCATGGTACCCACCGCATAGCTGGGCTGCAGGCGGCCGAGGATGTCCCAGTCGAGCGGCTCGCCGCCGTTGGTGGCCAGTTCCAGTATGCCCAGCAGGTTATTGCCATGCACCACGGGCAACAGGATAAAACTTTTGACGCCCTGCAGCGGCAGGTATTTCAGGAAGGGGTACAGCGCCACCGTCTGGCGGTTCACGTCCTGTATCACCAGGGGCTGTCGGTGGGTGGACAGGTACTCCAGCAGCTGTTCGTTGATGGCGATGCGTTCCGCTTCGTTACGTGCGCTGGAGAAGATGATGCTTTGAGACACATATACATTCTCCATCACATTGCGGTTGTTCACCTTCAGGAACGGCGTCAGATGCACGCTCATGTCTGCGCGGCCGGCCAGCGTTTTCAGGTATTCCCGCGCGTGGGCGTATGTTTTCAGCTCATTGTCTTTCCGGATGTTGAGCACGAGGTTTTTCATCCCGGCCACTACATGTTCCTTCGTCACGTCCTGAATCGTCCAGATCACAAAACCCTCGAGGGCGAAGTTTTCCAGCGGCAGCAGTTTCCGCAGGTCGGCGAGACTCTGCAGTTTGAAATCGCCCACGCAGATATTGTCGCAGTTGAGCGGCGGCAGTTCGCCTTTCACCTTCACATCCACGAACCGCGGGTCGATGTTGAGCTTGATGTATTTATGCAGGCCCGTTTCCGGGTTGATGATGTTATGGATGATTTCCGCATCGTAGTGCACTGGCAGGTTGTACATCCGTTCCAGGATGAGTTTGTACATCCAGGTGAGTTTGTCGTTCTTCACCTTTTCTTCCGAAATGCCTTTGGGTACGGCTTTCAGCTCCCCGCCGTCTTCCGAGAAAATCTGGCGGAAACGTTCCGAATAGTAAAATATGGCGAAGCGGTACGGTACGCCGATGCCGAATATATCGCGGCTTTCGTCCATGGTGATGGGAAAAACCGTCGCGGTCAGCAGGTCGAGGTATTCCTGATAGTTGGCGATGTCGATGTCTTCCCGGAGCGGCTGCTGCAAGGCCGGATTGCTCTCGAAGTGGCGCACGATTTCCTGGAAGTAGGCTGCGCGGGCGCCTTCGGCATGCGCTGCTTTTTCCTTCATGAAACGGATAAAGGGCACGAACGAGATATGGCTGTCGATCAGCTCATCCTCCTTGAACATACGCGGGTGTGCAGTTAATATCTTCATAAAAATGTCATAAAAGTATCATACGCGAACAGCGACAGTGCAGGATAACAGGTTGTGTGCTTTGGGGGAATAATGCAACAGTGCAAAGTTACGCGTTTTCCATATGCGACGGTTCAGGAAGGGCATAAAAATAGGAAATGCCGTTGTCCGCATCGTCGAAACTGACGGGCTTCCGTTCCCGGTATTTGTAAAAGTAGGCGCAGAGCCCAAAATCACCGGCGCAGCACAGGGTATGGAAGCAGTAGAGCCCCAGCAGCAGGGCCTGCCAGCCGGTCGCCACAAAGGGAAAAACAGCCGCGCACAGCAGTGAAATAACCGCGAACGGGGCCATGGCGATGTATCGGAACTGCCGGTAATGCACTACGTAGGCGTGTGCCACGGCATAAAACATCAGGTAGCGCCAGATCACGCCGTAGCGCACATCGCGGGCGCCGTACCAGCGGAACATGAGGCCGTGCACCATTTCGTGCAGCGGTACCAGCAGGAAGGTGGCGGGAATCCCCAGCAGCAGCCAGCCGCAGAAAGCGCCGAACTTCAATGCCCCGGAACCGATGCCCCACCCGGCGAAAACGCCGGCGGCAACGCAGCCCAGCAGAAAAAAGAACCAGAATAAACGAATGTAAATAGTTTTGGTCTGCAGCCCTTCCCGCAGGGGGATGACCAGCTCACGGAACCCATACCGGGCCAGCGGCTCGTACCCCTTTTCCTGCAACGATTGCATCAGCGCCTCCATACGCCTACATCGGGATTTCCACCTGGTTTTTCAGCAAATCCTCGAGTGTATCGCGTTTGCGGATCAGGTGGGGCTTCCCGTTTTTCACCAGCACTTCTGCCGGCTTCAGGCGGGAGTTGAAGTTGCTCGACATTTCAAAGCCATAGGCGCCGGCGTTGTAAAACACCAGGTAGTCGCCTTCCCGCACTTCGTTGATCTTGCGGTCCCAGCCGAAAGTGTCGGTTTCGCAGATATTCCCCACTACCGTGTAGATGCGGTCAATGCCCTTGGGATTGGAGATATTTTTGATGAGATGGAATGAATCGTAAAACATCGGGCGGATCAGGTGGTTAAAACCTGAATTCACCCCTACGAATACGGTAGCGGTGGTTTGTTTGATCACGTTGGCTTTCACCACAAAATAACCGCACTGGCTCACCAGGAACTTGCCCGGCTCAAACCAAAGCTGCAGCGGGCGTTTGTAAGATTTCGCAAAACCGTTGAACGCATCGGTGAGTTTTTTACCGAGCAGGTCGATGTCCGTTTCAGGATCGCCCTGCTGGTAGGCCACTTTGAAGCCGCTGCCGAGGTCGATGAACTCAAGGTCGGGAAAATGCTCGGTGAGCTCGAACATGATCTCCACGCCGCGCAGGAAAACGTCCACATCCTTGATCTCGGAACCGGTGTGCATGTGCAGGCCCGTCACCTTAAGTTTGGTGGATTTGATGATGCGCTCGATGTGGCGGATCTGGTGGATTGAAATACCGAACTTGCTGTCTACGTGCCCGGTGGATATTTTGAAGTTCCCCCCGGCCATGATGTGCGGGTTCAGGCGGATGCAGATGGGATAGCTGCCCCCGAACCTGTTGCCGAACTGTTCCAGGATGGAAATGTTGTCGATATTGATGTTCACGCCCAGGTCTTTGGCCGCGATGATCTCGCTGAGGTCTACGCAGTTGGGAGTGAAAATGATGTTCTTCGGATCGAAGCCGGCCTTGAGGCCCAGTTGCACCTCCTGGATAGACACTGTATCGAGCCCGCATCCGATGGAATTGATATAACGCAGCACGTTGATGTTCGTGAGCGCTTTACAGGCGTAAAAAAAGCGTGCGTCCGCCTTGCTGAAGGCATTCTTTAACTTCTCGTACTGGGTTTTGATCTTTTCGGCATGGTACACATAAACCGGGGTACCAAACTCTTCTGCCACTTTCACCAGGAAATCGGCGCTGAGAACATCGCTTTGTTTAGCCATTGTATTGAATCAATTGAATGTGCGAAAATAATAAGAATTTAATCTTCCTGCATAAAATCGTCGAGATCGCGGCGTTCCTTTTTGGTGGGGCGGCCTATTTTGCTGGGGCGCTTGCCGGTATGGAAGCTGCTGGCCACGCGCTGGTTGTACTGCTTGTCCTCTTCCGGCGTGATATCGATATAAAACTTGATAGCCTCCGAATACTGCATCCGGTTGGCCAGCAGGCCCGTCACCTCTATTTTCCAGCGTTTCGCTTCGGTTTTCACTTCGTACTGGTCACCGATATTGACGGCACGGGCCGCCTTCACGGCGGAACCATTCATTTTCACCTTCCCGGATTCACAGGCGGCAGCGGCCTGCGTCCGGGTCTTGAATATCCGGATCGCCCAGAGATACTTGTCCAGGCGGAGTTTTTCTGCGCTCATGGCGCAAAAATACGGCAAGTTTGCACTTTTCCGCCCATTGTCTGACGAACGCATTTCATCAGCATTTGTCGCATTTCACCACATAGAATGTCTCGTTCACGGCCGGTGCGGGAAAAAGGTTTCGGCTACTTTTGCAATACACCTTTCAACACACCCGCTATGAAAAAAACGAACATTATTTATTGGATACTGACCGGCCTGATGGCCGCAGGCATGGGAGTCGGCGCTATTTTCGACGCCCTTTCATGGCCAGAAGCCGTGGCTTACGTGACCCGCCTGGGTTACCCGGCTTCGTTGGTACCTTTCCTGGGCATCGCCAAAATACTGGGCATCATCGCCATCCTGGTGCCGGGTTACCCCCGCCTGAAGGAATGGGCGTATGCCGGTCTCATCTTCGACCTGGTAGGCGCCATGTATTCGCACATCGCTTTCGGCGACCCCGCCTCCACCTGGGCCCCGATCATTTTGTTCATCGCCCTGGTAGGCGGCTCTTATTATTATCACCACAAACGTCTGCGGCAGAAAGCCGGCCCCTCAGCGTCTTTCAGCTACTAAGGCTCGAAACTCTGGCAGGTAGTTCGTATATTTCGGTCAGTACCAATGCTGACATGAAAAAGAGTTACCTCCTTTACCCGCTGATCATCGGCGTTTTTGCCGCCCTGATATGGCTCATCATCGCACAGGGGCAACAATTGCAGCCTGCGCGGAACGTTACGGCCGCCGCGCCGGCAGCCACTGCCGCCCCGGCCGGCCTGTTGCCGGAATTGCTGTCACATGCGCAGCATCCGCTCAGCCTGTTGCTGCTGCAGATCATCGTTATCCTTTGTGTGTCGCGCCTTTTCGGCTTCGCCGCACGGAAAATAAAACAACCCGCGGTGGTGGGCGAAATCATTGCCGGTATCGCATTGGGGCCTTCCTTGCTGGGCCTTTTCTGGCCCGCGGGCATGGAAGGGCTGTTTCCGGCCCGCTCCATGAGCAGCCTGCAATTCCTCAGCCAGATAGGGCTGGCGTTTTTTATGTTCATCGTGGGCATGGAGCTGGAAATCAGCAAAATACGCCAGAAGGCGCACGATGCGGTGATGATCAGCCACGCCAGCATCATCATTCCCTTTTTCCTCGGCGTTTGCCTCGCTTATTTTACGTACACCCAATACGCCCCTGCTTCTGTCAACTTCCTGTCGTTCGCGCTGTTCATGGGCATCGCCATGAGCATCACGGCCTTCCCGGTACTGGCCAGGATCGTGCAGGAACGGGGCCTGACGGGCACTCCCCTGGGCACCATGGCCATTACCTGTGCGGCGGCAGACGATATCACCGCCTGGTGCATATTGGCCATCGTGGTAGCGATCGTCAAAGCCGGCGGACTGCTCACGGCCCTGGTCACCATCCTGCTCGCACTGGTGTTTGTGCTGGGCATGCTGCTGGTGGTACGGCCGTGGCTGCAACGGCGGATGACGCGGCTGTCCGGCACCAAAACCAAAGTGGCCCTGGGCTTTTTCGTATTGCTCATCGCAGGGTACCTGGCGGAAGTGATCGGCATCCACCTGCTGTTCGGCGCATTCCTCGCCGGTGTGATCATGCCGGCTGAAGCCAATATCAAAAAAGTGCTGACGGACAAACTGGAAGACGTAAGCGTGGTGATACTGCTGCCCATCTTTTTTGCCTTTACGGGCCTGCGTACGCAAATCGGGCTGCTGAACGACGCCCACCTCTGGACGATGTTTGCGGCCATCATGCTCGTGGCCGTAGGCGGCAAATTCGGCGGTTCGGCCCTTACGGCGAGGCTGGTGGGCCAACCCTGGCAGGAAGCCCTCTCCATCGGCGCGCTGATGAATACCCGCGGCCTGATGGAACTGGTGGTACTCAATATCGGTTACGAACTGGGCATCCTTACCCCGCAGGTATTCGCCATGATGGTGCTGATGGCGCTGGCCACCACCTTCATGACGGGCCCGCTGCTCGATGCCATCAATCACTGGTACGGCTTGAAAAAACAAAAAGCGCTGTCTCATAAAGCGCTTTAAAATATAGAGGCTCCGGAATCCGCTTCCGGAGCCTTTTTCCTTTAATGAATGTTCCGTCAGCCCTGGATTCGCATCACCCCGAATTTCCCGTTTTTGATCTGCACGTTGCCGCCGCCCACACGCGTGAACTGCCCCGAAAAGGTACCTTCGATCGGCTCTCCTACTTTACCATAGCGGGTTACGTTGATATTCACCGTTTCCGAAGTATACATGATGTTATTCAGCTTGAGCGTGGCCACGCACATTTTATAGCTGCCGGCGGCAGTTCCTTCGAAAGTCAGGCTAAGTACGTTATCGTTATGCACCACCACGCAGATGGTTTCATCACTGTTGGCATCAAGTATGCCGGTAGATACAGTGGGCGCACCGCCGGCCATGGCCCACTGCCGGTTACTGTAGCCGTCCCCGTCGATCACAAAACTGGTTTCCTGGTGCGTTGTGGCGGCGCAGAGCCTTATCGGGCCGATTTCTTTACCGGCATCGTTGTCCGGCAGTTTCACGGTTGTCTCCGCCATGTTGCCCGTCATATCGAAAGCCCGTACCAGTACGGTTTTCCCCTTCGGGGCAAATAGCCGGAAGCTGGCGTTCTCGTCAGTAAATGCGCTGCCGATATTCTCACCATCTAGGTACATGCTTACAAAAGCCCCCATCGGTGCGCCCGCACAAGTGGTCACACGGCCGGTTACGGCAGGCGCGCAGGGCAGCGACAAATCCTGTGTTACGACGGCCAGCGGCGCCAGCCCGGGAAATGATTGCGACACACCGCCCTTGCCGCCGTTAAGGCGCGGCTCCACGCTTACTTCAAACGGGATCCCGGCGGGCACATTGGCGACATAATTACCTTTTTCATCTGTATTCACAACGGTCTGCCCTACCGATACCATCACGCCGGGCACGCCCGCACCGCCGCTTCCGCCGCAACCGGGCGTGGGAATGACGCATCCTTTAATGGTCGCCCGCTGTTTGGGATCGTCGCAATTCCAGGTGGAAAAGTGTTTGACCGTACCCACGTAGCGGTTACCCGTTTTGGTGGCGCTGCCTTCTTCTTTCCAGATACCGGCCGCTTCATCAAAATGCCAGAGCGGGATGGTAGCCGGCGCGGTGGCGAGCTGTTCATCAGGGATCACCATAGTGAGGGTGGATGTTTTGCCCTGCTTCAGCTGGAGCTTTTCTCCGCCGGGGCTTTCCATCTCCACCTGCAGCATGCCGTAGGAATACAATATGACGGGTGAATTGTCGGTGCGGAGAGCCTGCAGATCGCCACCGGGAATGGTCTGCGCGAAATTGGGATCGGTAGGGTCGAGATGCACCAGGCTCATCTGCACGGGGCCGCTATAGCCGCTGCCGTCGGCCCTGACCACTCCCCCGGCCGGAAGTTCCACACCGGAACCGTCCGGTAGCCCTGCAAGCCCACCATTATCTGCCTGAAGGGTATGCGTAATGGTCTTGACCTGCAATGTGAACTGCACATGTGCCGCGCCGGTGGCCGGGGGCGTTTCTCCGCGCTGTTGCGAAAAATAGCCTGTCTTCGTACAGGAGATGATATACCGGTCTTTCGGCAACTTTACCTGCGGGATCGTAAAAGTACCGTTGGCGGCGGATTGTACGGTCTGTTCACCGATTGTGACGGCAGCACCCGGGATGGGCAGCCCGTCGATCGTTTTTACCGTACCGGTAATGCCGGTAGATACGGTTCCGGCCGGGCCCTGCACGTCTTTGTTACGGCATCCGCCGACCAGGGCGGCAAGCATCATTAAAATGGCCAGGGAAAAAGGGATCCGGCTAATGCGCCGGTGGGGTTGAAACATTGATTTCATGGTTCCGGTCGTTAAGTTTGACCGGCAAATTTCCGTAACCCGGCGTCAATAAAGCTGTAAAAAAGAGACAAAATGCTGGCGCTGCTGCAGTCTGCACATCCTCACAAACGTACGAACACCTCTCTCAACACCCGCGGCGTCATGCCGGTGAGCTCCAGCGTTTCGTGGCGCAGATGGGCATAGTCGTAATAACCGCAGGTATAGATCAGTTCCCGGGGGCGTACCACATGGTTGCTGCGCACCATATCCATCACATGCGTCATCCGCAGTATGCGGGCGTAAACTTTCGGCGTGATGCCGATCCTTTCGAGGAAATGCCGCTCCAGCGATTTGCGGGTGATGTTCACTTCCCGGCAAAACGCCTCCATCCGGAAATCTCCTTTCATCGCCGCCATATACCCCGCCATCTGTTGCGTACGGAGCACCTCCCCAGTAGAACCGGCGAGGCGCCTCAACAGGAACTGCTCCACGAGGAAAACCGCGGCGCAGAGGCGTTGGTCTTCACCGGTGGCGCCTTCGTGAGGAAGCGCCGCCATGGCCGCAAGGTCCTGCAAGCGATTGAGCAGCTCCCGTGCGGGGGCGCCGGCGATGTCGCAAAGGTCGGTCCCTTCATTGGTGAGCTTCTGCATGGAGCAGGCAAACAGGTCATGAAAACCGCAGGGTGTGAACTTGACAAGAAGGTATTGGCTGCCGGCCTCGAAAAAGGAATGCCGCAGGCTGGTGATCTGGCCTACGACGGTAGCGCGGGCTGCGGTTTGTTCTTCCTGTGCATGCCCGATCAGGCGAAAGGCAGGCCCCAGTGCAAACACCAGTGATTGCTGGCCTACAGGCAGGAAAGGCTGGCGCACGGCTTGTGGGAACGTGTAGAGCGCCAGGCGGCTGATGTGCTGGCGGAGTAACGGCGAAGGCTGAAAATGCCTGGCGGTACAGATCATGGTAGCAGGGTATTTTGGGGTACGGGTATAAAAAAAGCAGGTGTGCGACTGTTACGCTGCACACCTGCCATTGAATATGTTTCTTGATGTTATTTTCTTCTGACTGTTTTCTTCTTTTTGGCGGGGGCCTTTTTGGCGATCACCGGTTTTTTCGGGTTGGCGTTCACTTCCGGGCGTTTTACCGGTGCGGGGAAGCGTGACCGGTCAACCGTAGCCGCTTTATCGTCGAGGGTCAACTGGAGGGATTCCTTCAGGATCTCGTCTTTTTCGGCCAGGAACGTTTTCATTTTTTCTTTCGGGATACGCAGGTCGTAACTGTTGGTTTCACCTGCGAGGGCCTGGGAAAAATCAGGATTGAGGCGTTCCAGCTCATCCTTTTCCATGCTCAGTTTTTTCGCGATGGCTTCGATGCGGTATTTACCGGTAATGCTGAACTCCACGGTGTTGAACATGTCGTCGTCGGTCAGCGGCGCGGCTTTTCTGAATTCAGGCGCTGCGTTCAGTCTCGCACCGGGAGCGGCTGTATAGCTGCTGCCCACACCGAAGAAGGTGTTGAAACGGTCGAGGATATAACCGGTGGCGATGAATTTATACACGTGATTGCGGGACTCTGCGGGCAGGAAATACTGGATACCCCAGAAGTCGCTGCGGCCGCTGATGCGCTGTGCGCGCTGCACGCCGCCGGCTCCGCAATTATATGCCGCTACCACCAGTAACCAGTTGTCGAACTGTTCGTACAGCTCATTCAGGTATTTGGCGGCGGCTACGGTGGATTTGTAGAAGTCCTTCCGTTCGTCTACCCTTTTGCCCACGTTGAGCCCGAAGATGCGGGCGGTGCTGCTCATGAACTGCCACATGCCTACGGCGCCTACGCGGGAGCGGGCGTTGTAAGACATGCCGGATTCAATAACGGCCAGGTATTTCATTTCCTCGGGAATGCCGTGGTCGGAAAACACCTTTTCGATCATGGTGAAATAGGGCGCCGAACGTTCTACCATGGTGCTCAGGTGTTGGCTGTAGCGGGTAGCGTAGTCGTTCACATATCCTTTGATGTAGTGATTGCTCATTTGCTCTTCGTACACTTTAGGAGTGCGTACGATGGCAGGCATCGTTTGCGCCGCCTGTTTCACAGCCTGTGAAGCAGGAGAGCCGTGCACTGCCGTGTCTTTAGGCAGATTAGCAGATTTCTTTAGCGTGACGGAGGTGTCGGCGTGCAGTTCCAGACCCGGAACCGCGATCTCCTTAGGGCCCTTACCGGCAGCCGTCGCAACAGTGGTCAATCCCACGGCCGATAAGAGTAATAAAAAGACTTTCGTCATACACTGTTGTTTATACTTTGAGTGAAAGTTACTCACACATGCTCCTCATGTAACATATTATGAGCTATTTGTAACAAGTTCTCTTCGTCAAACTCCCTGGTGATGATCTGCAGGCCATACGGCATCCCGTTTGAATGCCGGTGCAAAGGTACGGAAATTGCCGGAACTCCGGTCAGGTTGGCCAACACCGTGTAGATATCGGCCAGGTACATCGCAATCGGATCGTCTGTTTTTTCACCAATTTTAAACGCTGTGGCCGGTACGGTAGGCAGCAGCACCGCGTCGTAACGCGACAGGATGGACTGCATTTTTTCCACTACCAGCCTTCTAACCTGCTGGGCCTTTG
This sequence comes from Chitinophaga lutea, assembly GCF_003813775.1. NCBI lineage: Bacteria > Pseudomonadati > Bacteroidota > Chitinophagia > Chitinophagales > Chitinophagaceae > Chitinophaga > Chitinophaga lutea. The sequence goes on along the minus strand of NZ_RPDH01000001.1, from coordinate 2,850,128 downwards.
TGAAATAAGCGTCGTAATACCCGGCGCTCAGCACAAAAGTGCCCAACAAGATGCGGCGTTTCACCTCTTTTCCAAAACCTTCCGACCGGCTCTTTTTATAAAAATCGGTCAGTTCGATGCCTTTCTGGGGGGTACGGTACCCGTATTTCACCCCGTCGAAGCGGCTCAGGTTGCTGGAAGCTTCGGCCGTCGTCAGCACATAATAGGCCGCTACTACGTAGTCGAGGTAATCGAAATTGACCCCTTCCACGGTATGGCCATCTGATTTCAGTTGTTCAAAGAAACTTTCGTATCCCTCCCTCATTTCGGGGTCTAATCCTTCGTGGTGCAGGGCGTCTTTTAAATACGCAAATTTCCGCTTTTTATTGTGCCGGAGATTTGCCTGATAATCAGGGACTTCTCGCTGGGAGGCTGTACTGTCGTACATATCCGGCCCGGCGATGGCTTGTAGAACCAAGGCCACATCTGCAATATTCGAGCCAAAAATGCCTATCTGGTCGAAAGATGAGGCATAGGCAATGAGGCCGTGGCGGGAAATCCTCCCGTAGGAGGGTTTCAGCCCTACAATACCGCAAAAATCCGCCGGTTGCCTTACGGAACCGCCGGTATCGCTGCCCAGGCTCACCTGGCATAAACCGGCCTGCACGGCTACCGCCGAACCGCCGGAAGAACCGCCGGGAACACGGGTATTGTCCAGCGCATTGAGCACCTTGCCGTATGCCGAGTTCTCGTTAGTGGAGCCCATGGCAAACTCATCACAATTAAGGCGCCCGATGATGATGGCGCCTTCAGCGAGCAGCCGTTCAACGGCTGTAGCAGAATACAGGGACACAAACCCCTCCAGGATCTTCGAGGCGGCGGTCACTTCATGCCCTTTGTAGCAGATCACATCCTTGATGCCGATCACTACCCCGGCCAGTGTACCGGGCCGCTCCCCGCGGCTGATGCGCCCGTCGAGCGCACGCGCCTGATCCAATGCACTGTCCGTAAATACTTCCAGATATGCGTTGAGGTGCCGGGACTGCTCAATCCGCTCCAGGTACAGGCGTACCATGGCCTCGCAGGTCGTTTTTCCGGCATACAACGCCTCATGAAAAGACGATATACTGCTGAATTCAGTCAAACCCAAACCAGTTTAAATCTTACAATGGGAGATTTCTACAAATACTAAAACCGCACTCTTCTACCCCCGGTAGCGTGAGTAAGTGATTAGCTCTTTTTTACTTCGGTTTCTTTCATGCCCTCTTCCATTTCACGGCGCACGTTGTCTTTGGCATCTTTAAACTCGCGGATACCTTTACCAAGGCCACGCATAAGTTCGGGAATCTTTTTGCCACCAAACAGCAGCAATACTACTAAAGCGATAAGGATTAATTCAGTCATGCCAAGTTCTTGGAAGAGTAAAAGCGGTGATTTAACGAAAACTGCAGTCATTTCTGTGTTTTTAAAATGTTCAGCTAACAAAGATAGGTTTTAATTTGGGGTTTTTCAATGGATTTAAGGGACTTTAATGAACTTTTAAGAATCGTCTAATGCGGCCGTGAACAGCCGTAAAATGGTTGTTTTTTCGCTTTTCCTTCAAAAATCTTTGGCTGCAAAACCCCTTCAAAACCACCTCATTTCCAGCTCAAATCCACATCATCTCCACATCAAGTCCACCTATCTCCCAGTGTTCTCCGTGCCTTCCCTGTGTTCACCAGGGGTGAACCTCCGTAGATGCAGCAGCACAGGGCTTCTTCAGGGAGTGAAAAAAACATCGGTTCAGGGAGTTGCGGCTGTTTAATGGATCCCGGTAGACAGGCCCGGATTCGACGAAACAATGATCAAGAGAGCACCCTCTTCCTATTCCAGGCAGATCAAGGAACGAAAACAACACCACAGGCAGTGTTCATCAGGTATCGCCAGAGAGACCCCGGATTCGACGAAACAATGATCAAGAGAGCACCCTCTTCCTATTCCAGGCAGATAAAGGAATGAAACCAACGCCACAGGGAATATTCATCAGGTATTGCCGGAGAGCCTCCGGATTCGCCACCCTGCGATGCCCCAACGCTGAACAGCCCGCCGCTAAAGGGCAAAAAGAAAACGGGAGCCTTTGCGGACTCCCGTTTCACTAATTTCCCTGTATAAAATACTAAACCCTTTTTTCTTTGATACGGGCTGCTTTACCCTGGCGCTCGCGCAGGTAGTACAGTTTAGCCCTTCTTACTTTACCCACTTTATTCAGCACAATGGATTCAACATTGGGAGAATAGAAGGGGAACAGCCTTTCAACGCCTACTCCGTCGGAGATTTTACGAACGGTGAAAGAAGCGGTAAAACCAGTACCCTGGATTTTTACCACATCGCCCTTGAAGGACTGGATACGCTCCTTGTTACCTTCAACGATCTTATAGTTAACGGTGATGTTGTCACCGGCTTTAAACTTCGGAAATTGCTTGTTAGCAGTCAGCTGCTCGTGAACAAAAGAAATTGCGTTCATCATTCAATTATTTATAGGACGGCAAAGGTAAGGAAGAATATCCAATTACCAAGACCTTTTCCCGGTTTTTAATAAAATATCTTTTTAATCATGCTGTAAAAGGTCCGGGCGGCGGTCTTTAGTGCGCTTCAGGGCCTCCTCGTGGCGCCACTCCTCGATCTTGCGGTGATCGCCGCTCATCAGCACCGGCGGCACTTTCCAGCCCCTGAACTCCTCCGGCCGGGTGTACACGGGCGGGGCCAGCAGGTTATCCTGAAAAGAATCGAACAGGGCCGACGTTTCGTCGTTCAGCACCCCGGGCAGCAGGCGGCCGATGGCGTCTACCAGCACCGCGGCGGCCAGTTCCCCGCCGGACAGTACGAAATCGCCGATGGAGATCTCCATGGTCACGAAATGTTCACGCACCCGCTCGTCGATCCCCTTGTAATGGCCACAGATGAGCAGCAGGTTGCCTTTGAGCGACAGGCGGTTGGCCATTTGCTGGTTAAAGGTCTGCCCGTCGGGGGTCAGGTAGATCACTTCGTCGTACGTCACCTCCTTCTGCAGGGCTTCGATGGCGTTTACCAGGGGCTCGATCATCATCACCATACCGGCGCCACCGCCGAACTGGTAGTCGTCTACCTGGTTCTGGCGGAAATTCGAATACTGCCGCAGGTGATGCACATTCACCTCCAGGAGGCCTTTGTTCCGGGCGCGCTTCATGATGGAGTGCGCGAAGGGGCTCTCCAGCAGTTCCGGCAATACGGTAATGATATCTATGCGCATGATGTGGTTGTTTTATCCTAAATAAACGTCGAGCAGGCCTTCCGGCAGGTCGAGGTGCACGATCTGCTGTTTTTTATCGACTTTCAGCAGGGTCTGTTCGTTGAGGGGGAGCAGCATTTCCTTTTCCCGGTACGTCACCCGCGCCAGCACCTGTTGCGGCATTTCGATGATCTCCTCTATTTTGCCCAGTTCGCCCTCGGTTTTATCGGTGGCCGTAAAACCCAGCAGCGACAGGGGCGCGGAGGCGGACGCCAGCCCCTTGAAATCCGCTTCTTCCAGGTAAACACCCTTCTGGAGCAGTTTCCGGGCTTCCTCGCGGGTATTGATGCCCTCGAGTTTGAGGTATATGTTCTCCGTGTCTTTGGCTTTGGCCTTTTCCACGAAATACGGGAGGAAGCTGTCTTTCCGCTCTTCGATGAACACGGCGGCAATGTCTTTCAGGGCCGTTTTCCGGCCCAGGCTGTGACGGAGGATGAATTCCCCTTCCGTGCCGTAAACGGCGGCCAGCTTGCCGATATTGAAGTAATTAGCCATGCGGAACGCCTTTATAAAAGCAAAAAGGGAATATTTGCGAACAAATCTTCCCTTTTTTGCAGTATGTTATCTGGTGAATTATGCTTCAGGAGCTTCGCCTTCAGAAGCGGCGGGAGCAGCAGGAACATCCTCCACTTTGCGTACTACCGGTTGAGCGGCACGTACGGCTCTTTTCTGGCTTTCGCGGCGTGCAGATACTTTTTCTTCGTGGTCTGCCTGCCATTGTTCGAACTTGGTGTAAGCGGTAGGCTCATCAAACAAGCCGAGTTTAACCCCTCTCAGGAGGTGTTTCAGGTACAATACACCTTTGAAAGAAAGGATCCTTCTAACGGTATCGGTCGGCTGAGCACCTTTCTGCAGCCAGCGGAGTGCTTTCTGCGTATCGATGTTGATGGAAGCCGGTACAGTCAAAGGATTGTAAGTACCAATTTTCTGGATGAATTTACCATCCCTGGGCGCGCGGGCATCAGCCACTACAATAAAATAAAAAGGTCTCTTTTTTGCGCCGTGTCTCTGTAATCTGATCTTTACTGGCATAAATAAGTCGAATTATTTGTTGCGAGTTGTTAAAAAATATTGTTTCTAATTGGGGCAGCAAATGTAGCCCATAAATTCAAATTGCCCAAATTTTTTCAATTACAAATTAGATATCACGAATTGCAGATTGAAAGTCAGGCTATTATAAGTGATTTTGATTCAAAATCTGCCTACCGGGTTGACGGTCTTACCGCATTTTCAACCCCTTGGCGCCACCGGGCATCTTATTCATCATTTTCATCATCTGTCTCATCTGCTCGAACTGCTTCATGAACTGGTTCACGTCCTGGATCTCCTTGCCGGCGCCTTTGGCGATGCGCTTGCGACGGCTGCCGTCGATCAGGTCGGGGTTGCCCCTTTCCTCGGGCGTCATGGAATTGATGATGGCTTCGATGCCTTTGAAGGAATCGTCGCTGATGTCGAGGTCCTTCACCGCTTTGCCCACGCCGGGTATCATACCGAGCAGGTCTTTGATGCTGCCCATCTTCTTGATCTGCTGCAGCTGCTCTTTAAAGTCGTCGAAATCGAACTGGTTCTGGCGGATTTTCTTTTCGAGCTTCTTGGCCTGCTCTTCGTTGAACTGCGCCTGGGCCCTTTCCACGAGTGTGGTGATGTCGCCCATGCCCAGGATACGCTGCGCCATACGTTCGGGGTAGAACACGTCGAGCGTATCGAGCTTTTCGCCCATGCTCACGAACTTGATGGGCTTCTGCACCGTATAGGTAATGGTCAGGGCCGCACCGCCGCGGGTATCGCCATCGAGCTTGGTGAGCACAATGCCGGAGAAGTCGAGGCGGTCGTTGAACGCCTTGGCCGTGTTCACGGCATCCTGGCCGGTCATGGAATCCACCACGAAGAGGATTTCCTGGGGTTTCACGGCGTTTCGCACGTTGGTCACCTCGGTCATCATGGCCTCGTCTACGGCCAGGCGGCCGGCGGTATCCACGATCACCACGTTATATCCTTTGGCTTTGGCGTCTTTTACGGCGTTTTCAGCGATCTGTACGGCGTTTTTGTTCTCCGGTTCGCTGTACACTTCCACCCCGATCTGGCCGCCGAGCACTTTCAGCTGGTCGATCGCCGCGGGGCGGTAGATGTCGGCCGCCACGAGCAGGGGTTTCTTGCCTTTTTTGGTTTTGAGGAAGCTGGCGAGTTTGCCGGAGAAGGTGGTTTTACCCGAGCCCTGCAGGCCGGCGATGAGGATAACGGTGGGGTTGCCTTTCAGGTCCAGCTCCGCTTCGGTGGTGCCCATGAGCTCCACCAGCTCGTCTTTCACGATTTTCACCATCAGCTGGCCGGGAGAGATGGCGGTGAGCACTTTTTCGCCCATCGCCTTGTCTTTCACCTTATCGGTAAACTCCTTGGCAATTTTATAGTTCACGTCTGCGTCTACCAGGGCCCTGCGGATTTCTTTCACAGTAGTGGCCACGTTGATTTCCGAGATGCGGCCCTCCCCTTTCAGTTGCTTGAAGGCCGACTCAAGCCGCTCCGATAATGATTCAAACATTGTGATAAAAAGTAATATAGTATAAACAAAAAGTAAACCCTGCGCGGGGCGCGGTATTTACCACAGGATTGCAAAAATAAGAAAAGAAAGAGGCTTGCAATAAAAAATGGTGAATATCTGTCCGAATATTCACCATTCTCAATATAAGTTATGTTGTGCGCCGTTATCAGCCTCCCAGGTAATTGCGCAGCAGTTTGCTGCGGGAGGTGGTGCGGAGCTTCGTGATCGCTTTGTCTTTGATCTGGCGCACCCTTTCGCGGGTGAGGCCGAATTTTTCGCCGATGTCTTCGAGGGACATGGGATGTTCCACGCCGATGCCGAAATAGAGCATGATCACGTCTTTCTGGCGGTCGGTGAGGGTGGAGAGCGAACGTTCGATTTCGCGGCGGAGGGAGTCGTGGTGATCCAGTTCCTCGTCGGCGCTCACGGCGTTCGGGTTTTCGAGCACATCGAGCAGGGAGTTGTCTTCCCCGTCAATGAACGGCGCGTCCATCGACACGTGGCGGGCGGCTACGCCGAGGGTGGCTTCCACTTCTTCCGTATTGATCTCGAGAATGGTGGCCAGTTCGTCGGGAGACGGCTCTCTTTCGAATTCCTGTTCCAATTGGGAATATGCTTTGCTGATTTTGTTGGAGAGGCCCACTTTATTGAGCGGCAGGCGCACAATGCGGGACTGTTCGGCCAAAGCCTGGAGAATAGACTGGCGGATCCACCAAACAGCGTAAGAAATAAATTTGAAACCGCGTGTTTCGTCAAAGCGTTGAGCGGCTTTGATGAGGCCGAGGTTGCCTTCGTTGATAAGGTCTGAAAGGGACAGGCCCTGATTCTGGTATTGTTTCGCAACAGATACCACAAAGCGCAGGTTGGCTTTGGTTAGCTTCTCTAAAGCCCGCTGGTCTCCCTGTTTAATGCGGATAGCCAGGTTCACTTCTTCTTCCGGCGTGATGAGATCCACTTTGCCGATCTCCTGCAGATACTTTTCTAGCGACTGTGACTCACGATTGGTGATCGACTTCGTGATTTTGAGTTGGCGCATTGACATAGCACGGGAACAGTTACAGGTTAATAATAGTTAATTTAGAAGAATGCTAGACAAAAATAACTTTTTTTAGATACCGCCCAAAAAAAATAATGTACTGTTAAAACCTTTTTAAGCTAAATCGATTGTTGGCAGATAATCCTTAACCGGCGGGACCCAAGGGGCCTGCTAATGCTGTTTTAGCAGATCTTGATGTGTTGAAAGGCAATAAAGGTGAATAAAGCGGTCAGGAACCGCTCAATACATAGTTAAAAAACATTATATTTTAAGATTTGCTTACCCGTGCCTTCGAATACGTTAATATATCGAAAAAAATTCAAAATTTATTTTGATAGAATAAATATTTTTCTATAATTGCATGCAGATGATTTTGATTTATTAATAATACAGTGCGATGTCAAAGAAAGTGCAATATGAGTTAGAATATCCGGTTCGGTGCTCTCCAAGTATCTTATATGAATTTCTATCCACCCCCGCAGGCTTACAGGAATGGTTTGCAGATAAAGTAGATTTCAGGGATAATGTTTTTTCGTTTTCATGGAACGGTTCGGCTGAAGAGGCCGAGGTGCTGGAGCAGGAGGACGATGAGTATATCCGTTTACGTTGGTTACACGCTCCTAAAAATGAATTTTTCGAATTCAGGATCCAGATTTCCGAAGTTACCAATATGACCATACTGGTGATCAGAGATTTCGCCGAGAAGAAGGAAGTGGCGGATCAGAGCCAGTTGTGGGATTACCAGATCAAAGATCTTTTCCACCGTATCGGCAACTAGTGCCGTACGGGCTCGCCCCCTCTACCCCTTTTCTTCCAGCATATTCAGCAGTGCCGCATACGCCGGTACGGCCCTGGAAATGATGTTTTCCCAATCCTGCAACTCGTATTTTCTTGCAAGCTTTACAAAAGTCCCCTGCATCAGGCTCTGCCATTCTCCGGCCGTAAGGGACCGTACTGCCCGGTAGTTATCCGCCTCAAAGTGGTGCTCCCAGGGGCTTTCGTGCACACAAACATACCAGTCTCCCAGTTGATCCTGCAACCGGCCGAGCACGGCGCGGTAGCGGTGAAGGGGGGCGCCGGACAGGTGGAGGGTGATGCTGAAAAAACGCCCCCACCAGAAAAAGCTCCGGCAGGCGAAAACATCGTCGCGACCGAAGAGCCGCGGGTAATCCAGCACCGCATACGGCAGGCCCCCGTACTGCTCTCCCCGCGAAATCTTGGGCGGCATGCCGCCAGGCAGCGCCAGCCCTCCTATCGCCGGCTCCGCCGCCATGGCCTGCTGCAGCGCGCCGAACAGGTGGTACACCTTTTCCATGATCCTGTTTTTCCGCAGGATAAAATCCGCGTCCAATACCGTGCTTTGCTCTATCGTGTTCAGTTTGTATGCTTCCATCTGTTGTTGTTTGCCGCAGGGTTTATCCGGCTAAAATACGGTATACAATAAATTAACGCTTTTTTGTATTCCGCTCCCTTCCGTGCTTGCGGGATTCGTGTTAACTTTGCAATGCCTGCAGACAAAAGTATATTGAAAATCAGGCAGTTTTACATTTTACTAAAGCTATTTTTTATTCGGCGGTTGTGAAGAAACTCGATAAACTCATCATCAAAACATTTGTCGGCCCCTTTGTGGCCACTTTCTTCGTGACCCTGTTCGTGCTCATCATGCAGTTTGTGTGGAAGTACATCGACGACCTGGTGGGCAAGGGGCTGGATACGCCTGTGATCGTGGAGCTGCTGGCCTATACCAGCGCGAGCCTCGTGCCCCTGGCCATGCCGCTGGCGGTGCTGCTCTCTTCCATCATGACTTTCGGCAACCTCGGGGAAAGCTTCGAACTGGTGGCCATCAAATCGGCCGGCATTTCGCTGCTGCGCTTCATCCGCCCGCTGGCCATCTTTTCGGCCTTCATTGCGCTCGGCGCATTCCTGTTTTCCAACTACATCATTCCCATCGCCAACCTGCGCGCAAAGTCCCTGCTGTGGGACATCACCAACTCCAAACCCGCCTTCAACATCAAACAGGGCGTGTTTTACGGCGATATTCCCAACTACGTGATCAAGGTAGCCCGCAAGGAGCCCGACAATAAAACCATCCACCAGGTCATGATCTACGACCGTACGGAGGGCAGCCGGGCCGAAAGGCTTATCCTGGCCGAAAAAGGCACCATGGAACTGTCGGCCGACAAACGTTTCCTCGAGTTCACCCTCGAGAACGGCTGGCGCTACGAAGACCACAGCGAGGCCAGGGGCAACAGCAACAACGAGCTGGTGCGCATGGGCTTCAAAAAATATAAAAAACCTTTCGACCTCAGCGACTTTGCGTTCAGCCGCCTGAATATGGACCTGTTTGCCGACAACCAGCAGATGCTCAACATCCGCCAGCTCGACAAAAGCATCGACTCCCTGCGCAACCGCGACTCCATTTTCATCCGTACCGTGAACGCCTATGTGACCAGCCGCTACCCGTTCTATAAATGGAAAGACACCGGCTGGCTGGCCAGCGCGCCGCCGTTGCAGGTCGACAGTTTCCTGCAGGTCATCCCCGCCGCCAACCAGCGTTATGTGCTGGAAAGGGTGGAATCCAACCTCCGCGAAACCGAATCCTCCCTCAGCAGCCCGGCCAAGGAGTATGGCGACAATTTCTCCAAAATATCCCTGTACAAGGTGGAATGGCAGCGGAAGTTCTCGCTGGCGGCCGCCTGTATCGTATTGTTCCTGATCGGGGCGCCTTTGGGCTCCATTATCCGGAAAGGCGGACTAGGGACTCCGCTCGTTTTTGCCGTTATATTCTTTGTGATCTTCAATATATTTTTTATGTTAGGGGAGAAAATGGCCCGTAAGGATGTAATGGCGTCGTGGAGCGGGATGTGGCTGGCCAACCTGGTACTGGTTCCTATAGCCGCCTTCCTCGTGTACAAAGCCATGAACGACTCACAGCTGTTCAACAAAGAATTCTATTACAGATCATATCAAAAATTCAGAAAATACATCCAGAAACGGCGTACCAAACATGAAATAAGCACGTAGCCCTTTCTGCAAAACATTTTACGGACCTACAACTTTTACTTGCATGTTGAAAACACTGGCAGCCCTGGTGCAGTCAAACCGTTATTTTTATGTCCCGTTTTTCCTATGGGTACTCACCGGCGGCACGCTGCTATCCCTTTATTCCAAAGACCAGTTATTCCTGGGCGTGAACGGCGCGCATTGTCCCCTGGCCGACATACTGGTGACCGGCAGCACCTATCTCGGCGACGGGATTGCTTTCGGCGTAATGCTCGTGGTGCTGATGATCATGCGCAAGTGGCGGCTGTTCCTCGTCGGCGCCGGCTCCCTTCTTTTTATCACCCTGGTGGTGCAGTGTATCAAACATTACGTGAACGATCCCCGGCCTATCCTCTATTTCCAGGATCCCGCCATCCTGCATATCGTTCCCTGGATCAACGTGCACAGCGGCCTGAGTTTTCCGTCCGGCCATACTTCCACCGCCTTCGGCATGTTCAGTTTCCTGGCGCTGATCCTGCATAACAAAAAATGGGGCTTCCTGCTTTTTGTACTGGCGCTCTCCACGGCCCACAGCAGGCTCTATCTCAGCCAGCACTTCTTCGCCGACGTATATTTCGGCAGTATCATCGGCACCCTTTGCAGCACCATGCTGTACTGGCTGTTCGAGTACAGGAGAAGCCAGACGCCGGGCACTACCTGCCTGCACAATACCGTCATCACACCGCCGGCGGGCATAGCATAATATTTAAATCCTTTAAATATTACCGTTTCTTTGCGAACTTAGCGCTTCGCTTGAATCCTTACATCCTGATGAAACCGCGCAAGAAGGATGTTTCCCATAACGGGGAACGCCTGCGGGGTTGCATCCGGCCTTGAAAACTCAATAATTAACCGGATGAAGTATCTGTTGATAGCTATTGTGGCGGCTCTGTTGTTCATTCCTTTTTTGGGAGCCGTTCATTTGTTTGACTGGGACGAGATCAACTTTGCGGAAGCTGCCCGTGAAATGATCGTGACCGGCAACTACTCCCAGGTGCAGATCGATTTTGCCCCCTTCTGGGAAAAGCCCCCGCTGTTCATCTGGATGCAGGCCATCAGCATGCAGCTGTTCGGCATCAACGATTTTGCGGCCCGCTTCCCCAACGCCGTGATCGGCATCGTGACCCTGCTGACCTTCTACCATATCGGTAAAAAACAGGTGGATGAAAAATTCGGCCTCTGGTGGGCCCTCGTATATGCGGGTTCGTGGTTGCCGCATTTTTATTTCAAGTCCGGCATCATCGATCCCACTTTCAACTATTTCATCTTCCTGGCCATATACTTCGCCTACCGCATCGGCTACGCACCCAAACCTGCACGGATGGCCATTTTCAGTGGCGCCAGCCTGGGTCTGGCCGTACTCACCAAAGGGCCTGCCGCCATCCTGATCGCCGTGCTGGTACTGATCGTGTACTGGATCTACAATAAATTCCGCATCCATATCAAAATCAGGCACCTGCTGCTGATAGCGCTCTTTGCGTTGCTGACGACCGCGCTCTGGTTCGGGTACGAGATCATCATGCATGGCTGGTGGTTCGTGAACGAGTTCGTGATTTACCAGTGGCGGCTCTTCAGCACGCCCGACGCTGGCCATGGCGGGCCGTTCTTCTATCACTGGATAGTATTGCTGATAGGATGTTTCCCGGCCAGCATCTTTCTGCTCAGTTACATCCAGACCAGCCGCACCAAATCGATATACATGCAGCAGCCCGCGGAAGCGAAAGATTTTAAAGTGTGGATGTGGATACTGTTCTGGGTGGTATTGCTGCTGTTTTCCATCGTCAAAACCAAGATTGTCCATTACTCCTCGCTGTGTTATTTCCCGCTGAGCTACCTTGCCGCGCTGCAGGTGTACCGGTTGCTCGAAGGCCGCTTCACGCTAAAGGGATGGAACATCAGCCTCATCCTGTTCATCGGCGTGGTGCTGGGGCTGGCCATCAGCCTGCTGCCGCTGGTGGGCATCTATAAAAACGAGCTCATCCCCCACATCGGCGACAAATTCGCCAAAGCGAACCTCCAGGCCGACGTATCGTTCAGTTACGGCGAAATGGCCTACGGGCTTACCTACATCGTGCTGGTGATCGTCAGTTGTGTATTCCTGTTTTCGAAAAAAGTGCAGCGGGGGCTTTTATGCCTGTTCGTCAGCACCATCCTCATCATCCAGGTAACGGTGCTGCATTTTGTGCCGAAGGTGGAACGTTTCTCACAGAACGCGGCGATCGAGTTTTATGAGCAGTTCCAGGGGAAAGACGTATATGTGAAACCGTTATCCTATTTCAGCTACGCCCATTTGTATTATACCCGCAAACAGCCGTCCACCAACCCGGAATATTACAAAAACAAGGAACAATGGCTGCTCGAGGGGCGGATCGACAAACCGGCCTACTTCATTTGCCGGATCACCGACAGCGAGCCGTGGCGGGCGCATCCCAACCTGGAGCTGATCGGCGAAAAGAACGGGTTCGTGTTTTTCAAGCGGAAATAACGCCGGGGCATTCTATCGGGACTGACCGGTTTGTGAGATGGGCCCTACAGCCGGGTTTGCGGCGCCAGGGGAAATAAGAGCGGACAGGCATACGAAAGAATGTGTTGTATTTCAAAATAAAACAAGCAGCGGCGAAGCGCTGCAACATCAAAAAGGGCTGACGATTGCATGCGTCAGCCCTTTTTATATGTCGGCCGCAAGGGCGTGAATTTTGCCTGCGGTGCTGTTATCATGTGAATCGACTCTCCTGACCGGAAAGCACGCCGTTATTTTTTCACCGCGTTCAGGCGTTTCTCCACTTCGTCCCAGTTCACGGCGTTCCAGAACGCTGCAATATAGTCGGGGCGCTTATTCTGGTGCTTGAGGTAATAGGCATGTTCCCATACGTCGAGGCCAAGAATGGGCGTGCCTGGTTCTTTGACCAGCTGGAGCATCAGGGGATTGTCCTGGTTAGGGGTGGACGTAATCGCCAGCGAGCCGTCTTTTTTCACGATCAGCCAGGCCCAGCCGGAACCGAATACGCCTTTGGCGGCATCACCGAATTTCTGTTTGAAGGTATCGAAAGAGCCGAAAGCTTTATTGATGGCCGCGCTCAGTTTGGCGGACGGTGTGGTGGCCTTGGGGCTCAGGATGGTCCAGAACAGGCTGTGGTTGTAATGCCCGCCGCCATTGTTGCGGATGGCTGCATCCTTGGCGGTCACTTTCGCCAGGATGCCTTCGAGGGTCTGGCTTTCGAGGGCGTTGCCTTTGAGGGCATCGTTGAGATTCTTTACATATGCCGCGTGGTGCTTGTCGTGGTGGATCTCCATCGTCAGCTTGTCTATATTGGGCTCCAGCGCATCAAACGCATAAGGCAAAGGCGGTAGCGTGAAAGGTGCTTTTTCTGTCAACAGGGTTTTGCTGCCCTCCGCGGCAAACAGGCCTTTCGGGTCTGCCATGGCGGCCAAGCCGGCAAGGCCCGCCACTTTGAGGAATTCTCTTTTATGCATGGTAATCTGAATTAATTCTTACAAATCTAAAAGATAGCGTTTAATTACACGCAAATTTTACACCAGCTTCATGTATGATTTAATCGTTATTTTTGCAAAAACTGCAAAATAAAGCAGCTGTTTATAGTTTAATTTGAAATAAATTGCTATTTTACTTTTATATTCATGTGTAGTTGTCGTATATCTAATCATTCTCTAAAAAGATGAAGCTATTTATCCCAGGCAAAAGTAATTGCCTTGCCCCGGCCCCCGAAAGGCCGTGCGAGCCCTATACTGTCTTCACCGGTTTCAGCCGGAGCTCGTCCATCATCCCCGCCCAATGTTTAACAACAGCTGTTATGCTTGCTTTACCGGAAAGGTGAAGTTTGGAATTGAATTTAGCTCATTTACATTATAATAGATACATAGATGCAGTGGAATATTTCGCCCGCAGGGGCGGTGCCGTCAGATTTTCCGTTTTTATGCCCGGAATAACCCGATAAACGAATTATTAGAACATTTTTTATACTTGTTTTTATACTGATTAATGTATGATCTGTAGGACGAAGAAAGGCCCCGCGGCCCCTTCAGTGAACGTGGGTCTGGTGAGGTACTTATACTTTGGCCCTTTGGAGATAACCTAACGAACATTACCAGGCATCATTAAAAAAGGCAACATCATTCACTGTAAAAAAACAGTTCAGGAAGCAGCATGATTATCCAGGAACGCGTACAGCAGACAAGGCTTGAGCAATTGACCCATACGCCAGTGTTTTATAATCCCGCTAATGGGGAAGAAAAGGCCGCTTTGCTGCAATTGCTGCGGAACCATCCGCAGATCAGAGTTTACGATGAGCTTTACGGTCAGTTGAAAGAGCTGATCAAAAGCCTGCATCCCACCCGCCCGTTAACGCCGCAGGAGTCGGACGAAGCCGTACAACGGCATCTCAACGGCGTTCCGGCGGAAGACTACGGCATGTGGGTGTATTATCCCTGGGCTGAAAAACTGGTGCATTTACTGGGAGAAAAAGAATTCATCGCCATGCGCACGTCGCGCAACCTGCATAAAATAACGGTGGAAGAAAGGGATGTGCTGGGCGCCAAAAAAATCGGGGTCATCGGGCTTTCTGTAGGGCAAAGCATCGCGGTGACGCTGGCGATGGAGCGCATCGGGGGAGAGCTTCGGCTGGCCGATTTCGATACGGTGGAACTGAGCAACCTGAACCGGTTGCGCACTGCGGTTTTTAACCTGGGCATGCCCAAGGTGATACTGGCCGCCCGTGAGATTGCCGAACTGGACCCCTACCTCAAAGTGGTTTGTTTTACCGACGGCGCCACTGAAGAAAACCTGGATGCCTTTATGACGGGAGGCGGCAAACTGGATGTATTGGTGGAAGAGTGCGACGGGGTGGATGTGAAGATCATGAGCCGCAAAAAAGCAAAAACGCTGCAGGTACCGGTGGTGATGGATACCAACGACCGGGGGATGCTGGACATCGAGCGGTACGACCTCGACCCCACCTATCCCCTGCTGCACGGCCTGATTCCTGATATCGCGGACCTGAAAACGCTCAAACACCTGACCAATGAAGAAAAAATACCTATACTGGGCCCCATGGCCGGCATGGCACATATGAGCCCACGCATGAAATATTCATTGGGAGAAGTTGGAAAAACAATTACCACCTGGCCCCAGCTGGCATCGAGCGTGATGCTGGGCGGCGCAATGGTTGCAGACACCTGCAGGCGCATCCTGCTGAACCAGCTGCAATCGTCAGGCCGGTATTATGTGGATTTTGATCAACTCATTCAATAATGCCCCTGTAACCTAAAAGAGCAATCAATGAGTGCACCGATTAATGTAAGGGCTTTTTTCGCACCGGACGACCCGGAAGCGGCTTTGCGGTTCTACGAGGGCCACAGCAAGCTGCTGCAGATCTATTTCGGGATTACCAAGATTACATCCGGCAACCAGGACTGGATATCACATAAGAACACCGTAGTGGTCATCGTGGAGGACGACACCGGCACAAAAACATACGGCGGCGCGCGCGTGCAGATAGCCGACGGTGTGTTGCCGTTACCGATAGAGGTGGCCATCGGCAAGTACGATCCTAAAATATATACCGACGTGGTCCCGGGCAGCGCCGAGATCTGCGGGCTCTGGAACTCCAAGGAGGTGGCGGGCATGGGCATCGGCAGCCTCATCCTGAGCAGGGTATGCGTGGCGCTGATGACGCAGCTGCCAGTGAAGAACGTGCACGTATTGTGCGCCCCCATTACCACCCGGGGCGCCAAAAGGGTGGGCGCCGTGATAGACACCTCGCTGGGCAATGAGGGCGTTTTCTATTATCCGAAAGACGACCTGGTGGCTACGGCAATGATTATCAAGGACATCCACGAGGTGTCCAGTGCCGAACAGGTCGAGAAGGATTTGATCTTTAATCTACGGGCCAACCCGAACCAGATAAGAACGGAAACCGGGCCAAAAGGTACATTTGAAGTAAATTACCAGCTGGGGCTACCCCAGATGGTCCGATAAAACTGTTATGTTTACTGGTATAACATCAGTAAATTGACGTTGCAATTTCGATTTTAAGATGCCGATACGTTTTTTGGTTTTATTAATCCTCTGCCTGCAGGTGCAACTGGCCACCTTTGCAGAGGAGCCCCGCGTCGTTTATAACGACAGTTCAAAGCTGATGCAGATAGGCCGGTACCTTGAATTATTCCGTGACAGCACCAACCAGCTGACGATCGACCAGGTCCGGAAACAGGCCTTTACGGCTGCCGGAACCGACGTGCCCAACCTCCAGATTTCCCCGTTCAGCAACTGGGCCCGCTTTGTGATCACCAACGAAACCGGGCTCAACCGGCTCATGCTGGAAGTGGAATACCCCACTATCGACGAAATCACCCTCTATGAAGTGTCGCCCGGCGGCGGATACAAAATAGTGGAGCTGGGCCAGTTCCAGCCGTATAAAAACCGCCCGTACGACCATCAGAACTATATTTTCCCGCTTGATCTTGCCCGTGGCGAAAGCCGGGAATTTTACCTGAAGGTAAAAGCCGGCGAGCAGGCGCAGCTGCCCATGTACCTTGGCGGCGAAAGCGCCCTCAACGCCAAAAACAACGAGCGTAACTTCATTTTCGGGCTGTACATTGGCATCATCCTCGTGATGGCGTTGTATAACCTTTTCATTTATCTCACCATCCGCGACCGGAGCTACCTCGTTTACGTCAGCTACATCGTTTGCGTGGGCCTCACACAGGCCTCACAGCAGGGTTACACCTTCCGGTTCCTCTGGCCCAACAACATCTGGCTGGCCACCCATGATACCCTCATTATCCCGATCCTGAACGGTATCACGGCGGCTCTGTTCATACAGTCGTTCCTGCACACCCGCGAAAAATACAAACTCGGCCACAACATCCTCACCGGTGTGATCGTGGCATATTCGCTGGTGTTCATCCCCACCTTCCTCGACAAATATTTCATCGCCAACATGATGGCGCAGATGATCGCCATGGCGGCTTCGCTGCTGGCTATTTTTGTGGGGTACAAGGTGGCGCGCCGGGGTTTCATACCGGCTCGCTACTTCCTGGTGGCCTGGAGCATCTTCCTCACCAGCGTGTGTATTTTCGTGCTGCGCAACTTCAACATACTGCCGTATAACGACTTTACCTACTACGCCCTGCAGGTAGGCTCGGCGGCCGAAGTCACCCTGCTGTCTTTCGCCCTGGCCAACAAGATCAACATCTACCGCAAGGAAAAAGAAGAATCGCAGGCCATGGCCCTGCGCATATCGCAGGAAAACGAACAGCTGGTACGCGAACAGAACGTGATTTTGGAAGCCAAGGTGCTGGAAAGAACCGAGGCCCTGCAAAACAGCAACGTGGAACTGAACAAGGCCCTCAGCAACCTGAAGGAAGCCCAGACCCAGCTGGTGGAAGCCGAAAAAATGGCCTCCCTTGGCCAGCTCACAGCCGGTATTGCGCATGAGATCAATAATCCCATTAACTTTGTTACATCGAATATCAAACCGCTGAAGCTCGATTTTGAAGACCTCAAAAACCTGCTCAAACGCTATGAAGCCATCAAATCCCCGGATAACATCGAGGAGAAACTGGCCGATATTGAGCAGTTCAAACAGCAGATTGATATCGATTACGTTCACAGCGAAATAGACACTTTGATCCGCGGCATCGAAGACGGCGCCAACCGTACCGCCGAAATCGTAAAAGGCCTGCGCACGTTCAGCCGCCTCGACGAGAGCGACCTGAAGTTCGTAGACCTCCATGAAGGGCTTAACTCCACCATGGTGCTGCTGCGGAACAACATCCCCAAAAACGTGGAAGTGATCTATAACTACGGTGAGCTCCCCAAAATCGAATGTTTCGCCGGGAAACTGAACCAGGTGTTCCTCAACATCATCAACAACGCCCTGAACGCCATTAAAATGAAACCGGAACAGGGCCAGGAATCCCTTACCATCAGCACCCGCTATCTCGAAGCAGATAAACTGGTGAGTATCAGCATTAAAGACAGCGGCATCGGCATGACGGACAAGGTGAAGGAAAAGATCTTCGAGCCTTTCTTTACCACCAAAGACGTGGGAGAAGGCACCGGGCTCGGGCTTTCCATCGTTTTCAGCATCATCGAAAAACACCATGGCCGGATACTTGTTGAGTCCGAGCCGGGTAAAGGAGCGGAATTTATTATATATTTACCACTTCATGTGCCGATTGTGCCTAGTGTTCAGAGCCAGAGTCAGAGTCAAATGTCCTAATTAACAAGACCCTTCATGAAAAATAACCGTATCAGGATCCTGTACATCGACGACGAAGTACATAACCTCAATGCATTCCGCGCCAATTTCAGGCGCAGCTATGAGATCTATACCGCCAACTCGGCGGCGGAGGGAATGCAGGTACTGAAGGGCATCGAAGTGCATATCATTATTGCCGACCAGAAAATGCCGACCACCACCGGCGTTGAGTTCTTCCATGAAATAAAAGACATTCTGCCGGATCCCATCCGCATTCTCCTCACGGGTTATACGGATGTGGAAGATATCATCGACGCCATCAACAAGGGCCATATCTTTTCCTATATCAAAAAACCATGGGACGAGCATGAGCTGTTCAAAACCATCAACAACGCCTATGAGATCTATTCGGCCCGCAAACAGCTGAAAGAAAAGGTGCTGGAGCTGGAAAAGACCAACGACGAGCTCAACCGTTTCATCTATTCCACTTCGCACGACCTCCGCGCGCCGCTGATGAGCGTACAGGGCATCATCAACCTCAGCCGGCTCGACAACAGCATGACCGACCCGCAGGGGTACATGGGCATGATCGAAGTGTGCATCACCCGTCTCGACAGTTTCATACAGAAGATAATTGAGTATTACCGCAATTCGCGCCTCGACCTGGAGTTCGAGAAAATCGATTTTGCCGCGCTGATCAATGATTGTATCGACACTTTCAAGCATCAGAACACCACCATCCGGTTCAACGTCAAAATCGATCAGCACGTACCGTTCAAGGGCGATTTTTTCCGTATCAGCGTTATACTGAACAATCTCATATCCAACGCCGTTAAATATCAGAAGCCCGATGAATCGAGCCCGCAGGTCAACCTGTCTGTAAAAGTAGAGCCGCATAAGGCCACTATCAGGATAGAAGACAATGGTATCGGTATTTTGAGCGAGCACCTGAGCAACATTTTTAAAATGTTCTTCCGCTCGAAAAACAACAACAAGCCCGGCAGCGGTATTGGTTTATACATTGTGAAAGAGGCGCTGAACAAAATCGGAGGCACCATTGGGGTGGACTCCAGGTACGGAGAGGGCACTCAATTTGAAATCTCTATCCCGAACAGAAATGAATTCGATTCCTGATCTGCGCGTCATACTGATCGATGATAACGACATCGATCTGCTGCTGCATGAACGGCTGATATCCATTCAGCAGATCAGCAGAACGATCCTGGCATTCAGCAATGCCAACAAAGCGCTCGAATTCCTATCGAGCAACATCACCCTGCCCCACATCCCTCCCACGGTCATCCTGCTCGACATCCAGATGCCGGAAATGGACGGATTCGAATTCCTGCGGTCTTTCGACTCCTATCCTAAAAAGATCAAGAACCAGTGTTACATCATCATGGTGTCGTCGTCGCTCGACTTCGGGGATATCTCCCGCACCAACGCCAACCCGCTGGTGATAAGGCTTTTAAAGAAGCCCCTGCAGCCCAAGGAGCTGAAAGAAGTGATCGAAGGCATTTTCAAGGAGCAATAAAAAAGGCTTCCCCATCAATATGGAGAAGCCTGTTCACACTTAAAATTAACCCCCTAGTTACTAAATTCTCAATAGTCGTTAATACCGTAGTAGTATACTTTGTCGCTGCCCGGATACATCCCTTCTATCTGGAAGTTCCCGCTCAGGCGCTGCAACGCCGCTTTCAGTTCGTCCACGCTGCGAACGGCCATACCGCCCACCCGCGTGATCACAAATCCTTTTTTCATGTTCGTCTGGTCGGCCAGTACACCTTCACCGATGTCGGTCACCTGTACACCGCCTGCAATGCCCATTTCGCGGGCATCACCGGCCGGCAGGGTGGCGAAGTCGGCGCCGAGCGACTGGACAGTGGCGCTGGCGGCACCGGCGATGGCGCCCATTTTACCTTTCAGCGTTACTTCCGCATCCTGGCCGGAGCCATTCCGGAGGTAGCTGAGCTTCACTTTGTCGCCCGGCTTCTGGCGTGCGATCTGTTCCGACAGCTGTGCGCCGGAGCCTACGGGAGCGCCGTTGATATGGGTGATCACGTCGCCCTGTTTGATGCCCGCCGCGGCAGCCGCGCCGCTGGGGTCGATGCCGGCCACGAATACCCCTTTCTCGTCGTCTTTAATGCCCAGTTCTTTTTTCTGCGCATCGTCGAGGTTTTCCGGCGCCATGCTGATGCCGAGGTAACCGCGCTGAACGCTGCCGAACTGTTTGATATCGTTGATCACTTTTTTCATGAGGTTGGAAGGGATGGCATAGGCATAGCCTGCGTAGGAACCGGTGGGTGAAGCGATGGCGGCATTGATGCCGATCAGCTCACCGTTGGTGTTCACCAGCGCGCCGCCGCTACTGCCCGGGTTCACCGCTGCGTCTGTTTGCAGGAAAGATTCCACGGGCGCCGCCGCCTGGCGGTTGATGCCGATGTTACGCGATTTGGCGCTGATGATGCCCTGGGTCACCGTCACGTCGAGGTTGAGGGGATAACCGATGGCCATCACCCACTGGCCCAGCTTCACATCGTCCGAGTTGCCCACGGGCATCACGGGCAGGTTTTTACCGTCTACCTTGATCAGGGCCAGGTCTGTATTGGGATCCGTGCCCACCACTTCCGCTTTGTAATTTTTTCGGTTGGAAAGGGTCACCGTGATATCGGACGCGCCGTTCACCACGTGGTTGTTGGTCACGATGTACCCGTCGCCGCTGATGATCACACCCGAGCCGGAGGCGCGCTGTTCCGGTTGCTGGAAGCGGCGGCCGCCCCCGTCACCGAAGAAGTGGCGGAAAATATCGTCGTCCATTCCTTCAAAGGGGTTTTGCTGCTGTGCAACCTGGCGGGATTTTACCACGGTGCGGATGTGTACCACGGAAGGCACCGCCGCGTCGGCAGCCTGTTCAAAGCTTACCGGCTGGTTGTTGACGGGGCCGGAATAAGCGGTACGGATCAGGGGCTGGGTTTCGTCGGTAGTGATTTTATGATATAGGTCGCCGGTTTTACCGCTCAGGGCGAATCCGCCGACAACGATTGCCCCTACAAGTGCGATAGTGGCAAATACTGTCTTTTTATTCATAATCATCTGTTTTAGATACCGTAAAAGTGACGGAGCATTCTGAACAGATTCTGAATAAACGGGAGGAGGACGGTGGATTTAACGTTTTATTAGGAGGAAGGGGCGTCATTACGGGGCTGGAAACTCATTCTGTGGGGTAGATGCAGGATGGGGGCAATTGAAAAGAATAAAGTACCCGGGATATATGATTTTGTGTCTGGCACAGGTTATCCGAATGGCAGTGTGCTTGCAGTAACAGAGGGGAACAATTCAAAACAAGGCGTCGGGGGTAATAGATACTATCCGGTTAAATACGCGTGACGCGAATGTGCAGTTCACGCCTGCTGCATCTGCACCCGGAACGTATGCAGCGGATGAGCGTACTGGTAAGTAATGCTGAAGCCGTACAGGTCGCAGATTTTGCGCACGATCTCCAGCCCCAGCCCCATGCTGTCCGCATCGGTGCTTTGTTTGCTGAAACGGTGAAAAATGCGCTCTTCCGGCAAGGCGAAGGGTTGGCCGGTGTTCTGCACGGTGAAGGTGCCGGCGGCGAGCCTTACGATGATGTTGCCGCGGGGGATGTTGTGGCGGATAGCATTGGCCAGCAGGTTCCCCAGGAGTACTTCCATGAGGGTGGGATTGACGGATACCGAGAGGTCGTTTGTCCATTCACGCTGCACCGTCAGCTCTTTCTGCTGTAGCTGCGGCTGGTATTGTTCGAGGAGGTTTTCGGCGGTCCGGCGGACGGATACGTTTTCCGTTTCGGGGAACTGTCCGTTCTGGATGCGGGTGAGCAGGATGAGGCCTTTATTGAGGCGCGCCATACGCTGGCTGGCCGTGGCCAGATCCGTGATGAGGCCCGCCTGTTCTTCCGACAACGGATCCGTTTGCATCAGCAGTTCCAGTTTTCCCTGGAAGATGGCCAATGGCGTGCGCATTTCGTGCGAGGCATTTTCAGCAAATTCCTTCTGTGCGATATATGCCTGGCGGCTGCGTTCCGCCAGTTGCTCCAGGGCGGTGTTCAGTTCGGCGAATTCGTTGATGGAAGACGGCGCCAGCTGCAACGGCCCCGGGTCGTCTACCTTATACGCGCGCAGTTTCTGCAGGGTTTTGTAAAAAGGATCCCACACTTTGCGCGAAAGGCTCCGGTTGACGAGCAGTAAACCCGCCAGCAGGAATGTGAGCAGTAGTACCTGGAGAATGATGATGCTGGTGATGAGCCTTTCGTGGTTGGCGATGGATGATTTGATCCGGAGGCGGTAGGTTTCGCGGTTGATAACGAGGTGCGACGTGAGCAGGCGGTAGGTATCCGCCGTGTACAGGGAGTCGCGGCCCGTGTTCGGCGCCGCCTTTTCGAGGGTAATATCGTTGCCCAGCACGGGCTCGCCGTTTTTGAATTCCATCACCTGCAAACGCGGTATCAGCTGGGTTTTGGTGGCTACCAGCCGCGCATCCACGTTAGCGATCACTATTTTTTTCAACACGAAATAAAACACGGGAATCGCCACCAGCAGTACAATGACCGACAGCAGGAAATAATATCGCACGGTTTTATTCAGCAGTTTCATCTTTTTAGCTATCTGGTGGATGTTAGTTCTTCTTGTTTTTGTTAGCGGTCTGATGGGATGTTATGTCCCTGGTACTTTTTACCTTTTTTTTAGTCTGATGGAATGTTCTCATCAGTATTTTTCATCTTTTTATTGGTTTGATGGAATGTCATTTCGTCGATTCTTTCTATCTTTTTTGTTGCCTGATAGAACGCTGTATCATCAAGTTCATTCCGTCTTTTGGGATGGGCTGACGGAATGTTATGTCATCAGTTCATTTTTGTTCTGCGGGCCCCATGGGCTCATACCCCATCAGTTCCTTTCTTCCATTGGAATGTTGTTTCATCCTCCCCATCAGGGAACTTCCATTTTATACCCCATCCCGTAAATCGCCTTGATACGGTCTGTCCAGCCCGCCTGCAGCAGTTTTTTCTTCAGGTTCTTCATATGGGCGTAGATAAAATCATAGTTATCGAACAGCCCCTCCCCGTCTCCCGACAAATGTTCCGCGATGGCCTGTTTGGAGATCACGCGGTTGCGGTTGGTGAGCAGGTAGAGCAGCAAATCGTATTCCTTTTTGGTGAGGTCTACCGGTATTTGCTCCACTTTCACCGTGCGGGCCTGCGGGTCGAGCTGCAGGCCTTCGGCTTCCAGCACCTGATTGCCAGCAAAGCGGCGGCGGCGGATAACAGCGGCGATGCGCGCGCTCAGTTCGGAGAAGTGGAAAGGTTTCGTGAGATAATCGTCTGCCCCCAGCTGAAGGCCCCGGATGCGGTCGTCGATGCCGTCGCGGGCGGAAATAATGATGACGCCTTCCGTTTTGAGGTTTTTTTTCAGCACTTCCAGCACCTGCAGGCCATTGCCGTCGGGCAGGGAAATGTCGAGCAGGATGCAGTCATAGTCGAATGCCTCGATTTTATCCAGTGCCGTTTTTTTGTCCGGCGCCAGTTCGCAGGTATAACTTTCCGCTTCCAGGTAGGCGGCGATACTTTTACCAAGCGCTGATTCGTCTTCAATGATGAGGATCTTCATACCGTTTATAGCAACGTCAAAATACAGAAATTGTTAGATAAAAAAGCCCGGGGAGGGAATTCCCCGGACGTGAAAATCAACCATATAGACTATCTCCCGATCTCCGGTATTGCGGAAGGCATTACAACCGGCGCGGGATCGGCAGCCACATCGGCCTTCTTCTCGTCAGGTTAAACAGGATCAGATTTTATTGTAGTGCCAGAGCTGGCGGGATGACATTGCGCCGGATAATTTACCACCAAGTAATTCATGCGCACGCTTCTCCCGCAGCCTGGCGAAGCTTTTTAACAACTGATTTGCGGATATTCAGATAACGGGGAGAGTGGGTTGTAACTTCTATTAGTCCACTGAAACGATAGACAAATATACGGTCAAAAAACTCATTCCGCCAAATTCCGGCGCGAAATAGTTCCGAACAGCGGTGGACGGGAGGCAACCCAGCGCCAGCTGGCCACCGCCGCTTCCCGGAATTATTCCTACCAGAAGAATTATTTTTTGTTTTTTCAAAAAAGCGCCTAAATTTGCACTCCATTCAAGGGGGATTAGCTCAGTTTGGTAGAGCGCTTGCATGGCATGCAAGAGGTCAGCGGTTCGAACCCGCTATCCTCCACAGAATTCAGCCCTTACCGTCACAGGTAAGGGCTTTTTGTTTGTTAAACCTGCAAGAATGAGCATCTTTTATGTGTATATTCTCTACTCCTTCGGTAGTAACAAGTATTACATCGGCCATACCGGCAATCTTGAAAAAAGACTAGAGATCTCCCGGCCTCCGTATCGAGCGACATTTTTGCGGAAAGCCGGTAATCCTCCCAGCTTCTCTTTGCATCCTGAAAAGAATATCCTACCTTAAAATCCACATATTCATCGCTTATGAATTTCAGGCGCCCGTGTTTGTTATGGCTGCTGCTGCTATTGTTCCATGCCGGCATGGCACAACCCTCGTCCAGAAAAGCCGATAGTTTACGGCAGCTTATTTCCGTTACAAAGAGCGACACCGCCAGGGGCAACCTGCTGGTGATGTTATCGGATGTATTAAGGCCGACGGATTCCGCAGGGGCCTTCCGCGCGGCCGCAGAAGCCCTCCGTTTGCAAACGGCGCAACGCTTCACTATCGGCATCGCCAAAGCCCGTTTCAACTTCGGGAGGGTATATTATGCATACAGCCAACTCGACTCTTCGGAAGCGCAATACAAAGCCGGCCTCGCTACTGTTGCGGGCGATACCAGTCTCGCCGCCGTGGCCATCAGGGCCAAACTGACGGGCAACCTCGGCGGGATATACGGTCAGCGGGGAATGGCGGAAAAAGAACTCGAAATGATCCTAAGCGTAATCCCGATGCTGGAGCAGGCAAGAGATACACTTTCACTGGCCGTTGCCAATTTTAACGTGGGCGCAAAATTTTATAACGGGGAACAGTTTACCAAAGCTTACGGTTACCTCCTTAAAGGTATCGCCTTTCACCGTCACCGTCCTTCACCTCAGCTGACAGACGCACTGATCGCCGCGGCCTGGTGCGCCAGCGACCTCGACAGCCTCGATGCCATGCGTCGCCACCTCGACGAAGCGCGGCAACATCTCGACACCACTGACCACTCCATGTTGGCACAATTCGACATCGCACAGGGGCTCTATTTCTTCCGGACAAAACAATACGCAGCCGCCGAAAAATCGTACCTGCATGCTTTAAAAGCAAGCCCGGATCCCTTCCCCCTGAACACCGCCAACGCGCTCGATGCCCTGCACGATCTGTACGCGGCACAGGGGCGATACCAGTCCGCCAAAAAAATCATGGAACAATACCTCGCATTGTCGCGCCGCATCAACTGGGCGAACAACATACTGCACGGGCTGCAACGCCTTTCCGGGCTGGAAGAAAAAATGAACAATCCGGCGGCAGCGCTGCAGTACCTGCGGGAGTATGTGCAGTTGAACGACAGCCTCAAAAAGGAAGAAAGCGACGTTCGCCTGCATTCGCTGGAGATGAAATACCGGGCCACCGAGCAGGAAAAGAAGATCCTGGTGCTCGAAAATGAAAGCAAACAACAACAGCTCAACCTGCAGCGCAACCGCGCGTATATTTTTCTGTTGCTGGCGGGCTTGCTGGTAGCGGTACTGGCGGCGCTGCTCATTTTCATCGTGTACCGGAACAGGCATCGTTCCGCACGGCAAAAAGAGCAGCTGCACTACCGCGAAATGGAAAATATCAGGCAGGCGCAACGCCTCGATAATTTTTCGGCGATGCTGGAAGGGCAGGAAATGGAACGCAAAAGGCTCGCCCGCGACCTGCATGATGGCCTTGGCGGCACCATGGCCAGCATCCGGCTGAAGACGGCCGACATCGCCGATGAGGCCGCACGTGGCGGCGATGCGAAAGCCCTCCACCGGATAGTAGCGGAGCTCGACGGCGCATCACAGGAGCTACGGCGCATTGCGCATAACATGATGCCGGAAACATTGCTGCGGTTCGGGCTGGAGGCAGCGCTGAAAGATCTTTGCGCCGCTATTCCGCAAAATGGTATCAATATTGTGTTCCAGGGTTTCGGCATACAACCGGATCTGCCGCAGCCGCACCAGATCATGATCTACCGGCTGGTGCAGGAACTGGTGAACAATGCCGTCAGGCATGCGGGTGCGCGCAACATCCTGGTGCAATGCCTGCAAAGGGACCATGAACTGTCTGTCACCGTGGAAGACGACGGCAAAGGATTCGACACAAACGCTCCCATCCCGGAAAACAGCATGGGGTTACAGAATATTCAGGCACGTGTTGATTACCTGAAGGGGAAACTGGATATCCAGTCTACGCCCGGCACAGGCACAACGGTAAATATTGAGATCGATGTACAACAAACAACACCCGGTATCGCTACTGATCATTGAAGACCACCTCCTGATGCAGGAAGGCATCAGATCGCTGCTGGCCAATAACCCGGACATCGCACTAGCCGGCAGTTTTACGCATGGGCTCGAAGCGCTGGCTTTCCTGGAAACGCAGCCTGCGGACGTGGTGCTGCTCGATATCAGCCTGCCGGACATCAGCGGCATCGAGCTTTGCCGGCGGATCAGGCAGCTCGACAAGTCCATCCGGATCCTGGCGCTGAGCGCATCCGCCGAACGCACCATTATCCTGCAGATGCTGCAGAACGGCGCCAATGGCTACATGCTGAAAAACACATCGTCCGCCGCCCTCACCGACGCCATCAAACAGCTGATCGACAAACGCATCGTACTGGGCGCCGACGTGCAGGAAATCCTGGCTGCCGGCGGCAGTCCCGGGCCCGGTGAAATCCCCCATTTGACGCGCCGCGAAAAAGAAGTGCTGCGGCTGATCGCCGGCGGCCTCACCAACCCGCAGATCGCATCCACGCTTGCCATCAGCATTCTCACGGCCGAGACCCACCGGAAGAACATCATGCAGAAACTGAAAGTCAACAACGCCGCCGCGCTGATCAAGGCCGCCATCGACTATTCCCTGCTCTGACACGCGCCTTTTATTTAAAATATACCATCAACACGGTAGATCCGTCTACCGCCGCCATGGTATTGCCGCCGCTGTCGTACCGGTCTATTTTTGCAGCACCAATCATGGTGATTTATCAAATCAAGGCATATGAACATGACAGCATTCAACACCCACATCCTCCGCCTTGCGGCCATCCTGTTAACCGCGGGCCTGTTTGTTTCCTGCAGCAAAGACAAACCCGCACCTCCCGGTGGTGGCGGCTATCCGAAAGAAGTAACGATCGAATACAAGGTGACCGTACTGACTGGCGGGCTTACGGTAGGCAACATCGATTACGTGAATGAAACCGGCGGGATTACCATGGACAGGGACAAACCGCTCCCCTATTCCAAAAGTTTCAAAAGAACGGTGAACCAGTACGAATATGCGACTTTCACTTTCGCCAGCAGCAAGCCGGGCAGCGTTAAAGCGGAGATTCTCGTAAACGGGCAGCCGATGGAAACACAGACCTTCGCCGGCAGCAGCGGATCGTTTGCCGGTTCCGTCAAATACATTTTTCCTTAACGCCGGCAAAGCGGGCCATGCGGTGAGATTTTCGTATGGCCCGTACTGTTGCCTTCTGATCTTATGCGGCGGGATAGCCCCTCTCTTCCTCTCCGGACATCACATCCGCTACTTTTCCCCATTTCACCTACGGGTTTGTTTTTAACACTTTCGTGTTATGTTAAGAAAACCTTAAATTCCTATTATTGTGACGTCATTCCTGTACAGTAACGTAAACAAATCTAAATCGAAGAACTGCTTGTGAAGAAAGCCTTCTCCCGCTAACCTGTCTATAACCGCCTGAAAATACAATCGCGGGTTCTCACAGCTTTAAAGGTTTTGTTTCAACTGCGGCAATGTCGTCGAGTGTTTCATCTATGTCCATTGCCTGATCATGCCATCGGGTGGTCGACCATTTATTTCTATTACTAAAATCTAAATCGCTTCACATGAGGAAATTTCTATTCAGTGTAGTGCTATTGCTGTTGACAACAGGGGCGCTCTT
This sequence comes from Chitinophaga lutea, assembly GCF_003813775.1. Classification (NCBI taxonomy): domain Bacteria; kingdom Pseudomonadati; phylum Bacteroidota; class Chitinophagia; order Chitinophagales; family Chitinophagaceae; genus Chitinophaga; species Chitinophaga lutea. The sequence continues at coordinate 2,821,847 of NZ_RPDH01000001.1, read as the reverse complement.
TGCTCAGAGGACCATCAAGGGCAAAGTAACTGATGACTCCGGCGACCCGATCCCGGGTGCCACCGTTCAGGTAAAAGGCACTACCACCGGCACCGTGGCAGGTGCGGATGGCACTTATTCACTGGGGGTGCCCGCTTCTGCCAAATCCCTTGTATTTTCTTCCGTCGGCATGGAAACCATCGAAATTGCGATTGGGAGCCAGAGTTCAATTAATGCCGTATTGAAACTGAGTGATAAAAGCCTTACCGAGGTAATCATCACCGGTTATTCCAGGATTAAAAAATCTCAATATGCGGGTGGCGTAACGCGTCTCGACTCCAGAGTAGTGGAAACCGTACCCGTTGGGGCATTCGACCAGTCATTGCAGGGCCGTGCACCTGGCTTGCAGGTAAGCTCCGGTAGCGGCCAGCCTGGCGCCAGCGCCAACCTGACCATCCGTGGTGTTCAGTCGATCGCGGGTGCTTTCGTCCAACCGCTCTTTATCGTGGATGGCGTACCACTGGCCGCCAGCGATATGCAAACGATCAACCCGAACGACTTCGAATCGCTCACCGTACTTAAAGACGCTGCTGCAGCTGCTTTGTATGGCGCGCGTGGCGGTCTGGGCGTGATTGTGATCACCACCAAAAGAGGTAAATCCGGTGTCGGCAGCCTGACCTACCGCACGCAACTGGGCATCACCGAGAAACTCGGTGCAACCAACTTCGACCTGATGAACACGGCTGAAGCACTGGAGTATGAAGAAAGACTGGGGCTCGCAGGGCTCAGCATGAGCACCACTCCAGGCTGGGCTTATTCCAAGAAGAATCCCAGCTATGCTGCAGCCACCGCAGAAGAAAGAGCACGCCGCGACCGGTTATTGGACAGCGTTAGCCGTATCAACACCGACTTCAGGGATATCCTTTTCAGAACTGGTATCTCGCAGACGCATGAATTGAATTTCAGCGGTGGTACCGACAAGACGAAATTTTACCTTTCCGCCGGTTACTTCGACCAGGAGGGGACGGACCTTACGTCCAGCCTGAAACGTTATACAGCACGTTTCAACCTGGACCATGTGTATAATAAACTCACCGTTCAGTTCAACATGGCGGCAGGTTATTCCATCACCAACCTTTCTGAGGGCGTTTTCCTGGGTAACTCCGCCCGTAACTCTTTCCAGATGAGCTGGAGGGCCAAACCTTACGAGAATCCCTATAAAGCCGATGGCTCGCTTAATTTCGGGGCCAGCACCGGCCTCGGGCTCCGCGCGATCGCCAACGTAATCGAAGGGATGGAAAACACCATCATGCGGCAAAATCAGATCAAAATCAACTCCGGGTTTTCGCTCGCATATCAGCTCCATCCGAACTTCGTGCTCGCCAACCGTTTTGGTATAGACATGGCTGACGACCGGTATATCCGTAACATCAAGGCCGATTCCTATGTTGGCACCGTGCAGACGGCAGGTTCCGGTTACAACGCCGAAGCCACCAAAATCAGGGCACAGCTGATCAACACTACCAGTCTGACCTACTCCAAGGTGTTTAACCGCATTCACGATGTGGAAGCCGCCCTTTATTACGAAGCAGTACGGGAACACCAGAAAGGCCTCGGCTTCCAGCAGTGGAACCTTGACCCCCGCCTCACTGAAACAGGTCAGGGCGTTGGTACATTGCCGGTTGGTACAGGTCAGACTACCTATCCGCAAAACAGCTCCAGCGCCAAAGGCGGCTACGGCATACAGTCCTACTTCGGAACCGCCCGTTACACACTGGACGATAAATACACCATCAACGGTACTTTACGCCGCGACGCCACTTCCAGGATTATCAATAAAAACAACCGCAGCATCACCACCTGGTCTGCCGGCGTTACCTGGAATGCGATCAAAGAGAACTTCATGAATTCACAGAAGGTATTGACCAACCTGAATGTGCGCGGTTCTTACGGCATCATCCCCAACATCGGCAGTATCGCTACCAAAACTTACGCCATCAACGGCAGCCTCATTTCCGTTACCAACTACCTGGGCAACCAGCTGGTGGGCTGGACTACTTCCAACGCCTACTACGGTTCGCCGATCACCGGCATTGTTCCCGAAACACCCGGTTACCAGGACCTGAAACTCGAGAGGATCAAAAAACTGAACTTCGGGGTTGACCTCGGTGCCTGGAACAACAGGGCAAGATTGTCTGTAGACTACTACCGGAATAAAACAGTGGACCTCTTCGTAAGAAACCCGCTGACGTTCCTCAGTGGTTTCGACAACCTCGACATCAACGCCGGTATCATGACCAACAAAGGTTTTGAGTTCGATCTGGCCGTGGATGTGGTGAAAACGAGCGACCTGACCGCAACCATCGGCATTAATCACGCCATCAACAAAAACATGATCGAGGACCTCGGTCTGGTTGACGAGTATGTGTCCGGTACTTACCTGATTAAAAAAGGCCTCCCTTACGGCAGCCACTATACACCTCACTACCTCGGCGCCGACCCGCAGACCGGGCGCCCGATGTTTGAAGGAGCAGACGGGAAAGTAGTATATGAAGCCGGTGCTGCGCCGCAGTTCGCCAACTTCGGCACCTTCCTGCCCAAACATGTTGGCGGTTTCAACCTCGACGTACGGTATAAAAGATTTGCGCTCAGCGCACTGTTCTCTTACCAGTTCGACGTAGTAAGAAGCAACAACATCGAAAACTGGCTCGTAAGAGGCACTGCCGGCTACCAGGCTACTGTGAACGGTTCCAAACGCCTGCTGACAGACCAGTGGCAGAAACCCGGCGACAACAAACTGTACCAGTCTCCGCAATACGACAGGGGCTTTACCTCTACCGACCTGCAGGACGCGAAGTTCCTCCGCTTCAGGAACCTGAACCTGAGCTACCAGATACCCGAGCTGAACGTGGGCGGAACACGCCTGATCAGAGGCGCCAAATTTTATGTGCAGGCCCAGAACATCGCTATCTGGAGCCCCTGGCGCGGTCCTGATCCGGAAGATGACAACAATATCAGCCTGAACGAATTCCCGAACCCGAGAATGATGGTGGCTGGGCTTGACATCAATTTCTAGTTTCCTGACAGGAAGGATTGAAGTGTATTACAATTATTAAAAATGAATTTTCTGATGAAAAGATATTCAACAATATTATTGGCGCCTGTTTTAATGATGTCTGTCTCCTGCAGCAAGTTGCTGGACATCCCCGAAACCGATATGATCCAGGGCCAGGATGCGCTGAAAACCGTTTCAAACTGCGAACAGGCTGTAATCGGCGCCTATGGTGCGCTGGGTGTGGAAATGCCCATCCTGCTGAACGCAACATTTTCAGACGAGGTAAAAAAATCGGAGTTCTACAATGCGGCCACCACGCACGAGTGGCAATATAGCAGCGTAGACGTGGGCATCCGCGACAACTTCACGGCCATGCGCCCCAACTACCGCATCATCGACCGCGCCAACAGGGTGCTGGCGGCGGTGCCGGAAGCAGATTCCCTGAAACCGGCAGACAACACTGCACTGCGCAACAGGGTGAAAGGCGAAGCGCTGTTCCTCAGGGCGTTCGCTCACCTGGAAGTGTTCCGCTATTACTGCGACAAGTACAGCGCTGAAGGCCTTGCAATGCCTTACAAAGAGATCGCTTCTTTGGATGGTGAGGCCAGGATCAAGATGGCCCCTTACTTCGACAAACTGATCAGGGACGTAACGGAAGCCAAAAACCTGCTGCCCGCCAGCTTTGCCGGCGATGGCATCAACCGCGCTACCAAAGCAGCCGCCACCGCGCTGCAGGCCCGCATCCTGCTGTATAAAAACGACTGGGCCGGTGCCGAAGCTGCCGCTACGGAATACATCACCCAGAAACCGCTGTCGCCCATCGCCGAATTCGGTGACCTGTGGAAAGACAAAAACACCAACGAAGTGGTATTCCAGCTGGTGCGCACCACCGCCATCCGGCTCGGAAGCCTCTGGCGCAATACATCCGCCAGTGCTGCCAACATCGGCACCGTAACCTGGATGCCGACCGATAAACTCTGGAACACCTTCGATCCCGTCAACGACGTGCGGTTTGCCGCTTATCTGAAAGACGAGCCCCTGCTGTCTACCAAAGGCCGCCCCTCTAAAATCGTCGCGAAATATGCGGGAACTGACTACGGTACCGCTAATGAAAACGTAAACAATGCCAAAGTTTTCAGGACCGGTGAAATGTACCTTATCCGCGCTGAGGCCAGGGCCGAGCAAAACAGGTTTACCGGCGCCAACTCCGCCGAAAGCGACCTGAACGCGCTCCGGGCCGCACGTATCAGGAACTACGTCAACGTAACGCTGGCTTCCAAACAGGCCGCCATCGACGCTATCATGCTGGAGCGGTTTAAAGAGCTTGCTTTCGAAGGCCACCGTTTCTGGGATCTCAAAAGGAAAGGCCTGCCGGTTGAGCGTTTAGCCGCCGAAGCGCCGTCTACCGCCGCCGTAACACTGCCCGCCGGTAACTACCGCTTCCTGTTGCCGATTCCGAACGTGGAGATCCAGGCCAACAAACTGATGGAACAGAATCCCGGTTACGCGAACTAATTGCATAACGATTCCTGCCGACAGGAAAAAACAAAAGGCCGCCTCATCTTGCCGGGGCGGCCTTTGTGTTTCCCGGCGGCATTAAATACCAGGTGGTGTAACATTGTAAGCCCCGAAACCGTTTCATTTTTAACCAAAATCCCCATCTGATGTTCCGTCCCCTTTTATCCACCGCGAACCTGGTCATCCTCGTACTGGTGATGCCGTTTTGCCTTGCCTGTAAGAAAAACAAAAACACCCCTGCTCCCGGCGTGTTTAACGGCACTTACCTTGGCGTTTATTACAAAGAAAAAAACAGCACCGGCACATTATCCAGCGTGAATGTACAGGTTAGGTTTTCGGGCAGCGAATTCCGCATTACGCCCACTGGCACACCCCAGCAAAGCATCACCTTCAATCCCGACATCCCCGGTACTTACAGGACACGGGGTTCCGACAGTATTTTCATGGAGCAGTTCAGTCCCGTTTCCGCCCTTTATTCCCATAATTTCAAATTCTCTTTCGAGGGCGATTCCGTCATATTCAGCGGCTGGCGTGGCGACGACGTGTATGAGTTCCTCCGGATGAAAAAACAATAGCGCTTCACAAAGCATAAAACATTGCCGGAGCAACTTCCCTGAAAGTGGCCCGCCGATAATGTAGGGCTGCCCGCAAAACCAGCACTGCCGGTTCCTGCTGTCCAAACTCATCATAGCGCCGCATGCCACCTGCACGCGGCGTTTTTTTATACACCGGCCCGAAGCAGGTGAATATCCGCTCATAATCGGCCACAACCGTATCACCATCTCCCGGCGCCTTGTTGTACATTAGGATACCCGGCGGCTATTTGCATCATTCTTAAAATTCCATTTATGAAAATCACATTGTTTCTCTGCCTTTCTCTTTTAATGACGGTATGTCTGTCTGCCATCCCCTCCCGCCGCACCGCGCCGGGAAAAACGAACATGCGGGACTGGGGCGCGGCATGGATAGCCAGCAATTTCGATTTCCAGGCCTGCGAGGGCCAGCGTTACGAGGTGCGCGACGTCGAAACCGGCGCCACCTTCAAATGGTATGTGGTCGAAAACTCCTGGGGCAGCCCGCGGTATTACCTGGGCAATACCTCCCCCATCTGGATCGACCTGCAACCCGGCGATGAATTACAGCTTGAAGTGGATTTGCCCGACGACGGCGAAGACTATATGTACTGGGACACCCTGATCCCCTGCGAACAATAAAACAAACCGGTTTTAACCCGGCCGCCGGACAGCCTTAAGCCTCATGGCTTAGGGCTTTTGTTTTCCCGGATTATCCGTAGATTTATTGCCTAAATGCACGTTATGGGCAAAGCAGTCAACTGGCCGGAAGCGATCAAACCCCTGATCAAAAAATACAAGGGGCAAAAACACCCGCTCGATTATGGGAACACCTACCAGCTGGTAGTCGGCGTCGTTTTGTCGGCGCAGGACTCCGACAGGAATATCAACAAACTGGGCCCGGCCCTGTTCGAGGCCTTCCCGAATATGCAGGCGCTCTCGAAAGCCACCCCCGAAGACCTGTTTCCCTATATCAATAAAATCCGCAACTTCGGCAACAAGGCCAAATGGCTGGTGGAAATAGCGCAGACAATCAAAAAAGACAGCAACATCCCACTCACCCAGGCTACCCTGACCGAACTGCCCGGCATCGGCCGGAAATCGGCCAATGTGATCATGCGCGAATCCGGCGTGGCGCCGGAAGGCATCATTGTGGATCTCCACGTGGTGCGCGTGGCCCCGCGGCTGGGCATCGTCACCGCCACCGATCCGGTTAAAATTGAAAAACAGCTGATGGCGGCGCTGCCTCCTTCGGAGTGGGACGCCGGGATGGCCATGTCGTTTCTCGGCAGGGAAATCTGCCGGCCCACGCCCAAATGCGGCGAATGCCTCATGAACCCGGTATGCGAATATTATCAGAGCACGAAATCCCAGGGAGGGGCGCTGGAAACCGTAAAACAGCAGGAAACCAGGCCCGCAGGCGCTAAATCCGCACCGAAAGCGAAAAGCGCTAAACCGAAGGAACCGAAGGCGGAAGGCGTCAAACTCAAAGCGCCGAAGAAAAGCAAATCGTAAGCCCGGGCCATCGATTCAAACTGCCGCGGGCCGGATTTTCATGATGGCGGCAGCTTCCCCGGTATATTTTCCGGGATTACCGTCACCGGTGAATTCCGGCCGCCCGAAAAGTAGCGGCGTGTACGCCCCCGCATGGGGGAAACTCATCATCTTTTGATTACCTTTGGTGGCAGTAAAATTTATGGGGACCCAAATGATACCAAATCTCAATTGTTTATTGATTGATGACGACAAAGATGATCAGGAGATATTCAAACTCGCGTTGCAGGATATAAATGAGCACATCGTATGCCTTACCGTCGACAATGGTATGGAAGGCCTTCAGCTGTTGCGCAGAAACGAAAGTTTTGTTCCCGGTCACATTTTTTTAGATCTGAATATGCCACGCATGAGCGGAAAGGATTGCCTCGCCGCGCTGCGCAGCATTCCCCGGCTGGCGGAGGTACCGGTAGTGATCTACTCCACCTCTTCAGACCCGCGCGACATCCGGGAAACCAAAGAGCTGGGCGCCACGGACTATATCGTCAAACAATACAGCCTTGCCTCCCTGAAAGAAATCCTCCGCCGTTATTTCAATTAAAAAAGTAGCGCCTGTACCATGAAACTGTTGCCTGCGCTTGCCCTCCCAGCAATCGCATCATACCCTGAGGCCGGTGCATAAAAAATTAAGGGAACAACGCCTATCACCGCGTTGCTCCCTTTTCTGATCCTCACTATTGATTCGTCCTACTTTTTAATTGTTACGGCTGAGCCATTCCTGATCTCGTCATTGGCCTTTTCCATAAGCATATCTCCCGTTGTTAAATTGCCGGATATTTCCACTTTACCGTCCGCTTCTCTTCCTTTCCTTACTTCCACCCACTCAGCTTTCTGGTTATTGACCCGTATCACAAAAATCTTTTCGGTAGAGTTGGCTACGGCGCTCACCGGAACGATAAACACACTGTCGGCGGTATTCAGCGGAATGCTGACCTCCGCCACCATGCCGGGCAGCAGTTTTTTGTCGTTATTGATCACGTCCATTTCGATGCGCTGGGACCGCAGGCGGCTGTCGAGCGCGCCGGAGAGGCGGTTGATGTTGGCCTTGAATTCCTCGCCGGGTAATGATTTAACCGAAAAAGTGACCTCGCTTTTATTTTTAAGATAAGCGGTGTATGCTTCCGGCACCGCCAGCACGAGGCGCAGTTTCTTTTGTTCCTGCAGTGTGAACAGGGGGAACTCGGAACCTCTGCCGGAAGGACCTACATAGGCGCCGGCGCTGACATTGCGCGCGCTGATCACGCCGCTGAACGGAGCGCGGATCTGCAGGTAGTTGCGGTTATCAGAAATTTCACGGTAGGCGGCGCGGGCGGCTTCCTGCTGTGCGAAATCGGATTTCTGTTTAGCCAGTGCCAGGTCGAGGTCGTTCTGGGAAACGGTGCCCGGCGTCTGGCTGGTTTGATACAACCGGTCGTAGTTGGCTTTGCTGGCCAGGTAAACCGCCTCCTGGCTGCGCAGCCGAGATTCGGCGCCGGCCAGCTGCGAGCCGAGCTCGGGCGCTTCGAGGGTGGCCAGCACCTGGCCGGCCGTTACGGCGGAGCCTACGTCCACATATAACTTCTGCACGAAACTGTTCACTTTGGCGTACAGATCCACCTGCTGAAAAGCGATCAGTTCTCCCGGCATCCTGAGGGAAGCGGAGAAAATATCTTTTTTCAGCGCAAAGGCCGGCACCCCGGCAGGAGGAGCCGCCGCCGTTTTGTTGTTGTCCGGTTTACTTTGCGAAACGCCGCAACCCGCCAGCACTGCGGCAGCAAGCAGTGCCAGGTAAAGCGTTTTATTGGTTGTTGTGATCATACAAGGAGGGTATATAATGTTTACTTTCTTTGTTTTCAGGATTGAGTGACACGGATGCGGTGGACGCATTTTTCTGCACCCAGGCAAACACGAGCGGCAATATCACCAGCGCGGCAAAAGTGGAAGCCACCAGCCCGCCGATCACCGCGCGGCCCAGGGGCGACACCTGGTCGCCGCCCTCGCCGTGCCCGATGGCCATAGGTATCATACCGGCCACCATCGCGAGGCTCGTCATCAGGATCGGGCGGAGGCGCAGCGCGGCGGCTTCCTTCGCGGAGGCCAGCGCATCGCCGTTATGGCGCCGCAAATGCTCGGCATTGGTGATCAGCAGCACCGCATTGGAAATGGATACGCCCACCGACATGATGATGCCCATGTAAGATTGCAGGTTAAGCGTAGACCCGGTAATGGTCAGCAGCAGCAGCGAACCGAGTATTACCGCAGGCACCGTGGTGAGCACCACGAACGACACACGGAAACTCTGGAAGTTGGCGGCCAGCATCAGGAATATCACCACGATCGCCACCAGCAGGCCGGACTGCAGACTGTCTAGCGTTTCATTGAGCGTGATGGACATACCGATGGGTTCCATGACCAAACCGCGGGGCAGTTCTCCCAGCGATGCAATCGCCGCTTCCACGTCTTTGGTGGCGGTGCCGAGGTCTTTGTTGTTCACGTTCGCCGTCACGGAAATCATGGGGATGGCGCCGATGTTGTCGTTTTCTCCGTACGTCGTATCCGGCGTAATGGTGGCCACGTCGCTGAGCAGCGGGCGCGCCGCGTTTTTCTGCAACGGTATCTCCCCGATCTCGTGCATGTTGTTCATTTTGTTTTCCGGTATCTGCACCTGCACGCTGTACATGAGGTTCGCCTTTTCATCCACCCACACGTTTTTCTCCGTCAGGCGGGAAGAGGATGTGGAGGCGATCAGCGAGCGCGTTACGTCGGTCATGTCTACACCCAACTGGGCGAGGCGTGTTCTGTCGATATCGATTTTGATGGCCGGGTATTTGGTGGACTGCTGCAGCTGTACATCGCGCAGGTAGTCCACTTCTTTCAGTTTGCCGATGAGTCTGGCGGCATATTCTTCGTTCAGCTTTTTATTCCTTCCGCTGATGCGCACTTCCACCGGCGTGGGAGAGCCCTGGCTGAGGATTTTGTCCGTCAGTTCGATCGGCTCGAAGGACAGCTGCAGGTCCGGCGCGTTTTGTTTGATGATGGTGCGTATCTTTTCTTTCAGCTCATCCAGGTCTGCGTGAAAATCTTTGCTGAGGCTCACCTGCAGCACGGCTTCGTGCGGGCCGGGCATGAACAGGTAGATGGGGCTCACGGAAAACAGCGCGGGGTGCTGGCCTACGTAGGCCGATGAAATGGCGATGTTTTCTTTGCCCACCGCTTCTTCTATACTGCGCAGCGCCACCAGCGTTTTCTCTTCCGTGCGTTCCATCCGCGTGCCTTCGGGCGCCCGCAGCCGCAGCTGGAACTGGCCACCGTTGGTTTTCGGCAGTACGTCGCGGCCGATGTTCATCAGCAGCAATACCGCCAGCCCGCTGATCACGACCAGGTAAGCTATCACCACCGGTGCGCGGTACGGCATGAGACGGTTGATCCAGCGCATGAAACGGGCCCTGAACTTTTCGAAACGGCTCACCTTGCCGTCGAGGTTGCTGTCGCTTCTCTCCACCAGCTGCTTTTTCTGATCCCAGGTATCGTGCTCTCCTTCCGCAGCGGGTACGATATCTTTTTTGCGGTGGCTCTTCATGATCCAGTTGGCCATCACCGGTACAAAAGTCTGCGACAGGAAGTAAGACGTGATCATCGAGAAACCGATCGCCAAAGCCAGCGGCAGGAACAGCGAGCCGGGGATGCCCTTCATCGTGAACGCGGGGGCGAACACGGCGAGGATACAGAAAAGGATCAGCAGTTTGGGGAACGCGATCTCCTTACACGCGTCCCATATCGCCAGCGCCTTGGGTTTGCCCATATCGAGGTGCTGGTGTATGTTTTCGATCGTCACCGTGCTCTCGTCCACCAATATCCCGATGGCCAGCGCAAGGCCGCTCAGCGTCATGATATTGATGGTCTGGCCGAAGAGGCTGAGGAACATCACCCCGGAAATGATCGACACCGGGATGGTGAGGATCACGATGAGCGCGCCGCGGAGGTCACCGAGGAAGAGCACCACCATCAGGCCCGTCAGCACGGCGCCGATGATCCCTTCACTGATGAGGCTTTTAACGGCGTTCATCACGTAGGTGCTCTGGTCGAATTCGTACGACAGCGTTACGTCTTCCGGCAGCTGCGCCTGCAGGCGCGGAATGGCCTTCTTCAGGTTCTGCACCACCTCCCAGGTGGAGGCATCGGCGGACTTAGCCACGTTGAGGTATACGGAACGTTTACCGTCCACCAGGGCATAACCGGCGGCGATATCGGCGCCATCCTCAACTGTGGCTACATCACGCAGATAAAGCGTTTGCACGCCGCCTTTGAACAGCGGGATATTTTCGAAGTCCTTGATGTTCTGGACCGTTGTGTTGACAGGGGTGAGATAGTTTTTATCGCCGATGCGCACGTTGCCCGCGGGGGCTACCTGGTTATTGAGGCGAAGGGCCTCCACCAGCTGGTCGGGCGTCATCTGGTGCGCGCGCAGCGCTTCGGGGTCGGCTTTGATCACCACGGTGCGGATGTTCCCCCCGAACGGCGGCGGCGCCACGAGACCGGGAATGGACGTGAACGAAGAACGCACGTACACGTTGGCCATGTCCATCAGTTCGTTATTGGACCGTTTGGCGCTGCTGAGCACCAGCTCGCCCACCGGCAACGTGGACGCGTCGAAACGGATGATGAACGGCGGCTGCGAACCGGGCGGAAAAATCGCCTGCGCCCTGTTCGAAAACGCGCTTACTTCCGCGGCGGCCTGCGACATGTTGGTGCCGGGGTAAAAGGTCAGCTTCATCAAAGTGAGGCCCTGTACGTTTTTTGTTTCGATGGACTTCACACCGTTCACGAACAATAAAATGTTCACATAGTTTTTCGCAAAAAACGCTTCCATCTGGTTAGGTGTATAACCGCCGAAGGGATGCGCGATGTAGAGCACCGGCATATCCAGCTTCGGGAAGATATCCACCTTTACGTCCCGCACGGCTTTGATCCCGAAGAAAAACAGGCCCGCCACGAGTACGAGTACCGTGATCGGTTTTTCCAGTGCGCTTCTGATAAGTCCCATTATGTTGTATAATTAGAATTCGTTGATAAATAACCCAAAGTTGCCGGCGGCGGCGGCTTTCAGCAGCAGGGCCTGCCATACGTTGCTATAGGCCACATCCCGCTCCGTTTCCGCGCGGTTGAGGGAATAAAGCGCCTGCGTAACATCCACCAGCGTGCTGAGCCCGTTCTGGTACATCACCGTTTTCTGCAGGTATGCCTGCGAAGCGGAGCGCAGCTGGATGCCGGCTTCCTGGTAGTTGCTGAGCGCGTTTTTGATTTTCACGTCGGCCAGCACCAGCTGTGCTTTGAGTTGCTGGTCCACCACTTCCATTTCGTTTTGCAGCGCTTTGGATGTGAACTGTTGCGCGGCCGATTGTTGTTTTACGCGCAGGGGCGAAGTGAGGTTCCACGTAACGCCGATGCCCAGCAGGTAGTTGCTGCGCGTGGGTTTCACACCGTCCCAGTAATTATGTGTAAAGGCCGTCTGGTCTGTGGCGTAAGCCGAACTGAAGCCCGATGCTCTCGTTTGCAGCACGCTGAAAAACGAGAAAGCGGGGAAGTTGAGCGTTCTGATATATTTCTCCTGTTCGTGGCTGAGGTCTATCCGGCTGCGGTAAAACCGGAGCACGGGATGCGCGTCCGTATTGAGCGTTACCGTGTCTGTCATCACGGCGGGCAGCCTCGTCAGGAAGGCGGTATCCAGCACGAAGGCCGACGGCGCCACACCCATGAGCTGGGCCAGCTGGTTGCTTTGTTCCTGTTCCAGGTCGGCCGAGCGGGTCAGCGCGATGCGGGCGCTGGCTACTTCGGCGTTGGCAAGCGAGGAATCCACGCCGGCGATCAACCCGTTGGAGGCGCGGCGTTTCACCACGGCCCTGAACGTATCCGCACGCTCGAGGTTGCGCTCCCAGCTGCGGGTAAGGCGCTGGGCGGCCAGCAGGTTGAGATAGGTGGCGGCCACTTTTATTTCGTGGCGGAAACTCTCCTGCTCGCGGTCACGCTCATCGCGATAGGCGGCGGATTGTGCGGTTTTGACTTTTTCTTTGGCACGGCCGAAGGCAAAAAATTCCCAGTTGATATTGGCCAGGTAAAGCGCCCCGAACGCCGCATTCCAGTTCTGGTCGGGCAAAGGCAGGCCGGAAGAGGCCACGCCCAAACCACCGAAACCATATAACGGGCCGTTCTGGCCGTTCACCGTACCATAGTCCTGTTGAGCGGAAATACTCAGGTTGGGCAGGTAGTCGCGCCGCGCTTGTTCCGCCGTGGCTTTCGAAGCATTCGCATAGTTGGCTTTCGCCTTGATCGTTCCGTAATTGTTCAGCGCTGTTTGTATGGCATCTTTCATCGTCAGTACCTGCCCCTGGGCGGCAGCGGCACTCAAACACATCACCAGCAGAAGCAGATGAACAGGATAGCGTCTTGTCATCTTGGATTAAATGAGCGGTTATTTAGCATGGCCAGCTCTAAAGCTGATATTTCTCCTGCAAATAGCGCTCATCATTTTGAAGCAATTTTGAAGAATTGGCTTCACCTGCAAAGAAAACTTCTACATGATGACGGTCGGATGTATAATGGTAGCGGATTTCAAAGGAATTCATGTCGCAGATCTGTTTGACAATAGACAGACCAATCCCGATGGAATTATTGCTCTGGCTCCCTTTTTTGAAGCGCTGGAACATGTCTTCGGTAGCCCCTTCCGGCGGCAGGCCGGTGTTGCTGATAACGAGGCAGCGGCGGTTGAGGCTCACTTCGATGGAGCCGCCGGGAATGTTGTGACGGATGGCGTTACTGATGAGATTGTTGAGCAGGATGTCCGCCAGTGAGGCATGCAGCCGCACGTCCACATTGGTGTCTATATTGCACTGCAGGGTGAGCGACTTGAGCGAAACCAAGTCGCCGAAAGCGTTCACGGCTTCCTGCGTGTAGTGGCTCAGGTTCACCTCTTCCTCGGTTTCGTATTCGTTGTTTTCGAGCCTCGACAATAAGATCAGCGAGCGGTTGATGCGCGTCAGCTTGTCTACCGCGTTCTGCATGTCGGTGATCAGCACGGCCTGTTCTCCCTGGATGTCGGATTCGGAGAGCAGTTCCAGTTTGCTGCGGATGATGGCCAGGGGCGTTTGCAGTTCGTGCGAGGCGTTTTCGGCGAACTCTTTCAGGGAATTATAATCATCCACAGCCTTGTCGGTCATCTTGCTTACAAAACAGTTGAGCTCCTGCAGCTCTTTGGTGCGTGTGGGCGGTAGCACCAGTTTTTTCTTCAGCTTCAGGTTGAAGCGCTGCAGCTTTTTGAGCGTGCCGTAAAACGGCGCCAGCACAAACCGCGAAGCGAGCCGCGCGGTGAGCACCACGAGGCAGATGAGGATGATGAGCTTCCACATGATGGACGTGCGCAGGCCCGCCAGGATCTGCTCCGAGCGCGATACATAATCGCCTGAAATGATCTTGTAGTGTTTGTTGTTGATGGTGTGGAACGACGCCACGGTGATTTTGCGGTCGTTGTCTTTCAGCTCGGGATCGTGGGTCACATCCTTTTCGGTCACTTCGTACACATCCACCGGGTGGCCGGCGGCGGTGGTTTCCACTTTGATCTTGCAGCCCTGGCTGTATTCGCCCGGCACTTCTCCCCGCTCGATCTGCCCGGCTACCCGCACGTTCACATGTTTCAGCCGCTCAATCGCGGCCTTGTCTATTTCGCGCTTGATGCTCTGGTAGGTGATAAAACTATTCACGGGGATGATCAGCATCGTAATGCCGAGAAACCACAGTGTAAATCTGTCAACGAGCTTCATCAGAATGATTTGTTTAGAGGCAATATTATTGCTTCGATGTATTGAATTTATACCCTAACCCGTACACTGTGCCGATATAGTCCGTTCCGTTGGCCGCGCTGATCTTCTTGCGGATATTTTTCACATGCTGGTATACAAAATCGAAGTTGGCGAGGTTGTCCGTATAATCGCCCCAAAGATGGGCTGCGATCGACTGCCGGGACAAAACCCGGTTTTTATTGACGATGAAATACAGTAGCAGATCGAATTCCTTGCGCGTCATGTCGAGCAGGGTGCCGTTCACATGCGCTTCCAGCGTATCGATATTGAGGCTGATTTCGTTGAAGGTGATCATGTTGCTCCCGTTGAGCTTCTTGCGGCGGTAAATGGCGCGCAGGCGGGCGTGCAGTTCGGGAAGATGGAAGGGTTTGGTGAGATAATCGTCCGCCCCTTCTTCCAGCCCGGCAATCTTGTCGTCGAGCGAGTTTTTGGCCGACAGGATGAGGATGCTGCTTTGCACGCGCTCCAGGCGCATGAACGACAAAATCTGCAGGCCGTTCCCGTCCGGCAGCATAATGTCGAGCAGCACACAATCGTACTGAAATGAGATGAGTTTGTCCTGTGCGTCACGGATATTGTAACTCACCTCACAGATGTACCCTTCCCTGGCCAGGAATTCCGATATACTGCTGGCCAGCTCCAGGTTGTCTTCAATCAGCAACACCTTCATAATCCCCGCAAATTACACACAAATTTGAAGCAATTTTGAAGGCCGCCTCATGGGAATGTCAACAAAAAAGCATATCTTAATGTTTAATCTACTGAAAACCAGGGGCTCATTAATCTAGCACAACCTTTGCAGCTACTGCCCGTAAAAAAACCTATCGCATGAAACCATATCCGGTTCTATTATTCGGGATTGCCTTGTTCGCGGCATGCGCAGGCCCGTCGTCGGAAAAAAAGGCCGAAGGCAGCGACAGCACCATTGCGGCGGAAATCGAGCACACGACAGATATCAGCGCTTACATCGAAAATATCGACGACCAGGCTGCCAAATCAGGGCGCATGCTCGTTTCGCATAATTTTGCCATGGGCGATAACTCGGCCGGCCTCGTGGGGATCTATTCCGCCACCGGCAAACCGCTGCGCCTTTACCTGTACCCGGAAAGCCACCTCCCGGTGGTGAGCACGGAAAGCTGGATATACCTCGACTCCCTGAACGGACAACCCATGATGTTCCGCGAGATCGTCAAAGAAAAAAACACCGTGCGCGAGAACACGTTTTATTATAAAGGGAATAGCCTGGCCTATTCCGAAACCCGCTCCGCGGCCGACCTGGCGGCCCTCGAAAACGCGGCCTTCACACCTTACAAGTCGGCCACGCCCGATAGTGATTTCCGCCTGAAACCGGCCGACGTCAACACCCTGGCCACCCAGGTGATGACCGCACTGAACGCCGAGCGAAAAGACCTGAGCAAGGTGGCCAACGAAATGCGGCTGAAAGGCGCGTCGCACTGGGCTACCGGCAATGAGCCCGGCTGGTCGCTGGCCGTTATCCCGCACGAAAAGATCATTTACACCGGCAACTACGGCGCCGATGTAGTGGAGTTCCCCTATGCCGACGCGCAGAAAGGCGATAAGGATGCCACCGTCTTCACCACCTCCGTGAAAGGCCACACGCTGACGGCCACATTCGAGGTGAAAAGATGCACGGACGATGCCGACAAAAAACACGAACTGACCGTAACGCTGAAAGTGGACGGGAAAGCGTTGCGCGGCTGCGGAGATTCTTTATACTGACCATGGATAACCGGACATAAAAAAAGAGGGTGCGCCTTGCGGTGCACCCTCTTTTATATTTTATAGCCGTCGCTATTTTTTCACTTTTTTGAACGCGTCCAGGCCTGATTTCAGCCAGTTGGCATACTCCTGAATATCCGGCGTATAAGCCACCGGGAAGGTGAGCAGCTGCTCGTCCGGGCTGATCAGCACATACAGCGGCTGGGAGTTGTTGATGAAGTTCACCGTCTGCATGGTAGCGAATTTGTTGCCGATGGTGACGATCTCTTTTTTCTTGCCGTCGGGGAACTGGTACAGGAAGCGCTCTTCGTCGGGCAGTTTGGCGCGGTCATCCGTATACAGGCTCACCAGGATGTAATTGTCTTTGATGAGGGCGTGCACTTCGGGGTCCGTCCACACGTTTTCTTCCATGTTGCGGCAGTTCACGCAGGCCCAGCCGGTGAAGTCGATCAGGATGGGTTTATTCTTCTCTTTGGCGAGCGCCAGCGCTTTTTCGTAGTCGTTTATCACATCCGGTTCCACCGCGCCTTTTTCGTGGGCGTTGTTACCGTACCAGCTGTACGACATCGGGGGCGCAAAACCGCTCATGAGCTTGAGGCGCGCGTATTTGGTATTGGTCACGCCCGGCAGCAGGTAAATTGTATAAGCGCCGAAAACGATGGCGAAAATCCATCTTACCGGGCTCATTTTAGCCGTCCGCTGCAGCTTCCAGTTGAAGCCCAACAGGTACATGGTGAGGCAGATGCCGATGAGGATCCAGATGAGGAAAAACGTTTCCCTGTGCAGGATGCCCCAGTGCGTAACGAGGTCCGCGTTGGAGAGGAATTTCACGGCCAGCGCCAGTTCGATGTAACCCAGCACCACTTTCACGGAGCCCAGCCATCCGCCTGATTTCGGCAGGGAACTGAGCCAGTTGGGGAACATGGCGAAGAGGGCGAACGGCAGGGCCAGCGATACGCCGAAACCGGCCATGCCTGCGGTAAGCAGCCAGGCGCCGCCGTCGGAGTTGAGGGAGCCTGCCAGCAGCGAACCGAGGATCGGGCCGGTACAGGAGAAGGATACCACCACCAGCGTGAGCGCCATGAAGAAGATGCCGATGAGCGTTCCTTTATTGGCTTTGGAATCGGCCTTGCTGGCCAGCCCGCTGGGCAGGGTGATGTCGAACGCCCCGAAGAACGATATCGCGAACACTACGAACACGGCGAAGAAAAACAGGTTCAGCCAGACGTTGGTGGAGATGTTGTTGAAGATCTCCGGTTCTGCCGCGCCGGCAATGTGGAAGGGCACGCTGAACAGCACATAGATCAGGAAAATAAAGAACCCGTACATGCTGGCGTTGAAGATGCCTTTCTTTTTATCCTGCGCGCTTTTGGTGAAGAACGATACGGTCAGGGGGATCATCGGGAATACGCAGGGCGTGATGAGCGCTACGAGGCCGCCGAGGAAACCGAGCAAAAAGATGAACCAGGGATTGGTTTCGCCTTCGTTGCCGATGCCGCCTACTTTGTTGACGGGGTTCTTCAGGTCGATGGCGGAGCGCTTGAGGTCGTTCGCCTTGTCGGCCGATACCTGCAGGCCGCCTTTGCCCACGGTGAGGTTGCCCGTTTCGTCCGCGTTGAAGCGGAAGGGCGTTTCTTCGGGGTTGATCTCCTCCCCTTTGATCACCATGTAGGTGAGGGTGCCTTTGATATCTTTTACGGGGCCGTTGTATTTCACTTCGGCCTGTATGTCTACCGCTCCTTCGAAATATTTGATCTCCAGGTTATCGAGAACTGGCTCAGGCGCCTTTTTCAGGTCGCCGGCCTCTTTGATGCCTGTGATGGCGGCGCGGGTGGCGCTAAGGCTGTCGAACACGATGCGGGTGTTCGGATCATCGTCGCCCATGGTGGTGGAAAACAGTTTCCAGCCTTCGCCGAGCTTCGCTTTGAAATGGAGCGTGTAAATCCCTTCACTTTTCTTTTCCGCGGCAAAATCCCAGTTCACCAGTTTAGGTATGGAGTCCGTTTCCTGTGCCTGGGCGGTGGGGCCGAAAGCAAGCAGGAAGCCGGTTATCATTGAGAGTAAGTACTTCATCCGGTAGTGTTTGTCTTTTTGATTGTCTGATCAAAATATGCCCTGCTGCCTGGTGTGGGCGGGGCGCATATTTCATATGTACGATAGACTTAGCAGATTGTTCTGAACGTAAATGCAAAAAACGAGTTCCTTTGAAAGAACTCGTTCCTGCTATATCTGTTTAGAAGATAATCGTTGTGCTGGTAGTCACCCCCTTCTATTTTCCGCCCAGGTTAACGGTAAATGGAATTTCAGCAGGCGGCAGGCACTGATGATCGTCGCACACCATGAATTCCACGCTGCCTTTCAGTTTGGTGGCGGCTTTACCTTTAACGGTCACTTTCTGTACGAAAGCAACGGTGGTTTCGTAATATTTCAGCTCGGAGTTGAAGTTCTTGTCGAATGCTTTATGGAGCTTACCTACTTCTTTCGGTTTACCGGCTACGGTCACCAGCGGATTTTTGGTAAACTTGATGGACGTGGGGATAGGTCCTTCACCGGCGTCCTGCGCGTACAGGTGCCATCCTTTTTCGATGGTGGCTTTCGCGGTTACTTCATACACCTGTCCGCCAACGTTTTTGGCGGTAAAATCCCATTTCACAGGATTTTCTTCCTGTGCTACTGCCAGTGCAGGCAGTGCAAACATGCACAGTGCAACGAGTAATTTCTTCATAGTCCTTTTTTTTCTGGTTGGTGGTTGATTGGGTTTCTGATCTTAATTATTATTAATCAGGCTCTGGAAGATGAGCTGCCCGTCGCGGTTGCCCAGCAGTTCGTTGCTGGCCCTTTCCGGGTGCGGCATCATCCCAAAAACGTTTTTTTCCTTGTTGCTGATACCCGCAATGTTGCGGATAGCGCCGTTCGGGTTAGCATCTTCAATTATATTGCCAAATTCATCGCAATAGCGGAAAATAACCTGGTTGTGCTTGAAGAGCTCATCGAGGGTGGCCTCGTCTGCATGATACCTGCCTTCGCCGTGGGCGATGGGGATCATCAGCGGGCGGCCTGCCACATCTTTGGTGATGGAGGTATGCAGGTTTTCGCTTTTCATGTAAATGTTCTTGCAGATGAATTGCTGGTTCTGGTTTTTCAGCAGCGCACCCGGCAGCAGGCCGGCTTCGCAGAGAATCTGGAATCCGTTACAAACGCCGATCACACGGCCGCCCTTGTTGGCGAATTCAATCACGCTTTGCATCATGGGGCTGAACTTGGCGATGGCGCCGCAGCGCAGGTAGTCGCCGTAAGAAAAGCCGCCGGGCAGCAAAATGCAGTCTTCCGTACCGAACATGCTCAGGTCTTTGTCTTTATGCCAAAGGGAAATCACCTCCTGGTTCAGATCGTACTGAAGCGCATCGAGCATATCCTGATCACAGTTGGAACCGGGAAATGTAACTACTCCGAATTTCATATTAATTATCTCCGTTAGATTTAGCCTGGAAAAGAGCAAAATTACTGACCATTACGCAATTTCCAATAACCGCTCATCAGTTTTTATGATTCCTATAACATCAATGCGAAAAATATTGCATAATTATCACATATGCCAGCACCAGCAGGTGCACCGCATTGGCGAAGGTGTTATTGGTGATGGTCCAGAAAACGTTGCCGGCAAAGAGCGAGAGCGGCAAAATGGCCAGCACCCAGTAGCCGGGGGTGAAAGTGGCGCTGAAGAACGGGATGAAAATGGCCACCAGTACGTATACCGCCATGGCCGACCATATCTTGCGGCCCTGGATGAGCATCTTGTTAAAGGTGCGCTGAAGCATCAGCCAGCCGGTCACAAAAAACAGCAGCGACACCACAAAAGCGCCCCAGACCTTGTAATTGGTGATCATCGGGAGGTGGAAACCGATGCGGGGCAGGTTTTCGATGGCGTCCCAGCGGTTGGTGAGGAACAGCCAGGTGCCAAGCAGGTAAAAAGGGCAGATCAGCCCCAGCAGGCCAATGATCCACTCCGCCAGCCGGAACGACCGCATGATGAGCAGGCTCACGAAAAGCAGCGCCACAAACAGCAGGGCGGGGAAATAGAACAACCCGCAGATGCCCATGGCGAACCCCAGGTTGAAAGCCACATCGCGGGCAGACGAGCGCATGTACAGATCGGTGATCCCGGAAAA
The DNA here is from genome assembly GCF_003813775.1 of Chitinophaga lutea. Lineage (NCBI taxonomy): Bacteria > Pseudomonadati > Bacteroidota > Chitinophagia > Chitinophagales > Chitinophagaceae > Chitinophaga > Chitinophaga lutea. Next base: position 2,801,428 of record NZ_RPDH01000001.1, on the reverse strand, counting down.
TATCCAGAGCATGATGGTGTTGACCAGCACGGCCGGCGAAAACACGTTCCAGCTTTCCAGCAGCGACGTGAAGAGCAGGTAGCTCATGGCCGGCAGGTAAGTATCTTTCGGGAAAAGGCGGTGATTATTGATGATACGGGTCAGCAGCAACGCCTGCAGAAACTGCAGCATCACGGTGGCGGCGGTGAAAAAGAGGGGGCTTTTGCCCACTATCCCTTCCAGCCAGGCGGTCAATGCATCGTATACCAGCCCTTCAGACCCGTCGGCCTGGTAAACAGACGGATTGATGAGGTAGTAGAATTTAACGAACAGGGTGTATATGAACAGCAGCAATACCGTGAGGGGATTGCCCGATCGGAAAAAACGTATCACGTTGCAAAGGTGTGATTAAAAGTCAATTTTAGCAAAGCAAATATAATTCCTGTAAATACAGGGTATCAGCACGCTGCGGGCGCTGATCTGTTTGCCGTAGCGGGGCATCCAGGTAAACCCTTTATCGAGGTTGCGCAGGGTGGGCTTGCGGTTCACCTTCCCGTCGGGCCCGATGGTGTTCTCTGACAGCACATACTGCCGGCGGTCGAGCTCGTTGAACAGGAAATGCAGTTCGCTGCCTACGTTCACCAGCATATAGCTCAGGTAAAGGTCGGCCCCGTCGTCGAACTGGCTTTTGTGCACAAAATTGCTGTATTGCAGGTCGCCTTTTTCGTCGAAGGCCAGGATGGCGATGTTGTCGTAGTGATAACGGGTGCCCTGGCCGTCGTTCCAGCCGTACGGGTTATAATAGTACGGGGAATATGGCGAATAATAATAAGGATTGTACCCGCCGTAGCCGCCGTACATGTAGTTCCAGCGGTTCCAGGGTTGAGTGCGGGAAGTGGTGTAATAGGCTTCCGCCGTGAGCAGGAAGCCCCCGTTGCGGGTGTTCACGATCTTGCGGATGAAGTAGTCGTTGAAGGCGGCGGACTGCGAAGCATCGCCCCTGGCGCTCTGTTTCAGCTCGGCGGAGAAGGCGGTCATCTTTTCGAACAACCGGCTGCCGTTGGTATTGTCGACCCGCAGCATGTAAATCCCTTCCACGTTGCCCCGCTTCTGCTTGTAATAAAAGGAAGTGATCAGCGACTGTTTATCCTGATTATTGACTTTCAGTTTGACCTCATCGAGCAGCAGGCCTTTTGTTTCGAAGGGATATACCTCAAAACTGTCTATCACCGCCCGTTTCATTACCAGGCTGCCGTTCACGATATAGTCGCGGTTACTGGTCCTTTCCAGCTTGGTGAACACCAGGTCGCCTTCGTTACTGAGGCTGAAATTGCTGAGGAACTGGCGCTTGGCCTCCATCGGCAGCGATACGCGGCTGTTGTTGACGAGGTTGAAAGAGCTGTCGTACAGGAAGGTGTAGAACACGTGGTTGTCTTCCTTGTCCTGGTTGATCTTATAAACGAGGATGCGGTTCTTATCTTCCGAGATCTCCACCGAGTAGATTTTGTTTTCCCGGGAGAAGTTGCCGATGCGGGTGGAGTCAACCATGATGGGGGCTTCCCCGAACTGGCCGTTGCCGTCGACCGTTGCGCAGAAGCTGTAGACGGCGTCTTTCCGCTGGAACTGGTAGATCATGTAAGCTTTATCCTGGTAATTCACAAAATCCACGCTGATCAGTTTTTTGGGTAAAAAACCCAGTTTCACACGATCTTTCAGCTGCATGGCGTTATCATATACGGAGATGTGGTATTCCCCCCGGTCGGCCTTGTACACCAGAATGTTCCCGGACACCCTGCCGATGATCTCAAATTCCGTGGTTTTGTAGTCGTCCCGCTCCGGTTCTGAATAGGTGATTTTCTGGGCAGTGGCTATCGTACTGCACAGCATGAACACCCAAATTTGTACGATATGACGAATGCGCATGGATAATTGTTTAATGGATTTGATATAGGATAAACGTTATAATACGCAATTTTATGCAAGCTTGTGCTCCAAACCTACACGAAAATTGTGTGATTGCAAAGTGGTAAGGGAGGGCAGGCGACGAATGTTTCCTTTCACGGCAATTATTTCAGTAATTTTATTCCATAAAAGCTGGCTTTTAATATGATGGACACGGTATTGGTTACGGGTGGCACAGGCCTTGTCGGCAGGGCGTTAACCGCTTTTCTCATTGAAAGAGGGTACAGGGTGATTGTACTGACCCGGAAAAGAATGAGCTCCGATCATCCCCAATTGCAATACGCCCGCTGGGACCTTGCCCGCAAAACACTGGATACCACTGCCTTACAGCAGGCCGATCATATCATTCACCTCGCCGGCGCCAATGTGGCCGAAGGCCGCTGGACGAATGCCCGCAAACAGGAGATCCTCGACAGCCGTGTGCAGAGCAGCCAGGTGCTGTACGACCATCTCCGCCTCCACGCCAACAAAGTCAAAAAGGTGATCAGCGCTTCCGCTACCGGCTATTACGGCCCGTTCAAAGGCACCCCCTTTACGGAAAACGACCCCTCGGCCGACGATTTCCTGGGCACTACCACGCAGGCCTGGGAAAACAGCGTGCGGCAGATGGAAGACCTCGGCAAAAAGGTCATCATCCTCCGTACCGGCATCGTATTGAGCTTAAGAGGCGGGGCCCTGAAGGAATTTTATAAACCGGTGAAGCTGGGTTTCGCCATGGTCATGGGTAACGGCGACCAGTGGGTGAGCTGGATACACCTGCAGGACCTGGTGCGCCTGTATTTCAACGCCCTGGTGAACGACCAGCTGAGCGGCGTGTATAACGCGGTAGCCCCTACGCCGGTCACCAACCAGGAACTGATCACCTCGCTGGCCCGCGCGGCCAAGGGAAACAGCTTCGTTACCCTGCATGTGCCCGCCTTCGCCCTGAAGCTGGCACTCGGAGAAATGAGCGTGGAGGTGCTGAAAAGCGTCAATGTATCCGCCGATAAAATATTGCAAACCGGTTTCCAGTTTTCGTACCCCACGGTGCAGGAAGCGACGGAGCAGCTCCTGCGGGAGAAAAAATAGCCCCTACTCCACTCCCAGCGCGGCCATCAGCGCTTTCGCCTTCAGCTGGCATTCGTCGAACTCCTTTTCAGGATCGCTGTAAAACGTAATGGCGGAACCGGTCTGGAAGGATATGTACGGATTTTCCGCATTGTACAGGATACTCCTGATCACCACGTTAAAATCGAAGTCGCCCCCGGGCGTAATGTACCCGATGGCCCCGGAAAAGAGTCCCCGGCGCGTTTTTTCATAATGTTCTATCAGTTCCATCACCCGCACTTTCGGCGCGCCCGTCATGGAGCCCATGGGAAAGGCGTGGCGGATGGCGTCGGTGAAATGGAACCGCGCATCGAGCGTGGCGGATACGGTGGAGATCATGTGGTGCACCTGCGGGAAGGTATAGATGCCGAACAGCTCCTCCACCCGCACGCTGCCCTGTACCGCGGTGCGCGACAGGTCGTTGCGCACCAGGTCAACGATCATGACGTTTTCGGATTGTTCTTTGGCGCTGTTACGCAGCTCCGATTGCAGGGCGGCGTCGAGCGCCGGATCGGAAGAGCGTTTAGCCGTTCCCTTTATAGGCTGCGAAATCAGCCGGTCGCCTTTTTTCTGCAGGAACCTTTCAGGGCTGGAGCAAACGAGGTAACGCCGGTTCAGTTTATAATAAGCGGCAAAGGGGGCGGGTGAAAGATGATTGAGCCGGTGGAATAGTGTCACCGGGGAATGGAGGGTTGTTTCCATGAACTGCTCGCGGCAGAAATTCACTTCATAACAGTCGCCTTTGCGGATGTGCGCTTTCAGCGCCCTCACGGACTCGAGGTAATAGCTGCGGTCCATTCGCGCCCGGAGCATGCCGCCGAGTGCGGCCCATGTTTCTTCCTGTTCTTTTCCGCAGGCTTCAAAGATGTTCCGCGCTTCCTCTTCCGTGAGATTTTCGCCCTGGATCTGCACCTGCCCGTTCTGCAGCTGCAGCACATAACGGGGCCTGAAAAAACAGAGATCGGGGAAACCCAGCCCGTCCGCGTTGGCGGAGGATAATTTTTCCGTTTCGTTTTTCAGATCGTACGCAAAGTGGCCGAACAGCCAGCCGGGACGGGCGGCGTGCCAATCGCGGAGCTGGTCGAAAGCCGTGCCTGCATTGCATTGCAGCACTTCAACCGCATCTGCGGCCAGCAGCGCTTCAGCGTTTCCGCCGGGAAGGCGGTATTCGTTGTTGTCCAAAAAACAACAAATGTTGAACCGGTTACCCCAGCTCAACATTTGTTGTTTGAATGCGCTTATATTATTTACAGGAAAACTGTATGATAGCACGTTTACGGATTAGAAATCATCATCATCGTCATCATCAAACCGGTCGTTGAACATGCCCATGTCCTTGAACTCGTCGTCGATATCCAGGTCATCGTCGTCACCTTTTTTGGTGCTGGGGCGGCCGCGTTTGCTTTTGGGTTTGGGCATGTCGAACTCTTCGAAGTCGGGATCGTAGTCTTCATCTTCTCCTTTTTCCCAGGCATCGTCATCGTCGTCAAAATCCTCGTCGTCATCCTCTTCATCATCGTCGTCTTTCTTCTTTTTGGCGCCGGCTTTTGCTGTTGGTTTCTTTGCACCTTTTTTCGGAGCATCGTCATCATCATCATCGTCGTCGTCCTCATCTTCGTCTTCTTCTTTTTTGGATTTTGCCGCAAGCTTATCTGATTTTTTTGAAGCAGCAGACTTCCGGGGAGCATCCTCCTCATCCTCCTCTTCATCCTCGTCTACTTCCTTTTTAGGCTTACCTGCAGCCTTCTTTTCAGAGGCTTTGTCAGTCTTTGGTGAAGTAGTTTTTTTAGTCTCTTTTTCTTTATCAGATTTTGATTTCATAATGGTACGTTACAATTAGATTCTAAGGTAAAGTTTTAACAGTTTTTTTGATTAGCCAAATTTTTTTTTGACTCTTTTTTTTGTATTTTTTTGACTTTACTTTTCCAGTATCTGGTCCCTGCCAGGGCCGTTTGACACGTATTGTACCGGTACCCCCAGGTAGCTCTCCACAAAAGATAAGAAATTTTTCATTTCCGCAGGTAAAGCATTGTATTCCCGGCTTGCAGCAGTAGGTGCAGACCATCCGGGAAAACTTTCCAGTACGGGTTTGATGGTAAGGCCGTTGATCTGGAACGGCATCTCTTTCGTTTGTTTACCATTGATTTCATATGCCACGCAGGCGTTGACGGTTTTGAAAGCGTCGAGCACGTCGCTTTTGGTCATTACCAGCTGTGTAACGCCGCTGAGCATGCAGGTATAATCGAGGGCCACGAGGTCGATCCAGCCGCAGCGGCGGGGGCGCCCTGTTGTTGCGCCGAATTCGTGACCTGCCTGGCGGAGCGTTTCGCCGGTTTCATCTTCCAGTTCGGTGGGGAAAGCGCCGCTGCCCACACGGGTGCAGTATGCTTTGGTAACGCCGATCACTTCGCGGATCCATTTGGGCGCAATGCCCAGGCCGGTGCAAACGCCTGCGGAAATGGTGCTGGAAGAGGTGACAAACGGGTAAGTACCGAAATCCACGTCGAGCATGCTGCCCTGGGCGCCTTCGGCCAGTACTTTCTTACCGGCTTTCAGGTGGTTGTTCAGCCAGTATTCGCCGCCTACGATGTTCATTTCCCGGAGGAACTCCACCGCTTCGAAAAAGTCTTTTTCCCATTCGGTGATGTCTTCGGTGAAGTCGTAATTGGCCAGCAGTTGCAGGTGTTTGGTTTTGAGCTTGCCGTACAGCACCTCGAAGTCCGGGTGCAGCACGTCGCCCACGCGCAGGCCGTTACGGCCCGTTTTGTCCATATATGCGGGACCGATGCCTTTGAGGGTGGAACCGATCTTCTCCTGCCCTTTCGACAGTTCGGAAGCCTTGTCCAGCGCACGGTGCGTAGGTACGATGATATGCGTTTTTTCCGCTATAAAGAGGTTCTTCTTCAGGTCGATGCCAAGGGCGGCCACGGTCTGGCATTCTTTTTTGAACGTCACAGGGTCCAGCACCACACCGTTGCCGATGAGGTTGAGGGTATTACCATGGAACACACCGGAGGGAATGGTGTGCAGCACAACTTTCTGATTATTGACATACAGGGTATGGCCGGCATTCGGGCCACCCTGAAAACGGGCAATCACATCATATTTACCCGCAAAATAGTCCACGATCTTGCCCTTGCCTTCGTCGCCCCATTGCAGCCCCAGCAGTACATCTACCATTGTTGAAAAAGATTTATGTTTTTAAAGAAGGAGCAAAAATAAGGCGATTGAATGAATTGTTGCAGGAAATTTAATCTTCCAGGCGGCTGACGCTCTGAATGCCGTCCAGCCCCTTGAGGCGCTGCACCAGCTCTTCCAGTTCGTCTTTGTCGTGTACGAACACTTTGATCAGCCCTTCGAACAGACCTTCCCGGGATTCGATGGTGAGCCCGGCGATGTTGATTTTCAGCTCGCCGGAGATGATGTTGGTGATTTTGTGGATCACCCCCACATCGTCCATCCCCACAATGCGGAGGCCCGTCAGGAAAGAGATTTCGCGGTTCTTGACCCATTTCGTTTTTACCACCCTGTGCCCGTAATGCGACAGCAGCTGCGCCGCATTGGGACAGTTGGTGCGGTGTATTTTAAGGCCTTCGCTGGCCGTAATGAAGCCGAATACGTCGTCGCCGGGGATGGGCCGGCAGCAGTTGGCCAGCTTGTAGGCGATCTTGTCCGAGCTTTCCCCGAAAATGATCAGCTCGGCGTCTTTCTTGGAGGTCTGTTTGTGCGGTTCCTCGGCCGGCAGCTCGGGGAGCTTGACCGGTTTGGGCGCTTCCAGCTTGTCGCCCAACACGTTGAACTGCTTGAGCTCCTTCAGATCGATGTTTTTCACCGCGATCTGGTAGTACAGGTCGAGCGGGGAAGGCTGTTTATAGAACTGCACCAGTTCATTGATGTTGTACTGGCTGGCGGAGGCCTTCATATGGTCCAGCTTGCGCTCCAGCAGCTCTTTGCCGTCCATGGCCACTTTCCGCTTCTCTTCCTTGAGGGCGTCCTTGATCTTGCTTTTGGCTTTGGCCGTGAGCACGAAATTCAGCCAGTCTTCCGAAGGTTTCTGTTTGTTGGAGGTGATGATCTCCACCTGGTCGCCGCTGCGGAGCTTGTGGCTGAGGGGCACCAGTTTGTAGTTCACCTTGGCGCCGATACACTTGTTGCCCACGGCGCTGTGGATGGAATACGCGAAATCCAGCGCGGTAGAGCCCACCGGCAGGATCTTCAGGTCGCCCTTGGGCGTGTATACATATATTTCCTCGGTGAAAAGGTTGCTTTTGAAATCCGCGAGGAAGTCGAGCGTATTGGAATCCGGGCTGTTGAGGATTTCCCTGATCTGGCTGAACCACTGTTCGAACTTCGACTCCTGCACGCTCTGGTTGCCTTCTTTATAGCGCCAGTGGGCGGCTACGCCTTTTTCCGCATAGTCGTTCATCCTTTTACTGCGTATCTGCACCTCCACCCATTTGCCGTTGGGGCCCATCACCGTCACGTGCAGGGCCTCATAGCCGTTGCTTTTCGGGTTGCTGAGCCAGTCGCGGGTACGCTCGGGGCTGGGGTGGTAAAAGTCGGTGATGATGGAATACACCTTCCAGCAGTCCGCCTTTTCCTTGTCGAGCGCCGAATCCAGGATGATACGGATGGCGAAAAGATCATATACCTCTTCGAACTGCACGCCTTTGGTCTTGATCTTGTTCCAGATGGAATGGATGCTTTTGGGGCGGCCGTATATTTCGAACTGGAAGCCTTCTTCCTGGAGTACTTCCTTGATCGGTTTGATGAATTCGTTGATGTAGCGGGTGCGCTCGCGCTTGGTTTCCTTGAGGCGGCGGGCGATTTCGCGGTACTGGTCCTGTTCGGTGTATTTCATGGCCAGGTCTTCCATCTCGCTTTTGATGATGTAAAGGCCGAGGCGGTGCGCCAGCGGGGCGTAGATGAATACCGTTTCAGAGGCTATTTTCAGCTGTTTCTCCCGGCTCATGCTGTCGAGCGTGCGCATATTATGCAGGCGGTCGGCCAGCTTGATGAGGATGACCCTCGGGTCGTCCGCCAGGGTCAGCAGTATCTTTTTGAAGTTTTCGGCCTGCGCCGTACTGGTGCTGGAATCAATGACGGTCGATATTTTGGTGAGCCCGTTGACGATATGGGCGATTTCGGTGCCGAACTCGCGTTCCACGTCTTCCAGGGTCACCTCGGTATCTTCCACGGTATCGTGCAGCAGCGCGCAGATGGCGGAGCGCACGCCGAGGCCGATCTCTTCCACGGTGATCTGGGCCACGGCCAGGGGGTGGAGGATATAGGGCTCCCCGGATTTGCGGCGCATATCCTTGTGGGCATCGGCTGCCATCTCAAAGGCGGTGCGAACCAATTCCCTGTCACCTTTTTTGAGGCGGGGCTTAAGGGCTCGTAAAAGGGCCCGGTAATGCCGGACGATCTCTTTCTTCTCCTGCTCTTCGTCGAGGTTATATTTTTGAACGGTCACTGTTTCCATGCTAAGTCCAAAATTACGAAATCGGCAGCAGTATAAGAAGCGGGGGGAACCGGGTGATTTTCAGGGGGTTGGGGTGGCGGGCGGCAGTTCCCGGCGGGCGAGGCCCCCAGGGCATCCCGCCCCGCTTGGGACCGGGCGCCGTTCCCGCAAAACCTGCCGGGGGCAGGTGTTTTGCCCTTCCCCGCCTCGCCTTGCGGCCGTTTTGAACGAAGGATGAACGAAGCTACACAGGGAGATCAACGAAGGATGAGCGCAAAACTGCAGGTTCGTTCGTCCTTCGTTGGTCCTTCGTTGAAGGTTCGTTGAACACGGTGCAAAGCCGCTGTGGCGGCGGGGCAAAAATCTGAAACCCTTGCTGGTGAACGGTTAGATGGCGATTACAGAAGCGGTCTCCCTCATGTTATAATTATTTTTAAAATTGGCAAAAAACGATACCTTTGCAGACCTTTTTCGGGAGGGAAATTGCGGGTGTGGTGAAATTGGTAGACACGCCAGACTTAGGATCTGGTGCTTCACGGCATGTAGGTTCGAGTCCTATCACCCGCACGAAAAACGATCAATTTGTCAAAAGGCTGCTTCGGTAGCCTTTTCTGTTTTTCAGCAGAATGCAAGCTCCCGGGCATTACCCGTTACTTAAGCACTCCGCCGCATCAACCGCAAAAGCAGGCTGCCGGGCAACTGCCAGTATCTGCTCCCGGACGCCCTCCTTCGACCGTTCAAATATCTCACCGCCAAATTCTTCGTTATCCAGGGAAAACGTGGTGACGTCCGTCACGCCCATGATGCCGAAAAGGAATTGCAGGTAGCTGGTCTGAAAATTCATATGGGCATTTTTTTCGCCGGCACCGTAACCTGTATCGCCTCTGCTGGAAAGGATGAACAACTGTTTGTCGTGAAGCAGCCCCACGTAATCGCCATCGGGTACGCCGGAGCGGAATTTCCAGGTTTCATTCATGCGCATCACCTGGTCGAGGTAAGCTTTGAGCCCGCTGGGGATTGACCAGTTGTACATGGGCGTACCCAGTACATAAATGTCGTGGTCTTTCAATTCGGCAACGAGCTCGTTACTGAGCCGTAGCACCGCCTGGTTTTCTTCGGTTCTGGCGGCCGGCTTCGTAAACGCGGCGGCAATCCAGCGTTCATCAATATGCGGAACGATTTCGAGGCCCACTTCCCGGAAGGTAAAACGGTCTTCGGGATGGCTCTCTTTCCAGTTATCGACGAATAATTGGGTCAGTTTCCTGCTGTAGGATCTGTCTCCCCTTACACTTGCGTTGATCACTAATATTTTTTTCATGGCCCTGGTTATTTACAGGACAAAGTTGCGCTTGCGTTGCCGGGGAAAAATTGAACCAGGTCAATATTTTTTTCTTTTCCGCAAGCGGCTTAAAAATTCGGGGGAGATGCCGAGATACGAGGCAATGAGGTATTGCGGGATTTTGTCCGGCAGGGAGGGATAACGTTCCAGGAAATCCTTGTAACGATAGGCGGCATCGAATGTATTCGCCATGATGATGCGGCGTTGCATGGCGCCAAGGTAGGTTTGCAGGATTGTGCGGAAATAACGTTCCAGCCGGGGAATGGCGGTGAGCATGCCGTCGAACGCCTGGTGATGGATCTGCAGCAATGTTGTGTCTTTCAGCGCCTGGATGTTGTAGATGGAAGGCGTCTGGCGGGTGAAGCTGTCCATATCCGTGGCCCACCAGTCGTCTACCGAAAAAAAGAGAATCTCGTCTTTCCCGGTTTGCGGATGGATGTAAAACGCTTTCAGCGCGCCGGCAACCACATAGTTATCGTAGCGGCACACTTCGCCGTTGCGCAGCAGGTAATCGCCTTTCCGCAGTTGTTTCTCCGTCCAGAATGTACGGAAGAGCGTGATCTCTTCGTCGTTCAGCTGAACGTGGCGGGTGATGTTCTTGAGCAGATTGTCATACATGGCTTGCTGGAAACCGGCCGAATAAGCGGCCGTTTCAGGTAACGAAATAGGGGAAATTCGGGGGAATAACAAAATTTGGGCTGCGTATAATTCCCGGAATGCGCACATCGCGCACCTGTCCATTCATTTCTTACCCAAAGCCAGGTGAAACCTCCCACCTCCGAAATAATGAATTGTCTTCCTAAGGCATAAGTTTATCTCAACGATACAGGTTTGTATATTCCGGTTTCGTTCTATTGCTTCAAAATCCACCTGAAAATCCAATTATCTTTTGGGGCCATCCATCACAACTACATCCGCCTCGTACCGCTTCAACCCGATAAGGCTCCCTGGAACGGGACGGCTGTTCCACGCCGCGTGCAGCGCCAGGGCGGCGCCGAGTGCAGTGGCCTGCGGAATGGTGGCGGCATATATTTCCGTTTCCGGGAAAAGATTGGCGAGCAGATGCATGTAGAGATCGTTCTTGCCAAAACCGCCGTCCACAAAAATGCGTTTCACCGGCTGGTCTTGCAGCACCAGCTGCGTGGCGTGATACTGCTGCATGGCGATATCGAGCATCAACTGGTGATAGGCTTCCACATCCGACGAGAAAACAGACAAATCCCGTTCGCCGAACACGCCCGGTTTCAGACCGCGCATGATGCCGGCGTCGTATGTGATCGTGCGGTAATGCAGGGCGGACTGGTTAAAATGTGCGGCGATGCGCTTCACCTCCTGCTCATGTTCGTTGCCGGCAAACAACCGCGACGCTTTCACGGGCTTTCCTTCGTACGACAGGTAACAAAGACAGTCCTGCGCCAGTTCTTCCTGGGTCAGGGGCGTATCGTTAAAAGGATTGAGGCTGATGCACCAGGTGCCGGTGGATATCAGCACGAAAGGCTCGCGGAACTGGATGAGATATGGGATGAGTGCGGCGGAAGAATCGTGCAGCCCGGTGCCCGCCATAAAAGTATGTTTGCCGAAACGGCCGGGCATTTCTTTGTTGGACGGCAGGATGGGCGCCATCTTTACTTCGAGCCCTTCCTCCTGTACCCAGGCATGATAACCGTTGCGTACAAAATCCCACAAAGCGGTATGGCAGCCGATGCTGGTGATGTCTGAACAGAGCACGCCGGAAACCAGCGAGCTGATGTACTGCGGCAGATGCAGCGCATACCGGGTGGCGGCAAACACCGCGGGCTGCTCCGCTTTCAGGCGGTACAACTGCAAGCCGGAATTGAGGCTCCCCAGCGCGGGCGATGCGGTTTGCCGCAGGAAGGTTTCGCGGCCGCCGTATTTGTCGTACAGGTTTTGCTGCAGCGCCGCGGGGTATTGTTTCAGGTAGCTGTACAACGGCGCCAGCGGTTTGCCGTGCTCGTCCACATACACGAGGCTGGCCCCGTATGCGGATACGTTGACGGCTTTTATCTTAAAATCCTTTCTTTCGAACACTTCATGCAGCGAGTCGTACACCGACTGCGTAAGCGCCGCCAGGTTTTCGCAGGCGTCGCCATCTTCGTCGGTGATTTCCGTAAAACGCGCCGCCTTTTCCCATACGATCTCATACTGTTCGTTGAACACGAACAGCTTTTTATTCGTACGGCCTACGTCCAATACAACTATGACGGGTATCGCCTGCATATCTCAAAGTTGGTCTTTTTTTAGCGGACAAACGCCATGGCCACGCCGCCGTCTACATTCAGCACATTACCGGTGGATTTATCCAGCAGTCCGCCGACGAATGCATAACAGGCGTTGGCGATGTCTTCCGGCAGGATCACCTGGTTCAGCAGGGTCCTTTTGGCGTAATAGGCCGGCAGTTCTTCCACGGTGATGCCGTATGCCTTGGCGCGGCCTTCGGCCCAGGCGCCCGACCAGATGTGGCTGTCGGAAATCACCGCATCGGGGTTCACCACGTTCACGCGGATATTGTCTTTCCCCAGCTCCGCGGCATTCAGCCGGCTCAGGTGCAGTTGCGCGGCTTTCGCGGATCCGTAGCCGGCGTTATTGGGGCCTGACACGAGAGCGTTTTTGCTGACGATGTTCAGCACATCGCCGCCGAAACCCTGTTTGCGCATCACATCCACGGCAGCCTGCGTTACCAGGAACTGGCCTTTGACCAGCACGTCGTACAGCAGGTCCCAGTCCTGTGCGGTATGTTCTTCGATAGGTTTTGAAATGGACAGCCCGGCGCAATTTACGATGATGTCTATTCCACCGAAAGCAAGCGCTGCGAGGTTGAATGTTTTTTCGATGGTGGCGGGATCGGTAACGTCCAGCACTTCACCGGCCGATACGTCGCGGCCGAACTCCTTGGCGAAGGCGGCTTTCGCCGTATCCAGCCGGCCGGCATCGTTATCGCTGATCACGACTACCGCACCTTCCGCGGCGAATTTCCGGGCAATGGCTTTACCGATGCCGCCGGCGCTGCCGGTAACGAGCGCGATGCGGCCGGACAATGCGCGCGGCCTGGGCATGCGCTGCAGTTTTGCTTCTTCCAGCAGCCAGTATTCGATATTAAATGCTTCCTGCCGCGGCAGCGCGGTATACGATGAAATGGCTTCCGCGCCTCTCATCACGTTGATGGCGTTGATGTAGAACTCGGATGCCACGCGCGCCGTCTGTTTGTCTTTCGCGAAGGTAAACATGCCCATGCCGGGGATGAGGATCACCACGGGATTGGGGTCGCGCATGGCGGGACTGTTCGCATGTTTGCAGGTATTGTAATACTCCGTGTACATGGCGCGGTAAGCTTCGAACTGCGGCGCCAGGTCGGTGGTATCTTTCAACACCAACGGACTGATTTTCGTGCGGAGGAAGTGATCGGGGCAACTGGTGCCGAGCGGCGCGAGGCGATCGAGGTCGTTGGAATTGATAAACTCCAGCACCTTTTCATCATCCGTAAAATGGCCGATCATTCTGGTATGCGACGAGCAGTAACCCCGCAGCACCGGCGCCAGCAGCGCGGCTTTGGCGAGGCGTTCTTCCCGCGGCATCGCCTTCATTTTCTGCCCGCCGAATACGGGCTTGCTGCGGCCGGTGTGCTGCTGGAGATATTCCGCGCAGCGCTCCACTACTTCGAGCGTATTGATATAACTTTCGTAGGCGGTGTCCCCCCAGGTGAACAATCCGTGCGAGCCCAGCATGATGCCGCGAATGCCGGGATTGTCGGCGAGGCATTGCTGCAACTGCAAACCGAGGTCGAATCCCGGCCGTTGCCAGTCTACCCAGCCGATGCTGCCGCCGAACAACTCTTCCGTTATTTTACGGCCGTCTTTCGCGGCCGCGATGGCGATCGCCGCATCGGGATGCAGGTGGTCGATATGTTTGAAAGGCAGGAATCCGTGGAGCGGCGTATCGATCGAGGGGGCTTTGGAATGCAGGTCGTAGATGCAATGATTGAACAATTCCACCATCTCATCTTCCATACTGATGCCTTTGTATATCTGCTGCAGGCTCCGCAGCCTGTCCGTATACAAAGCCGCCAGACCGCTGCGTTTCAGCGTACCCAGGTCGCCGCCGGAACCTTTCACCCACATCACTTCCGTGGGAACGCCGGTCAGCGGATCGGGCGCCATCGCTTTACAGGAAGTATTGCCGCCGCCGTAGTTCGTTAACCGGAGATCGGCCCCCAGCAAATTGGAGCGGTAGATCAGCAAGGCAACTTCGTCGCCGGCCATGGTAGCGGCCTGGGCTTCATCCCATAAATAACTTACGTGTTTAAATTCTATCGTCATTTGATTCGTTTGATGGTTTAACGAACAGCGGCATGCGGGGGTTATGCATAGGATGGCCGAAACCGCCGGTACACTGAAAATTTATGCCAAGGATTGCGATCATACAAATCGTGGATTTATAAAGTCTGCTCAAATTAATTAATGCTGTGTGGTCAACTGTCATGGGCTGTCCTGCCCGCCCTGCATGCAATTTCAGTTTTAATTCTGTACATTGTTGATCCGGCGGAGAAGCCTCCTGCTTTTCTCCCGGATGAACCAAAAAAGGGGATTAACGGATGAAGCCATCAAATATTTTCAGATACCTCAACATCGACGATTTTTCCGCCACGCCGAAATACCAGCAGCTGGCCAATGCCATTATCAAAGCGGTGGGTGAAGCAAAGATACAGCGGGATGAAATCCTGCCCTCCATCAACGAGATGAGCTATGAGCTCGACATCTCGCGCGACACGGCGGAGAAGGCCTTCAAATACCTCAAAAGCCGCGGTGTGCTGGGCTCCGTGCCCGGTAAAGGATATTACGTGATGAATGCCTCTTCCGGCCAGCCGTACAAGATCCTGCTGCTGTTCAACAAACTCAGCGAGCACAAAAAGATCATTTACGATTCTTTTGCCGCCAAGCTGGGAACACAAGCCAGCATTGACTTCTATATCTACAACAGCGACTTCGGGCTGTTCAAGAAACTACTGTCGCGCAATCTGCAGGAATACACCCACGTGGTGATACTCCCCCACTTCCGTGAAAGGCAGCAGCATCTCGAGGAGCTGGTCAACGGCATCCCGCGCGAAAAACTTATCCTGCTCGATAAAAAACTGAAGGGCATCGCCGGCGAATACAGCGCCGTGTACGAAAACTTCCGGGAGGATATTTATCATGCGCTGGAACAGGCGCGCGAAAAGCTGCAGAAATACCGCTCGCTGCACCTCATCTTCCCGGAGAACACCTATTACCCGGAAGAAATCCGGGAGGGCTTTTTACAATTCTGCGAGGATTATGCCTTCCCCCACAGCCTGGTGCCCGACATCGCAGAGGAAAGCATCTCCGCCGGCTCGGTGTACATCAACCTCCGGGAGCACGACCTGGTGGCGCTGATCGAAAAGATCCGGTCGCTGCACCTCAACATCGGCAAAGACGTGGGCATCATCTCCTACAACGAAACGCCGCTGAAAAAATTCATCCTCAACGGGCTCACCACCATTTCCACCGATTTTGCCATGATGGGCGAACTGGCTGCCGGGCTGATCACCGACAATGCCATCGCCCAGATCGAAGTGCCGTTTAACGTTACCCTCCGGGAATCGTTGTAGGCGGGCGTATTATTTGCCTTTTCCCGCCGAATATGCCTTATATTTGCAGTCCTAAAGACAGGGTGCCACCTACCTAAAAAGATGAGAGTCAATTTGTTAGGTGCTGCCGGACGGTTCCGGAAGCCATCTTCCGGCCGGGGTATTTGACAGGGCAGGGCCAGTTTTCTCTGTCAACGCTTCACCCGGCCTGCTAAAAAGGCAGGCATTCCTTCTCTGCAGGGGCATGGCACAATCTTCGTGTACATGGTACTTCACTGGCCGAACATTTTTTATATTCTGTGTTTTAATATATTAACAAAAAACAAATGGCAACCGTAACCAGAGAGAACATTGGTTTATTAAATGATAAGATCACTGTGAAAGTGAGCCAGGAAGACTATCTTCCCAATTTCGAGAAAGCAGTGAAGCATTTTTCAAAGAATGCGAACATCCCGGGATTCCGTAAAGGCCAGGTTCCCGCCGGCATGATCAAAAGAATGAGCGGCCCGGCTATTTTCCAGGATGAAGTACTGAAAACCGTGGAAAAAGAACTGATGGGTTACCTGCAGCAGGAAAAGCTGGAAATCTTCGCCCAGCCCCTGTCTACCGACACAGAAGCCAAACAGCTGGATTATGCGAAACCCGCAGAATACGACTTTACCTTCGAAGTGGGCCTGAAGCCGGCTTTTGAAGTGACCCCGCTGAACGGCAAAACTTCCCTCACCCGTTACAATGTGAAAGTATCCGACGAAATGGTGAACCAGGAGCTGGAGCGCCTGCAGCTGAAAGGCGGCAAAATGAGCGATCCTGAAACCATCACGTCTGAAGATAATGTGCTGACCGTAGAGTTCATCGAAAGCGACGCCAAAGGCAACATCGCCGAAGGCGCCGAAAAGAAGGAAAATAACCTCCTGCTGAAATACTTCGCACCTGCGGTGCAGGAAAAACTGCAGGGCAAAAAAGCCGGCGACACCCTGGTTATCCAGCTGTCCAAAGGTTTCGACAAAGAGCGCCTGGAGTTTATCGCGAAAGACCTGGGGCTTGATGCCAACGATAAAGAAGCTGTGAAAAAATACTTCCAGCTCACCATTACCAAAGTAGGCCTGATCGAAAAAAGGGAACTGAATGAAGAATTCTTCAAAGAAGTATATCCCGGTCAGGACATCACCACCGAAGAAGCATTCAGGGCCAAACTGAAGGAAGAGATCGGCAAATACTGGAAACAGGAAGCCACCAACCACCTTCACAACGACCTGTTCGAGACCCTGGTGCACGAAACTCCGATCGAGCTTCCCAAAGAATTCCTCAAACGCTGGCTGCAGAAAGGTGGCGAAAAGCCCAAAACAGCCGAGGAAGCCGAGCACGAATACCCGAACTTCGACCATCAGCTGCGCTGGACGCTGATCAGCGATAAACTGATCCGCGAAAACTCCCTGGAAGTGTCCTTCGAGGAACTGAAAGAGAACGCCCGCGCTAAAATCATGGGATATTACGGCCTTGGCGGCGAACAGGCAGAGTGGCTGGACAGCTACCTGGAACGCCTGCTGCAGGACGAAAAATATGTAGACCAGACTTACCGTGAAATGATCACCCAGAAGCTGTTTGATTGGGCTGAAACCAAGGTGAACGTAAAAGAGGAGGAAATAACTGCAGAAGAATTTGTAAAATTACCTCATAAACACCACCATCATGAACATTAACAATAACGAATTCCGGAAATATGCCATACAGCACCGCGGAATCAGCAGCCTGGTAGTAGACAGCTACGCCCGCCACCAGATCAACTCGCTGACGCCGTACATCATCGAAGAACGCCAGCTGAACGTAACACAGATGGACGTGTTTTCCCGCCTGATGGCCGACCGGATTATCTTCCTGGGAGACCCGGTAAACGATTACGTGGCCAACGTGATCACCGCCCAGCTGCTGTTTTTGGAATCTGCAGACCGCAACCGCGACATCCAGATGTACATCAACAGCCCCGGCGGCAGCGTATACGCAGGCCTGGGTATTTACGATACCATGCAGATCATCTCTCCTGAAGTAGCCACTATCTGTACCGGTATGGCCGCCTCTTTCGGCGCCGTACTGCTGGTAGCCGGCCAGAAAGGGAAACGCACCGCGCTGAAACACGCCCGTGTGATGATCCACCAGCCGCACGGCGGCGCCGAAGGCCAGACTTCCGATATCGAAATCACCGCCCGTGAGTTCGTGAAGCTGAAAAAAGAGCTGAACGAAATCATCGCTTCCCACAGCGGCCAGCCCGTGAAAAAAGTGGAAAAAGACGGTGACCGCGACTACTGGATGACCGCCGACGAAGCCAAAGAATACGGCATTATCGACGATGTGCTCGATAAAAATCCGAAGAAAAAACTGGGTGAAAATAACCCGCAATAATGCTGAAACGTCCCGCTCCGGCGGGACGTTTTCCGTTTAAAAGGCTAACATCTAAAGCGTTGTTAAATCCGGCATTTTCCCCCGGTATCCCCGCAAAAAAGTGTAATTTTACGGTTCTGTTGAAGGAAGCCTCGGCAACGCATGAAAAAGATTGCTAATAGAACGTGAATGTCGTATACGCCGTACAAATCTGTGAAAGCATCGAAGGTCCCTCAGCCGTAGAAAAATCATGAATGTAACACCGGTTCCATTCTGCCCGTAAAAAACAAATTATCAACGAATGAACGACGCGTTTCATTCGCCTCATAAAAAGTCAAACGATAGCTAATGAAAGATGCCAAAATTCGCTGTTCGTTCTGTAACAGGAATAAGGACGAAGTGAGAATCCTGATCGCCGGCGCGGAAGGGCACATCTGTGAAAACTGCGTGGCCAACGCCCAGGAAATCATCGAGCAGGAATTAAGCCCCGGCGGCGAAACCCGCAAACCGGCCGGCTCTTCCAATTTTATCCCGAAAGTGGCCAAACCTGTGGAGATCAAACAATTCCTCGACGAATACGTGATCGGGCAGGACGACGCCAAAAAAATCCTGGCCGTGGCGGTGTACAACCACTACAAACGCCTCAACCAGCAGGTGACCGAAGACGAAGTGGAGATTGAAAAAAGCAACCTGATCATGGTGGGCGAAACCGGTACGGGCAAAACCCTGCTGGCCAAATCCATCGCCAAACTGCTGAACGTTCCCTTCACCATCGTAGACGCCACCGTGTTCACCGAAGCCGGCTACGTGGGCGAAGACGTGGAAAGCATCCTCACCCGCCTGCTGCAGGTATGTAACTACGATGTGGAAGCGGCGGAAAGAGGGATCGTATACATCGACGAGATCGACAAGATCGCCCGCAAAAGCGACAACCCCTCCATCACCCGCGACGTGAGCGGCGAAGGCGTGCAGCAGGGCCTGCTGAAACTGCTGGAAGGCACCGAGGTGCTCGTTCCCCCGCAGGGCGGCCGTAAACACCCCGAACAGAAGCTGATCAAGGTGAACACCCAGAACATCCTGTTCATCTGCGGCGGCGCTTTCGACGGTGTGGACCGCATCATTTCCCGCAGGATCCAGACGCACTCCATCGGCTTCACCGTGAATAAAGACAAGGAAGAAGACGCCCGCAAACACATCCTGCGGTATGTGAATTCCCAGGATCTGAAACAATTCGGGCTCATCCCCGAACTGCTCGGCCGTTTGCCCGTGGTGACCTATCTCAATACGCTGGACAAAGACGCCCTGAGCGCCATCCTCACCCAGCCGCGCAACGCGCTGGTGAAACAGTATAAAAAGCTGTTCAAGGTGGAAGGCATCGAGCTCGAAGTGGCCGACGATGCGGTGGAATATATTGTGGACAAGGCCCTGGAATACAAACTGGGCGCGCGCGGCCTCCGCTCCATCTGCGAAGTGCTGCTGGCAGACGCCATGTTCCACATGCCTTCCGGCACCGAAAAATCTTTCGTGCTCACCCGCGACTATGCCGTGGAGAAGCTCGAAAAAAGCACGCTGGTTACTTTAAAAGTCGCTTAAAACCCAATCTCATGCAAGAGTTGATTCAACAGTTGAAAGACAAGGCAGGCATTAATGATGAACAGGCTGTGAAAGCCATCGAAGCCGTGAAAGACTTTGTAAAAAGCAAACTGCCCCCGATGATCGCCGGCAACGTAGACGCCTGGTTCACCGGTATGGCCGGCGGAACGGCGAAGCCGCAGAAACCCGAAGAGGATTTCCTTGACTAACTGCTCAGGCAGCAGGACGGAACAAACGCAGGACGTCGTAAAAAAGGCAGAAAGCAATATCTCCGAGGTTCCTGAAAAAAGCGATAATCAACAATAACATATTCACACATTTTTTTTAGCGGAGGCGCACTGTACGGTGCGCCTCTTCTTATTTATCAATCCTTCCGGCGGGCGGAAGACCTTTTTGGCCGTCAAAACCCGCAGGCGGCGGGGGTGGCGCAAGTATAAGACGGCGCACGCGCCACGCCACCCCTACGCAGGGAAAATAAATTCCCGGCCCGCAGGCAAGCTATGGTTACAAAGTCTTGAGGTAGAGGTACAGCGCCTGCAGTTCGTCGTCCGTATATTTACTGGTCATTTTCCAGGGCATGTCTTCATTCTTCATCTGGCGCCCGTCAGGGGTTTTGCCGGTACGCATCACCGCCATGAATTCAGGCATGCTCCATTTGCCGAGGTTGCCGGCGGTTGTAATGTCGCGGACGGGCGTACCGCCGGGAATGGGGCTCTCGCCGCCCTTCAGGCCGGGTTTATGACAGCCGGTGCACGACATCGACAGGTACTGCCCGTATGCCGGAGATACGGCCTTTTCGACCCGCGCGGGGGATTTAAACGCATGGTCGATTTTTTCGGCCGGGATCAGCGGAAGTTTATCCAGACCCGACAGAATAGTGCCCAGCGGGCCCAGCGCCGGAGCGGGCACTTCGTGATCCACCGGAGGCATTGATTTGAGATAAGCAACAAGGCTTGCGATATCATGATCGGACATTTGATAATATTCGTAAGAGGGCATTATCACCAACGGTTTGTTGTGCGCGTTCAGCCCGTGGCGCAGCGCCAGCAGCCACTCCCGGTCGCCATAACCGGCCGGGCGGCCGCCCTTCCCGCGGGTGAGATTGGTGCCGGACAGGGTGCCCACCATGGGGTCTTCCAGAAAAAAATTTCCTCCTCCATTGTCGCCATGGCAGTCTGCACAGCCCTTTGTGGCGTAGATATGCGCACCATCCGCCATGGTGGCTGAATCCGAAGGAATATCGAGCATCCGTACTTGTACGTCGTACGTTTTATCCCTTCTGTTATTCACCTGTGTACGCATTACAAAATAAAAAATAGCAGCTCCTGCAATTAGTGTAGCGATAATGCCGCCTGTCCATTTCAGTATTTTCCGCAACATGTTTGTGATTATTTTTGTGGCATCAAAGTTATTTCGCGTTAAGACCCCGATAGGTACGACAAACGGATAAACATATACGAAAAACGGATTTACTGTTATGACCCCAAACATCACTTCACATGCGATGCACAGCATCGCCAATCATGCATTTTTTACAGACCATGCCGGCGCGTACGATGCCGCGGATTTTGCTGCAGACGAATTATGGGATCCCCTCCAGGCGCTGATGCACTTCCAGGTGAAAGCTTCGCCGGGGCTGCCCGTTTCCGCCGCCGACCTGCAGCGGTTGCAGCAGGTGAAAGATTACCTGCGCGATTCGTTCCTGAGCCCGGAACTGAGCCTGGACCTGCTTTGCAGGAAATTCGGGTTAAATGAGTTCAAGCTGAAAAGAGGATTCAAACAATTATTCGGGCACACGGTGTTCGGGTATGTGCAGGAGCTGAAAATGAAAACCGCGCGGCGGCTGCTGGCGGAAAAGAAGATGAATGTGAACGAAGTGGCGGATTACCTGGGGTATAGCGCCCCGAACCATTTTTCGGCCGCTTTCAAAAAAATGTACGGCCATGTGCCTTCCCGGTTGATGAGTTTTGCAGGCTGACCGGTTACCCAAAATTAAAACCGCCCCGGATGAGGCGGCTTTACTTTGGAGTAGAAATTTTCTCGATCTTTCTGTTTGTGTTTAAGGTTGATAAATTGGTAAGGAAAGTAATTAACCCAAATTTAACTTTCTGTTTACAATTTTCCATCACACTTATGTGTATTTATTAAAAAAAATTTAAAAAATGAAACGCTGGCCTGCTAAGTTTTAGCAGGCCAGCGCATTTACAATTGGTTAAAAAATATACTTTGTTGAAAGAAAGTTTGAAGTTTGTTCGCTGACGATCTGATTTATGAGCGCTTTGTTCTCATCCGTCTGTTTGGTGGCCACGAGCGAGCGGATGGAGAATGCCCGCAGGGCGTCGAAAACCGACAGGGTGGCTTCTGCGGAATCCTTTCTGCCGGTGAAGGGGAAGATGTCCGGGCCGCGCTGGCACTGGCAATTGATATTCACACGGCTGACCTGGTTCACGAGAGGATCGATGAGCGAAGCCAGTTCCACGGCATCGTTCGTGAAGAGGCTCACCTGCTGGCCATGGTCTGATTCGATCAGGTAATCGATCGGCGTTTCCATACTGTCGAAGGGCAGTACCGGAACAACCGGCCCGAATTGTTCCTCGCGATAGAGTTTCATCTTTTCATTGACAGGATATACCAGCGCCGGATACACAAAAGAGGCATTTGCAGCCCCGCCATTGGCATTTATCACCCTGGCCCCATGGGCGGCAGCATCGGCCACACAACTCTGTAAATACCCCGGTTTATGGGGCTCAGGCAGCGGGGTAAGGAAAACGTCTTTTTCCCAGGGCATCCCGAATTTCAATTGCCCGATCGCCGCGGCGAACTTTTCCAGAAACGCATCCGCCACGTTGCGGTGCACGAAAATGATCTTGATGGCGGTGCAGCGCTGCCCGTTGAAAGACAGCGAGCCCAGCACGCATTCCTTCACAGCCAGGTCGATGTCCGCTTTATCCGTGATGATGGCGGCGTTTTTGGCGTCGAGGCCCAGGATGGCGCGCAGGCGGTTGACCTTGGGGTGCATTTTTTTCAGCTGGTTGGCCACCTTGCTGGAGCCGATCAGCGTCAGCACGTTGATTTTCCCCGATTCCATCAGGGGGCCGATGATCACGTTGCCCCTCCCGTAAATTGTATTGACCACGCCGGCGGGGAAACATTCGCGGAATGCCTCCAGCAGCGGATAATGCAATAAAGTGCCGTGTTTGGGCGGTTTGAAAAGCAGGGTGTTACCCATGATCAGCGCCGGGATAAGGGTGGTGAACGTTTCGTTCAGCGGGTAATTGAACGGGCCCATGCACAGCACCACGCCCAGCGGGGAGCGGCGTATCTGCCCGATAATCCCCTGCTCGATGGCAAAACCCGACGATTTGCGGTCGAGGTCTTTCAGCGCATCGATGGTAGCGTTGATGTATTCCACCGTGCGGTCGAATTCCTTCACCGAATCCGCCCACGACTTGCCGATTTCCCACATGATGAGTTTGACCACATCCTGCTTTTTCGCGATCATTTTGCCCGTGAACTTCTCCACGCAGGCAATGCGCTCGGCTACCGACATGGTTGGCCATTCCCCGCGGCCATTATTATAGGCGCGGATGGCGGCATCCAGCGAGGCCATCGCCTCTTCTTCCCCGCATAACGGATAAGAACCGATCACCTTTCGCTCCAGGCCGTTTTCAGTTTTAATACAAATGGGCGACAGCACGGTGTGCACTTCCCCGCTCCATGTTTTCATAACGCCGTCAGAGAGGTACTCCCGCTGATGGACTTCCGCCGGCAAAGCAAACTCCGCAGGGATGTCGGAGGCAGCCGGATACAGATGGCTCAATTGTTCCTCGAAAGTGGTCATATTTTGGTTATTGTAGGTTTTTCCAAAAGAGAGTGAAATTAAAACTCCATTTTGCTAATTTAGTATCATGGAATGATAATTTTACACGATATATTTGCATCAATGCCAATTGCAAACGATTGCAAAATACACAGGATTTCAACCAAAGTATGTAATTCGCAGGCACAATTCAGAGATTTTACTTTTCATAAACATTTGCATTTCACTGTCTTGTTAAAAACCTGACAGCGACGGCGGTTTGAGAGAGATGAGTTTTTAGCGCCGGGAAGCGAAGATGAAATATTTACCGTAATCCCTGTATGGCCATGATTCCACCCGGGACCCCGTATCCCGTACTGGCCAGCGTGAGGACTGATAATTGAAAATTTTAAATTCCACTATTCGCGTATGTACTTAAAGCGTTCAACATTCGCACGAACACGATTATCCGAAACATTTACCTTGAATCGACCAAAAATATAGGGCGCCATGCCATGTATGCACTGAAAACAAAACGTTTCCGGCAGGCCGTCCGCGGCCTCCACACCTGTAATTCCTTAACCGGCGAGTAACACGTGGGAAATATCCGGATATCAGGCTCCGGGACGGCAACACCACCATTACCATTGCCATGCAGAGAAAATGGCGGCCTGCGCATGCAGGACATGCAAACGTTTGCAACATGCATCTACAGGCTCTGTCATACTTGCGACCTGACAAAAAATTCCAGCTTATGCAGCGATACGCTATGAAAGAACGAAACAGGAAAAATTTCCCGCGCGGGCAACCACCGTTGCGCCAGGCATTCTGCCATGCTTCTGAACGATTTATTTCTCATTCTAAAACACAGTTCCATGTTGAAAAAACTACTCCTGCTTAATTTTCTGTTGTTGCTGCTGCATATTCAGCATGCGGCTGCAGAATCTTCACCCAACCATTCTGCCGGGCCGGAGCGCCTGGTAGACCAGGAAATCAAAGGCCTGGTAACCGACAGTTCGGGTTCTCCCATACCCGGTGTAACCATCCTCGTAAAAAATAAAACTTCCGTGGGCACCACTACGGACATCAATGGCCGGTATATCCTCGTTGTGCCCGACAATGCCGTGATCATTGCGCGTATGATCGGTTTCGAAGAACAGGAAATTGCCGTCAACAAACGCACCACCATCAATATCACGCTGAAATCGGCGATTAACAGTCTGGGTGAAACCGTTGTAGTGGCCTACGGCACCCAGAAAAAACGAGAGGTGGTAGGTTCGGTGACGTCCATTAAAGTGGCCGACCTGAAAGTGCCGTCGAGCAACCTCACCACTGCCCTGGCTGGGCGCGCCGCCGGCCTCATCGCTTACCAGCGCAGCGGCGAGCCGGGAGCCGACAATGCGGACTTCTTCGTGCGCGGCGTTACCACCTTCGGTTACAAGCAGGACCCGCTCATCCTTATCGATGGCGTGGAACTGACGAAAGAAGACCTCGCGCGTTTGCGGCCGGACGACATCGAAAGTTTCTCCATCATGAAAGATGCCACCTCCACCGCGCTGTACGGCGCCAGGGGCGCCAACGGCGTGATCCTCGTTACGACCAAACGCGGTACGCAGGGGCCGGCGAAAATATCGCTGCGCATCGAAAACACGCTGACCATGCCCACGCAGAACGTGGAGGTAGCAGACCCCGTTACTTTTATGAAGATGGCCAACGAAGCGGTGCTGACGCGTAACCGCCTCGGAGAGCTCCCCTATTCCGAGGAAAAAATAGAACGCACGGCAGAAGGCCTCAATCCGCTGGTGTACCCGGCCAACAACTGGAACAAAATGATGTTCCGCGATCATACCAACGCACAGCGCGGCAACATCAACGTAAGAGGCGGCGGCAACGTGGCGAGGTATTACATTTCCGGATCCTATACCCGGGATGAGGGGTTGATCAAAATCGACAAGCTCAATAACTTCAACAGCAACATCAATATCAACCGGTATTCGCTGAGGGCGAACGTGGACGTGGATATCACGAAAAAAACAACCCTCTCTATGCTGGTGTACGGCAACTTCGACGATTACAAAGGGCCGCTGGGCGCGGGCGTGACCACGGGCGGCGAGCGCCTGTACAACATGGCCGTACGTTCCAACCCGGTGATGTTCCCCGCCACCTGGCCGAAAGATGCGGACCACTGGTATGTGAAACACATCATGTTCGGGAATGCGGATAACGGCTCCAGCCTGTACCTGAACCCGTACGCCATTATGCAGTCGGGTTACAAATCGGAAAACCGCTCTTTTATGTCGGCACAGGCAGAAGTGAAACAGGCGCTCGACTTCGTGACGCCCGGCCTGAATTTCAGGACCATGGTGAATGTGAACCGCACTTCACAATTCGCGATGGAGCGCGCCTATTTCCCGTTCTATTACGGGCTGGGCGGATATAACCGGAGAGAAGACAGTTATTCCATCGTTCCGCTGAATCCGGACCAGGGCACGGAATACCTCAACTACCTGCCGAGCGGCGCGGGCGTGAACGCCATCATGTACTGGGAATCGTCATTGATGTACAATCGCGCTATCGGCAAACACAATCTCAGCGCGATGCTGATCAACATCATGCGCAGTACGGTGGCGCCTCCCCGCACGATTGCCGGCGCCACGCTGCAGCAGGGCCTTCCCGCCCGTAACTCCGGCGTTTCCGGCAGGCTCACCTACAACTACGACGCCCGCTATTTTGCCGAGTTCAACTTCGGCTACAACGGCTCCGAACGTTTTTACGACACACACCGTTTCGGCTTCTTCCCTTCCGCAGGTGCTGCCTGGACGATCTCCAACGAAGAATTCTTTAAAAAATACAGCAGGTCCATCACCAACCTGAAAGTGCGCGGTACCTACGGGCTCGTGGGTAACGACGCCATCGGCAGTGAAACGGACCGTTTCTTCTATCTTTCCGAAACCAACCCCAACGACGGTTCGATGGGTGCCACCTTCGGGAAAGACAACGGCCGCACGCTTCCCGGCTATTCCATCCGCCGCTACGCCAACCCGGCCATTACCTGGGAAAAATCGTACCAGAGCAATATTGCCGTGGAACTGGGGCTGTTCAACAAATTCACGTTCGTGGGCGAATACTACACGTCCCAGCGTAAAGACATCCTGATGGACCGCGCCAACAACCCTACCACGATGGGGCTTACGGACACCGTACAGGCCAACATCGGGCAGGCGCAGAGCCGCGGCACCGACCTCTCGCTGAACTATAACCAGACCATCTCGAACGATTTCTGGATTGAGGCCATGGGCAACTTCACCTACGCCACCGGCCGCTTCAAGGTATATGAGGAACCGGATTACCTGCCGGCTGAAAAAGCATACCGTACACGGGTAGGCTACCCGGTTAACCAGACCTGGGGCTATATTGCGGAAAGGCTGTTTGTGGATGACGAAGAAGCCCGTAACTCCCCCCGCCAGTTCGGCGAATACGGCGGCGGCGACATCAAGTACACGGACGTGAACCGCGACGGGCAGATCACCCCGGCAGACATGGTGCCCATCGGCTACCCCACCCGACCGGAAATCACCTATGGCTTCGGTATATCCATGGGCTACAAAAACTTCGACCTGTCGCTTTTCTTCCAGGGCTCCGCAAGAGAATCGTTCTGGATAGACCCGGTGCAGACAGCGCCTTTCATCGCGGAAACACAGGTATTGAAAGCTTATGCCGACAGTTACTGGTCTGAAGAAAACAGGAATGTGTATGCCCTGTGGCCGCGCCTCAGCCCCATACCGAACTCCAACAACACGCAGCGCAGCACCTGGTTCATGCGCGACGGCAGCTTCCTGCGGCTCAAACAGGTGGAACTGGGTTATAACGTGCCCAAGAGTTTCCAGCGCCGGCTGAGCGCCAGCTCATTCAGGATCTACCTCAATGCCAGCAACCTGTTCCTGATCTCCGGCTTCAAACTGTGGGACGTGGAAATGGGCGGCAAAGGCCTCGGGTACCCGATACAGCGCGTAGTCAACTTAGGCCTGAGCATTCAATTTAACTAACCCGGAAATCTCAATGAAAATGAAACGTCAACATATCTGGAAGGCTGTCTGCTGGGCGATGTTAATCATGCCCCTGCTGAGCGCCTGCAAAAAGTTCCTGAACGTGGTGCCTGACAATGTGGCCACCATCGAAAACGCGTTCACCATGCGGAAGGAAGCGGAGAAATACCTCTTCACCTGCTACAGCTATCTGCCATCATCGGCCAGCGTTTCCGCCAACCCCGCCTATGCGGCTGGCGATGAAATATCTTATATCTGGCCTTTCGCGGCCAGCGCCGCACAACCCGGCGGTTACAACATCGCCCGCGGTTTGCAGAATGTGACCAGCCCGTACGTCAATTACTGGGACGGCCTCTCCGGCGGCAAGAAACTCTACAACGGCCTGCGCGACTGCAACACCTTTCTCGACAATATCAGCAAGGTGCCCGATATGACCGCGGATGAAAAGAGACGCTGGATCGCCGAAGTAAAATTCCTCAAGGCGTATTATCACTTTTACCTGGTGCGCCTTTACGGCCCCATCGTGCTGATCAAAGAAAACCTTCCCATCGATGTGAACTCGGAACAGGTGCGGGTGTACCGGCAGCCGGTCGATTCCTGCTTCCAGTATATCACCCAGCTGATCGATGAGGCGAAGGACGATCTGCCCAATATCATCTCCAATGAAATAGACGAACTGGGGCGCGTCACAAAACCCGTTGCGCTGGCCATCAAAGCCAGGATACTGGTTACCGCCGCCAGTCCGCTTTTCAACGGCAACCCGGATTATTCGTCGTATGCCGACAACCGTGGCGTGAAACTTTTCAGCGCCACCAAAGACGACAAAAAATGGGCGGATGCCGTGAAGGCCTGTAAAGAAGCGGTGGACCTGTGCCATGAAGTGGGCCTGAAACTGTACACGTTCAAACCGGATGTGGTGCAGTTCCAGCTGGCGCCCGAAACCATCACCCAGATGAGCATCCGTAACGCTTTCATAGAGAAGTGGACGCCGGAAGTGATCTGGGCCAACACCAACAGCATGACCAGCGAAATGCAAAACCTGAGCTTCCCCCGCGGACTCGACCAGGCGCAGGCCAACAGCACCGCTCCCCGCGGGCAGCTGGCGCCGCCGCTGAAAATAGTGGAGATGTTTTATACCAAAAACGGCCTCCCTATTTCGGAAGACAAAACCTGGGATTACGGCAAACGCTACACGCTCCGTACGGCCACAGCCGCTGAAAAGTTCAACATCGAAGAAAACTATACTACCGTTTCGCTGCACTTCGACCGTGAGAACCGCTTTTACGCCAGTATCGGGTTCGACGGCGGCAAATGGTACGGCCAGAATTATAACGACGATAAAACCTGCATGACGCTGAAGATGAAAAAAGGGCAATCGTCCTCCCAGCAGGTACAGTTTTCCTACTCCACCACCGGCTACTTCACCAAAAAGCTGCTGCACTTCCAGAGCATCGTAAGCTCCAACTCCGCGGTTTCCATCAGGAACACCCCATTCCCGGAAATGCGGCTCGCAGACCTCTACCTGCTGTATGCGGAAGCGCTGAACGAAACCGAAGGGCCCACCGGCGAAACACTGAAATGGATCAACCTCGTCAGGGAAAGAGCCGGCATTCCTTCCGTACAGGATGCCTGGACGACTTATTCCAAAACACCCGGTGCTTTCCAGGGTAAAGACGGCATGCGCAAGATCATCCACCAGGAACGCCTGATAGAACTGGCATTCGAAGGCTCCCGCTTTTACGATGTCCGCCGCTGGAAAGAAGCCACCGAACTGTGGAATCAGCCCATCACCGGTTGGGATATCGAACAAAGCACGGCAGAAGCTTATTACCGCGTGCGCCCGATCTTCCAGCAAACCTTCGCCCTGAAAGATTATTTCTGGCCGCTGCGCGAGCAGAGCATCACGGTGAACAGAAACCTGGTACAATCACCCGGCTGGCAATAAAGCGGTCCGCCATGCAATACAGATCAATTCATGAATAGCATAAAATATTTAAGTATGAACAGGCATCACATTCTTGTATTATTGCTCGGTCTTTTCCTCTGGTCTTCCTGCAAGGAAAAGAACATGCTGTTATATACGGACGATAACGCCCCTGCTCCCAAACCCGTATCCAACGTGCAATTCATCCGCACGCCGGGGGGCTCTAAATTATATTACAAGGTACCGGCGGACAACAACCTGCTGTATGTAAAAGCGGTATATGATATCAGCCAGGGCGTTACGCGCGAAACGAAAACGTCCATTCACCAGGATACGCTCGTGCTGGAAGGGTATGCAGACACGCTGGAGCACGAAGTAAAAGTGTACACGGTCGGCAAAAACAAAAAAGAATCGGATCCGGTAACGCTGAAAATCCGTCCGCTGACGGCACCCGTGCACAATCTTTTTAAAACCATCGAAATGAAGGAAACGTTCGGCGGCGCGTCCATCACCTTCCAGAACAAAGACGAAGCGGCGCTGGCCATCGTGATGATTTACGACAGCACCGGGCAGGGTGACTGGGCGGAAGCCGACACCTATCACTCCAAAGCGCCCAAGGGAGCTTTCTCGGTGAGGGGATTCGATACGATTCCCGTCAAATTCGCCACTTATGTGCGCGACCGCTGGAACAACAAATCGGATACATTGGCCCTCACTTTGAAGCCGCTGTTCGAAACCAAGCTCGACCGTACGCTGATGAAAGAAGTGTCGCTGCCGACGGATGAAAACATCGGCCACGTATTTTCCGGGCTTTCACCCAGGAACATCAATTTTATGTTCAACAACGTGTTTGGCACAGGCAGCACGAACGATTGTTTTCACACAAGGCCCGCTGCCGCCAAAATGCCCCAGTGGTTTACATTCGACCTCGGCCAGCAGTACAACCTTAGCCGTTTTAAATTTTATCACCGTGGCGGCTCGAGCGGTTATTACCGCGGCGCCGACCCGAAGCGGTTCGAGATTTACGGCAGCAACAGTCCGAACGCCGACGGTAGCTGGGACAGCTGGACCTTACTGGGCACCTTCACCTCGTTCAAACCTTCCGGCGATGCCGCCACGCCCACCAAGGAAGACGAAGAGTTTGCGGTAACAAACGGCGAGGATTTCGACTTCCCCCCAGGCACTCCGCCCATGCGGTATCTCCGGTGGAAAACAACCGAAACCTGGGGCAACAGCCAGTATATCTACATTGCCGAACTCATGTTCTGGGGCGCTAAACTCTAACGGCTTTTTTAACTTATTAACTTGAATCCAATGCAAAAATATTCTGTATATAGCCTGCTCACCATGCTGCTGGCGATACTGTCCATATCCTGCAGTAAAATGGATGCCACCTTCAGGGAGTATGTGGTGCCGGGGGGTATCACATACGTAGGGAAAGCGGATTCCGTGGCGGTGTACCCCGGCCGGGAACGGCTTAAAATAACCTGGCGGCGCGGCACCGATCCCAACACACGCTCCGCCGTTGTGTACTGGAACAATAAAAAAGATTCCCTGATCGTACCGGTCAAAGAAACCAATGCGCCCGACGTCGTGACCGCCATGATCGACAAGCTGCCGGAAGGTACCTACACTTTCCAGATCTACACCCGCGATGCGCAGAACAATTCATCCATCCGTGTAGATGTGCAGGGCACTTCCTATGGCCGGATTTACGAATCCACCATCCTGTCCCGGCCCATCAGCTCGGTCAAGATCAGCGGCAGCAATGTGGTGATGAACTGGCTGGCGGCTGATACCGCTTCTTTTTCCACCGAAATCAAATTCATCGATCAGGCCGGCGTGGAACAAAAAGTATTCCTGCCTGCCTCGGAAGATGACATCACACTGCCGAACGTAAAGGAAGGCTCCTACATTACCTACCGTTCGCTATACAGGCCTTCGCCCCGCAGCCTCGATACATTCTACACCGTGTATGAATCCAGGCCGCTGAACATGGCTGCCGGCAAAACGGTGAAAACGAGTTCCGCGCAAGGCACCAATACCGGCGCCCTGGCGGTAGACGAACTGACCACCACCAACTGGCAGCCCACCGATGCCGACCGGAAGGATGCGGATAAAACCGTGTGGATCTCGATCGACCTGAAAGCGCCCAAAGAATTCAACGCCATCCGTTTTCTGCGTGCAGGCGCGGGCGTGCTGAAATCGTGCAAGGTGCTGGGTTCCGATAACGAAACCACCTGGGCCCCGCTGTTCGAAAAAACGAGCGGTTTTACCACCACCGAGGATATCAGCTTCAATACCGCCACCCGGCGTTATGTAAGGATTGAATATGTTTTTGAGACAGACGGTACTTTCAACATACCGGAAGTGGAGATCTATAAACGGTAAAAACTGCCCGGGCACGCCCTGTGATAGAACGGTGGCCGGGAAAACGCCGCCCTCGCCTGCACAGGGGCCTGCCGCACAAACAGAAAGGGGATGGCTCTCACCATCCCCTTTCATGTTTTATTGACCACTTTTTATTTCTTCAGTGCTTCGCGTGCGATCACGATTTTCTGTATCTCGGAAGTCCCTTCCCCGATCGTACAGAGTTTGGCGTCGCGATAGAATTTTTCTACGGGGAAATCTTTCGTGTACCCGTATCCCCCGAAAATCTGCACCGCATCGTCGGCCGTTCTCACGGCCACTTCGGAGGCGTAGTATTTCGCCATGGCCGCCTGCTGCGTCATGGGGAGGTGTTTATTTTTCATATCCGCGGCCTGCAGCGTGAGCAGCTCGGCGGCCGCGATATTGGTATGCATATCGGCGAGTTTGAAAGACACGCCCTGGAAATTGGCGATGGGCTGGTCGAACTGGTAGCGCTCCTGTGAATATTTCAACGCGGCGTCGTAGGCGCCTTTGGCGATGCCGAGCGACAGTGCGGCGATGGAAATGCGCCCGCCGTCGAGCACCTTCATGGATTGAATAAATCCTTCTCCTTCCGCCCCGATGAGGTTTCCGGCGGGAATGCGGCAGTTATCGAAAATCATTTCCGCGGTTTCGGAGGCCCGCATGCCGAGTTTATTTTCTTTTTTACCGCCGCTGAAACCGGGCGTGCCCCGTTCCACGATGAACGCGCTCATGCCCCGGCTGTCGCGCAGCTCGCCGGTGCGGGCGATCACCACGGCCACGTCGCCGCTTTTGCCGTGGGTGATCCAGCATTTGGTGCCGTTGATCACCCATTCATCGCCTTCCTTGCGGGCGGTACATTTCATGTTCATGGCGTCGGAGCCGGTGTTCGGCTCGGTGAGGCCCCAGGCCCCTATCCATTCGGCGGAGGCCAGTTTGGGAAGATATTGTTGTTTCTGTGCTTCGCTGCCGAACTGGAGAATGTGGCCGGTGCAAAGAGAATTGTGTGCCGCCAGGCTCAGGCCCACGGCGCCGCAAATGCGCGACACCTCGCTGATCACGGTCACGTATTCGAGGTAACCGAGCCCCGAGCCGCCGTAACTTTCCGGTACCAGCACCCCCATCAGCCCCAGCTCGCCCATTTTTTTGAAGAGCTCCACGGGGAAAGTCTGCGTTTCGTCCCACTCCAGCACATGCGGCTGGATGTGTGTTTTTCCAAAATCCCTGATGACCTGTGCTATCTGTAATTGCATGTCCGTTGGCTGGAAATTCATAACCGGAAAATTTTGTTTTACCTGACCTCCAAGTATTTTTCAAGTTTACGATAAATGGAGTCATCCACCAAAGCAATGCCCCGGAGCTCGTTGAGGTGCCTGAAAGGCCCGTGGTTATTGCGGTACCGTACTATCAACCGGGCCAGTTTCGTGTTGATGTATGGGTGATCGGCCAAAGATTTTTCATCTGTCTGGTTAAGGTCAGTCTTTCTTAGAGAAACCTCACCCAGCACCAGCATCCCTTGAATTTTTTTAAATACGCTATCGGCCAGCCCATAGGTTTCACCCACCTGCGCCACCTCGTGGAAGCCGCCGAGGCGCTCCCGGAACCGCACGATGCGCTGCGCCAGCACCGGCCCGATGAGCGGCAGGCGTTCCCACTGCGCGCTGTCGGCAGCGTTGATGTCGATCAACAGCGGCTTGCGGAACGGGATTGTTTTGCCCGGCGATCGTTCCCGGCCGATGGAACGACTGCTGTCAGATACATACGGCCGCCCCCTTTCGTATTTGCGGTAGCCGCTCCAATACCCGTAACGGGCGCTGTCACGGGCATCATGCCACCTGCCGCGGCCGTACGCATATTGCCCGTTCCGGTAACGATCGTGATCGCGGTTGAAGGCGTATTTCCTGTAACGGTAACGGCTGCTGTCGTAGGAATTTTTTCTCCGCCGGGCGAGCGCGGCACTGTCTTTCCGCATCATGTTGTCCACAGCGAGCGCGGCCTCGTGAAAGCCCGCCGTATCGCTCCGCGCGCGGCCTTCGGACAAATAGCCCCATCCATAGGGCAAACAATAGATCAGTACAATGAGGATTAAAAGACAGGCGATGCCTGTACGTTCGCGGCGGGAGAAATCAAAGAATTCCCGGAGGGTTTTATTCGGCACAAACAATGGTTTTTGATCGGCACTGAATATCGTAAAAAATCAGGAATCTGCTGCCGGGCAACCCGGTTTTACCCGGAAACAAATCTGCGCCCCTGCCGCAGGGCGACGCAAATCAATTTGTGTTATGTCCCCGGCCTTCAGGCCAGGTGCCGGAATGACCCCGGGCTACCCTACTCTGCGACCGGCAGCGGAGGTGTTGCAGGACGAGTCAAGCTACAAGCCTGTATGTGGATTAACAACAAGGGTGCAAACCTCAATCCGGATGATCTCACGAGGGTGTAAACCTGTTTCAGGGTGAATCAACCTGTAAAGATTTATATAGATAACAATGAGGGTGTAAACATTTAACCGGATGACCTCATCAGCATGTAAACCTGTTTCAGGACGGGCGAGGGCGGATACAGGGAGAAAGACGAACCTACAACGAACCTTGAACGAACCTACAACGAACCTTCCCTTTTTGGCGTAGGTTCGTTATTCCCCCAGTGTAGCTTCGTTGTAGGTTCGTCTTTTGCCCTCCAAATCTCCACTCAGGTCAAATTTTTGTCCATTCGCGTATATTTTCCGGGATTGGAGGCGAAATCCGGTTTGCACAAAATTGTGTAGTGGAACAGGTGCCGGTTTGTGGGGAACTTCGGAGATTTTCCGGCCAGGGGATGCCGGAAGGGGCCTACAGCTCGATTTCAAGCCCGTCGTACGCCAATGCGGTACCTGCCGGCAGCGAAGGGTCCACTTCGGCATGCAGGCCCAGCTGGTGGCTGATGTGCGTAAAATAGACCTGCGGCACGTCCAGTTCCTTGCCTACTTCGATGGCTTCGTCGAGGGTAAAGTGGGAAATGTGCTTTTCGCGGCGAAGGGCGTTCAGTACCAGTACTTTCGAGCCTTTGATCTTTTCCTTTTCCTCCGGGGCGATGTAATTCGCGTCGGTGATATAGGTAAAGTCGCCGAAACGGAATCCCAGCACGGGCATTTTGTGATGCAGCACGTGGATGGGCGTAAACTTCAGGCCGTTGATATTGAAGGGATCGTCGAGGATGGTGCGCAGGTTCAGTTCGGGAATGCCGGGATACTTGAAATCCGCAAACGCGTAGGAGAACTCGCGCATGATGACGTTCTGCGAATAATCGGAGGCATAGATATCGATGGGGCGCTGCTGGAAATAATTGAACGCCCGGATGTCGTCCATCCCGGCGATATGATCTTTATGGGAATGGGTGACTACCACGGCTTCCAGCGTTTTCACACCGGCCCGCAGCATCTGGTAGCGGAAGTCGGGCGTGGTATCCACCACGATGTTGCCGGCATCCGATGAAATGAGAATGCTGCTGCGCAGGCGGTTGTCGCGCGGGTCGGGCGACGCACATACTTTACAGGGGCAGGCGATGACCGGTACGCCCTGTGAAGTGCCAGTTCCAAGGAATGTTACTTTCAAAGCGTATGGTTATGCGGGTGTTTCTGTTGACGGGTTTTCTTCTTCCTCCCCACCGGCGGCTTCCGCGTTGCGGCTGTCTACCACCTGGCGGTACAGTTTCTGGGACTCGGGCGTGAGATAGCCTTCCTCCAGCGCTATGGACGGCAGGATGTCCATCAGGGTGTTGATCCGCCCTTCCACATTCAGGAATTTGTTGATCACCACCACTTTCTTATGTTCCAGCACACAGTAGCCGGAATTGAAGGTGCCTTTTTCGTACCGCAGGATATATTTCGCCTCTTCAAAAATCTTCTCCAGCTTCGCCAGGTTGTTAGGGGTACTTTTCAGGTTCATGATGTCTTCTTTTAAAATCCGCTATTTGCTGACCATCCTTGCTACCGGCACAATCATCTCCTCCATGGAAATGCCGCCGTGCTGGAAGGTGTTGCGGTAATAGTTCACGAAATAATTATAATTGTTGGGATAGCAAAGATACCCGTCTTCGCGGGCAAAGATATAAGAAGAATTGACATTTGGCTTCGGCAACCCTGCATCGCGGGGGTCGCGGAAGGCGAGCACCTCCTTGGGGTCGTAGTTGAGATTGCGGCCGTGTTTGTACCGCAGGTTGGTGGTGGTCTGCTTGTCGCCGATCACTTTGACCGGCGTTTTCACCCGCACGCTGCCGTGGTCGGTGGCGATGATCAGGTTGATTTTCCGGTCGGCCACCTTCCTGAGCGCCTGGTGCAGGTGCGAGTGCTCGAACCAGCTGGCGGTGATGGAGCGGTAAGACACTTCGTCGCCGGCCAGCTCCTTCAGCACTTCCATTTCCGTACGGGCATGGCTGAGCATGTCCACAAAATTATAAACGATCACGTTCAGCGGGTAATCCAGCATATTATGCATGTTGTTCACCAGGTGCTGGCCGTCTGCATGGTTGATCACCTTCGTGTACGAAAAGCGGCTGTCCATTTTCAGGCGCTGCAGCTGTGCCGCGAAAAAACTCTCCTCGTAGAGGTTCTTCCCGCCCTGCTCGTCGTCGTTCTTCCACTCTTCCGGGAACTTCGCCTCGATCTCGGCCGGCAGCATGCCCGCGAAAATGGCGTTACGGCTGTATTGGGTAGAGGTGGGCAGGATGCTGTAAAAGGTATCTTCCTCCATCAGCCGGAACGATTCGGCGAAAATGGGCTGGATCGTTTTCCACTGGTCGTACCGGAGATTGTCGATGAGAATAAAGAAGTTAGGCACCGAAGGATCCATATACGGCACGATCTTGTCGCGGAACAGGGTATGGCTCATCACCGGCGCGTCCTCGTTCTTCGGCTGCATCCAGCTGCTGTAATGGCGGGCGATGAACTTGGCGAACTCGGTGTTGGCTTCGGCTTTCTGGGAATGCAGCACTTCCAGCATCTCGGGGCTGTCGCTTTTACTCATTTCCATTTCCCAGTACACCAGTTTTTTATAGATATCCGCCCATTCGGCGTGGTTCGGGTTATCGTTGAGGGCCATGAACAGGGTGCGGAACTGCTGCTGGTAGGCCGTGGTGGTTTTTTCGGCCACGAGGCGCTTGTTGTCGATGATCTTTTTGAGCGACAGCAATACCTGGTTGGGGTTGACGGGTTTGATGAGGTAATCGGTGATCTGCGAACCGATGGCCTCGTCCATCACGTTTTCCGCCTCGTTTTTGGTGATCATCACCACCGGCACCTGCTGATTGTTTTCGCGGATGCGGGCCAGGGTTTCGAGGCCGGTAATGCCCGGCATCGATTCGTCGAGCAGCACCACATCCACAATATTGTCTTTCAGGAATTCCAGCGCATCATACCCGTTGGTGAGCGCCGATACTTTGTAGCCTTTATTTTCGAGAAAAATGATCTGAGATTTAAGGGAGTCGATTTCATCGTCTACCCAGAGTATGTTGATTTGGTTCATGCAATTTTTTTGGACCTGCTTTAAAATTACCGAAATATGTCAAAAATCGTTCCCTCAAAATATATGAAACTCTAATAATTCGTTAAATTATCGTGGTTTGGGCGCTGCGGCGCGCCATTCGTCACTTCAGACGGGTAAAAGTTACCTGCAAAGCTGTAGATTTGTACGGACAGATATTAAAAAATCCGAATGACTGACCGCAAACGAAAGATTGTGAACGATCCGGTTCACGGGTTTATTACCATCGATCATCCATTGATTTTCAACCTTATATCACACCCGTATTATCAGCGGTTACGCCGGATACACCAAATGGCGCTGGCCCACCTGGTATACCCCGGGGCCATGCATACGCGTTTTCATCACAGCATGGGGGCTTACCACCTGATGAGTTGTGCCTTGCAGGAGCTGCGCGGAAAGGGGGTGGTTATCACGGAAGAAGAGGAAGTGGCTGCAAAAATGGCCATATTATTGCATGACGTAGGGCACGGGCCTTATTCGCATGCGTTGGAACATACGCTGGTGGAAGACGTGTCTCACGAGGAGATTTCCCAGCTGCTGATGCAGACCCTCAACCGGGAAATGAACGGCAGCCTGGACCTTACCCTGGAGATATTCAACGGCCGGTACCATAAACAGTTCCTGCACCAGCTCGTTTCGAGCCAGCTGGATGTGGACCGGATGGACTACCTGAGCCGCGACAGTTTCTACACGGGTGTGTCCGAGGGGGTGATCAGCTACGACCGCATCATCAAGATGCTGACCGTGCATGAGGGCGAACTGATGGTGGAGGAAAAGGGGATTTATTCCATTGAAAAGTTTATTGTCGCCCGCCGGCTCATGTACTGGCAGGTATACCTGCATAAAACCGTGCTGAGCGCGGAAAATATGCTCGTAAAGGTGCTGGACAGGGCCAAAAAGCTGGCTTTGGACGGCACGGAGCTGTTTGCCTCGCCGGCGCTGCATTATTTCTTGTATAACCGCATCGGCCGGGGGGAATTCGAGGGACAGGAATGCCTTTCCCAATTTTGCCTGCTCGATGACTATGATATCATGGGGGCGATTAAAGTATGGACGCAGCACCCGGACAAGGTGTTACGCCTGCTATGCCAATGGCTCGTAAACCGCCAGCTTTTCAAGGTTACCCTCAGAAATGAGCCGTCGGAACCTGAGCTGCTGGCAGACCTGAAAGAAAAAGTGAAACAACGCTGGGACCTGAGCGACGGGGAGGCGGATTATTTCGTATTTACGGATACCGCCAGCCTGAAGGCATATGACGCAAACGACGAAAAGATCAATATCCTATTCAAGGACGGCACGGTGAGGGATATTTCATCGATCGACAATGCCCTTGTATCGCATACTTTGGCAAGACCGATAAAAAAATTCTACATTTGTCATCCAAAAATCTAGGCTAACAACGTTTTATACGAGCGCAACATGTTAGAGAATACATTCATATTATCCGGAGACGGCCTGGAAGGTAACATTTCAATTAATTACTATGCAATTTAGCGCATTACAGCTGGCTACCATATTGAACGGGAAGCTGGAAGGGGACCCGGAAGTGAAGGTGCACAATATCGCCAAGATTGAGGAGGCGGGCGACGGCATGTTGAGTTTCATCGCCAATCCCAAGTACGAGGAGTTTCTCTATTCCACCCAGGCCTCCATTCTGATCGTGAATGATTCCCTGGTGATAGAGCGGCCCATCAAGCCTACCCTTATCCGGGTGCAGGACGCCTACAGCGCTTTTGCGCTCCTGCTGGAGCAATATCAGAAAATGGTGGGTGCCGGGGCCAAAACGGGCATCCAGCAGCCTTCCCATGTACCGGCCTCCGTTAAAATGGGCCAGGGCGTGTTTATCGGTGCGTTTGCCTACCTCGGTGAGAATGTGGTGCTGGGCGACAATGTGAAGATCTATCCCGGCGTTTACCTCGGCGATAATGTGAAAATAGGCAGCAATACCGTGCTTTACCCGGGTGTAAAGCTGTACGATAACAGCGTGGTGGGCAACCGCGTGATCCTCCATGCCGGCTGCGTGATCGGCGGCGACGGGTTCGGATTCGCCCCCCAGGCCAACGGGACCTATAAAAAAGTGCCCCAGGTGGGCAACGTGATCATACACGACGACGTGGAAATCGGCGCCAATACGACCATCGACCGGGCCACCATGGGCTCTACGGTGATCCATGCCGGTGTGAAACTCGATAATCTTATCCAGATCGCCCATAACGTGGAGATCGGCAGCAGCACGGTGATCGCCGCCCAGTCCGGCGTATCCGGCAGCACCAAAATCGGCAAAAACTGCGTGATCGGCGGCCAGGTAGGCATCGTGGGCCACATCCAGATCGCCGACGGCACCAAAATCAACGCCCAGAGCGGTTTGTCCAAATCCATCACCACCCCCAACACCGCTTTGACCGGCTCTCCGGCCTACGATTATAAAAGTTCGCTAAAAAGTCAGGCAATTTTTAGAAATTTGCCGGACCTGGAAAAGAGGGTAAAAGAACTGGAAGATATGGTGAAACAGCTGTTGGCCGAAAAAGCCCTTCTTCGCTGAAGCGGCAGCAAGGATTGAAAGAGCTACAAGAAGGATTTAAAACGCAATTGAATACGAAGCTATAATGATGGAAAATCAGCAGTCGAACCAGCAGACCCTGCAAGGTCCCGTGACCATATCAGGCGTTGGTTTACACACAGGAGCACAGGTGAATATGACTCTCAAGCCGGCCATGCCCGGCTTTGGTATTAAATTCCAGCGCATCGACCTCCCCGACCAGCCGATTGTGAAAGCCGATGTGGATTACGTGGTGGATACCGCCCGCGGCACCACCCTGGAGCACAACGGCGCCCGCGTCAGCACGGTCGAGCACATCCTGGCCGCCCTCGTGGGCATGGGCGTGGATAACGTGCTGATCGAACTGAACGGCCCCGAAATCCCCATCATGGACGGCAGCTCCATCCCCTTCATCGACATCATCGAGGAAGCCGGCATCCAGGTGCAGGACGCCAAAAAGGTCTATTATTCCATCGACACCAATATTAACTATTACGATGAGGTGAAAAAGGTCGAAATGGTGGCTTTGCCCGCCGTTGACTACCGGGTTACCGCCCTCATCGACTTCAATTCCCAGGTACTCGGCACCCAGCACGCCAACCTGAAAAGCATGAGCGATTTCAAAAAAGAAATCGCCCCCTGCCGCACTTTCGTATTCCTCCACGAGCTGGAATACCTGCTGGCCCACAATCTCATCAAGGGAGGCGACATCAACAACGCGATCGTGGTGGTAGACCGCCCGGTGACCGACGAAGAGCTCGGCCGCCTGGCGAAAGCCTTCGACCGCGAGGAAATGTCCGTGCAACAGCGCGAAGGCATCCTCAACAATGCCCAGCTGCACTTCCCCAACGAGCCCGCGCGCCACAAGCTGCTCGACGTGGTGGGCGACCTGGCCCTGATCGGCGTGCCCATCAAGGCGCACATCATCGCCAACCGCCCCGGTCATGCTTCCAACGTGGAGTTTGCCCGCAAAATCAAACAGTACATCAAGAAAAACAAACATAACAGGGACGTGCCCATTTACGATCCCAACCAGCCCGCGATCTATGATGTGAACCGCATCATCAAAACCCTGCCGCACCGGTACCCGATGATGCTGGTAGACAAGATCATCGAGCTGAGCGATACCCGTGTGGTGGGCATCAAGAACGTCACTTTCAACGAACAGATTTTCCAGGGCCACTTCCCCGGTAACCCCGTAATGCCGGGTGTACTGATCTGCGAAGCGCTGGCCCAGGTGGGTGGAATATTGGCGCTGAATCCGATGCCGGATCCGGAAAACTATGATACCTATTTTTTAAAGATCGATAATTGCAAATTCAAACAAAAGGTATTGCCCGGCGATACCATGGTGCTGAAGATGGAGCTCCTGAGCCCCATCCGCAGAGGCCTCGTGGAAATGCGCGGAACGGCATTCGTAGGCAACAAGGTAGTCACCGAGGCTGACATGGTTGCCCAAATTGTAAAACGCGAAGGAAAATAACAGCATGATTCATCCGCTCACATACATCCACCCGGACGCTAAAGTTGCGCCCAACGTAAAAATCGATCCGTTCACCGTTATCCATAAAAATGTTGAGATCGGGGAAGGCACCTGGATTGGTTCCAATGTAACCATCATGGAAGGCGCCCGTATCGGCAAAAACTGCCGCATCTTCCCCGGTGCTGTTATTTCCGCCATTCCACAGGACCTCAAATTCGAAGGCGAGGATACCATCGTGGAAATCGGCGACAATACCACCATCCGCGAATATGTGACCGTTAACCGCGGTACCAAAGACCGGCTGAAGACCTCCATCGGCAGCAACTGCCTCATTATGGCCTACAGCCACATTGCGCACGACTGCATCGTGGGCAATTACTGCGTGTTTTCGAACAACACCACCCTCGCAGGCCACATCACCGTGGGCGACAACGTGGTGCTCGCAGGCATGGTAGCGGTACAGCAGTTCTGTAAAATCGGCAATCACGCTTTCGTAACCGGCGGTTCGCTGGTGAGGAAAGACGTACCGCCCTACGTAAAGGCGGCGCGCGAGCCCCTCTCCTATGTGGGCGTGAACTCCGTGGGGCTTAAACGCAGGGGCTTCACCCTCGAGAAGATCAACCACATCCTGGACATCTACCGCGTCATTTTTGTGAAAGGCAACAATATTTCCAAAGCCATCCGCATCATTGAAGCAGAATTTCCGGCCACGGACGAAAGGGATGAAATACTCTCCTTCATCCGCGATTCCGGGCGCGGCATCATGAGAGGATACAGTACCAGGGCGAATGACGATCTCGCTTAACCAGGTCGGCAAGCGGTTCAATTACGACTGGATCTTCCGTCGTTTCACCTATACGTTCAGCGGTACAGGCCACTACGCCATACTGGGGCCCAACGGCTCCGGCAAATCCACTTTACTGCAGATCATCAGCGGGCACCATCACCACAGTGAAGGCGATGTGCAATATCTTTTCAACGAACAGACGCTCCCGTCCGACCGGTTTTTCAATCATTGCGCCATCGTGGCTCCCTACCTGGAGCTGGTGGAAGAACTGAGCCTGCAGGAGTGCTTCGATTTCCATCTCCATTTCAAATCTTTCCTTCCCGGCTTTTCACCCCGGGAAATTGCGCGCATCGTAGGCCTCGAAAAAGCCTGGAAAAAACAGGTGCGCAACTTTTCCTCCGGCATGAAACAGCGGGCCCGGCTGGCGCTCGCCATTTTTTCGGACGTGCCGGTGCTGCTGCTCGATGAGCCCTGCACCAACCTCGACGGCGACGGCATCGCCCTCTACCAGCAACTGATCCGCGACTACTGCGGCAACCGCCTCGTGATCGTGAGCTCCAACGACGAAGCCGAATATGGCTTTTGCCGTGAACATATCCGGATCAATGACTATAAACAGTAATAATCATTACTTTTAGTAATTCGTGTGAATCTTCAATCACTCCCTATGAGCATACCAAACAGGAAAGTTGTCAATGGCTGGGCCATGTACGATTGGGCCAATTCCGTGTACAACCTGGTGATCACCACCACCTTTTTCCCCATCTATTACCTGGGCGTCACCAAAGCCCGCTCCGGTACCGATGAGGTGACCTTCATGGGGAAAACGCTGCTCAGCTCCGTTTTGTACGATTATACCCTGTCGCTCGCCTACCTGCTGATCGCCATCAGCCTGCCCATCCTCTCCTCGATCGCGGATACGCGCGGCAATAAAAAGAACTTCCTCCGTTTCTTCTGTTACCTCGGTTCCCTGGCCTGCGCCTCCCTCTATACCTTCACCGACACCAGCAGCCTCGAACTGGGCATGCTGTCCGTGATGCTGGCGGCCATCGGCTTCTGGGGCGGCCTTGTGTTCTACAACTCCTACCTGCCCGAAATTGCGTCGCCGGAGTACCAGGACCGGGTGAGCGCCCGCGGCTTTTCATTCGGGTACATGGGCAGCGTGC
Source organism: Chitinophaga lutea (assembly GCF_003813775.1). Taxonomy (NCBI): domain Bacteria; kingdom Pseudomonadati; phylum Bacteroidota; class Chitinophagia; order Chitinophagales; family Chitinophagaceae; genus Chitinophaga; species Chitinophaga lutea. Next base: position 2,758,358 of record NZ_RPDH01000001.1, on the reverse strand, counting down.
TCATGCAGCTCGTGGGGTTTGCCCTGGTAACGGTGAAACCTTTCGGCATCACCGACGGTATGGCGGTGCGCATCACCTTCCTGCTGGTGGGCATCTGGTGGTTCGGCTTCGCGCAGATCACGTTCAAACGCCTGCCTGCCTCCAAACCCGCCGTCAACGACGGTTCCGGAAGAGTGTTCAAAGACGGGTTCATCGAACTGAAAAAAGTATATGCGCAGGTAAAAGTGATGCCTGTGCTGAAAAGATTCCTCCGCGCCTTTTTCTTCTACAGCATGGGCGTGCAGACCGTGATGATGGTGGCCGTGATTTTCGCGTCCAAGGAGCTCAAACTCGAAGCCACCAAACTCATCATCTGCGTGGTGCTGATACAGATCGTGGCCATCCTGGGCGCCTGGGGCATGGCGCGGCTCTCCGGCCGCTTCGGCAACTTCAGGGTGCTCATTGCCACGGTGCTGCTGTGGATTGGCGTATGCCTCAACGCCTACTTCATCACCACCGAAGTACAGTTTTATTTCCTGGCCGTAGCCGTGGGCCTGGTGATGGGCGGCATCCAGTCGCTCAGCCGCTCCACCTACGCCAAACTGCTTCCCGAAACCCGCGATACGGCTTCGTTTTTCAGCTACTACGACGTCACGGAAAAAATGGCCATCGCGCTGGGCGTATTCAGTTTCGGGTACATCGAGCATATGACCAACAACATGCGCACCTCGGTGCTGGTGCTCATCGGCTTTTTCTCCATCGGGCTCATATGGCTGTTCTCCGCTTTACAAAAACAACGTAGTTTAGCAAAGAGAAAAACGCAAGTACCCGATTATGCAGCTTCACACGATTAATACAGGACTCTTCAAGCTCGACGGCGGCGCCATGTTCGGCGTGGTGCCCAAAACCCTCTGGCAGAAACTGAACCCGCCGGACGCCGATAATCTTTGCACATGGGCCATGCGCTGCCTGCTGGTGGAGGACGGCAACCGCCTCATCCTCATCGATAACGGCATCGGCAATAAACAGGATGAAAAGTTCCTCAGCCACTACCGCCTCCACGGCGACGATACGCTCGACAAATCGCTGGCCGCCCTCGGTTACCACCGCAACGATATCACGGACGTACTGCTCACCCATCTCCATTTCGATCATTGCGGCGGCAGCATCGAGCGCGAAGGCGACAAACTGGTGCCGGCCTTCCGCAACGCCACGTACTGGAGCAATGAAGCGCACTGGAAATGGGCCACCGAGCCGAATGACCGGGAAAAAGCCTCGTTCCTGAAAGAAAACATCCTGCCCATCCAGCAGAGCGGACAGCTGAAATTCATCGAGCAGCGCGACGGCGTTTCGTTCACGGACCACATCCGCCTGCGGTTCGCATACGGGCACACCGATGCCATGATGCTGCCCGAGATCCGCTATAAAGGCCATACCATCGTTTACATGGCGGACCTGCTGCCTTCCGCGGCGCATATTCCCATTCCGTATGTGATGGCCTACGATATGTTCCCGCTGACCACACTGGAGGAAAAAAAGCGTTTTCTCATGGAAGCGAACGAGCGCCAGTATGTGCTGTATTTCGAGCATGATCCTTCCATTGAGTGTGGCCTGCTGCACAGTACCGAAAAAGGCATCCGGCTGAAAAGCTCGTTCCCGTTAAGCGATTTATAATTTTAAAAAATCTCAGCTTATGTATAAAAACATTTTCCGCATGCTGCCCGTTGCTGCATTGATCGCTCTCGCAGCCTGCCAGGGCGGTGCTCCCGCCGGCAATACCGCCGCCATCGCCGATTCCCTGAAAGTAGATTCCCTGTCGGCCGACGTGATGAACATCCACGACGAGGCCATGGCCAAAATGATGGTGATCCGCCGCCTCAAGACCCGCATGGCGGAAATATCCGACAGCCTCGGGCACGACACCAAAGTGTCCAACCCCTACATCGCCGCCGAGTTCAGGCTCGACAGCGCCAACAGGGCCATGGAAAACTGGATGCAGGGGTACGACATGCACTTGGAAAACAAAACGACCGCCGAAAAGAAAGCCTATCTCGAATCAGAGAAAAAGAAAATAGAGGAGGTAAAAACCTTTATGCTGGAAACGATCGACCAGGCCAAAAAGCTGTTAAAAGAAGAATAAAACCCATCCACCATGGCTACCAAAGAAGCATTTCTCGAATACATCAAAACCGGCTATACGTTCAAAGGCGAGCACTTTAAACTGGGCTGCGCGATGTTCAATGGCGAAGTGGTGACGGGCGCGGACGTGCTCCTGCCCCTGAAAACGCTCAACCGCCACGGCCTCATCGCGGGCGCTACCGGCACCGGTAAAACCAAAACCCTCCAGGTGATCGCCGAAGGCCTCAGCGACGCCAGCGTGCCCGTGCTGCTGATGGACATCAAGGGCGACCTTAGCGGCATTGCCGCGGCCGGCGCCTCCAACGCCAAAATCGAAGAACGGTACGCCAAGATCGGCGGTACCTGGGCGCCCGCAGCCTACCCGGTGGAGCTGCTCACCCTCAGCCACGAAAAAGGCGCGCGCCTCAGGGCCACCGTCAGCGAATTCGGCCCCGTGCTGCTGTCCAAAATCCTCGACCTCAACGATACGCAGGCGGGATTTGTGGCGATGATCTTCAAATATTGCGACGACAATAAACTGCCCCTGCTCGACCTGAAAGACTTCAAAAAAGTACTCCAGTATGTGAGCGACGAAGGCAAAAAGGAACTGGAGAAAGATTACGGCAAGATTTCCACCACCAGCACCGGCACCATCCTCCGGAAGGTGATCGAGCTGGAACAACAGGGCGCCACCGTGTTTTTCGGTGAGAAGTCCTTTGAGGTAGACGACCTGATGCACATCGCCGAAGACGGCCGCGGCAAGATCTCGATCGTGCGCGTGACCGACATCCAGGACCGCCCGAAACTCTTTTCCACCTTCATGCTCAGCCTGCTCGCCGAATTATACGCCACGCTGCCGGAAGAGGGTGACCTCGACAAACCGAAGCTGGTGATGTTCATCGACGAGGCGCACCTGATTTTCCAGGAGGCCAGCGATGCGCTGCTGCAGCAGATCGAAACCATCATCAAACTCATCCGGTCCAAAGGCGTTGGTATTTTCTTCTGCACCCAGAACCCGATGGACGTGCCCGCTTCCGTGCTCGGCCAGCTCGGCCTCAAGGTGCAGCACGCACTGCGCGCCTTTACCGCTAACGACCGCAAGGCCATCAAACAGACCGCGGAAAACTACCCGCTGTCCGATTTTTATAAAACCGACGAACTCCTGACGCAGATCGGCATCGGCGAGGCGCTGGTAACCTGCCTGAGCGAAAAAGGCACGCCTACCCCGCTGGCCGCCACCATGCTGGTGTCGCCGCATTCCCGGATGGACATCCTCACGGATGCCGAGCTCGATCAGCTCGTAGCCGGCAGCAAACTCGTGCGGAAATACAACGAGGATATCGACAGCGACAGTGCTTACGAGATGCTCACCGCCAAGCTGGAAGAAGCGGCTGAAAAAAGCAAAGCCGCCGAAGAAGAAGCGCCCGCCAGAAAAGGCCGGCAGAAGGAAGAAAAAGGCCTGCTGGAAACCATCGTGACCAGTTCCGCCGCCCGCCAGGCCGGCAGAACGGCCGCCAACATCATCACCCGCAGCCTTTTGGGAGCGCTGGGATTGGGCGGCCGCAGCAGCAGGAAAAAGAGCAGCTGGTTTTAATCAGATAATATCCGGCCTGTATTTCTTCAACCCCTGACCGTTGACGAAGTACAGGCCTTTTTTAAACCGATCAGGTATGGTGTCTTTCCTGTTTATCACCGGGTTATCCCTGCTGTTTGCCGGTATGGGCCTGTGGACGTGGAAAAAACCGCGCCGCCGCATCAACCCGCTGGTTGGCTACCGAACCGCCCGTTCCATGAAAAGCCAGGCTGCATGGGACTTTGCACAGGCATACTCGGGTAAGGTGATGTGCTTTACCGGCTGTGCAATGCTGGCAGCGGCGCTCCTCCTGTTTCTGATCGCCCCGGGCATCTTTGATGACGGGCCCGCAGCCGCCGTTCTCTCCCTGATGATCATTCCAACGGTTGCAGCTTCCGTTTTGCCGCTGTATCTTACCGAAAGAAAACTGAAACGGCTTTTTGACGAAGCCGGCAACCCGATAAAATAGTCTTAGCATATGTCGACACCCATCAAAACGGGGCTTTGCTCCTACGGCCACAGCGGCTACGCGTTTCACGCGCCTTTCATTCATGTGCATCCCGGTTTCGAACTCACGGCCGTGGTGGAGCGCAGCAAACACCTCACCCAGCAGCGTTATCCGTACGTAAAGATCTATAACGACGTGAAGGCCCTGATGGCGGATGCTTCGCTGGAACTGATCGTGGTCAACACGCCCAACTATACCCACTACGAATACACGAAAGCCGCCCTTCAGGCAGGTAAAAACGTGATCGTGGAAAAACCCTTCACCGTTACGGTGGCGCAGGGCGAAGAACTGATCCAGCTGGCCGCATCCAAAAAGCTGCTGCTGAGCGTGTACCAGAACCGCCGCTTCGACAGCGACTATAAAATCGTTCGGAAAGTGGTGGAAGACGGCCTGCTGGGCGACGTGCTGGAAGTGGAATTCCACTACGACCGCTTCAAGGAAGAACTGAGCTACAAAAAACACAAGGAAGTAGCCGAGGCGGGCACCGGCGTGCTGTACGACCTGGGTTCCCACCTGATCGACCAGGGGCTGACCATTTTCGGGATGCCGCAGGCGGTATGGGGCGATGTGCGCATCATCCGTAAAGATTCCGTGGTGGACGACTATTTCGAACTGGTGATGTATTACGACCAGCTGCGCGTGCGACTCAAATCGAGCTACCTCGTGCGTGAAGCGCTGCCGGCTTACATCCTGCACGGCCGCAAAGGTTCGTTCATCAAATCCAAATCAGACATCCAGGAAGCGCTGCTGATGAAAGGCGTGCTGCCCGATACGCCAGACTGGGGCGCTGAAGCGCCGCATGAGTGGGGGCTGCTCCACACCGAGATCAACGGTAAAGTGGTGAAAGAATTCATCCCTTCCGGCAACGGCAACTACCTCGATTATTACCAGGGCATATACAGCGCATTGCGGGAAGGGAAACCGAACCCCGTTACGGCGGAAGACGGCCTGAACGTGATCAGGGTCATTGAAGCGACGTTTAAGAGCAGTGAAGAAAAACGGGTGGTTACGCTGTAATCATGCGGAGATAAAACGCCGGTGCATGCTACTTCCTGTTTACATGTAATGCGGGGAGTGTGGATGGCACCGGCCGTGAGAACGTTATGCCGTAGGCGAGAGCATCCCGTCTTCATCGCGCAATACAAAACCTTCTGCAACCAGGAACTGCAGGGTTTCCAACACCCTGCTTTCCTCTGCATCCACTTTCTGCATCAGCGCCTGCAGGCTGATTTTCCCGTCTAAAGCCGCCATGATCGCGGTAGTGAGGCGGCCGAACTCTTTGGACTGCAGTTCGCCTTTTTCCTTTTTCACACATACATCACATACGCCGCAGGGTTTGGCGTCTTTTTCGCCGAAGTATGCCACCAACTGCCGGGTGCGGCACTGGCTGCCGGTGCGCGCATAAGCGGAAACGGCGGCTATGCGTGCTTCCATGGCCTTGCGCCTTTCTTCGATCCGCGCCATATTCACCCGCAAATGCTGTGCGGGCAGCCTTTCTTCAAGGAAACAAAGCTGAGGTTGGTCTTTCCGCGGATAATACCGCAGCAGGGCCTGGTTATGCAGCATCTGCAGGTCGTGTATCACATCTTCCTCATCCACCCGCATGATCCGCGCGATCTGTTTTTCGAACACGGGCACGGGGTTATCGAAGATGCCTTCGTAGGTGCGGAGCAGGGTCTGGATAACCGGCTCCAGGTCCGGGTGGCGTTCTTCATATTCGAACAACGCATCGCGGCTGGTGACGAATTCCAGTTTGGACGGCAGGTACACGCTCTCGCTCAGCTGCCAGACGCCCTCCTGCTCGAGGATGCGCAGCGCGCGGAACGCCACGGTGATGTTGAGGCCGAAGCGTTTTACAAAGTCGTTGATATCAAAATCGTAGTAGACTCCCTCCGAGCCTACCGGCACCTGCAGGTAGTTCACGACGGCCTGGTACACGGCCCTTATTTCGTCGAGCGACGGGAATTGCAGCGGGATGCGGGCTTTGAGCTCTTCGAGGTCGCGTTCGTTGTACAGCAGCACGGCATAGGCCTTTTCTTCATCGCGGCCGGCGCGGCCGGCTTCCTGGTAGTACGCTTCGATGCTGTCGGGCACATCCGCATGTATCACCATTCTTACATCGGGTTTGTCGATTCCCATCCCGAAGGCGTTGGTGCACACCATCACACGGGTTTCATTGTTGACCCAGGCTTCCTGGCGGGCGGTGCGCTCCGCCTGGGCGAGGCCGGCGTGATAGTAGCTCGCTTCGATGCCCTGCGCGCCGAGCATGCCGGCGATGTCTTTGGTTTGCCGGCGGTTGCGGCAATAAATGATGGCGCTGCCGGGCACCCGTTCGAGTATCTGTTTGATGCGGCCCAGTTTCCCTTCTTCCTCCACCACGCTGTAGGAAAGATTGGCCCGCGCGAAACTCTTGACGAATACGGCCGGGTCGCGCAGCTGTAACTGCTGGCAGATGTCTTCCCGTACTTTGGGTGTAGCCGTGGCCGTTAGCGCCAGTATGGGCGCGTTGGGAAAGTGTTCGCGGATAGTGGCGATCTGGAGGTATGCGGGCCGGAAATCATAGCCCCACTGCGAGATACAGTGCGCTTCGTCTACCGCGATGAGGCGCACGGGCAGCACTTCGCAATACCAGAGGAAACGCCTGCTCTGCAACCGTTCCGGCGACACGTAGAGGAACTTGATTTCCCCTTCGCGGGCCAGCGCCAGTACCTTTTCCACGTCGCGCGTCTGCATGCCCGCGTAGATGGCGAAAGCGGGGATGCCCCGTTTGTTGAGGTTTTCCACCTGGTCTTTCATCAGGGCGATGAGCGGCGTCACCACCAGGCAAAGCCCTTCCTTCATCATGGCAGGCACCTGGAAACAAATGGACTTCCCGCCGCCCGTAGGCAGCAGGGCCAGTGTATCGCGGCCGGCGGCGATGGAGTTCACGATATCTTCCTGCAAAGGCCGGAATTGCTGAAAGCCCCAGAATCGGTGTAATATGGAATGTGCGGTTACCAAGCAGGCAAATTTAGCGCTATTCTTTCTGCAAATACGGCAACGACCATCCTTTTTTGAGCGAGGTGAGGCGGATGGCGATCACCAGTAAAATACTGGCGATCATGTTCCAGTCTTCATCCACACCTACGTGGCGCAGCCCGATGTACAGCGCGGCGCCGGCAAGGCAGGCCGTGGCATAGATCTGGCGGCTGAAGATCAGGGGGATTTCATTCACCATCATATCCCTGATCACCCCGCCGAAAATGGCGGATATCATGCCGAGGATAACGGCGGCCCAGGGATGCACTCCATAGAGCAAGGCTTTCTGCAAACCGATGACGGTATAAAACCCGATGCCGATGGTATCGAAGAGGAAAATGCCGCGGCGCACGCGCAGCAGGCGGGCGCGGAAGAGGATCGTCACCAGTACGCCGAAGGCGATGGCGATGATATAGTTTTTATCGCCGACCCACACGGGCCGTACGCCGAGGATGAGGTCGCGCATGGTGCCGCCGCCGATGGAGGTGACGAAAGCCGTAAAACTCACCCCGAAAATATCGTGGTACATTTTTTTATCCCAGGCAGCGAGCGCGCCGGATATGGCAAACACGAACGTGCCGATGAGGTCTAACCAGTAGATCATAGTTGGTGCGCATTACAATGCAATACGCGAATTAACGATAAATCGGTCAGATTACTTTTTTAAACCGCAGCCGCACCGAATTGATGGCCAGCACCACATCGGAGAGCCCCATCACGAGCGCGGCCAGGATGGGATTCAGGAAACCCAGCGCGGCGACCGGTATCGCCACCACGTTGTAGGCAAAGGCCCAGAACAGGTTCTGTTTGATGGTGAGATAGGTATGTTTGCCCAGCCCCATGGCCAGCGGCAACGCGCTGAGATGACCGTTGAGCAGGATGACGTTGGCGCTTTGCATGGCCACCTGCGTGGCGTCGCTGAGTGATATGCCGATGCTGGCCTTGGCGAGTGCGGGCGCATCGTTGATGCCGTCGCCCACCATGGCCGTAGGGGCCTGTTGCATCAGGTCTTCTATTTGCTGCAGCTTCTGCGCGGGGGATTGTTCGGCATACACTTCGTCGATGCCCAGTTGTTGCGCCAGCTGTTCGCATTTGCGCCGCATGTCGCCGCTCAGCAGGATGGTGCGGATACCGGCCTGTTTCAGCTGCGCCATTACCTGCTGCGCTTCGGGGCGCAGCTCATCGATGAAATCGATCCAGCCCATCAGCTCGCCGTTCTTCAGCAGGTAGATATTATGCGAATCGTCGCCGGTAGCGCCGCGGGCCATCAGGTACGAGCCTAACTGCCACTCGTTACCTGCTTTATCTTTCGCCTGCATGCCCACGCCTTTCTGTTCCCTAACCTGCTGCAGGGCGGTTTCTCCCACACCCTTCCAGAGCGCCACAATGGAGCGGGCGATGGGATGGGAGGAATATTTTTCGAGGCTGAACACCACGGAACGGAACTCATCCGGCTCCATGGCGGTTTCCCAGCGGCCGATCTGCAACTTACCCGTGGTGAGTGTGCCCGTTTTATCAAACACGATCTGGCGGATGTTACGGAACGCTTCCAGCGTATGCGCTCCCTTGATGAGGATGCCGTTGCGGGCGGCGCGGCCAAGGCCCACCATCACGGCGGCGGGCGTAGCGAGGCCCATCGCGCAGGGGCAGGCAATCACCAGCACGGCGATGCTGCGCATCATGGCGGTAGACAGCGGGGTCTGACCGATGAAGTACCAGCCGAGGAAGGTAAGCAGGGCGATGCCCAGCACCACCGGTACGAAAATGGCGCTGATCCTGTCCGCCAGTTTCTGCATGGGCGGTTTGTTGCTCTGCGCCTGCTTCACCAGGTTGATGATGTACGACAGCACGGTGTCTTTCCCCGTAGCGGTAATGAATATTTTGATGCTGCCTTCTTCCAGGATGGTGCCGCCGATCACTTTATCCTTTTCGCGGCGGTTCACGGGCTCGCTTTCGCCGGTGATCATCGATTCGTTGACATGGCCGCCGCCCCAGTAAATGGTGCCGTCCATGGGGATTTTATCGCCGGTATTGACCAGTACCCGGTCGCCCGTACGCAGTTCGCTGTTATCGACTTCCTCTACTTCCCCCGCATCGTTGAGCCGCTTTGCGTGGGTATGCTGCAGGCGCGCCAGCTCCGCGATGGCCGTGGTGGTGGATTTCACCGATTTCTCCTCGAGCAGGTTGCCCAAAAACACGAGCGTGAGAATGGCGGCGGTAGTCTCATAAAAAAGATAGTCCGGGCCCAGGTGCTGCAGCGTTCCGATGAGGCTGTACACAAAAGCAGCCGTGGCGCCCAGGGTGATGAGGACATCCATATTGGCGATGCCGTTGCGCAGCGAGCGCAGGGCGCTCCGCCCGAAATGCAGCATGCCCGTGGCATACACCGGTATGGTGAGCGCCAGCTGCACCCAGGGGTTATGCAGCCAATGCCAGTCCGCCACCATGTGCAGCATGAGCGGTGCGGTGAAAACAAGACTGAACAGGAATTTAAAACGGAGCGTGGTATAGAACGGTTTGGTTTTGCCACCCTGGTTGGGCAGCACCACTTCATAACCGAGATTATTGATGCCATTGATGACTTCGTCGGCGCTGGCGCCTTCGGGGAGGTTAAAACGCAGCTCTTCCGTGGCCACACTGATCGCTACATCCTCCACCCCCTTTTTTTCGAGGTATTTGGAGATGGTCAGTGCGCAACTGGAGCAATTCATTCCTTTTACTTTACAACTGATCGTTTCCATGGCTTAAAATGCTGACACCGTAAAATTACCACAAACCCGCTTGCAGCGCGGGATTATTTATGCAACCCGGGTGCTTTTTCCCGGGCCCGGGGCGGGATACACGGCTTCCCTGCTGCTTTTGGGAATTAATGCAACGGCGGTGCCATTTTCCGCCGCGGAATTGCTAATTTTAAACCCTGTTTAAGGCCCAAAGCGTATGAGATTGACATTTGCACATGCGGAGCTGCCGGAAGTGGCCCGCCAGTTCTGGTCTGCCTTCCCCCGGGAACAGGTTTTCGCCCTGACAGGGGAAATGGGAGCAGGTAAAACCACGCTGATCAAGGAGCTCTGCGCCGCCAAAGGCGTGGAAGACGCCACGGCCAGCCCCACTTTTTCCATCATTAACGAATACCGGTATGCAGACGGTAGCGGGCGCGAAAAGATTATCTACCACCTCGACCTCTACCGCCTCAAAAGTCTCGAAGAAGCCGTGGAAGCGGGTGTGGAAGACTGCCTTTACCACCCGGACGCCATCTGTTTCGTGGAATGGCCCGAGCTGGTGGCCCCCCTGCTGCCCGCCGGCACCGTGCACATTTACCTGACCGTTACCCCGGACCACAAGCGGAAGCTCCACGCCGGCCACGCGGAACCCGGGCATTTTGCACCTTCCCTGCAATAATAAATGTATCTTTGAATAGTGACCTAACATACAATTGTCTACGATTATGGAGCAAAGGCAAAAACCTGTTGTGAGTGCCGGATTTACTTATTCTCCGCTGGAAGAAACGCTGGATATTCCACAAAAAAATTCCCGTTTATTCATTGGCATCCCCAAGGAGACTTCCTTCCAGGAAAGCCGCATCGCACTGACCCCGGACGCGGTGAGCATCCTGAGCAACAATGGCCATCACATTGTGGTGGAACATAAGGCGGGAGACGGTTCCCACTTCTACGACACGGATTATTCCGAAGCCGGCGCCGAAATCGTTTACGAGAAAAAAGAGGTGTTCAAGGCAGACATCATCGTGAAATCGGCTCCCCTCAACGACGAGGAAATAGAGCTGCTCCGCCCCCACCAGATCGTGATCTCCCCCATCCACCTGTCTGTACTGAAAGCCGAGCAGCTGCAGAAGATGATGGACAAACGCATCACCCTGCTCTCATTCGAAAACCTGAAAGACGATGCGGGCACTTATCCCATCGTGCGCGCCATGAGTGAAATAGCCGGCGGGGCGGTGATGCTCATCGCCGGGCAGTACCTCAGCAACAGCAACCGCGGCAAGGGCATATTGCTGGGCGGCATTACCGGCATCCCTCCCACCAAGGTGGTGATCATCGGGGCGGGCATCGTAGGCGAATTTGCGGCCCGTACAGCCCTTGCACTGGGATCTTCGGTAAAAGTATTCGACAACAATATTTACAAGCTCAAAAGGCTCCAGAATAACATCGGCGTGCGTGTATTCACCTCCGTGATACAACCCCGCGTGCTGGCGGAACAACTCCGTAATGCGGACGTGGCCGTCGGCGCACTGTCGTCCCAGAGCGGCCGCACCCCCATCGTTGTCACCGAATCAATGGTGAGCCACATGAAAGCAGGGTCGGTAATCGTAGATGTGAGCATCGACCGGGGCGGGTGTTTTGAAACCTCCGAAATCACCTCGCACGAAAACCCCGTATTCAAGAAATATGACGTGATCCACTACTGCGTGCCCAATATTCCCTCCGGCTTTGCCGGCACCGCCTCACAGGCCATCAGCAACGTGCTGATGCCGCTGCTGCTCGAAGCGGCGGACGACGGCGGGTTCGAGAACCTCGTATGGATAAAGCGCGGCGTGCGCAACGGGATTTACCTCTACAAAGGCGCCCTCACCAACTACCACCTCAGCGAAAAATTCAAATTGAAGTATACGGACCTGGAGCTGCTGCTGGCAGTAAAGGGATAATAAAAAAGAGGCTGCGAAAACAGCCTCTTTTTTTATTGCGTCGATTCAAGATTTGCCCTGTTCCCCCAGGGAATAAAGATCACACAGGCTTCTTTTTTTACTCCGGCAATGCGGAGATATTCATTGTGATGGACATCCTTTTGCAGCGGCTCCGGCAATGGAACAATAGGTGCTGTACGGGCTCAGAACAATGTATATCGCACCAGCAGTTGCGGTGTGATGGCAGTAGCCGACAGTGCTTCGTAAGGGCTCATGTTGTTGGGCAATATCACCCGCAGTTCCGTATGCAGCCTGTTATACCGGACACCCGCCCCTATCAGCAGCGGCAGGAAGAACTCCCGCCCGCCGTCGAGCGCAGTAGTCGCTTCTACCAGGCTGCCATCGTTTTCACGTGTTTTGCGCAACTCGTCTTTCCCGCCGATATAAATGGCGCCGGTCATGCCTGCATTGAAATAAGGGCGCCAGGTGCCGGTGGGGAAAGTATATTTAACGAGCGTTTGCACCTGCACATAATGTTCCTGCACATCCACTTCGTTCAAAAAGCCGTTTTTGCTCCAGTTGCCCCGGACGGCGCGGCTCGTATAAATGAGCTCGTTGGTCCAGGCCAGCTTCTGGCGGTTGCGGGAAATAGGTACATCCAGGAAAACACCGATCACCGGTGCCGCCTGCGGGCCGTATTGACCCAGCGCCATGGGATGCACTCCCGAAAAACGGTACATGTTCAGACCGGCCCCACCCATTACGCCCAGGGACACACGGAGGTCTTTATCTTTTTTCGGCAGTTCCACCTGCTGGCCGGGATAGCGGCAGGCCACATATTGCTGCAGCACCCTGCGCAGGGCAGTCTCCGAATAATCGAGACCGGCCAGCTGGCGCGCGGGCACACAGTCGCCCAAGGCCACCACCAATTGCTGGCGGTAGAAATGATGCGTTTTCAGTTTGCCGTAGTCCGGCGAGTTTCTGTCGCCGATGAACACCATTTTTTTCACCAGTTGCGTAACGCTGTCTTTTTCGATGATAAAAAAGTGCTGCCGGTGATTGCGGTCGGCGTACAACAACAGCTGCACGGGGCCTGTCATCAGCACCCGCATGAAGTGATTGCCGGTAATCGTATCACGGTCGGGGCGGAACGACAATACATCCAGTTTTTCGTTGGTGACGTCCATCACCGCCGGCAGCGACAGGTAGGTTTCCTGGTTCTCGCGGATGCGGAAACCTTTGATATCGGCAGGAACATACTCTTTGGCAGCGGCGTTGTCTCCTTCCCGGAAACTCACCGTAAGCGGGTTAATGTCCCATTTCCGGTAATCGATTTGCCCGGAAAGGCTGTCGCCGTTAAGGAGCAGTAACGCACCGGGTACATAATTGCGTTGCGCCGATGCGGCATATGCCAGCAGCATGCCGGCACAGAAGAGGTACAGAGATTTCAACTATTGGGGGTTTTAAGCTTCCAGTTTATAGCCCATAAAAAAGGCCGCGAGAATAATGATACCGACAATGATGCGGTAGTATCCCCACATTTTGAATCCGTATTTCTGCAGCGCCCCGATGAAGAACTTGATGGCGAGCATGGCCACCACGAAGGCTACGACGTTGCCGATCAGCAGCAGTTTGATATTTTCCGCGGAGCTGGTCAGCAGCTCATGGTGTTTCAGCAGTTTATATCCTGTAGCGGCAGCCATGGTAGGCACCGCCAGGAAGAAAGAAAATTCGGCGGCGGCGTGGCGCGTCAGTTTCTGCTGCATCCCGCCGATGATGGTGGCCGCGCTGCGGCTCACACCGGGAATGAGGGCAAGGCACTGGAACAGGCCGATGCGGATGGCTTTGAAATAATCCATCTTTTCGTCGGTATCGATGGTGGGGTTCTTGAACCACTTGTCGACGAACAGCAGCACGATGCCGCCCAAAAACAGGGTGGCGCCTACCACTTCGGGTTTTTCAAGCAGGGCGTCGATCTGGTCGCCCAGCAGGTAGCCCAGGATGAGAGCCGGCAGCACGCCCAGCAACAGCTTGAAATAAAAAGACGGTTTGCTGAAATTGAAGAACTTCTTCCAGTACAGCACCACTACGGCCAGGATGGCGCCCAGCTGGATGCAGACTTCGAACAGTTTGGTGAATTCGTCTTTGTTGATGCCCATCAGGCTGCTGGCGATGATCATGTGGCCGGTGGACGATACGGGTATAAACTCGGTTAATCCCTCTACAATTGCGATGATGATAGCTTCAATTATGCTCATGGTTCATTCAAATAAGAAAAGCGATGATGTTGATCATCGCCGTGGATATAATAATGTATGCCCGTTTGTTATTGTTTCGGTTTGCGCATGATCGCGTAAGCCTCCACGCCCAGCCCGATCAGGATAACGATAGGCGCCAGGGTGATGCGGCGGAAGCTGTATACTTCTTCCGGTGAAAAACGGCTGGCATCGTTGCCGCCGCCGCCCATCATGAGCAGAAAGCCGATCACGATCAGCACCACGCCGCCCAGCATCAGCTGGTAGTTGCTCTTGCCGAAGAGGCTGCGCCCTTCGGTTTCTTTAATTTCTTTAGACATATTGTGTGTATGAACTTTTTAATCAATATAAATCATCCAGCTTCAGCTTCAGGTACTTCATCACCGAACGGTGCGTGCTGACCAGCGAAATGCCGATGCCGATCACGATCAAACCGAGGAACAGCAGCCCCGTCATAAAATAGTCCCGCATGCTTCTCACCTCGGGCAGCGCGGATTCCGCGAAATAGATCAGCACGATCAGGCCGGCAATGGCCAGCAGGGCACTGATGCCGCCGTTGATGATGCTCCGGATATCGAATGGCTTGGCGATGAACCAGCGTGTAGCGCCCACCATCTGCATGGTTTTGATCAGGAAACGGTTGCTGAACATCGCCAGGCGGATGGTATTATCGATCAGGAACAGCACCACGATCGCCATGATGATACAGATCACCAGGATAACCAGGCCGATGGACTTGGCCTTATCCAGTACCTCGCTCACCAGGGTGCGCTGGTAGTACAGTTCCCGTACGGTGCTGCGACCTGCGATGTTTTTCTCGATGGCGGCGAGGCTGTCCGGATGCACATAACGCGCATACAGGCTGATATCGATGCTCGCATACAGGGGGTTGAAGCCCAGTACAGCGAAATTTTCCTCCGGGTTCTCTTTTTTGAATCTTTCAGCCGCCATATCCTTCGACACGTACTGGATCTTCCGTACAAACGGCAAAACGGCGAGTGAATCTTTTAATAACAAAGCCTGTGGTTCCTTTACATTGTCCCTGAGGATCACCTGCAATTCTATGCTTTCCTTATAGTAGTCACTCAGCTTTTTGGCGTTAATCATAAAAAGACCGAGCACTCCGAGCAGCAGCAGCACAAGCGTGATCCCGATGATCGAATAGATATAAGAAGGCTTCGATTTCTTTGCTGACGATTTCCCTGATTGAGCCATTCATCGATAGTTTAGAGGCGAAAATAATAAAAATTGGCAGTTATGTTTACTTTTGCCATCCCAAACGGTATTTTAACATTTTTTATTATATGCATATGAACACCGGTTGGAAATTGAGGCATAAATATTTAATTTACTATAAACGCCCCTCACCGGGGCCATTCTGGTATGGAGTATAATTTCAGGCAAATAGAGCGAAAATGGCAGCAGCACTGGGTTGAAACCGGTGCTTACAAGATAAGCAACACCAGTACGAAGCCCAAATGTTATGTGCTGGACATGTTCCCCTACCCCTCCGGGGCGGGCCTCCATGTGGGGCATCCGCTGGGTTACATCGCGTCGGACATTTACGCCCGTTATAAACGCCTCAAAGGCTTTAATGTGCTGCACCCCATGGGTTACGACGCCTTCGGGCTGCCGGCGGAGCAATATGCGCTGGAAACAGGGCAGCATCCGGCCGTAACCACGGAGCAGAACATCCGGGCTTTCCGGAGCCAGCTGGACAATATCGGGTTTTCGTACGACTGGAGCCGCGAAATCCGCACCAGCGACCCCTCTTACTATAAATGGACGCAGCGCATCTTCCTGCAGCTGTTCGGCAGCTGGTACAATCGCCAGGCCGGCAAAGCAGAGAAGATCGAAACCCTCGTGCGCATTTTCGAGGCGGAAGGCAACCTGCACCACGAATGCCCCGGCGACCGCGCCATCCGCTTCAGCGCCGACAGCTGGAACGACTATACGTACGAACAACAGCAGGAAATCCTCATGGAATACCGCCTCGGCTACCTGGCCTACGCGGAAGTGAACTGGTGCCCCGCCCTCGGTACAGTACTGGCTAATGACGAGGTGATCAACGGCGTCAGCGAACGCGGCGGCCACCCTGTGATCAAGAAAAAAATGCGGCAGTGGTTCCTGCGTATCACGGAGTATGCAGACCGCCTGCTCGAAGGCCTGGAGAAAGTGACCTTCAGCGAAGCCATGAAAGATATGCAGCGCAACTGGATAGGTAAAAGCCAGGGTGCCGAAATCAAGTTCAACATCGCCGGCAGCATGGAAAGCCTCGTGGTGTACACCACCCGCCCCGACACTATTTTCGGGGTGGATTTCATGGTGGTGGCCCCTGAGCATGAACTGGTAGACGCGATTACGAGCGAAGCGCAGATGCAGGCCGTAAACGACTATAAAGATTACGTGCAGAGCCGTTCCGAACGCGAGCGGATGGCCGACGTGAAACTCATCACCGGCTGTTTCACCGGCGCATACGCCATCAACCCGTTCGACGGCCGCCAGATCCCCATCTGGATATCCGAATACGTACTGGCCGGCTACGGCACCGGGGCCATTATGGCCGTGCCCTGCGGCGACCAGCGCGATTTCAACTTTGCCAAACACTTCAACATCCCCATCACCAACATCCTGGGCGATGCGTTCAATGGCGAGGAAGCCAATCCCACCAAGGAAGGCAAACTCTTCAACAGCAACTTCATCACCGGCGTGGAGATGAAAGAAGCCATGGAGATGGTGATCAGTAAAATTGAGACACTCGGCATCGGCAAAAGGCAGATTAACTATAAAATGCGCGACGCCGGCTTCAGCCGCCAGCGTTACTGGGGCGAGCCCTTCCCGATCGTATACCGCAACGGCGTTCCCGAGGCCATGAACCCGGATGAACTGCCGCTGGAACTGCCCCACGTGGAGCACTACACGCCCGGTGAAGACGGCGAAGGCCCGTTGGCCAATATTACCGGCTGGGTGAACCTGCCCGCGGAACCCGGTACCTCCCTGCGCCGCGAAACCAGCACCATGCCCGGTTATGCCGGCAGCAGCTGGTATTTCCTCCGGTATATGGACCCGAACAACGACAGTAATTTCTGCGACCGTAAAATATCCGACTACTGGGGCCAGGTAGACCTTTACATCGGCGGCACCGAGCACGCCGTGGGCCACCTGCTGTATTCCCGGATGTGGACGAAAGTACTGTTCGACCTCGGGCACATCGGCTTCGACGAACCGTATAAAAAACTGGTGAACCAGGGCATGATCACCGGCAGCTCCCGCCTCGTGTACCGCCTGCGCGGCACCAACCAGTTCGTTTCCGCCGGCCTCCGCGACCAGTATGAGACCGACGAGCTGCACGTGGACGTGAACATCGTAGACGGGCTGGAACTTGACCTCAACGCCTTTAAAAACTGGCGCGCGGAGTATGCCACGGCACAGTTCATCCTCGAAGACGGGAAATACATCTGCGGCACGCTGACCGAAAAAATGAGCAAACGCCTCTTCAATACGGTAAACCCCGATGTGGTGGTAGACAGATTCGGTGCGGACACCTTCCGCATGTACGAAATGTTCCTCGGCCCGGTGGAGCAAAGCAAGCCCTGGGAAACAAAAGGGATCGAAGGCGTGCACCGCTTCCTCAAAAAATTCTGGCGCCTGTTTGCAGACGAACAAAAAGGCCTCATCGTACAGAACGCGGCCCCCACAGCAGAAGAACTGAAGGCGCTCCATAAAACCATCCGTAAAATCGAAGAGGATTCCGAGCGGCTTTCGTTCAACACCGCCGTGAGCGGCTTTATGGTGTGCGTGAACGAGCTCACCGACCTGAAGTGCCATAAAAAAGCCATCCTCGAACAATTGCTGGTACTGCTGACGCCCTACGCCCCGCACGTATGCGAGGAGCTGTGGCACCTCATCGGCAACAGCGGCTCCGTGCTGGATGCAGCTTTCCCCGTTTTCGACGCGCAATACGTGACCGAAAGCACCAAGGAATATCCCGTGTCTGTAAACGGCAAACTCCGCACCACCATCAACATTTCACTCGAAGCCACGGAAGCGGAAGTTTCCGCCATCGCACTGGCCAATGAAGTGATACTGAAATGGACGGAAGGCAAACCACCGAAGAAGGTGATTTTTGTGAAAGGGAAGATGATCAACGTGGTGATATAAGCACACACTCAATGTCTGATAGATAAAGGCCGCTTGTAACAAGCGGCCTTTATAATTTTACAGGGTCTGCGCCGCCACCGCAGTATCATTTCTTCTTATCATGCCTGGGCGGGTTCCCGGCCTTTTCAGCCCCCTGTTTCATCCCATTTTCCTCAAAATACATGACGAACGGTTTCGGCAAACCCCATTTCCTTCTTAATTTCCCATGGAAAACTAAAATCTTGCAGCTTATGAGATCATTGTTAGCAGGCTTACTGTCAGCCGCACTATCCCTCCCGGTCTACGCACAAAGCACGGAAGCCTACTTCACCACATACCCTACGCTCAGCCCCGACGGCAAAACCGTGGTGTTCAGCTTTGAAGGCGACCTCTGGAAAGCCGATGTACAGAATCCCCAGGCCGTTCGCCTCACCGCCATGCAGGGCAACGAAATACTCCCTAAAATATCGCCCGACGGGAAATGGGTGGCCTTTACCGCCTTCCAGTACGGTAACGCCGATATTTTCCTGATGCCGCTGCAGGGCGGTGAAATCAGGCAGCTCACCATGCACGAGGCGGGCGATCAGCTCGAATCCTGGAGCTGGGACTCGAAATACGTTTATTTCGCCTCCAGCCGCAGCGGCAACGCCGCCAGCTACAAGCTCGGCATCGAAGGCGGCACACCCGCACGGGTGTTTAACCACTATTTCAACGTAACGCACAACGTGGTGGAACACCCCACCAGCGGCGAACTGTTCTTCAACGACACCTGGGAGAGCAGCTTCCAGGCCAACCGTAAAAGATATAAGGGCGATTTCAACCCCGATATTCAGTCGTATATCCCCGCCACCAAAGCTTACAAGCGGTATACCGATTACCGCGGCAAAGACTTCTGGGCCACCATCGATAAAAAAGGCGCCATCTATTTCGCATCGGACGAAGCGAACGGCGAATACAACCTCTATACCTTCAGCAACGGGCAGAAAAAAGCCCTCACCAGCTTTTCCACCTCCATCAAACGCCCGTTTGCCAATGCAGACGGCGGGAAGGTGGTGTTTGAAAAAGACTACCAGGTATGGCTGTACGATGTGGCTTCCGGCAAGGCTGAAAAAGTACCCATCAAAATATACCGGAACCCCGTGTTACCCAAGGAACAAGGGTTTGACGTAAAAGATAAAATCTCCAATTTCGATGTATCGCCCGACGGGAAAAAGCTTGCCTTTATTTCCCGCGGCGAGATTTTTGTGTCTGACATCGAAGGGAAATTCGTGCGCCAGATCCCCCGGCCCGCGGAACGCGCCCTGGAAGTGTTGTGGATGGCCGATAACCGCACCCTGCTCTTTAACCAGACGCTGAACGGCTACCAGAACCTCTACACCGTGGCGGCAGACGGCAAAGGCACGCCTAAAGAGCTGACCAAAGACAAAAGGAGCAACCGCGACATCAACATGAACAAAACCCGCACCATGGCCGTATATCTCAGCGGCCGCGATGAAGTGCGGGTGTTGGATCTGAAAACGCTGGATTCACGCACCATCGCCAAAGACGAGCTTTGGGCCTTCCAGAATGCCGATCCGCGCTTTTCACCGAACGACGAATACGTGGTGTTCACCGCTTTCCGCAATTTCGAGCAGGACATCATGGTGCATAACCTGAAAAAAAATACCACCGTCAACCTCACCAATACCGGTGTCACAGAAACGAATCCGTACTGGTCGCCCGACGGAAAGTACATTTATTTCACTTCCTCCCGCACCAAGCCGGCGTATCCTTTCGGCCTCAACAACCCAAGGATTTACCGCCTCGCGCTCGACAAATTCGATGCGCCGTTCCGTGCGGACAAGTTCGACGAGCTGTTTAGAAAGGAGGAAAAGAAAGACACCTCCAAAGCCTCGCCCGCACCGTCTTCCATCGATATCAACACCGCGCGCATCATGAAGCGGATTGAGCTCGTAAGCCCCGATTTCGGTTCGCAGTATGGCCCGATCTTCATCAATAAAAAAGGAGAAAAGACCACCGTTTATTATTCTTCCAATCACGACGGCAAGCCCGGTATCTGGAAAACCGTTTCCGAACCGTTCGAGGCGTCCAAAACGGATAAAATCGCCGGTACGGAAAGCGGCGGCGGCAGCATCGTGGAGGCAGACGGCAAGCTGTACATGCTCGCCGGCGGCAACATCCAGAAGCTGAACCCCGATGCCAACAAAATCGAAGGCATCAACATCAGCACCCCCTTCTACCGCAACCTGCGCCAGGAATTCGACCAGATTTTCTACGAAACCTGGGCCAACGTGGAAGAGAACTTCTATAACGCCGACTTCCACGGCACCAACTGGAGCAAGGTGCGCGACGACTATGCCCGTTATCTGCCGTACATCAATAACCGCGGCGACCTGCGCGTACTGCTCAACGACATGCTCGGCGAACTGAACTCTTCGCACCTCGGCTTCAACACCGGCGGCGAAGACGAAAAAATCGCCCTCAGCTACCGCACCATGGAAACGGGCATCCTGTTCGACCAGCAGAAACCTTACACCGTGGAAAGCATCGTACCCAACAGCAATGCGGACAAATCAGGGGTGGATGTAAAACCCGGCGACGTGCTCACCAAAGTAAACGGCGAAACGGTGAACAAAGCCGCCTGCCGCGACCAGTATTTTACCCGGCCTTCATTTGAGCGGGAAATCACCCTCACCTTCGAGCGCGGCGGCAAACCGTTCGACGTAAGGCTGCATCCGCAAAGCATCGGAGAGCTGGGCGACCAGCTATACGACGACTGGATTTACAGCAACGAGAAGAAAGTAGACCAGCTCGGCAACAACCGCATCGCTTACACCTGTATGAAAAATATGGGTACCGGCGAACTGGATAAATTCCTGATCGACATGACCGGGAAAATTGCGCAGAAAGACGCCCTCATCCTCGACCTCCGTTATAACACCGGCGGCAACGTTCATGATGAGGTACTGCGCTTCCTGGCCCAGCGCCCCTACCTGCAATGGCAGTACCGCGGCGGCAAACTTTCACCCCAGCCGAATTTCGCGCCTGCCGGCAAACCCATCGTGCTGCTGATCAATGAGCAGTCGCTCAGCGACGCCGAAATGACCGCCGCCGGTTTTAAAGCCCTGAAACTGGGTAAAATCATCGGTACGGAAACCTACCGCTGGATCATTTTCACCTCCGGGAAAGGACTGGTGGACGGCTCTTTCTACCGCCTGCCTTCCTGGGGCTGTTATACGCTCGACGGGAAGAACCTCGAGAAAGAAGGCGTGGCGCCGGACATTTACGTGAAAACCACGTTTACCGACCGCCTCGAAGGGAAAGACCCGCAGCTGGAAAAAGCGGTACAGGAAATCATGAAAGACCTGAAATAAAACCTGCCATAGCAATAGAAAGGGCGCACCGTACAGGTGCGCCTTTTTTGTGCCGTTAAATTTGCGTCAACACGCTGCACCCGCCGGAAAAAATTTCTATCTTGGTAACTATGAAAAAGACCGCGTCTGCGCTGCTGCTTTGTTTGATAAGCGCATTAACCACCTTCGCCCAGGATAAGACCCTGACGGTAATGACATTTAATATCCGCTACAACACCCCGCGGGATAGCGTGAATGCATGGCCCAACCGGAAAGACAAGGTGGCCTCGCAGATTCTTTTCCATCAGCCGCAGGTGCTGGGCGTACAGGAAGCCCTGTGGGACCAGATGGACGACCTGGCCAAGGCGCTGCCCGGTTATAAATTCATCGGTGTGGGCCGCGACGACGGTGATAAAAAAGGCGAGTTTTCCGCCATCTTCTACGATGCCGCCCGCCTCACTTTGCTCGACCAGCGTACCTTCTGGCTGTCTGAAACACCGGAAACCGTGGGCAGCAAGGGCTGGGATGCCGCCATCTGCCGCATCGTGACCTACGGCCGCTTCCGCGACAATAAAACCAAAAAGGAATTCTATCATTTTAATACCCACTTCGACCATATCGGCAAGGTAGCCCGCCGCGAAAGCGCTAAGCTGTTGCTGAAAAAAGTGCAGGAGATCGCCGGCAAAACGCCCGTGGTGATCACCGGCGACTTCAACGCCACACCCACCGACGAGCCCATCCAGGTGATCGTGAACCAGCAGGACCCTCAGCGCCTCACCGATGCGAAAGCCATCAGCAAAACGCCGCATTACGGCCCTAACAGCACTTTCAACAGCTTCCGCGCCCACGATATCGGCAACGAGCCGATCGATTATATTTTCCTGAAAGGGAACTGGGGCGTGAACAAACACGCTACCATCTCCCAAACCTGGAAGGGACTGTTTGCATCCGACCACTTTTCGGTGGTGGCGGAACTGCGTTTCCCGTAAGCATTGATTCAATAAAAAAAGCGGCTGCGTCCCACCGGATACAGCCGCTTTTTTTATTGCCGGGGCTCAGGGCCGCCGGTTCAATGCTATTGTTTTTCTTCCTTCGCAATGCGCGTGGGCGCATCTACCCCGCCAACGATGCTTTTAGCGCTTACGGCGATGGCTTCGATGATGTCCGCAATGTTCTGCATGTCCAGGCTTTCCACTTCGTCGTTCACGGAATGATAAAGGGTGTCTTTATCGATCTGCGTGGTGGAAATGGTATGCGCCGGCACACCGAGGCGGGCCAGGGTGGCATTGTCCGAGCGGTAGAACAATCGCTGCTCCGGATAAGGGTCCGGGTGAAAACGGAACGTGGAGGCTTCGAGGTTCTTTTGCAGGATGGTGCCGAAGTCTGATCGTTCAAAACCGGTAATGAACGCGCTGTTACGGCCGAACTTCGATTCTTTCCCGATCATTTCTATGTTGAACATCGCCACGATCTTTTCGGGAGCCAGCTGCTGGGAGAAGTAACGCGAGCCGAAGCCGCCGATCTCTTCTGCGGTGAATGCGGCAAAGATGACGCTCCTGGCGGGCGGATGCTGTTTGAAATAGTTGGCCAGCAGGATAACGGCCGTGATGCCCGAAGCATCGTCGTCCGCGCCATTGGCGACACTATCTTCCGCCTCGGCCTTCTGGATGCCGATATGATCGTAGTGACCCGAAAAGATCACATATTCCTCCGGCTTGTCCGTACCGCGGATCATGCCCACCACATTGTGCAGGTAGCGGGGATTTTCTTCCGCCGTAACGGAATCCACCGGGCGTATGCGGCGGCCCACCGTGGCGAAGGCCTGCCGGTAACCGGTGAGGCCCGGCAGCGGCTCCAGGCCTGCTTTTTTAAACTCATCTTCAATGAACAGGGAAGCCATTTCGATACCGGGCGAGTAGGTTGCGCGCCCCTGCATGCTGTCGGCCGCCAGCACCGAAATGATGCGGCTCACTTCCGCTTTACTGATGCGCTGGGCGCCTGCCGGCCCACAGATCAGCAGCAACGCACAACACAGGCCGGATAAGTATAATTTCATATAGACAAAGATTTGGTTAAAAATAATACATTTGACGTTGAAAGAGATCCCATGTCCAATTCTAATATAAGACCAGATGAGAACCGGCTTAGCGCCGCAGAGAAGGAGTTTGAGAATAGCATCCGGCCGAAGGAAATCATGGATTTCTCGGGGCAGGAGCAGATCATCGGCAACCTGAAGATATTTATCCAGGCGGCCAAACAGCGCGGCGAGGCCCTTGATCACATTCTTTTCCACGGCCCTCCGGGCCTGGGTAAAACCACCCTGTCCCGCATCGTCGCCAACGAACTGGGCGTGAACATCCGTGAAACCTCGGGCCCCGTGATCGAAAAACCCGGCGACCTGGCGGGTTTGCTCACCAACCTCGAAGAAAAGGACGTGCTGTTCGTGGATGAAATCCACCGCCTCAGCACCGTGGTGGAGGAATACCTCTATTCCGCGATGGAAGACTACCGCATCGACATCATGATCGATTCCGGGCCCAGCGCCCGTTCGGTGCAGATCAACCTGCACCCTTTCACGCTGATCGGCGCCACCACCCGCTCGGGATTGCTCACCGCGCCCCTGCTGAGCCGCTTCGGTATCAAATCGAGGCTGGAATATTACAATGCTGCCACTTTGCAGAAAATACTCTGGCGCGCAGCGGGCCTGCTGGGCACCAAAATCACATCCGACGCAGCCATGGAAATAGCGCGCCGCTCGCGTGGCACGCCGCGTATCGCCAACGGCCTGCTGCGCCGTGTGCGCGATTTTGCACAGGTGATCGGCAACGGCGTGATCGACATGGGCATCGCGCAGCACAGCCTCCGCGCACTGAGCGTGGATGAATATGGCCTCGACGAAATGGATAACCGCATCCTCAATGTGATCATCGAAAACTTCAAAGGAGGCCCTGTCGGCATCACCACCATTGCCACCGCAGTGGGCGAAGAGGCGGGCACACTCGAAGAGGTGTACGAGCCCTTCCTCATCCAGGAAGGTTTTATCAAACGGACGCCCCGCGGCCGTGAGGTGACCGAAAAGGCCTACACACACCTGGGCAAAACGCCGAACAAGGGCGGGCAGCTGTTATTCTGACCATTCATCATCCGCATAAAAAAGAGCGTGCCACTGGAATGCGGCACGCTCTTTTTTTATGTCGTTTGTTAGTGTGATCAGTCTTTCACCACCAGCCTGAAACCATTGCCGTGAATGTTCACGATCTCGATGTTGGTATCGTCTTTCAGGTATTTGCGCAGTTTGGCGATATACACGTCCATGCTGCGCCCGTTGAAGTAGGTATCGCTGCCCCAGATCTTTTTAAGGGCCACTTCCCTCGGCAGCAGGTCGTTTTTATGTTCGCAGAGCATGTGCAGCAGCTCGTTTTCTTTCGGAGACAGGGTGTGCGTGGATTCGCCGCCCTTGGTAAGGGTGCGCAGGCGGGAATTGAAGGCGTACTGCCCTATTTTGAATTCGAACTGTTCTTCTTCCTTGCTGTTCAGCTCCTGGTTGCGCTTCAGGATGGCTTTGATCTTGAGCAGCAGCAGCTCGCTGTCGAACGGTTTGGAGATATAATCGTCGGCGCCCAGTTTGTAGCCCTGGATGATATCTTCCTTCATGGTTTTGGCGGACAGGAAAAAGAGCGGGATGTCGGGATCCACGTCGCGGATCTCTTCGGCGAGCTTGAAACCGTCCATATTGGGCATCATGATGTCGAGCAGGCAGATGTCGAACTTGTCGCGGCGGAAGGCGGCGAGCGCCAGGATGCCGTCCCGGCAGAGCTCCACATCATAATCGTTCAGCTCCAGGTAGTTCTTCAGCACCATACCCAGGTTGGTGTCGTCTTCTGCCAGCAATATCTTAGGTTTACGTTCTTCCATATCCAGTTAGTTTTTAAACTGTAACAAATATACTTATCTTTTTTTCACCAGGGCGCTGAGGGGGTGCCGGAGGTTGGCATAATTGATCATGTCCACTTTAATGCTGCCGACGGAAATGGGGCTGTCTATCCGCAGGGGTATCTTGTTCCCGTCGTCGCTCACCCAAACGGTCATCTGTTCCCCGCCCTGGAAGATGGTGCCTTTGATCAGGAGCGGCTTGAACTTGATGGCGCGGAAGGTGCCGTAGCGGGTGTCTACATTTTCCTTGCCTACATAGCGGATATAAATTTCATACACTTCGTCGTCGAGGAACATCGTAAAGGGAATTTTATCCCCGGGCTTATGTTTGGAAAAGTCGATGTTGCGGGCGTAGTAGATGGCGCTGATCACGTCCTGGATGCAGTTGGGCACTTTGAAGGTGCCGTTGGTGCTGGTAGCCTGGCCGGTTTCGCGGTTGAAGCCCACGTTATTGTAGATTTTATAGCCGCCTTCGTTGACGTTGCGGATAAAGCGGATGGGGAGCATGGTGGCGGTATCGATATAACTTTCGTATTTATCGCGCACTTTGAAGAACCAGTCGTAGGTGCGGTAGGTGCGTCCTTCCCCTATTACGTGGTAAGCATCTTTCCCGTTGTATTTTTCCAGTTTGCAGTTGAAGGTGGCTTCGCCGGCGCCGACGAACATGCTGCCCAGGTTATAGAACACTTTCAGGGTCAGCGATTCACCTGCGTTGAAACTGGTATTGGTGATGCCGCAAAAGTCGCTTTGGGCAAATGATCCTCCTGCAATGGTTAACCCGCAAAATAACATCAGAAAATACTTCATCGATCAATCGCTATTTGTCTTGAATATTTTTACGCCCAGCAGCAACAGGCTCCCCATCACGGCCGGCAACACCAGGTTGATCAGCCAAATGGCCACCGTGGCCGCCAGAATGCCCGCTGCGTTTGTACTCAGCAGGCCCAGGAAATGCATGCTAACACTGCCGCGAAGCCCAATTTCAGCAATAGCGATGGTGGGCAGCACAGCCATCACGAGGTAAATCACATTGATCATAAAAAACCCCTGCCACCACACGAAAGACACGCCCAACGCATATAATAAAATCAAATATTGTGCCGAGAACACCGTATACCGCAGGGCGCTCAGGAGCAGCAGCTTCCGCAGTTCCGTGGGGGAATAGCGGGCAATGATCTGGATAAACACTTTGACCTTGCGCAGCCAGGGTATTTTTTCAAACAGGGTTACAATGATCTGTAACCGAAAGTAAAGTATTAGCACGAGGGTGCAAATAACCAGCAGAAAAGCTAACAATAATTTCTCCCTGACGGCCGGTTCGAAATTCCCCCCGCGGGTCATTTCATACTGATTAATATAGTAAATAAAGCCAATCAGCCCAAAAACGATGGTGATGATCAGCTGGGAGAAGCTACCTACGATGGTGGCGGCGATGGCTTTGAGTTTGTTCTTGTTACGCAGGTAAAGGATGCGGCCGCCGTATTCCCCGATACGGTTGGGGGTGTTCACGGAGAGGGACACCCCGCTGAGGATGGCCCCGAAGGCCCGCCGGAAGGGCACTTCTTCGAGCGGCTGCACCAGCAGCTGCCATTTGCGGGCTTCCAGCCCCCAGTTCAGGAACATCATCACCACCACCACCAGCATTAACAGCCAGCCCTTCTCCATGACGGTGGTCTTCATATGCGTCCAGGCCGCCGGAAGGTTCTGCTGATGTAAGATCTGTTGGTAGATAGCGAAGGTTAACCACACACACAGGGCGCCGCCCAGCACATAATTGAGGATTATTTTGGTACTTTTGTTCAGTTGTTCAGATTTTGGCAAAAATAGTCTCCGCTTGGCAAACAATACAAAAATAATTCTCGGCATCGACCCGGGAACGATCATTATGGGGTACGGACTGATCGCCGTTACCGGTAAGCAGGCTGTCATTATCGAAATGGACGTACTGAAGATGAATCCCAAAAAAGACCATTACGAGCGGCTCCAGCTCATCCACCACCGCATGAACGAGCTGATTCACCAGCATAAACCCGCCTGTTGCGCCATCGAGGCCCCCTTTTTCGGGAAAAACGTGCAGAGTATGCTGAAACTGGGCCGCGCCCAGGGAGTGGCCATCGCCACGGCCATGCAGGCCGGGCTCACCGTGGCGGAGTATTCTCCCAAGAAAGTGAAACAGTCCATTACCGGGAACGGTAATGCCAATAAAGAGCAGGTCTGGCAAATGCTCCAGCGCATCCTCCGCTTCGACGAGCAGCCCGAATACCTCGATGCCACCGACGCCCTGGCTGTAGCCGTTTGTCATCATTTCCAGGAAAGCAATCCGCTGGCAGGCATCAGTAAATCAAAAGGATGGGAAAAATTTCTCCAGCAACACCCCGAGCGGGTTTGCAAGCCTTAGCCGCATTTGAACAAATAGAAGCGGGCGGCTGTTTGTTAATTGAGAAAATGTACTTATTTTGAACTAAAATATGGCTGAACTGCTTGCTTGAACCGAAAAAACGCAAATACAATTGTTACTTTAATGGATTTTTATACCTTTTATCACCCCTAATTTTTTCGTAGATGGATACGAAGGCTAGAATACTACTAGTGGAGGATGATTATAACCTGGGTGCTATAACCAAAAAGCGTTTGGAAGAATCCGGATACGAGGTGACGCACTGCTCAGATGGGGACATTGCCTGGAAAACGTTTCAAAAAAGCCTGTATGATATTTGCCTGCTGGATGTGGTTATGCCCAAAAAGAACGGCTTTGAACTGGCCAAACAAATCCGGCAGCGGAACGATCTGATCCCTATACTGTTCCTTACCTCCAAATCCCAGGATGAAGACAAAATCAGCGGATTTAAACACGGCGCGGACGATTACGTAACCAAACCTTTCAGCATGCAGGAGCTGCTGCTGCGGATAGAGGTATTCCTCAAACGCACCAGGCCGCTGAATGCAGACAAACGCACCACGTTTACCGTCGGAAAGACCACTTTCGATTACGGAGAGTTGAAGCTGCTGGACAAAACCGGCAAAGTAAAAGCCAGCCTGACCCAAAAAGAAGCGGACCTGCTGAAATTCTTTTGCGAAAACGCCAACAAGACCCTCAAACGCGAAGAAATCCTTTACCACGTATGGGGAAAAGACGATTACTTCCTGGGCCGCAGCATGGACGTTTTTATCACGAAGATCCGCAAACACTTCCTGGACGACAAAGACGTGAAGCTCGAAACACTTCACGGCATCGGCTTCAAGTTTTATGTCCCGACCTTATAAACCCGACGTTATCTTTTCCTGGATTGCTTTAAATTCTTCCTGCGACAACTTCAGTTTCTGACGTGTAAAATTCAGGTCATCCGCAGAATTGATCGGGATGAGGTGCATATGCGCATGCGGCACTTCCAGCCCCACCACGCTCATACCTACCCGGTTGCAGGGAATCGCCTGCTCGATGGCGCGGGCGATGGGCTTGGCAAACAACAGCCATTCCGCCAGCAACTGGTCGTCCACATCAAAGAACTTGTCGGTCTCCACTTTGGGCACAATAAGCGTGTGGCCCTGTACCAGCGGAAAAATATCCAGGAAGGCGTAAAAATGTTCGTTCTCCGCGATTTTATAGCTGGGTATTTCGCCTTTGATGATTTTTGAAAAGATAGTCATAGCGTGTATTGATTAAGCAGGTCCAACTGCTAAGCTACGCCAATCGGCGTAAAAGAAAAAGGTCTTGCCGGAGCAAAGACCTTTTATCGTAGCTATTACAACTATTTGTGCCCGTTTACACGGTAATGCTTTCAATTTTGAATTTCATGCTGCCATTGGGAGCGTTCACGAGCGCTTCATCGCCCACTTTTTTGCCCAGCAGGCCTTTGCCGATGGGGGAAGTCACCGAGATTTTGCCCTGTTTCAGGTCAGCTTCCTTTTCGGAAACCAGCTGGTAGGTCATTGTTTTTTTGTTGGCCAGGTTGGTGATGGTCACCTTGCACAGCACTGATACCTTCGATGTGTCGATGGAATCCGCTTCCACTACCCTGGCATTGGCAATGACGTTTTCCAGCACGGCAATTTTCGCCTCGTGGAGGCCCTGCGCTTCTTTAGCTGCGTCGTATTCTGCGTTCTCCTTCAAATCCCCTTTTTCACGGGCTTCCGAAATGGCTCTCGCTATCTCGGCCCTCCCTTTCGTTTTGAGCTGCGTAAGCTCGTCTCTCATTTGGTCAAGGGTTTCCTTGGTTACATAATTTACGCCAGACATAACCGTAACGATTTAGTATAAAGAAAAAAAAAATTAACGCCCCCGCTTGCGCAAAGACGTCATTAAGTGTGATCATTGCAAATATAACAAAAATAAAATGCGGCGGAAACTCCCGTTCACATATAAAAAACGCTAATATTCTAAAGATTTTAGCTGCCTGAAAGAAGGCCGCAGTGACCCGTTGCCGCCCCCGGTGGGGGAAAATGCTCCACCTGAACAAATCCCCTAAATCCCCAGCTTCGTCAGTACCACCTGTGCCATTTTGATGCTGGCCTCGTGGGAATAACCGGCAATGTGCGGGGTGAGCACCACACGCGGGTGCTGCAGCAGGAACTGCAGTTGTTCTTTTTCCGCTGCGCTGAAGGTATCGAGCTTTTCATTTTCGAGTACGTCGAGGCAGGCGCCCGCCAGCGTGCCGGCTTCCAGCGCGCCGATCACGTCGGCCGTGCGCACCACCTTCCCCCGGGAAGTATTGATCAGCACCACCGGTTTGGCGAAATTGCCCAAAAAAGCGGCGTTCCCCAGGTGCCGGGTTTCTTCGGTGAGGGGCAGGTGCAGGCTCACGATATCCGCTTCCCGGAAAATGGTGTCCATATCCGATTCTTCCACATATTCATTGCCGTAGCCTTTTTTGTATTTATCGTACGCCAGGATGCGCATGTCGAACCCGCGGAGCTTACGAGCAAAGCTGCTGCCTGTGTGGCCGTAGCCGATGATGGCAATGGTTTTGCCGCCAAGTTCCCAGGCGCGGTTACCATCGCGCTCCCAGATGTACTGCCGCAGCTCCAGGTTGCTTTTCAGCAGGTTGTGCATGAGCATGATCAGCATGCCTGTGGCCTGCTCGCCCACCGTGTCCATATTCCCTTCGGGGCTGCTGGCGCAGTGAATGCCCTTGCTTTCCGCATAAGGCACGTCTATCAGTTCCATCCCGGAGCCCAGGCGGCCTATCCACTCCAGCGCCGGGGCCTGGTCGATCAGCGCCTTATCCACCCTGATACGGGTGGTTACGATGAGGCCTTTGCAGTCGTGAATCACCTCCATCACCCCGTTGTAGGTAATGGACGGTTCGTATTGTACGGTGTATCCCTTTGCTTCCAGTTGATTGATCAGGTATTCGTGAACTTTCGCTGTAATTAAAACTTTCTGGCTCATAACATGTGTTCGGAAAGGGTCACGAAGTCGGCCACAGACAGCTCTTCCGCCCTTTTTGTAAATATTGGTTCCTGTAAAAATGTCTTATCGAAAAACCCTTTCAGCGGGTTGCGCAGCTGTTTCCTGCGCTGCCCGAAGGCCGTTTTCACCAGCAGGTTGAACTTCTTCTCGCTTTTGACCGCCAGCGGAGCCTCCAGCCGGGTGAGGCGGATAACGGCCGACTTCACTTTGGGCGGCGGGTTAAAGCTCTGCTCGTCCACCTCAAAGAGGTATTCCACCCTGTAAAAGCGCTGCAGCAGCACGCTCAGGATGCCGTAGTCCTTATTCCCATGCCCCGCCGCGATGCGCTGCGCCACCTCTTTCTGGAACATCCCCACTACCGCAGGCACCTGCGCCCGCCAGTCGAGCACCCGGAACATGATCTGGGTGGATATGTTGTAGGGGAAGTTGCCGATGATGGAAAATTCCCCGGTGAAAGGGGGCTGCATGTCGAGGAAACTCTCATTGATGAGTTTGCCTTTGATGGCGGGAAAGGTCTTTTCGAGGTACTGCACCTTTTCCGCGTCCAGCTCCACCGCCCGGAAGATGATACCGGGGATCTCGAGCAGGTATTTGGTGATAGCGCCGCCACCCGGCCCCACTTCCAGCAATTGCAGGCCCTCCTCTACGGGCATGGCCTCCACGATCTGCCGGCACATATTTTCGTCTTTGAGAAAATGCTGGCCGAGTGACTTTTTAAGCGTATACATGAAATAGTTTGAAGGGCAAAATTAAGGAATAGTCTCCAGTTTGCCCCTGCACGCCGCAATCTGTCAACAATTCCACGTATATTTGACCGATCATTTTTATCCTAAAAGCGCATGAGTACAGCCATTGCACATACACACCGCCCCGTCATAGGAATTTCGGTGGGAGACCTGAACAGCATCGGAACGGAAATCATCATCAAGACTTTTGCTGACAACCGCATGCTGGAACTCTGTACGCCGGTTATTTTCGCGTCGAACAAAACCATCAACTTCTACCGGAAGCTGCTGAACGAAAACAACTTCAATTACCAGAGTATAAAGGACTTCAGCCGCCTTAACCCCAAGCAGGTGAGTGTTTTCAACTGCTGGGAAGAAGAAGTACAGATCACACCCGGCATCCTCAACGAAATCGGCGGGAAATACGCCGCCCGTTCACTGGCGGTGGCGATCGAATGCCTGAAAGACAAACAGATCGAAGGGCTGGTAACCGCTCCTATCCATAAAAAGAATATCCAGAGCGCCGATTTCAACTTCACCGGCCATACGCCTTACCTGCAGAATGCTTTCCAGAGCAAAGATGTGCTGATGTTCATGACGGCAGACAATATGCGGGTGGGCCTGCTCACCGAGCATGTGCCCGTGGCCGAAATCGCGAAGTTCGTGACCAAGGAGAACATCCTCAGCAAGCTGATGCTGATGAAAGAGAGCCTGGTGAAAGACTTCGGGATCGACAAGCCGCGCATCGCCGTACTCGGCCTGAACCCGCACGCGGGCGACGAAGGCCTCATCGGCGACGAAGAAATCAAACACATCACGCCCGCCATCAAGCAGGCCAAACATAATAACATCCTTGCTTTCGGCCCTTACAGCGCCGACGCATTTTTTGCCCGTGAAATGCACCGCAAATTCGACGGGGTGCTGGCCATGTACCACGATCAGGGCCTGATCCCGTTCAAATCGCTGGCGCAGGGCGAAGGCGTGAACTACACGGCCGGCCTGCCCATCGTGCGCACCTCGCCCGACCACGGCACCGCCTTCGACATTGCCGGTAAAAACACCGCCGACGAAGCCTCGTTCCGCCAGGCGGTATTCACAGCCATCGACATCATCGCCAAACGCAAAACATACGCTGAAAACACACAGAATCCCCTGAAGAAAACGGAGATCGCCTCCGAACGGGGCGCTGTGTAAAACAGGCCAACATAGTCAAATGGCAGCCCCTCATGCGGTGGCTGCCATTTTTTATTGCTCAGATATAGCAGGAAATCATTTCAATAAACCCCTCTCCTTCCCCGTAATAGAGCTCGTTGCGCCCGTTGAGCTTGTATTCCACCTCCTGCATCGATGCCACGCTGACCACATCGCCTTGCAGCGCCGCCACCATACTGAACACCTGCGCCCGGTTATAGAAGTGGATGCCGCCCCCGATAAAGGCTTCCATCATCTGCCGCAGCGGCCGGAACACCGGTAATACGCTCGCCGGCAGGCTGTTTTCCGGCAGCATATAATCCATGATCACCACATTGGTTTTGTTGGGCGTCCGGAAAAACTGCATGATGTTGAGAAAATTGATGTCGGAAATATAATGTATCAGTCCCTCGAATATGATAATGGCGGGTATTTCAGGGTGATACCCCGCATCGCGGAGACGATCCGGCAAATGCAGGGTATCTGTGATATCCGCCTGAATGAAATGTATTTTTTCGCTGGCCGGGTATAACTGTTTTTTGATGCCGATGTGCTCTTCGTCCACTTCAAAAATGGCGCTGACCGCGTGAGGGTATTCTTCCAGCAGGTGAAGCGTCAACGGGTCGAGCCCTGCGCCGAGCATGCACACCTGCACGGGGATATCGTCTGTCAGGTATTCCTGCAGCAGGTACCGGATGTATTTTTTGCGGAATAAAATCGTTTCGGGGAAATGTTTGAACAGCTCTTCCAGCTTCGCCGCCATCGGAGCTACCTCGCTGAGATCGATGCGGCCGATGTAATTATGGGTAAGGCCGCTGCTGAACAGCGGACGTGCAAAATGCAGCACAAGCGCGGCCGTTGGCGCCACTTTAAGTTTGTGTTCCAATACTTCCATCTGCTGTACCTTTAATGGTTTTCGCGGAAGATGAAGTTAGCACAAAGCGCTGCACCGGGTTAACAGTGGCCGCGAATTCACTTTTTTTTGCCTGCGTGCAGATAAGACTGAATGGATTTCACATAATTCTCAAACGCACGTTTGCCTTCGGCCGTGATTTTACAGATCGTTTGCGGGTAGTTGTCTTTAAACTGCTTCGTTACTTCGATGTACGACGCGTCTTTCAGCTTGTTGATCTGCACGCTGAGATTGCCTGCCGTAGCATTCGTTTTTTCCTTCAGCAGCGTGAATTCTGCTTCTTCCTCACTGATCAGTACAGACATAATTGCCAACCGTAACTGAGAATGTAATACCGGGTCCAGCTCTTTAAAATCCATTACATACGATTAAACACAGAAAAATAGTTTACGGGCAGGTGTGCCGCCCGTAAACTAAACATTTTATTTTATCCCCGCAATCAGCATCTTCGTGTAATGCTCGCCCCAGCTGGGCGCGATAGGGCTTTCAGGTTTGAATGCGGCAAACTTCTTCAGCGCCACTTCAAACGTTTCTTTCGCTTTTGTTTTGCTGCCGCCGAAAGCCTCGGGCGTATATAGCAGCGATTGCCCTTCCAGCATGTACACACGCGGATTTTCAGGGTTCAGCTTTTTAGCTTCTTCGAGATGCGCGCCGGACTCGGGCCCATATTTCATACCGCGCGTCATCGGGTCTACGCTGATGCGTGACGTAGCGATCATCGACAGGATGCAGGATATCTCGGAATCTTTTCCCTTCAGCGCCTGCGCTTTTTCGATGCTCAGCAGGGCTTTATCTGCGACCCCGTCTACTTTGTCCTTGTGCTTTGCCATGTACGCCTCGTTCACGCGGCAGTAAGCGGCGTAATAATACGGCAACCACTGTGTTTTCTCCGCTTCCGCAATTCGCTCGAATGTATTGGCGAGCTGCTGCATGCCGGCTTCGCTATAGGTGCTGCTGCTGTCGAGCAGGCCTATCTGCTGTTTCATGGCGCTTTCATATTGCTCGCTCTGAGCATTGGCGGTGATGGCCGCGCCGGCCAGTAAAAGAGAAAGAAGCATTCGTTTCATCAGTTAAAGTTTATTTCGTTAGGGTTGTTGTGTAATTATCGATATCAGCAACCGTGTTCATGCCCGGTTGCATTTGGTCATTGTCTGTCGATCACTTCCTGCCGGCGGTCGATGCCGAAACTCATGAACATGCCCACGAAAAAGAAACGCGGCGCCATCGGGCCTACCATGTTCCTCCGCAGCTTGTCCGACGAATACCGGAAGCCATACTCCTGGTCGTTCCCCAGCACGTTCGACATCGTGAACACGAATACCGTAAAGGCCTTGCCGATGGAGGTGAGGTAATTCACGTTCAGGCTCAGCGTATTCAGGTTACGGGTGCGATCTTTCATGAACTCACTCTCCGGCCGGTTGGGATTGTAATACGGCCTTCCCGTCGCGAACGAATAAGTGGCGCCCACATTCAGCTGGATAGACGGAATGTAATGCTTATACACCAGGGTGGCCGTGTGCTGTGCGGCGAAATCAGGCTGCACTTCGTAAGGATAGTTCAGGTAATCGCGCTTGGTATCGAGGAAAGAATAAGACAGCCAGTAATCCACGTTCTTGATGGATTTACGGTCGCGCCAGAACAGCTCCGCTCCTTTCGCATAGCCGGTACCGTTATTATTCAGGTGCGGTACCGTTTTAACGAGGTCGTGGTATTTTTTATAGAACACTTCCCCGCGCAGGGTGTAGAACTCCGACAGGCGCTGGTAGCTGGCAATGTAATGCGTGGCCCGCATGAAACCCAGGTTGTGCGACATCCGCAGGTATTGCTGCTCGGGCTTCTGATAGAATTCACCATAGGCAAACGCCACCTGGCTCTTATCGTCTAGTTTGTAGGCGAGGGAGGCGCGGGGCGCGATATTGGCGGCTTTCAGCAGCGAGGTGTATTCGTACCGCGTGCCCAGGCGGCCCACGAAGCGGGGCGTGAAATAGATATCCGCTTCCGCGAATGAGCCCGAATAACTGTCTACGTAACTGCCGCGGAAGCTGTTGAATTTGTTCCGCTCATCGGCATACTGGTATTCGGTGCCGAGGCGCAGCATCGAAAAGCGGCCGAGCATCCTGGTCACCATCACCCTGAACTGCGTAAGGTCCTGGCGGGCGTTGACGCGGCTGGGGCTGGGCGATTTGCCTACCGTATCCATGTAGATGCGATCCTGGTTGGTGCTGAAAGACGTTCCCAGGTTGAGTTTCCAGCCTTTGCCCAGACTCTCCTTATAACTGATATTGGTGTAGAGATATTTGTTCTCCAGTTCGAACTCTTCGTTGAACCCCGGGTATTCCAGGCTTTCGCCGCGGAAGCCGAACTTACTCCAGCTGCTGTTCACAAATATCTTGAGCATGCCGTTGCGGGAAGTTTTGAGCCGGTAGTTGGCCGATGCATTCGCGCCCTGCGGAGCGATGGTCGGTTTCTGTTTTTGTTTCACCAGCGCGAAATAAGGCGCCAGGTTGAAATAGTCCACCTCAAAACCGTACGCCTGTTTTTTGTTTTTCGACAGCATGTCTACTCCCACACTGGGGCCCACCGTGCCGAGGCCGAGCGAATAAGACGAACGGTCGGGCAGGTCGGTAGACTCCAGTACCAGTGCAGACGACAGCCCCTGGCCATATTGCGCGGAATAGCCGCCACTGCTGAAAGTGGTGCCTTTAAAGAGGAACGGCGAAAACCTGCCCCGGGCCGCATAGTCGGGCATGCCGCTGGAAAAGGGGTTACGCACCAGCATTCCGTCGATGAACGTTTGCGTTTCATAGCCGGTGCCGCCCCTCACGAACAACCCTTCTTTCTCGCCCACCTGCTGCGCGCCGGGAAGCGTTTTGAGGGCGCTCACGATGTCGGCGTTCGCGCCGGCGGTGGTCACGATGTCGAGCGGCTTCAGTACGGTGTTCTTCTTTTCATCGCTGGCCTCGAAACTGCCCGCCGAAATGGTCACCATCTTCAGTTCGTTGACCGTTTCCTTTAACACCAGGTTGAGACCCTGTGCGGCGGCCAGATCTGTTTTGATTTCCAGCGGGGCGTACCCTGCGAGCGAGGCCGTTACGACCCTTTCGCCTTTGGCGGAGGTGGTAAAGGAGAAGCTGCCGTCGGCCGCGGTGGTCGCTCCATCGTATGTGCCGGCAATCGCAATGTTCACGCCGGGGAGGGGTTTCTTTTTAGCATTGGTGACTTTACCGCTGACGGTCGATTGTGCCTGCATAAGCAGGGGAATGAAGGTAAAGAGGATTAGAATGGGGAATGACCTGAGCATATAGTTAGATTAGGATTGACGAAGCAAAACTAAACTAGTTTATATTATAAACCAAATAATTTTTTTGTAGCTAAGCCTGTTAACCTGTGCCCATGGTCGGTGTCTATCGCATGGTCATTGGCTGAGTGGCTGAAATCGGGAAAACCAACTCTACGTGGTGGGGAAGAATTTTCCCTGGAGTTTGAAAAGGATATATGATATATGTACAGCACCGGCATCGACGTGGGCCCTGGCGAACGCGAGGGCGGTTCAACAGTCGTGCCGGATGGCTTGAATTAAAAAAGGCTGTACCACAAATGATACAGCCTTTTATTATCTAAAGCGATGATTTAACTATGCGAATCTGGGCTTCAGTTCTTCTGCCAGGGCGACCATTTTCTTCAGGCCTTCTTCGGGCAGGTTACCTTTTTTGAACTCGCCGAGTACATCGGGGAGCCTTACTTCCATTTCATGCAGGAAAGCGTCTTCGAAGGCACGGATGTTTTTCACGGGCACTTCGCGCAGCAGGCCATTGGTACCGAGGTAAATAATGGCTACCTGTTTTTCTACGGAGAAGGGAGAGAACTGAGGCTGTTTCAGGATTTCCACGTTACGGGCACCTTTATCCAGTACGGATTTGGTTGCCGCGTCGAGGTCACCGCCGAATTTGGAGAAGGCTTCCATTTCGCGGTACATCGCCTGGTCGAGTTTCAGGGTACCTGATACTTTCTTCATGGATTTGATCTGGGCGTTACCACCTACGCGGCTCACGGAGATACCCACGTTGATAGCGGGGCGGATACCCGCGTTGAACAGGTTGTTTTCCAGGAAGATCTGACCGTCGGTGATGGAGATCACGTTCGTGGGGATGTATGCGGATACGTCACCAGCCTGTGTTTCGATGATGGGCAATGCCGTCAGGGAGCCACCGCCTCTTACGAGGTGTTTGATGGAATCCGGGCAGTCGTTCATCTGCTGTGCGATCTCATCTTTTGCGATGATTTTCGCAGCGCGCTCGAGCAGGCGGCTGTGGAGGTAGAATACGTCACCAGGGTAAGCTTCACGGCCGGGAGGGCGGCGGAGCAGCAGGGACACCTCACGGTAAGCCACGGCCTGTTTGGACAGGTCATCATAGATGATCAGGGCAGGGCGGCCGGTGTCGCGGAAGAATTCACCGATGGCTGCACCGGCGAAGGGAGCGTAGAACTGCAGCGGAGCCGGGTCTGAAGCAGAAGCGGCCACGATGGTGGTGTACGCCAGGGCGCCGTTATCTGCCAGGGTTTTCATCACACCTGCGATGGTGGATGCTTTCTGGCCGATCGCTACGTATATGCAATATACCGGTTTACCGGCGTCATAAAACTCTTTCTGATTGATGATGGCATCCACGCAGATGGCGGTTTTACCCGTCTGGCGGTCACCGATCACCAGCTCACGCTGGCCGCGGCCGATGGGGATCATGGCGTCGATCGCCTTGATACCGGTTTGCAGCGGTTCTTTTACCGGCTCACGGTAGATAACGCCCGGTGCTTTACGCTCCAGGGGCATTTCATACAGTTCCCCGGTGATAGGGCCTTTACCGTCGATCGGTTCGCCCAGGGTGTTTACCACACGGCCTACCATGCCTTCGCCCACTTTGATGGAAGCGATCTGGCCGGTGCGGCGTACGGTGTTACCTTCTTTGATTTCTGTTGAAGCACCCATCAATACCACACCCACGTTATCTTCTTCCAGGTTCAATACGATGGCTTTTACGCCGTTTTCGAATTCAACCAGCTCACCGGAGCGCACGTTGTTCAGTCCGTACACGCGGGCGATACCGTCACCTACAGACAGTACGATGCCCACTTCTTCCAGCTCCGCAGAGGCGTTGAAGTTGCTCAGTTGCTGGCGTAAAATCGCCGAAATTTCATCTGGTTTAATGTCAACCATGTTGTTATGCTTTTTTTAAAGAGTCGTTAAAGTTAGAATAATTATAACGACAACAGCTTTGCGGTTACGCAGCGGCTGCTGTTAAATACTTATCGGATGTCGGACACGTAAATGTTCTTGAGGAACTGCTTTTTGATGTCTTTCAGGTCACGCAGTACGGAAGCGTCGAACAGTTCGTTGCCGGTTTCCAGTACAAAGCCGCCGATCAGGTTTGCATTTACAGCCGTTTCCAGCTCTATTTTGCGGCCTGCGGTGGTTTCCACTTTTTCGCGGATCAGGTTCAGCAGTGCGGGCTCCAGCGGTGTGGCGGAAGTCAGCTTTACATGCGTGATACCTTTCAGGATGTTGTATTGCTGTTCAAAGGCGGCGGTGATTTCCGTCAGTACGCCTTCGCGGCCTTTATTGGCCAGCAGGCGGATGAAGCCGGAGGTCATCGCGCTGATTTTACCATCGAGGATGGCGCCCATGATCTTGATCTTCTTATCGGCTTTGATAACCGGGCTTTTCAGCAGCACGGCCACGTCCGGGTTGGTACGCAGGATAGACTGCAGGAGCAGTATATCGCTGTGCACGGCTTCCAGCTCGTTCCTTTCCACCGCCAGGTCTATCAATGATTTAGCATATCTGCTTGCTAAACGGGGATTTTGCATAATCTTTAATTCAGCCGGTTAATTAGTTCATTTTGATTTCAGAAGCCAGTTGCCTGATGTACGCTTCCTGGTTTTGTTTGTCTGACAGCTCTTTGCGCAGAACTTTCTCCGCCACTTCGATCACCAGCGTGCCTACCTGGTTTTTCACCTCGGTGAGGGCCGCCATTTTCTGGTTTTCGATAGCGATGGAAGCGTCGTGGATGATCTTCTTGGCTTCTGCCTGGGCCTGTGCTTTGGCTTCGCTGATGATCTGGTCCTTGGCGTCTTTCGCTTCTTTCAAAATCTTGCTGCGTTCCGCTTTTGCTTCGGCCAGTACATGTTCATGTTCAGCTTTCATCTGGGCCATTTCTTCTTTTACCCTTTCAGCAGTGGCAATAGAATCGGAAATGGAGTCTTCCCTCTCTTTCAGGGTGGAAAGGATGGGTTTCCAGGCGAATTTCTTCAGGATCAGGAATACGATAATGAAGATCAGCAGTGAAATGGTAAACAAGCCTAATGCAGGTTGCAACAAATCCATATATGTATATTTAAATAGTTGTTATGCTTTTCGAAGTAAAGATTACTGCATCCTTTGCCCTGTGCGCCGGATGCAGTAAAAAGTTTGTTCTTACAGAACTACGGCCAACAGACCAGCGATAACGCCGAACAGGGCAACACCCTCTACCAGCGCCGCAGCAAGAATCATGTTCGCACGGATGTCGTTAGCAGCTTCAGGCTGACGGGCGATGGATTCCAGCGCGCTTTTACCGATGTTACCTACACCGATACCAGCTGCGATAGCAGCGATACCAGCACCGATTGCACCGCCGGCTTGTGCCAGACCAGAAGAAGCAGCTTCAGTAGCCTGCATTAAAACAGATAAAAGTGCCATAATGAAATGTGTATTTGAAATTAAAGATTAAACATTGTTTGATTAATGATGTGCATCATGATGTCCTTCGTGTTCCATGGCCTGGCCGATAAACACGGCGGTCAGGTTGGCGAAGATGAACGCCTGGATGAATGCCACCAGCAGCTCCAGCATCATCATTACGATGTTGAACAGGATGGTGATCGGCAAAAATCCGTAACCGGCCACCTTGTTCAGGGAGCCGAATATGAACACGAGGGAAATAATGCTCAGGATGATGATGTGGCCGGCCAGGATGTTGGCGAACAACCTGATCATCAGCGACACGGGCTTGGTGAACACACCGATCAGCTCCACGGGCGCCAGGATGAACTTCACACCCAACGGTACGGGAGGGTTGAAGATGTGGCCCCAGAAGTGCCTGTTGGTAGATGCCATCATCACTACAAAGCTGATCAGCGCCAGGGCTGCGGTAACGGCGATGTTGCCGGTTACGTTGGCGGAGCCGGGCAGCAGGCCCATCAGGTTGTTGATCAGGATGAAGAAGAAGATAGTCAGGATGAGGGGAACGTATTTGTCGCCTTTTTTACCCGGAATATTGGGTTTCACCACCTCGTCACGCATAAAGATGATCACCGGCTCAATGAGGCTCTGCAGCCCTTTGGGCGCCTGGCGGTGACCGCGGATGCGGTATGCCTTGGCTACATTCAGCATAATCACCACCAGCAGG
This sequence comes from Chitinophaga lutea, assembly GCF_003813775.1. Classification (NCBI taxonomy): domain Bacteria; kingdom Pseudomonadati; phylum Bacteroidota; class Chitinophagia; order Chitinophagales; family Chitinophagaceae; genus Chitinophaga; species Chitinophaga lutea. The sequence goes on along the minus strand of NZ_RPDH01000001.1, from coordinate 2,717,158 downwards.
ATAGCCGCGATGATCATAAAGGTGATGTTTTTGGTCATGGACAGATCGTAGATCTTGGCGCCGGTCGGCTGGTCGTTGGCATCCACCGCGATGATGGAACCTTCGGTGTACTGCTTTTTGTCCAGGTGGTGGTGCTCCATGTAGTGCGCATCCAGGAGACGGTACCCATCGTACGCGTCGTGCCCGTGATGGAATTTGGAAGAAGAGAAAACGGACAGGCCACGCTCGGGGTTATAAATAATAACCGGTAAGGGCACGGTCCAGTGTGAATCGCCGATGCTCAAAACGTGCCAGTCGTGCGCATCTTTTACGTGACCAAGAATTACCTCTTTGGCGTTAAAACCTTTCTTTTCGCCTGCGCCTTCAGTGGCATGAGGGTCTGCATTGTCTGAAGCAAATGCACCGGACACGGCCATGGAAAAAACCGTTATCAGGGCTACCAGCTTGTATTTGAACCGATTCAAGGAAATCACAGTTTTCTGAAATTTTGTGCAAAGGTAGGCGATTTTACATTAAATAGTAGTAGCCGGCAAAAAAACTGACGAGGATCATGTGGCGGGCAACGGCTGATGCTTATGCATTGATTATGAATGATATAGTGAAGGGGGTTACTAACCGGGCGGGTAACAGCCACCACCCGAAAGACTACCGCTGTTTACTTATTATTTTTTCTCATCATCTGACAAGTTTCCGGTGCTCGCTGTTGGGCTATCTCAAGATCACCTGTTACGGGAGGAAACATATTAAAAATAATCACACCGTATTCCCCGTTTTCTGGAACTGCATGGTGTACAGCTTGTGGTAATATCCCTCCTGCTTCATCAGTTCCTCGTGGTTCCCCATCTCTCGGATCTCGCCCTTATCGAGCACAATGATCTGGTCGGCCTTGCTGATGGTGCTCAGGCGGTGGGCGATCACAATGGCCGTACGCCCGGCGATCAGTTTGTCGATGGCGTGCTGGATAAGCATTTCGGACTCGGTATCCACGGATGAGGTAGCCTCGTCGAGAATGAGGATGGCAGGGTTGTAGAGCAGTGCGCGGATAAATGAGATCAGCTGCCGCTGGCCCAGCGACAGGGTGCTGCCCCGCTCCATCACGGGATAATCATACCCGCCGGGCAGTTGCAGGATAAAGTCGTGCATGCCGATGAGTTTGGCGGCATGCTCCACCTGCTCACGGCTGATATCGGGGTTACGGAGCGTAATATTATCGTAAATGGACCCGGAAAACAGGAACACGTCCTGCAGCACCACCCCTACCCGACTGCGCAGCTCCGCCAGTTTGTAATCCTGCAGCGGCACGCCGTCGATGGCGATGCGGCCTTTCTGGATTTCGTACAGGCGGTTCAGGATGCTGATAATGGTGGTTTTACCGGAACCAGTATGCCCTACCAGGGCGATGGTCTGACCGGGTTTCGCGTGGAAGCTGATATCCTTCAGCACATACCGCTCGTCTTTATAAGCGAACCATACATGCTCGAAACTGATTTCGCCACGCATATGGCCGGCGGTATGCGTCCCTTTGTCTGCAATGTAATCCTCGCTGTCGAGCACCTTGAACACACGCTCGCTGGCCACCATGCCCATCTGCAGGGTGTTGAACTTGTCTGCCAGGATACGCAGCGGCCGGAACAGCATGTTGAGGTACATGATGAACGCGATCATCACGCCCTGCGTCACTTCATAGTTCAGTACCTTGTTGGCGCCCCACCACACCATCAACCCCAGCGAAATGGCCAGTATGATCTCCACAACTGGGAAAAAGACGGAATAGGCGAAGATGGCGTCGATATTGGCCTTGCGGTGATCCTTGTTAATGTTCCTGAACTTGCCGAACTCCCTGTTTTCCGACGAAAATGCCTGTACCACCAGCATACCGGTGATATGCTCCTGCACGAATGCGTTCAGGGCAGCCACGGCATTGCGCACGCGGTGGAACGATTTGTTCACGCTCTCCTTGAACCAGTAGGTGGCGAGAATCAATACCGGGAATGGCGACAGGCTGATCAGGGTCAGCCGCCAGTCTTCATAAAACATCACACCGAGGATAGCCAGGATCATGAGCAGATCGGCCACGATGGAAATGATGCCTTCGGAAAAAATATCGTTGATGGCTTCAATGTCGTTGATGGTGCGGGTGGTAAGGGTACCGATGGGCGTTCTGTCGAAAAAGGCGAGGTTGAGGCCCACCACCTTCTTGTACACGGCCACGCGCAGGTCTTTGATCACGGATTGCCCCAGCCAGTTGGTGATGTATGAAAAAAAGAACCGCACGGCAGTTTCCAGTATCAGCATGCCGATCTGGAGGATGGTGACGATCACCAGCATCTGCGCCCACTGGTTGGTGATGTATTTGTCGACCGACAGCTGGATCAGATACGGCCTTACGGGCGACAGCAGCGCCAGCATCACCGTGAGAAACATGGATAAATAAAAATAGCGCCGGTACGGTGCCGCAAAGGAAAATACCCGCCTCAGCAAACTGACGTTAAACAATTGCTTTTTCTTTTGAACCTGGTCCATTCCTGTAAATGTAAATGCTTAATCGGAAAACGCAAAAGGGAGAATGCCGGCCGGCTGTTTCTCCCTTTTACTGGTATCTGTTGAATATCTTTTAGTTTTCTTTCATCACCTGGCGGTACGCTTTGATGAAGATGGCGCCGAGGTTTTTATGCGGCGGCACATAGTCGTCGAACAGCGTTTTGCTGCCTGCGTCGCCCGCAAAGCGTTTGGAAAGGCCTACCCACATCTGCACCCAGTCTACATTCTTACCCGCGCGTATTACCTCTTCGAGGCTGCGGATAATGGGCTCGTTCACCCGGTAGGTACCTACCTGTTTGGACGAAATGATGTGCGCTTCGGGCGCTTTTTCCAGCACGGTGGCCAGGTTATGGTAACCGCCACAGGAGCCGAGAATCACGATGCGCGCGGTGCTCTGCAGGTTATCGAGCGTGGTGTTCACGTGGTAACTGTGGCCGCGGTGCACGAATACGGTGGGATGAATGTCTTTTTCATCGAGGTATTCGGCCAGCTTTTCGATGGCGGTTTTGTCTTCCGGCTCTTTCAGCGGGTTATTCGCGTAAATGGTGATGGGTTTGCCTTTGGTGGACGAAATCGTGGTCCAGTAGTTGTTTTTGCTGACCGTCCATTCGCCACCGGGGAAGTTGCCCATGAAACTGCGATAGGAAATCAGGCCGTCTTCATCGCCATAAAAGAATACCTGCTGGTAGATGCGCCCGCTGTCGCTGGGGAGGGTGGCGAACTCCACATAGTTGATGGGCGGCAGCTGCAGTTTGGCGGCCATGTCGGACGCTTTGGAGGAATCCGTTCCGCCGGCATCTTCTGTAAAGATGCTGTTGAGCAGGCCGTAAATGGTGGTGCCTCTTTTATCTTTTTTACCTTCTACGAACACCAGGTTTTTACGCACCTCTGCCCGGAGGAAGTCCAGCAGCTTGGGATCACGGATGGAACCGAACGAGTTGGCCACGTCCACGGCGTCTTCCAGGTCTTCCGTTTTTTCCAGGCTCCGCACGAATTTTACCATCAGGTAGTTCGCATTTTCGGGGTCCATGGATTTCAGGAAATTGTCGAGCGTATTGAAGCCGGCGGCCATGGCGATGAACTTCTTGAAACGGTCGAAGTTCACCAGCATCAGCAGGCTGTCGCCGCGGGGCGGTTTCATCCGGATCATCATCTGGTCGTACAGCCCTGCCTTGGCGGCGTTGGTGTAGCTGGAGGTATACAGTTCTTCCTGGCCGTTTACGATCAGGTAATACAGTTCTTCGGGGGTAAAATCCTTCACTATCCGGAACCTTACGGCCGGCCCTTCTTCGTGCAGGTCGTTGATTTCGCGGATATAGCGGAGAGATTTGGCGTGCATGTTTTCCTGCATCGCTTTCAGGCCCAGGGGCTCCTGGCCGCTGGATTTCCTTTGCTGCAGGGCGATGGCCGCTTTGACCATTTTGCGGAAATAGTTGTCGTCGTTTTCCACGGCGGCTTCCAGTTCCGAAATGGAAGCGCTGCCGTCGAGCAGCTGATCGATGAAGGGCATCAGTTTGGTGGACTGGGAAGAGCGGCCGATCTGTACGATCTGCTGCACCAGCGGGTCCGGGTTGCGGCGGATGGCGCTCGCCGTGGGCGTGTACGAAGTGGCGTAGGTAAGCACCTTGTTCGGGTACTTGCGCGCTACGGCGGCCACGATGGAGTCCGTCACCGGGTAATCGAGATAGGGCCCGAGTTTGGGCATGATATCGTCGAGGTTCTTGAAGGCATATTTGCCCCACATTTCGCCGCGGGCTTCCTTGGAACCGGGATTGTCCTTGAACACTTCCACGAGGCGCTCCCCAGCTTCGAAGCTGAGGTTGCGTACAACGGGATAGATGCTTTTACCGGCGATGTCGGCCAGCATCATGTTGCGGTAGGCCTGCACGATCGACGGCGCTTCGTCTGCCTCGATGCGGCGGAACGAACGTTTGGTGTTATAATCCTTGAGCACCTGCTGCAGGCCGGTGAGGTATTTCACCTTCAGGCGCTGGTCCAGCGCCTCGTTCTGCTCGATCTCCACCTGGATGGCGTCTACCTGTTTCATCAGGGCGTTCGTCACCTGGAGGTTGATCGCTTCATCCTCCGTGGCCTTTACAAAATTGTCGGTTTTACCGTCAAATTTGTCGGCGGCCTGCTGCTCCTTGTCGATGTTATCATGAAAAATCTGTCGCTGTATCGGTATTTTGATCTGCTGTGCGGACACCCATCCGCCGAATACCATGCTTAAAGATATGATTAGTAATGTTTTCTTCATATAAATGAGTTACGCCTACGCTACACTGCAAATTTACTACCAATTATTCCGAATACACAAGCCGGCAGTCCCATTATTCTTAATTCTAATTTAAAAAATACATCATACCAATGCTCTGCGGGCCTTGCTGGCTGTAACCGCGCGCAAATGCGTATCTTGCAGCCGGGTGAGGGCCTGAATTAACAATTACATAATGTTATCATTTCATTAAACGGGAAAGCGCTGTTTAATTTTGTGCCATCTAAAAACCCAAGTTTATGTTGATGGAACCAGCAGTAGCAGTAGGTAAAATTCTTGTAGTGGATGACGAGGCGGATATCCTGGAAATCATAAGTTACAATCTCCGGAGCGCGGGTTATGAAACAGTGACGGCCAAAGACGGCAGCGAAGCCATCCAGAAGGCGAAGATCTTCCGGCCGGATCTGATTATGCTGGACATCATGATGCCCAACAAAAATGGCATCGACACCTGTAAAGAAATCCGTAAACTGCCGGAGTTCAAGGAAACCATGGTGCTTTTCCTCACCGCGCTCAATGACGAGAAGAGCGAGATCGAGGGGCTGAACATGGGGGCAGACGATTACATCGCCAAGCCCATCAAACCCAAACTGCTGGTAAGCCGCATCAACGCCCTTTTCCGCCGCCTCAACAAAGTGGAGGAGCAGCAACTGCACCTGGGCGACCTGGTGATTGACCGCGAAAAATTCACCGTCACCTATAAAGGGGTGGAAATCATCCTTGCCAAGAAAGAATTCGAACTGTTGCAGTTATTGGCCTCCAAGCCGGGCCGCGTATTCCTCCGCAACGAAATCCTCAACCAGGTATGGGGCACCGAAGTGATCGTGGGCGACCGTACCATCGACGTGCATATCCGCAAGATACGCCAGAAGCTGGGCGTAGACCTCATCACCACTGTAAAGGGCGTGGGGTACAAGTTTGAGATGTGATTGTTTGCGTTTCCCGCTTTTCTTCCCTCCTTTTAATTTCTCTCCGGGGCAATGGGGCCCCGCCGGCTATGTGGTATGGCAAGTAAAAAATTTGACTTAATTTCCCGGTATTACAATCATTACTCACTCTGGAGTATGTTTAAAGCAAAAAATCTATCGCCGCAGAAGCTGGCCGGTTTTACGGCGCTTGTGCTGTCTGTTATCATGGGCCTGGGCTGCCTCATCCTCGATGTGGGCCTGAAAGAAACCGGGATAGCCTTTGTGCTGACCTTCCTGGTGGCTTATTACCTGTACCTCTATACCCTGCAGAACTTCATCTACCGCAAAATAAAACTGATCTACAAGTTCATTTACCAGACGAAGGCATCCAAGCGGGAAGACTTTTTCAACAAAAACATCCTGCCCCTCAAAACCATCGACGAAGTAAGCGAGGACGTGGAGAAATGGGCTTCGCAGAAGAAGGAAGAACTGGACAACCTGCGGCGCAATGAGGCGTTCCGGAAGGAGTTCCTGCTCAACCTTTCGCACGAGCTGAAAACGCCCATTTTTGCGGTACAGGGCTACATCCATACGCTGCTCGACGGCGCCATCGACGACCCGGCCGTGAACAAGATGTTCCTGAAAAACGCCACCAAGAACATCGACCGCCTTTGCCGGCTGATCGATGACCTGGACGAGATCTCCAAACTGGAGAGCGGGGAGATGACCATCAACAAGGAACTGTTCGTAATACAGGACCTGGTGAAAGACGTGTTCGACACCCTTTCGCTCAAGGCCAAACAGAAAGAGATCAAATTCAGTATCAAGAAAGGCTGCGAAGCGCCGGTATATGTGTTTGCCGACAAGGAAAAAATACGCCAGGTGCTGATCAACCTCATCGAAAACTCCGTAAAATACGGCAAGCAGGAAGGCCAGACCATCGCCAGCATCTACAATATGGACGGCAAGCGCGTCCTGATCGAAATTTCCGACACCGGCATCGGGATGGCGGAAGAACACCTGCCGCGCGTGTTTGAACGTTTTTACCGCACCGACCGCGCCCGCAGCCGCGACATCGGCGGCACCGGCCTCGGCCTCGCCATCGTGAAACACATCGTGGAAGCGCACGAGCAGACCATCAATGTGCGGAGCAAAGTGGAAGTGGGCTCCACCTTCGGGTTTACGCTGGAACTGGGCAGGGAGAATTAGGCCGATGCAAGGTCGAAAGTTAATGTAACCTTTAGGGACAACCGTCCGTTTTAAGAGTGTTCAACCTTATACTTAACGCTTAAATGCTCTTATGAAACGGATTCCATTACTCGCCGCTATTACGAAAAACAGGCTGGCACTCCTCGTTATAATGACAGCCGCCATGGCATTCGCCGCCTGTAAAAAAGATAAAACAACCACCGACCCCTTAACTACAGGCACCTGGAAAGCGGTTGCCTATATGGGCAGTGCCCAGGAAACACCCATCACTGCAGGTCCGTCACTCACCTTTTCTTCCAATGGCACCTATCAGAGTGCATATGAAAGCAATCCCGGCGGCACCTCCACCGGTACCTGGAAGCGCGCCACTTCATGGCCTTCCGATATACCGGAAGGCGTTTTGGTGCTTGAAACCAAGCAGGAAGGAGCATCCTCCGTTCAGCTGATACTGATTACTTTCCTTAATAAAAACGAGATCATCGTCCGCTATTATATTTCCCCCGAGCTTCGGCCGGTCGTTAGCACCGTGCCGCCGGTTAAATTCAGAAGGGGTTAATTGTCAGAACCGGTATTGCAACCTGGCGGTAAACACATTGTCCGGAATATCGTCCGCAAACTCTTCCAGCGCCGTGGCTTCATTCCACACCCGGTCGAACCAGAAGGTAGCTTTCATGTTTTCGTTGAAATAATACACGTACCCGAACCCGAACGTATCAAAACGGATATCGGCTTTCGAAAGACTGGTCGCCAGCGGACTTCCGATCTGGCGACCTTTTACTTTGGTGTTGGGATCGTACCAGTCGTATTTCAGCACCAGCTGGTGTTTTTCGCTGCCAAGATGCTGGAGGAAGGACAGATAGGCACCGTCGAAGTCGCGGATATAAAGCGGCGCGAATCCCGCAGAACGCAGGGGAACAACGCCCGGCGTCTCGGTATCAAGATGGGTGGCGGTTTGCACCCCGCGGATGTATTCGGCCCGGAACTGGGTGAGGCCCTTTCTGTTAGGGATCACCAGTTGCGCATCGCCGCCGTAATAGTGGCGCGGCGCTATCCTGCCTATGTTGGCGGCCGCAGAATCCCGCCGGAAGGCAGGTTTACCGTCTTCCATTTGGTAAATCTCCGGGGTGAACTGCTCCATGCCGCCGTACAGGATAGAGGCGCCGGCGGAGAGTTTCCAGCCTCCTATCCCCAGTTTCGTGGGTTTCATCGCTACACGGGCAATAAGGTCTTTGTGACTGTCGAAGTCGGCAGGCCCGCTCAGGCCCTGGCCGTTAAACAGACCCACATCCATTTTCAGCCAGTGCAGCGGATGGTCCAGCGCGCGGGGCTCGAAGGTGAGCATGCCCCCCATGTCGCGCTCGCTTCTCATCAGTATTTGCGACATACGGCCCCTTTCCGGCGCCTCCCGGTCGCCGGAGGAAAGGTTCACCTCATAGCCGAACGGACGGGCGAACATACCCATGGTAAGGGCCATGATATCCCACTGCCCGTCGAACACGCGGCCCCAGAAGTCGCGGATGTTCACGCCCCGCTCGGTACCGTCGAACTGGAATACGAACTGCACCGTAGGGAGGTTTCTTTTATTGAAATGCGCGTAGTCGAAACGAACACGGCCGCGACGCAGCATGAAACGGTTGTCTGACTGGCTGCCGAAATCCCCGCCGCTGTAGCTGTCGATGCCTTTGTGAGACGCGTACTGGAACTGGGGCTGCATGTACCCGCTGATGCGCAGGTGGTCGAATTTTTTATAAATGGAAATCATGCCCTTGCCCAGGCTGGTAGAGGTATCGATCATATCCATCAGGAACTGCGCCCGGGCCGTTACCGACATAAACAAACCCAATCCAGCCAACAGTAGTATTCGCGTAATTCTCATTATAAATGCTCAAGTTTCGGGGCAAATTTAAGCATCTAAACAGAATTGTCTCCCCCAATCTGCACCCGGACGGGTACCGCAGACATTAAAAAGCCGCCCTGCGCTTTACGGGGCGGCTTTCAATCCATCTATGGTCAACGTTGTTTTTAGCTGTTCAGCCGGAACACATAAAACCCGGTGATATCTTTCACGGCGGGGTTGGCATCCGATACGAGCTCGATACGGATATTCCCTTCGGTGTACAGGTTCGGGAAATTCAGCGCCTGGTATACCTGCAGCCTCGAGAATGTGGCGCTGCCGGTGTTGGGCAGCCCCGTTCCGAGCGTGCCTTTGTACACCCCATGCTGGTACAGTTTGATCGTAACGCCGGAAGTGGTATGCAGGCTTGTATTCCAGGTCACAGTCAGGGTCTGGTCGTCTTCCACAAGGTGCACGATGTTGTTGGGGGCTTTGGCATCGGGGGAAGTGATCCATTTGTCCATCGGGTTCGACCAGGGATACAGGTACTGCACCGCCGTCACGTCGCCCGCCGAAAAGCCTGCCCAGTTGTTATTCGCGGTGCCGCTTCTCATCACAGAGTTAAAATCGTTCCAGGGGGTACCGGGAATGTGGTTGGCGCCGATGCTGCCTGCACCTTCGTTTTCCCAATCGGCGTGGCGCAGCCCGAGGCAGTGCCCCAGTTCGTGCACCATGTTGTAAACTTTAGAGGCATACGTTACCTGCTGGCCCGGATTGGACGGGTTCGGCTGGAATTCGCGGTTGATCCGGATCCGGTAACCGGGCGTTCCGGTAACGGTAGGCCACTCCGCGGCTGCGATCACGTAATAAGGCAGGGGCTCCGCCGCATCGTTCATAAAGGTGATGGACACGTTGGCATCCACCGCGAACGCGCCATAGTTCACGATGTTGATTTTTGTGCCGGCCACTTCATTCCAGTAGCGGGCCGCATCGAGAATAGCATCGTACCAGGTCCAGTCAACGCCGGCGGAAGATTGATCCTGCCGGATGATGTGAATGGCCACCGCTTCCACGTTGGCGCTGCTCACCACGTTGTTGGTATGCGCCTGGGCGATATCGCCCATCCGGCCCAGCACGGTTGCCTCGTCTGTTTTGGGTTTGCTGAAATACCGGTCCATCAGGCCGATATCGGCGTTTTTCTTGTGGAAATACATGTCTCCGTCTACCGCATAGTACTGCCCCGCATCTTTGATCCGCGCTTCGGGAATGCCATACGATTTCAGTTTCTGTAATACCAGGCCATCGTCTGTGCCGGTGGCTGTTTCGGGCTTCGAGGGAACGTCCTGTTTTTTACAGGCGGCCATGAGGGTAACAATGCACACGAGCAGTGCAATAGGGCGATTCATTGTCTTCATCGGGTTAATTTTTAACAGGGTTAATGGGAAAAAATATCTACCTAATATAGGATGAAACAACAAGGCATTTTTTAATCATGTGTTATGTTAGTATGAAGAAAATGTTACCGACAAAAAAGCGTCCCGGAATAATCCGGGACGCTGCAATCAATTCTTGATATATTAAGTACGCAGTATGATTAGTAGCTGGCGTTTTTGGGATCGAAGTTGGTCCAGCCGTTCATCCATGCATCGTTCACGTCGAGCGCACCTACGTAGGTTACTTTGGTAAAATATGCGTCGGTGGATTTACCTGCGGTAAAGGCAGCTTTACCCAGCAGCGGAGAACCTGCAACGGGGCGCACGTCGATACCGGCCAGCGAGGTCAGGTCTTTTATTTTCGCGAATTTGAAATCGTCTACGTTGTTGTAGGTGGTATCGTTACCGCGGTTGTTCATGAACCAGGTATTGATGTTCAGCGTAGAAGCGGTCAGCTTGCTGTCCAGTTTCTTTTTGGAAGCGACGCCTACGAAAGTATTGCGGATGTCCAGTTCTGCTGCGGTAGCGTCGGCTGATTTGTCACCATCGATATAGATACCGGTGGGGAAACCAACTACAACGGAGTTGTAGAGCGACTGGCGGGAATTCAGCCTGATGTGCGCGCCACGGCCGAATACGTTGTTGGAAGGAATACCGGTGCCGCCGTTGATCGCCCAGGGGCCAACGATGGTCATGTTTGAAAACACAGGCGCAGTGAAAGGTACGTTATCGGAACCAGCTGCGTCGTTATCCGATTCGAAGCTGTTGGAAGTACCGGGCAGCGCGAAGTCGGAAACGTCTTTATCGCGGATGGCCACACCGAACTGTACGCGGCCGGTAAAACCGTTGTCTGTATCAAAGTCGTCGTCCAGTGTACGGAAAGAAATAAGGTTCTTCGCGTTCACGGTACCGCCGAACCACTCGAAAGCGTCGTCGCCGCCGAAAGAGCACTGTACGTATTCGATCTTGGTCTGTTTACCTACGGCGATCATAGTGAGGCTGTTCAACTCGGTGTTCGGCGTGGCGGATAATGCCATACCTGCAAACTCGATACGAACATATTTGAAAACACCGGAGTTATCGTTGTCGTCGTCACCACCACCTACGATATCATCACCGAGGTCCTGGATCTCAGAGGTAAGGAAACCTTCCACCTGTTTTCTGCCGGGAGTACCGCCGAAGGTAGAGTTCACTTTCGCTTTACCGAGGATTACAACACCACCCCAGTCTGCCGCAGCCCTTGTGCCTGCAGCCTGGTTGGAGGTGAATACGATGGGCTTGCTGGCAGTGCCTTCAGCCATGATTTTACCGCCTCTGGCCACGATGAGCACCGCTTTCACGGTACCGCTCTTGATACCTTTGATCACTACACCGGGCTCGATGGTCAGCGTAACACCATTTTTTACAACGGCAGGGCCGTTGATATAATAAATTTTGCCGGCTTTCAGCGTTCTGTTGGCAGAGATAGCGCCCTTCAACGTGTCAGACTCCGTGTTGCCACCGGGATTCGGTGCCGGGTTATTGTTTTTGGAACAGGCGGAAATGATAATCGTTGCTAAAACAAATAAAGCGAACAAGCTTCTTTTCATAATTTATTTTTTGGATGCTCAAAATTCAGGTTACTGTATTATGCGATTGTGAACACTATCTTAATTATTCATTAATTCTTCTAGAAACGGTAGCTGAACTGCACGCCAACGTTGGTCCCGAAGTTGAATTTGTTGATCACGAGATCTTTGGACGTATCGTACTTTTTGTTGTCGTTCCGCTCCCAGTAGAACACGCTGCTCTTCGAGAGCATGTCGGACACGGTGAACTTCAGGTCCGCATTGGAAAACAGGCGCTGTGTGATCTGGAAGTCGAGGATCGGACGGGGGTTTTCCCAAACGTCCGGGAAGTCGGAGTTACCCACCTGGGCAATCCTTTTGCCGATCACGTTAAACAGTACGGAAGCGTTGGTACCTGATTTCTGATCGTCGAACTGCAGGCCGGCATTGATCACGTAAGGCGACTGGCCCTGCATGGGCCTGTTGCGCACCCCAGCAAATCCTTTCGGGAATTTCACTTCGTTTTTGATCACCGCTACGTTGGAGAAAGCGGTCAGCTTTTCGAGGAAACCCTCTTCAATAAACCCGAGGTTTTTCCTGAACTCCAGTTCCACACCAAGGCTGGTAGCGCTTTTGGCGTTCTGGTAAGAGAACGAAGGCGTGCCCTGTGCTTCGTAGTTGGTTTCGATCGGGTTCTCGAAATATTTGAAGAACGCACCGAAGGTCAGCACCTCGCCCGGGTTGGGATAAAGCTCATACCGCGCGTCTACGTTCGTGATTTTCGTACGGGTGAGGGTATTGTTACCGAACACGATACCGTTTCTTTCGAAGTCGTAGAAGTTAAAGGGAGAAATTTCCCTGAACTCCGGACGGGCAACGGTTTGTGAAGCGGAGAACCGGATATTGGTTTTGTTGTTGACCAGGTAGGTCAGGTTCAGCGACGGCAATACGTCGGTAGAAGTATTTTCGATCGCGTTGGTGTTGAGCGACTGCAGGTTCTGCAGGAAGTATTCCACGCGCACACCCCACACGAGGCGCCATTTTTCCCCGAACTGGTTGTCGAACTGGAGGAAGCCTGCGCCGAGGTTGGAGAACGCTTTATAGCTGTCTGAGTTACCGGTGAGGTCGTCGAGATAAAATTTCTCCGCGCCGTAGTTTTCCTTGGCGAAGATCTTATCGGGGCTCAGGTAGATCAGGTCTTCGCTCTGGCTGCCGCGGATGATGGCCAGCGCTCTTGCATGGAAATTACGGTCTTTACGCTGGAACAGGCCACCTACCTTCACCTGCTGCTGGTTACCCAGCCATTTGAAGGTTTTGGCGATATCGGCGGAACCGCCGTAGATGTTCTCATCGAGGTTGGAATAGAAACGGCCGGCATTTCTCGGGGCACCGGTGTTGTGCGGCACGTTCACGAAATACTCGCCACCGTTTACGGAGGTATATTTCAGCCTGCGCAGGTCGGGCATGTCCTGTTTCATCAGCGCGTAGTTGGCGTTCCAGCGGATGCGGTAGTTGCCGTTGCGGATGAAGTGGTCGCCCACCAGTTGGGTGTTGTACAGGCGGTTAGACACGAAGCTCAGTTCCTGGCTGCGGATGCCGTAGCGGATGTCGCCATCGATGTCCTCTCCGTTACGGATGGTCGTCTGGTCGTTACTGTTGATGCTGTAGGAGTTCTTCCAGTTGAATTTGCTGTTGCCTAAGCGGTAAGTCAGGTTGGCGATACCGCCCAGCAATACGTTCTGGCTGCTCAGCAGGTCGCTGTAGTTAAAGCGGGGACTGCCGTCGAGCTCATAATAATTGCGGTTGATGTTCACGAGCCTGTTCTGTTTATTATAGCTCAGGCCGAACACACCGCCGAATCCTTTGGATGCGCTTTGTTTGCTGCTGAAACCGCCGCTCACCTGGAAATTGGTATTGAGGGGAGCGCTGTTGGTGTTGGTGCTCCACACATCACTCAGCAGCTGGCCGTATTCCGCTCTTGCAGCCGCGGTAGAAGAACGCAGGTCGCCGGTGGAAGGGAAAACGGACGACAGTTTGCGGCCGTCGTCAATGCCGAGGAAGTCGAGCTTGCCGCCGTTATAGGTATGGAAGTCTTTCCCGATGGTGCGGGTGTTGAAGCCGCTACCCACTGTCATGTGCAGGAAGTTGTTGTCCGGTACGTCTTTGGTGTTGATCTGCACCAGGCCGCCGGCGAACTCGCCGGGCATTTCCGGGGTGGCCGCTTTGTTAATAATGATATTATCGATAATGGATGAAGGGAAAATGTCGAATGCGAAAGACTTCCTGTCCGGCTCTGTGCTGGGCAGCAGGGCGCCGTTGATGGTAGCCTGGTTATAGCGGTCGGCCAGACCCCTTACTACTAGGAACTTACCGTCCTGCATGGAGGCGCCGGAAACACGTTTCAGCACTTCACTGGTGTTGCGGTCCGGGGATTTTTTGATCGACTCGGCCGATACCACCTGGGCCACCGTGTTGGTATTTTTCTGGAAGGTCAGCAGCGCGTTCAGGGTTTCTGTGCGGGCAGAACCTTTCACCACAAATTCTTTCAGGTCCTGGGATTTGGGCTCGTCCAGCACCACATCCTGTGTAGCGGCCGGTCCGCCTTTTACCACTACGTCGGCGATGGACTTGGTCTGGTAGCCCATCAGTTTATATAATAAGGTATAAGTGCCGGGCTGAACGTTCAGCGTATAGCGTCCTTCCACGTCGGTTACCGCACCCAGGGATGTTCCCTGCACGAGCACGGTTACCCCGATGAGCGCTTCTCCCGATCTTTTATCGGTCACCTTGCCGGTAATTTTTCCGCCGGATTGGGCAAAACCAGTCAGGCCAATCAATACTAAAGCAAATAAAAGTGTAATGGTACGTTTCACGATCTGTTTCTATTTATGCCGCAAAACTACCGTGGCCCTATTACCGCATTGTTAAGCCAATATTACCAGAATGTTAATTGTTAAGAAATCATTAAAGAATCGTTAACACCGCAGGGGCGCTAAAGGGAGCAACTCTTGAGGGCAAAACGGGTAGCAGCAAGGATTTGAGCGAACCGCTCTGATTGCCGGCCTGGATGGCGGCAGCAAGGAGATATCGGTTTTCATCGGGTGTCTTCGCCGGATATGGATGGTTATTCATCTTCCTGTTTACCTCACACCGCCCTGTTCTGCTGGCTGTTCCCTTTTCCCTGGCGGGCCAGGAGCTCCAGTGAAATGTCCAGTTGCCGGGCGTCCGCATCGTTGCTGCAAGGCGTGATCTGGAACAGGCGGAGACTTTTGTTGGTGAACGGCTTCGAGTCTTTGTTGCACAGCTCCAGCGAAAAATTGAACTTTTCTTCCAGCTCCTCTTCAAATTCGCGGAGGCTGAGGGTTTCGTCGATAGGATGTTCTATCATCACATTTTCTTCCAGTCCCGCGTCGCGCAGGGTGTTGAATGCCCCTGCGAGGGAGTGGTGTATATAGACCGTAGCATTACAATGTAGCAACCGTTGAATCTGCATCTGTAATAAGGAAATGGTCATTAAAGGGTGTAGCTTGAGCGTCTTCATCTAAATTCATGCTGGTTTACCAAACTTACGATCAGGGCGTTAATTAAATATTAATGGTAGATTATCTAATTATGAAGAGATGGGTTAAAAATTGATGACTTTACTGGCAACGGCCCATTCCGCCACGTTCAGTTGCTCGTCTTCCTCCTCCGTCACGGCCTCCTTTTTGCCCGCCGCGTGCTGGTACAACTGCCAGCTGCCATGGCTGTATTCGAGCGCGGTGAGGCTTTCCACCCAGTCGCCGGAATTGAGATAGGTCACCATTTTACCGTTGAATTCCATGTTTTTGATAATCGGCTGGTGGATATGACCGCAGCATACCACATCAAACTCTTTGTCTACCGCAATTTCCACCACGGTCTGCTCAAAATCGGAGATGAATTTCACGGCCTGCTTCACGCTTTCCTTCACCTTTTTGGAAAACGACATTTTTTCCCGGCCCATTTTTTCGAGCATGTGGTTCACGAGGCGGTTGAGGATGATGAGGATGTCGTACCCCTTCCCACCGAGTTTTGCCAGCCATTTAGAGTTTTTCATGGTAATATCGTACACGTCCCCGTGAAAAAACCAGTGCCTTTTGCCGTCCACTTCCAGGATGAGCTTGTTGTCGATCACAAAATTGCTGAGCCCGAAGCCGGCGTATTTACGCAGGGCTTCGTCGTGGTTGCCTGTGAGGTAATAGACCTCCGTGCCTTTCCCGATCATTTTGAGGATGCGGCGGATAACCTTGGTATGGGACTTCGGGAAATACCGTTTGCTGAACTGCCAGATGTCGATGATATCCCCGTTGAGGATCAGCACCCTGGGGTCTACCGAGTCGAGGTAATTGGCCAGTTCTTTCGCATGGCAGCCGTAAATGCCGAGGTGTACATCGGATATGACAAGTATGTCTAGTGGTCGTTTACCGCTCATTATTTTGTTGCATTAAGCCCGGCCCGTACTGTTGACAGAACTTTTTCAAATACAATTTGTTACTTATATGATTTTCATTATTTCACGGTACGGGAGGCAACACAAAGGAAAAATTGCTATATTACTTTTATATTAATCCAGTGTTACCAAATTATTAATTCTTGCTTTTTGTTGGCTCCTATACCTTCTGAAAACTAATTTTGCGGCAAATTTTCATCTAATACAAACTTATATGGGAGGCTTTAATTCGATTGTCAAACTGTTCATGCCTAAAGACCGGGTGTTTTATTCACTTTTCGAGGATGTTGCGGCAAACCTGGTAGAGATGGGGAAAGTGCTGACGGAGCTGGTGGAAACAAACGATCCCCAGGTCCGCAAGGATAAAGTGCACCTGATCGAGCGGCTCGAGCACAAGAACGATGACTATACCCATCGTATTTTCGTTGAATTGGGCCAGAACTTCATTACCCCTTTTGACCGGGAAGACATTCACTACCTGGCAGCCACGCTGGATGACGTGGCTGACTACATCCACGGTTCCGCCAAACGTATCGACATTTATAAAGTAACGACCATGACCGACAGCGTGCGCAAACTGGCCGACCTGATTTACCAGGGTACGGTGGAGCTGTCACGGGCCATTCCCGAGCTGCGCAACATGGCCAACATGCGGGTGATCACCGATGCCTGCGTGAAGATCAACAGCCTGGAAAACCATGCCGACGATATCTATGACCGTGCCATTGCCGACCTTTTCGAGCAGGAGAGCAATGCCGTGGAGCTGATAAAAATGCGTGAAATCTATCAGGCGCTGGAAATTGCCACAGACAAATGTGAAGATTCCGCCAATGTGATAGAAACCATTATTATCAAATACGCATAGTAGAAGCGAAATAACATCCTGTCATGGTCTTTCTTGTAATTATCATCATACTGGCTTTCATTTTTGATTATATCAACGGTTTCCACGACGCGGCCAACTCCATTGCCACGATCGTGTCCACCAAGGTACTGACGCCTTTCCAGGCCGTGCTCTGGGCGGCGTTGTTCAACTTTGCGGCCTTCTTTGTTTCCAAATACATTTACGGGGAGTTTAAAGTGGGCAATACGATTGCCAAATCCGTATTTGAGCAGTTCATCACCCTGAAAGTGATTTTCTCCGGCCTGATTGCCGCCATCGCCTGGAACCTGCTGACCTGGTGGTACGGCATCCCCTCCAGCTCCTCGCACACACTGATCGGGGGCTTCATCGGCGCCGCGGTGGCCAATGCCGGCGGTTCTTTCGACGTGATCAACTACGCCAAGGTGCTGCCTACCGTGTATTTCATCGTACTGGCGCCCTTTATCGGCATGGTGGTGGCTTTCCTCATTACCGTACTGATCGTGAACATCTGTAAAAAAGCCAATCCTTACCGGGCCGACAACTGGTTCAAACGCCTGCAACTCGTATCGTCTGCCGCATTCAGCCTTGGCCACGGCGGTAACGATGCCCAGAAGGTGATGGGTATCATTGCAGCGGCCATGGTGGCCCACGGCGGCATCGAGGGCGTTACCACCATCAAGGACGTGCCGGACTGGGTGCCGTTCGCCTGTTTCACCGCCATCGGCCTGGGTACGCTCAGTGGCGGCTGGAAAATCGTTAAAACGATGGGCACCCGTATCACCAAAGTAACCCCGCTGGAAGGTGTGAGCGCCGAAACAGCCGGCGCCCTCACGCTGTACCTGACGGAGAGCTTCGGTATCCCGGTGAGCACCACCCATACGATCACCGGCTCCATCATCGGGGTGGGCGCTACCAAAAGGCTGTCGGCCGTTCGGTGGGGCGTTACCGTCAACCTGCTCTGGGCCTGGATACTGACCATCCCCATCAGTGCACTGCTGGCGGCCGGGGTGTTCTTTGTCGTGAACCTTTTTGTGAAATAAGATATTCCTGACTATACTGCAGGGCGGCTCCGGTTCGGGGCCGCTTTTTTATTCCCGGTAACCTCACCAACACGATTGAATCAGTTAGCCATCCTTCTGCGATCCTTGTGCAGTCCTCCTGTGTTTGTCCTGTGATCCTCCTGTCATTCTCCTGTGCCGTTCAATACCCTGGCGGGTTTGAAGGTGTTTCACAGGAGGATGACAGGAGGATCACAGAAGGATGGCAGGTTTCAGGCACACCACCCAATCTATCTATTTGATTAACAATAATTTACAACGCACTCTTTTCAGCTTGCGCCGGCCGGCCTGGCGCAAGCGGGCGGGAATCGGGTATCCGGTCGTTCAGGCCAGGCGAGCCTATTGACGATCCGGCAAACACATGTGCATTTTGAAAATATGATGCAAATCATGCCCTCATATATTTTTTTATTTTTTAAATCAAATATCTAGGGCAAATAGGAAAGACCTCCTATTTTTGTGCCTCCAAACTTAATCGTTGTCCATGAAAGGAATTATCCTTGCAGGCGGGTCCGGCACCAGGCTGCACCCCATCACATATGCCATCAGTAAGCAGATCATGCCGGTTTATGATAAACCGATGATTTATTACCCGCTTTCCACGCTCATGCTCGCTGGCATCAGGGAAATCCTGATTATCAGCACGCCCCACGATTTACCCGCATTTAAACGGCTTTTTGGCGATGGCAGCCAGTTTGGGCTGAATCTTTCCTACGCCGAGCAGGCAGTCCCCAACGGCCTGGCCCAGGCATTTGTGATCGGGAAGGAATTTATCGGGAAGGATAACGTGGCCCTGGTGTTGGGCGATAATATCTTTTACGGCGCCGGCCTTGGCACCCAGCTGGCCGATAACGCCAACCCGGAAGGAGGCATCGTATACGCCTACCAGGTATCCGACCCGGAACGTTACGGCGTGGTGGAGTTCGACGAAAAGATGCATGCAGTATCCATCGAAGAAAAGCCGGCCAGGCCCAAATCGAGCTACGCCGTGCCCGGTCTTTACTTTTACGATAACGAAGTGGTGAATATTGCAGAAAACCTGCAGCCCAGCCCCCGCGGGGAATATGAAATCACCGACGTGAACAGGGAATACCTGAAAAGAGGCCGGCTGAAAGTGTCGATTTTACCACGCGGTACTGCCTGGCTCGATACGGGTACGTTCGACTCCCTGATGCAGGCTTCCCAGTTTGTACAGGTGATCGAACAACGGCAGGGGATAAAAATCGCCTGCATCGAAGAAATCGCTTTCCGGAAGGGTTTTATCGACCGGGAACAGCTGGAAAAACTCGCCGCACCGCTCGTAAAAAGCGGGTATGGCGCGTACCTGACGAATCTGATTAAATAAACTACCAAATACTTAACTACTCAGTATGCAAAAAGTTCTTGTAACAGGCGGTTGCGGATATATAGGGGCCCATACGATCGTGGACCTGATCAACAATGGTTTTGACGTGGTGAATGTGGACAATAACATGCGCAGCACCACCAAACTCCTCGATGGGGTGGAACAGATCACCGGCAAAAAAGTGCGTAATTACAAGGTAGATCTTTGCAACCTGGAAGATACACACGCCGTGTTTCATGAAAACCGCGATATCGTGGGCGTTATCCACTTTGCGGCACTGAAAAGCGTGGGCGAATCGGTGAATGAGCCCCTGTTGTATTTTCAGAACAACATCACCTCGCTCGTGAATGTACTGAAATGTGTAAAAGAGTTCAACATTCCCAATTTTGTGTTTTCTTCCTCCTGCTCCGTGTACGGCAACTCCGCCGCCCTCCCCGTGGTAGAGGAAACGCCGCTGGGTGAGGCGCAGTCGCCTTATGCCCGCACCAAACAGATGGGCGAACAGATTATCGAGGATTTCAGCCGTGTAAACCCTACACAGTCCATTCTGCTCCGTTATTTTAATCCGGTAGGCGCGCATCCCTCCGCCCTCATCGGTGAGCTTCCCCTCGGCAAGCCGGATAACCTGGTGCCCGTGATTACGCAGGTGGCCATCGGCAAACTCCCTAAACTGACCGTGTTCGGCACCCATTACGATACGCGCGATGGTTCTTGCATCCGTGATTACATCCATGTAACGGATATCGCCAATGCACACACCAAAGCGTTGCAATACCTGCTGGAAAAACGCAACGGCACCAACTGCGAAGTGTTCAACCTGGGCACCGGTATGGGCGTAACCGTACTGGAAGCCATCAACGCCTTCGAAAAAATCTCCGGGATGAAGCTCAACTACGAGCTGGGTGAGCCCCGCCCCGGCGACGTGATCGCCATTTATGCCAACAATACCAAAGCCCGCGAAAAACTCGGATGGGAACCGAAATCAGGCATCGAAGACATGATGCGCACCGCCTGGCAGTGGGAAGTAGCGCTGCGCGACCGGGTGCTCAATAATTAAAAAATCATCACTCCATTTCTATATTTTACTAGCTTTGCGGCACAAATATCAGGGACTATGGTAAAAGACATACAGATACTGAACGAAAAAGAAACCCGTGGCGGTTTCGGCGAAGGCATACTGGAAGCCGGCAGAAGAAATCCGAATGTGGTAGCCCTTACGGCCGACCTGCTCGGTTCCATGAAACTGCAGGCCTTCATCAAGGAATTTCCCGAGCGCTTTGTTCAGTGCGGCATCGCCGAAGCAAATATGATCGGCGTGGCTGCGGGTTTGACCATCGGCGGTAAAATCCCGTATACTACCACTTTTGCCAACTTCTCCACCGGCCGCGTATACGACCAGATCCGCCAGTCTGTGGCCTATTCCGGTAAAAACGTGAAAATCTGCGCTTCCCACGCGGGCCTTACCCTCGGGGAAGACGGCGCCACCCACCAGATCCTGGAAGATATCGGCATGATGAAAATGCTGCCGGGGATGACGGTGATCGTGCCCTGCGATTTTAACCAGACGAAAGCTGCCACCATCGCCATTGCAGACCACGAAGGCCCCGTATACCTGCGTTTCGGCCGTCCGAAATGGCCCAACTTCACCCCTGAAAACCAGGAATTCCAGATCGGGAAAGCCCAGGTGCTCAACGAAGGCACAGACATCACCCTGTTTGCCTGCGGCCACCTCGTATGGAAATGCGTGGAAGCCGGCCGTATCCTCGAAGAAAAGGGCTACAGCGTGGAACTGATCAACATACACACCATCAAACCGCTGGATGAAGCGGCCGTGCTGAAATCCATCACCAAAACCCGCTGCGCCGTTACCGCCGAGGAACATAACGTGCTGGGCGGCCTGGGAGACAGCATTGCACAGGTTGCGGCCCGTCACCTGCCCATCCCCATCGAATACATCGGCACCCACGATACCTTCGGCGAAAGCGGCAAGCCCACCGAGCTGCTGACCAAATACGGCCTGGATACGCCCGATATCGTAGCCGCCGCCGAAAAGGCCCTCGCCAGAAAAAAAGGTTAAAATTTATAAACGGATTAAACTTTCCGGCTTAAAAACCATCCTAGTGATGGTTTTTATTGTTTCAGGGGGTGATGTACCGCTATTCGGTCAGTTGCATAATTATTCATATATTTATCCTGTGCATCAACCATTTACGGTCACTTCAACATACTGTTTAACCGCCTATGGCTGTAACGCAAGAAGATAAAGAACTGCTGGCACTATACGGGCATCCTGATACGAAAGAAAGGGGGTTTACACAGATTGTACGGAAATACCAGGAACGATTGTACTGGCACATCCGGCGGCTGGTAATCGACCATGAGGATGCGAACGATGTACTGCAAAATGTGTTCATTAAAATGTGGAAAGGCCTGGAGGGTTTCCGGGAAGACGCACGCCTGTATACCTGGTTATACAAAATCGCCACCAACGAAAGCCTCAGTTTCCTGGAACAGCAAAAAAGGAAATCCGCCATCTCTTTATCTGACGTAGAAACCGGCCTGAGCAACAAATTACAGGCAGACAGTCATTACGACGCCAATAAGATAGAATGGAAATTACAGAAAGCGATTTTAAGCCTGCCGGAAAAACAGCGCGCCGTATTCACATTGCGGTATTATGAAGAAATGCCGTATGAGGAAATGAGCAAGGTGCTGGATACGTCGGAAGGTGCACTGAAAGCCTCTTACCACCATGCGGTGAAAAAAGTGGAAGAGTTTTTAAAAAACAACGGACATTAAACCATCCCCGCAAATGCGGGTCTTAATATCATGACGCACAAACAGAAAGATATCGTGGACGAATTGCGGGACATAGCCCCGGCATGGAGCGATCTGGGCGCGCAGCCGCACTTTGACGTGCCGGCAGGATATTTTGATGCCTTCCCCTCAAAACTGATGGAGCGCATCCGCACCATCGAAAGCAGCGATGCGGTGACGGAAGAACTGGAAACACTCTCCCCCCTGCTCGCAGGCATCTCCCGGGAAACGCCATACAGCGTGCCCGAAGGATATTTCAGCGGGCTGGCCGGCCGGCTGGCCGACGAAAAAAACCGCGCAGCCGAAGGCCGCGTGGTAAAAATGGGCCGTACTATCCGGCTCTTCAAACAATGCCTTGCCGCAGCCTGTATAGCCGGCGTGATCGCTGCGGGCGCCGTACTGGTGTCGCGCTCGGTCAACCACTCTTCCCTGGACCGTATGCTGGCTAAAATCAGCGACCAGGAAATTGAAGAATATCTCACCTACAGCACCGACGCATTTGATAATGAGAATATCTTTACAAATGTTTCGCTGGAGGAAGAACTGCCTTCGGTATTGCCGGAGGACCTGTCTGCCAAGGATATCGACAACCTGCTGGAAGACAACCTTTTACAAGACGATCCACTTAACCAATGATAATGATGATGCGAAGTAGCAAGCTGATACGGATGGTAATCATTTTATTATGCTCGGCAGTGTTCTCCGCCGGCAGCCTGCTGGCGCAGGATGCCGACCAGAACGACGCCTCCAAGCAGGATAAAATCAAGGCCCTGGAAGTTGCCTATATAGCCAGGGAACTGGACCTTACACCGGAAGAAGCACAGAAATTCTGGCCGCTGTACAACAAATACTCCAAAGAGATACACGACCTGATCCGCGAAAGGAAAAAGAAATCGCAGGAGCTGAAAGGCAAACCGCGGACGGATGATGTGGCGGACGCCACCCTCGACAAGGAACTGAATTACGAGCGGAAACTGCTTGATATCAAAACTCGCTACCGCGAGGAATTCGGTAAAGTATTGCCGGCCCGCAAAGTGGGTAACCTCTACCGTGCGGAAAGGGAATTCCGCGGCATGATGATACGCCAGCTGAAAGAACGTAAAGATAACCGGATGATGCGCGGCAAACCGCCCCGCCAGTAACCGCTATTGAAATGTAGTGGTGGGTAACTTTGTATCGTGATAGAATAAGAAGATCCAGCCTTCCGCTTTTCCCCGCTCCATATATTGCTGACGCAGCTCCATCGTACGCTTACCATCGTAATCATACTTGGCCACAAAACGGCTTTTCATCATCGATATCTGCGGCGCCTCATCTCCCCCGAAAAACACTTTATCCTCCCCGTCGTCAATTAAAAATACCTGGTGGTATGGGCAATGCCCGCCGCTGAACTCGTAGTGGATATACCCGTCTATCGTACCGCTCCCTTCCAGGAACGCCACATTGTCGCGTTTGGGCAACAGGTTCACCTCTTCGGCCAGGTACGATTTTCCGTCGTTTTCCAATGCATACTCCAGTTCTTTCCGGCTTACATAATAGGTGGCATGGGGAAAAGAAAGGCTGCGTTCCCCCGTCATGAGGTCTTCCACGCTCACGCCGCCGGCATGGTCTTTATGCAGGTGGCTCATCAGCACTTTGGTGACTTCCATGGGATTGATGCCATGGTCGATCATGTTCTGATGCAGCTGCAAAATACCGTCCGCATTGCGAAAACCAAGCCCGGTATCGAGCAGCAGGATGTCGCGGCCGGTAATCACCAGGAACGGTTGAATCTCCACCAGCAGGGAGCCCGCCGATCTGTCTTTCATGGAATCTTTCCGGTCGTCGAAGGGAATGAATCTTTTGGTGCCGTCTACGGTAAAACTGCCTTCCGATAATGGTATGATACGTGCCATCCTGCAAAAGTAGGGCTTATCTCAATACCATTTGCCTGTCTGCATCGAGGCGAAGCATAATGAAGATGAGCATCGTGAACGTCATCAGCGACGATCCGCCGTAACTCACCAGCGGCAAGGGGATACCGATCACCGGCGCCAGGCCGATGGTCATGGAGATATTGATGAAGAGATGAAAAAATATGATACTGGCTACCCCGTAGGCATACACGCGGCTGAAGGTCGACCGTTGCCTTTCGGCGATGAATATTATCCGGAAAAGCAGCGCCACATATAGCCCGATGAAGATGATGCTGCCCACGAAACCGAAGTCTTCCCCAATGGTACAGAAAATGAAGTCGGTGCTTTGCTCGGGCACGAAGTCGAAGCGCGTTTGCGTGCCTTTGAGATACCCCTTCCCCCAGAGGCCACCGGAACCGATGGCGATCATGCTCTGGCGGGTATTATAGGTCGCCTTGGGATCGTTCTCTTTCCCCAGCATTACCTCGATACGGCGCACCTGGTAGTCTTTCAGCACTTTCGTAAAGGCAAAGGGCACCACAAACACCACGAACGCAGAGCAGAAGGCCCAGATGGACAGGATGAGCACCAGCCTGGAGCGCTTGCGCCGTATTTCGCGGCGGCTGAAATAGATCACCAGGGCGGCCACGCCGGTGAAGATGTAGAAGAGGATGTATTTGTCTACCAGCAACGCCGACAGCACGAGGATGATACCCGAAAAAGCGATCACGAGAATGATGCCCGGCAGGCCTTCGCGGAACATCACGAGAAAGAAGGCGAAGTACACCAGCGCGAGCCCCGTTTCATCCTGCAGGATGATGATGGCGCAGGGCGCCAGCACCATGGCTGCGGCAATGAGTCGCGACCGCATTTTGGTGAAATCCGTTTCCATCGAAGAAAGATATTTCGCCAGAGCGAGGTTGGTGCACAGTTTCGTGAACTCGGCCGGCTGGAAGCGGAAACCGCCCAGTTCGAGCCAGGAATTGGAGCCTTTAACGCCCGTACCGATGGCCAGTACGATCAGCAGCAGCAGGATACCGAAAGCATAAAAGAGATTGGCCGTGGCCGTAAAAAACTTGCTGTCGGTGAGCCAGATGCCCGTGGCCAGCACAACAGACACACCGAACCACAACACCTGCCGCGCCCAGTTTTTGTTCTGTTGCAGGAGGTTTTGCAGCACATGGTCGCCCTCGCGGTACTCCGCCGCAAAAATGGCCAGGAAGCCGATGAATACCAACGCCAGGTAGAGCCCGAAAATGGGCCAGTCGATGCCTGCTGTGAGTTTCGCTTGTGGGCGGTTCATGTGTATGTTTAGTTAGCGATGATCTTTCTCAATAAATCGTCCCCCTGCGCGGCAGTGTAATTCACCCGGTTGAGCGAATCCAGCTTGGATTTTGCGCGCATTTCGTTGGACATGGTAACGGTTTCCATCATCTTCTGCAGGATGGGCCTCCGTTTGGCGGAAATCGTATCCGTCAGGTATTTTTCCATGAGGATGCTGGCGATGGGCACGGCGTAGGTGCTGCCGAAACCGGCATTCTCCACGATAACGGCGATGGCGATCTTCGGATTGTCGCGCGGGGCGAAGCCCACGAACAGCGAGTGATCTTTCAGCTTTTCGATCTTGCCGTTGATGCGCGCCTTGTTTTCCGCCGTACCGGTTTTACCGCACACCGCAACGCCCTCGATCTGCGCGCCGCGGGCGGTACCTTTCGTTACCACGTCTTCCATACCCAATACCACGGAGTTGAATGCTTCGTCCGAAATATGGGCCACGGAGTGTTTCTCTTTATATTTTTTCAGGAGGTCTGAATTGTCGTTGTCGATGCTCTGCACGAAGTGCGGCAGGTAATAGTGGCCGCGGTTGGCGATGATGGCCATGGCGTTGGCCAGCTGCAGGGGCGTAACGCCGAGCAGGCCCTGGCCCATGCCTACGTACACTTCGGAACAGGAGTTCCAGAGGCCGCGGTAGCGGTAGTTCATCCTGGCGGTATCCGGCACTATACCGCGCACCTCGCTGGGAATGTCAACGCCCAGGCGTTCGCCGAAGCCCATCGCATTGAGGTATTCCACCCATTTGGCCTGGCCTTTCATGGTGCCGCCCCATTTGTTGTTGTCGACGGACAGGCGGTAGAGGTGCATGAAGTAGGCGTTGCAGGAGTTGGCCATGGCCGTGCGCATATTGGCCGCGTGGCCCGGGTTGCTGTGCGTGCATTTAATGAAACGACCGCACTGTGCGTACCCGCCGTGGCAGGGATAACCGAAGGCCGGGGTGATCACCCCTTCGTCGAGCGCAATAAGGCCGGTAATGGGTTTGAAGGTGGAACCGGGCGGATACATCGCCTGGATGGCCCGGTTGTACAGCGGGCTGGTGGTATCCTGGTAAAGTTTATTGAAGTTCTGCGCACGGTAGGAGCCTGCCAGTAGGTTCGGGTCGAACGTGGGGCCGCTCACCATGGCGAGAATGCCGCCGGTAGCCGGGTCGATGGCCACGATGCTGCCTACCTTGCCCTGCATCATTCTTTCTCCCAGCACCTGCAGTTCGATATCGAGCGAGAGGCGCAGGTTTTTACCCGCAATCGCCACCGTGTCGAACTCCCCGTTTTCCAGCGAGCCCTGCGGGCGGTTGAGGTTATCTTTCACGAGATACTGGATGCCGCGTTGGCCCATCAGGATGTTCTCATATGTTCTTTCCAGCCCCGTCATGCCAATGTAGTCGCCCTGCTGGTACGCGCTGTAGCGCCCGAGGCTGTCGGCCAGCATCGCGGGGGAGATTTCACTGATATAACCGAGGAAACTGGCGCCCACGCCATAGGTGTAAGAACGTACGGGCCGCAGCACCAGTTCGAAGCCGGGCTGGAACATGTACATGCTTTCCTGCAGTTTGCCGTATACGTCCGGCGGCAACAGGCTGGCGAAAACAGACTGCCGTACGCGGCCCTCCTTGATAATGGCTTTGGTGATGCGTTTGCGGAATTCCTCCATGTCTATCCGGAGAATCTCACAGAGGTAAGCCGTGTCTATTTTTTTAACGTTGGCGGGCGTCACCATCAGGTCGTACAGCGCTTCGTTCCGCAGGATGGCGCGGCCGTTACGGTCATAGATGATGCCGCGGCTGGGGTAAATCACTTTGCGCAGGTGCGCGTTGGCATCGGCCAGTTTGGAATATTTTGTTTCCACCACCTGCAAAAAGAACAGCCTCACCACGATGAGCGACACCATGCCGAGGACGATCAGTTGGATAACTCGTTTTCTGGGCTGATTATAAACAGACATGCAGGTATGTAAATTAAATAATTATACGCTCATTTCCTGCTGAAGAACAACAGCTCGTAAACCAGCACCAGGAAAAGACTGGCGGCTGTAGACAGCAGGATCTTGATCAGCAGGTACAAAGGGTCGGCAAAGCTGAAAACGGACAGACAAAAATACGCAATGTTGTGCAGCAGCACCAGCACGGATACATAAATGGCAAACTGCGAGGTGCCCATGCTGGTAACGCTGGGCGTGCGCTGGGTTACTTCAAAACCGCCCTGCGGCGACAGAATGTTGAGCACAAAGGGGCGCAGGTAGGCAATAAAAACGCAGGCCGCGGCATGGATGCCCATGGTGTCCGAAAACATATCCAGTGTGATGCCCAGCAAAAAGCCCAGCAGCTGCAGAGCAGGCCGAGGCAGGTTAAAAGGCAGCAGCAGGATAAAAAGCATGTAAAGGTAAGGGTTCACCAGCTGGTGAATGAGTATCTGGTCCAGCACCAATACCTGGAACAGTATCAGCAGTATAAAACGGATTATATTTTTTAGCAGTACACTCATTTCAGCAGGTTGCGTGTAGAATCTTCCAGCCTCGTCTGTTCTTCGCGCAGGAGGTTTTCGATTACATACACATATTGCAGGTTGTAAAAATTAGTGGCAAATTTCAGGCGGATGTCGTACGAGGTGCTCGACTTGTCGGTCAGGTGGAAGGTATCGATGTAACCGATGATGATGTTTTCGGGGAATACCGCGGAGAAGCCGCTGGTGATCACCGTATCGCCCTTGCGCAGTTTGGCGCTGCGGGGGATGTCTTTCATCTGGCCGATGGAAGCGTTGCCGCCGTTCCAGTTCACCGTACCGATTTCGCCGGAGGTTTTCAGCTTGGCGCTGAAGCCGAAGTTGCTGCTCGAAGAAGAGCCGCTGGATTTATAGAGCATGGAAATCACCACGGCGTAGTTTTCGCTTACGCTGCGCACAACGCCCACCACACCGTTTGGCCCTATGACGCCCATATTGGGGCGTACACCGTCTTTACTGCCGCGGCGGATGGTGATAGTATTGATTTCGCGGTTCACGGAGTTGTTGATCACCTTGGCCTCACGGTAAAGGAATTTCCGCACTTCGGTGCTCAGCAGCTTGCGCGACGTGTCGTTGCTGTATTTTCTTAAGGTGTCGAATTTGATCAGGGAAGAAGTGTCTTTTACGTCAAAACTCGAGGCCAGCTCGTTGTGGAGCCGGAGGTTTTCCTTGACCAGGCTGTCGTTCGTCGCTTTCAGGTGAAAATAGTACTGTACGTCGTTATACTTGGTGTATAACTTCCCGCTCATGCTGTTGGAGGAATTGAGGTATGCGGTACGCTGGAAATTGTTGTTCCGGAATACGAATACAAAGCACATCACTTCCAGCAGCAGAAACAGAAAGAAGTTGAAATACCGCCTTAAGAAAATGATCAGATTTCGCACTTGATTCGAGTCTTGAATTCCGGTTTCAGTACGCCGGGGCGCGGGCTCCGGCGTACTGTACTAAGATTTTATTGCATCAGGAAAGGATACTTGCCAATGTGTTTGAGGGCAATACCGGTGCCTCTTACCACGGCACGCAGCGGGTCGTCTGCCACGTGAACGGGGAGTTTGATTTTCTGGGAGAGGCGTTTGTCCAGCCCTCGCAGCAATGCACCACCTCCTGTGAGGTAGAGGCCGCGGCGGTAAATATCCGATGCCAGCTCCGGCGGCGTTGTTTCCAGCGCTTTGAGGATGGCTTCCTCTATCTTGAAGATGGATTTATCGAGCGCTTCGGCGATCTCCTGGTAAGATACCATGATCTGTTTGGGGATACCGGTTACGAGGTCACGGCCGTTTACAGGAATGTCGTCCGGCGGATTGTCCAGCTCCTTCAGGGCCGAACCGATCTGGATCTTGATCTGCTCCGCGGTTCTTTCTCCGATCAGCAGACTGTGGTAGCGGCGCAGGGCTTCCATGATGTCCGCGGTGAACTCGTCACCGGCGATACGGATACTCTGGTCGCAGACGATACCGGCCAGGGCGATCACGGAAATACCGGTGGTACCACCCCCGATATCGATGATCATGTTACCCACCGGTTCTTCCACATCTATGCCAATACCCAGGGCGGCAGCCATGGGCTCGTGAATCAGGTATACTTCCTTGGCGCCCGCCTGCTCCGCAGAGTCGCGCACCGCCCGTTTTTCCACTTCCGTGATGCTGGAAGGGATACAGATCACCATTTTCCAGCTGGGGGCAAATAACGGCTTCTTAGGATAAACCATCTTGATCAGCTCCCGGAGCATACCCTCAGCAGCATTGAAATCCGCGATCACACCGTCTTTAAGGGGACGGATGGTACGCAGGTATTCATGCGTTTTCTCGTGCATCATCATTGCCTTTTTGCCCACGGCCACGATCTTCCCGCTGGCCCTTTCAATGGCCACAATGGAAGGTTCGTCCACCACCACCTGGTCATTGTGAATGATCAGCGTATTGGCTGTTCCCAGGTCAATTGCAATCTCCTGCGTTAAAAAGTTAAAGAAGCCCATTGTTTGATACGGTCAAAAATATTTGAATGCAAAAATGAATAATTCTAACGAATATACGATGCAATTATTGGATTATTCAAGCGGAATTCTGAATAAAGTGCAGACAGTTACGATTTGCATATTTTTTCTATCCGTGAACCCTGTACGAAGTTGTCAGCTAACAAATTCATATCCAATATCCCGACGATAATACTTGCCCTCGAATTGTATGTGCGCGGCCGTTTGTTTGGAGTGCGCGAGTGCGAGCTGCAAATCGCTTGCCAAAGATGTAACGGTGATCACGCGGCCGCCGTTGGTGAGCACCTTTCCGCCCTCTTCCCTGGTGCCGGCATGGAATACCAGCTGGTCTTTGGCCGGAGCCGGGATGTCTGAAATTTCTTTCCCCTTCTCATAAGCCTCGGGGTAACCTGCGCTCACCAGCATTACGGTGGCGGCAGCCCTGGGGTCTTCAAACACTTCCACGGTATCCAGCTGCTGTTTTTGCACTGCGGCAAACAGCTCCAGCAGGTCGTTCCGGAGGCGGGGTATCACCACTTCGGTTTCGGGGTCGCCCATACGGCAATTGTACTCGATGACGTAGGGCTCACCTTCCACCTTGATGAGGCCGAAGAAAATGAAACCCTGGTACACGATCCCTTCCTGCGCCAAACCGGCCACGGTCGGGCGGATGATACGGTCGTCCACCAGCTGCATAAAGGCATCCGTGGCAAACGGCACGGGCGAAACAGCCCCCATCCCGCCGGTATTGAGCCCGGCATCGCCTTCGCCAATGCGTTTGTAATCCTTGGCGGTAGGCAGTATTTTATAGTTCTTCCCATCGGTGAGCACAAAAACGGAGAGCTCGATGCCGGTGAGGAATTGTTCGATCACTACTTTTTTGCTGGCGTCGCCGAATTTGGCGGCTTTGATCATTTCTTCGAACTCGGCCACCGCTTCGTCGTGGGAGCTGGTGATCACCACGCCTTTGCCCGCAGCCAGGCCGTCCGCCTTCAGCACGATAGGCAGGGAGTGCTGCCGCAGGTAGGCCACGCCTTCTTCAAAATTCGCCTCACTGAACTCGCGGTAAGCAGCGGTGGGGATGTTGTGCCGTTGCATGAACTGCTTGGCGAAAGCCTTGCTGCCCTCCAGCTGGGCGCCGGTTTCGGAAGGACCGATCACCGGGATGTGCTGCAGTGCGGCGTCTGCCTTGAAAAAATCGTAAATCCCCTTCACCAGCGGCTCTTCCGAGCCCGGCACGAGCATGTCGATCCGGTGCTCGATACAGAACGTTTTGATCTTTTCGAAGTCGCTCACCGCCATGTCCACATTGGTGCCGTGGGCTGCCGTGCCCGCGTTGCCGGGGGCGATGTACAGGTTGGAACATGCGGTGCTCTGTGACATTTTCCAGGCCAGTGCATGTTCCCGGCCGCCGCTACCTAAGAGTAATATATTCATCAGAATCTGAGTTCTTCTTTAAAAATGCCCGATGGAACATGCCAGTCCGGAGGAACACACATATTTCATAATGGCTTGAAACGTAATACGATGAGGGGAATCCGGTACATACAACGCCTGGCCGCATGCCCGGAAAATTTTTGCAAAGAAAGGCCAAAAAAGCCA
This sequence comes from Chitinophaga lutea, assembly GCF_003813775.1. Taxonomy (NCBI): domain Bacteria; kingdom Pseudomonadati; phylum Bacteroidota; class Chitinophagia; order Chitinophagales; family Chitinophagaceae; genus Chitinophaga; species Chitinophaga lutea. The sequence continues at coordinate 2,685,553 of NZ_RPDH01000001.1, read as the reverse complement.
GTTTTTCGATGCGGGATGTTGATTTTATTTATATTGCCGACCTAATTTTCGTTGAGCAACTGCTATTTGTGAGAAAATCAACTAATCTAAACTAACCATTTTATGAATACGAAGTCTGGTACATCGGGCCACCCGAAGGGGTTGTACGTATTATTTGCCACTGAAATGTGGGAGCGTTTTAACTATTATGGCATGAGGGCCATCCTCATCTATTTTATGACAGACGCATTGCTGTATGCGAAGCCCTTTGCCTCCAACCTCTATGGCGGCTATACCGGCCTTTCTTACCTGACCCCGCTGGTGGGCGGTTATATCGCCGACCGTTACTGGGGCAACCGGCATTCGATCATTATCGGCGGGCTGTTCATGGCCTTTGCGGAATTCCTGCTATTCGGTTTTGCCAGTTATTACCAGGAACTACAAAACAACCCCGACTTATCGCGGCTGCTGTTTTATACCGGCCTGGGCATCATGATCGCCGGGAACGGGTTCTTCAAGCCGAACATCTCATCCATGGTAGGGCAGTTGTACCCCAGCCAGGACAAACGGTTGGATCCAGCCTATACCATCTTCTACATGGGCATCAACGTAGGCGGCATGCTCGGGCCCTTTATCTGCGGCCTTGTGGGCAATACCGGTAACCCGGCCGACTTCAAATGGGCCTTCCTCGCCGCAGGCATCGGGATGCTGCTCAGCGTGATCACGTTCAAATACCTGAAAGACAAATATATCGTATCCCCCGAGGGAAAACCTGTCGGCATCATACCGGAGCGGATGGAAGGCAAAAAACACTTCCTTAAGAACCCGTTCTCCCTGCAGTCGCTCCTGTTTATGCTGGCACTTTCTGCCGTTGCAGTGGGGCTGTTGTACATGCACGCCGATCAGATCCCCAGTTTCATGGTAGGCTCCGTGAAGGTTGCCTTCGATATCTCCATGCTACTGCTGGTGGCCTTTATTGTAATACTGGTGCTGATTTTCTCCGACAAGTCGCTGACAAGAATCGAAGTGCAGCGTATCATCGTGATATTCATCGTGTCGTTTTTCGTGGTTTTCTTCTGGAGCGCTTTCGAACAGGCCGGCGCTTCCCTGTCGTTCTTTGCGAACGAACAGACAGACCGGTACATTCCCTTCCTCAACTTTACGGTGCCTCCTTCCTGGTTCCAGTCGCTGAACTCCGCCTTCGTGGTGATTTTTGCGCCCCTGTTTGCCGGTATCTGGCTGTTTCTGGGTAAACGCAAAATGGAGCCCAATTCCCCCGCGAAGATGGCCATCGGCCTGTTGCTGCTCGCCCTCGGGTTCCTGGTGATCGCTTACGGCGTGAAGGATCCGCACAAACAGAAAGTAAACATGATGTGGCTGACCAGCATGTACGCGCTGCATACCTGGGGCGAATTATGCCTTTCCCCGATCGGTCTTTCGCTGGTGAACAAACTGGCCCCCATCCGTTTCGCATCGTTGCTGATGGCGGTTTGGTTCATGGCCAACGCAGCTGCGAACGTGCTCGCCGGCAAACTGAGCGCGCTTTATCCGGAGCCGGGCCAAACCACGCACTTCCTCGGTTATAGCATGAGCTCGCTGTACGACTTCTTCATGCTCTTCGTCGTAATGGCGGGCGTCGCCTCTGTGATCCTCCTATTGCTGACCCGCTGGCTGGGTCGCTGGATGCACGAATCGAAATAATACATAATCTATATCTAAAAGGGATACAAGCATACTTGTATCCCTTTTAATTTAATATCCTTATATTTAGGAAATGGTACTCGAAATCTAATTCCCCTTTCTTATGTCAGAAACCAAATTCAAACCTTTTGTTGCGCCCGAAGTAAAAATGAAAGAGTTGACGCTGAAGTCCATCCTGCTGGGATGCCTTGCCGGCGTGATCTTTGGCGCAGCCACCGTATACCTGGCCCTGAAAGCGGGCCTCACCGTTTCCGCGTCTATCCCCATTGCCGTAATTGCCATTACGCTGGGGCGGAAGTTTTTCAAAACCACCATTCTCGAAAACAACATCATTCAAACCACCGGTTCGGCAGGCGAATCCATCGCCGCCGGGGTGGTGTTTACCCTGCCGGGCTTCCTTTTCCTGTCGGCCGGCAGCAACGGGGAGAATTATTTCGATTATGTGACCATTCTGATCCTCGCCATTTTCGGGGGCATACTGGGCACCCTGATGATGATTCCCCTGCGCCGCTCGCTGATCGTGAAAGAACACGATACCCTCCCCTATCCGGAAGGCACGGCCTGCGGGTCCGTATTAAAAGCTGGGGAAAAGGGCGGCGAGTTCGCCAAAACGGCCTTCCTGGGCCTCGGCTTCGCCCTGGCTTACGCCATGCTGCAAAAGGTATTTCATGTGATTGCGGAAGTGCCCACTTTTATGACCAAACAGGCCAACAAGATTTTCCCTTCGGCCAAAGTCAGCGGTGAAATCACCCCCGAGTACCTGGGCGTAGGTTACATCATCGGCCCGAAAATAGCCGGTGTACTGGTGGCAGGTGGCGTGCTGGCCTGGTTGTGCCTCATTCCCCTGCTGGCATCCCTGATACCGGGAGAAATCATTGCCACCCAGCTGGTGAAACTGGGCCTGCTGGCCAGCCTCGATACACCGGGCGGCAGCGGCACCTGGGACCCGGTAACCCGCACTTTCACCGACTATTCCACCGCCATTTACCAGGCATATGTGAAACAGATTGGCGCCGGCGCCGTGGCGGCAGGCGGTTTCATTACCCTGCTCAAAACCATCCCGACCATTATTTCCTCGTTCAAAGACAGTCTCGGCTCCCTCAAAGAAAAAGGTGGCGACGGCAATGTGCCCAGAACGGAAAAGGATATCTCTTTCAAATTCGTGATCATCGGCAGCATCGCCCTCGTTTTACTGATGGCATTCCTGCCCATGCTCCCCGGCGATTCTATCGGCAATAAACTGCTGATCGGTTTGCTGGTCGTGATTTTCGGCGCCTTCTTCGTAACGGTGAGCAGCCGTATCGTAGGGCTGATCGGCAGCAGCAACAACCCTATCTCCGGCATGACCATCGCCACCATCATGGGCACCTGCCTGATTTTTATCGCCGTGGGCTGGACCGGCAAGGTGTTCGAACCGATGGCGCTGGTAGTGGGCGGTATGATCTGTATCGCTGCCGCCAATGCGGGCGCTACCTCACAGGACCTGAAATCCGGCTACATCGTGGGCGCCACGCCCCGTAACCAGCAGATCGCGCTCTTTATCGGGGCCATCGTTTCTTCGCTGGTCATCGGCTGGACGGTGCACATCCTCGACACCCCGACGGCTGAAATGGCCGCACAGGGCATCAAACACGCCATCGGCACGGAGAAATACGCGGCCCCGCAGGCTACCCTGATGGCTACCCTGATCAAAGGCATTCTTTCGTTTAACCTCGACTGGCAGTTTGTGCTCGTAGGGGTATTTATAGCCATTACCCTTGAGCTCTGTGGCGTAAAATCCTTATCTTTCGCCGTAGGAGCTTACCTACCGCTGTCTACTACCCTGCCCATTTTCATCGGCGGCGTTATCCGCGGGCTGGTGGAATGGAAACAGAAACGCTCGGGCGTTAAGCTCACCGCAGAGGAAGAAGAGCTCGGCAAAGGCAATCTCTTTGCCACCGGCCTCGTAGCCGGCGGCGCAGTAGCCGGTGTGATCGTGGCCATTCTTTCCGTAAACGACGACGTATCAAAAGGCCTGGCCAACGTAAATGCAGAGCACGGCATTGCCGGAATGCTCGGCCATGGCGGTTACCAGATATTAGGCGTATTGTTTTTCGCCGTGATGGGTTACACCCTGTACCGCATCGGCAGGCAGAAACAAACGTCCATCGATAAGTTATAAGGACACAAAAACGTTTTCCTATGCCACGGAAATTATCCCTGCTGGCCATGCTTGGCAGCATTTTGTTACTGGCTGCCTGTTCAGACAGTCCCGACGCCCAACCCAAGCGGAAGTTCATTTCTTTCAAGCTCGACAGCAGCGTTTTACTGTCGGAGCAGCGGAACAGCGCGTATTACATGCCGGGCAACGTAACGGATTCGGATCCCGACAATGATTATTCGCAGCTGATGGTAGCCGGTTATACGGACGGCAAAGACGTGGTCAACATCCGCCTCTTCAGCGACCAGCCGCAAATCACGCCGGGCGTATATTCCAACATGCTGGGCGGCACGGCGATGTTCCTGGAAATGAAAGGCACGGGGGATATGCTCCAGGCAGACGACGACGTTGGCGACATTACTGTTATTCTTCACCAGATGGCAGACTCCGTGGCCATCGGCCAGTTTTCGGGCAACCTGATCAATCAGACCGACGGTTCCATCAAAACCGTGAAGGACGGGTACTTCAAGGTGATCTACAAGAAATTCCAATAAGTAATTGCCGATATGCAACAAAAAAGGTGTCCCGGATCGGGGGACACCTTTTTTGTTTAAAGTCCATTCGCAGAAACAACGGGCACATGTTCCGTTATTCGCTTGTGCTGCGTGGCTTCCGGCTGACGCCATGTTATGTGAAAAGGGGCACTCTCTCCTTTCATCACCTACGAATGCCCGCTCCATGACTACGCTTTTCCCCAACACAGCATTACCCGCAATTTAACCGGCACATGTTCCGTTGTGCCCTACGCCGCTTTTCTCGCTACCGGTGTTACTCTCAGTTCGATGAGGCGGCTTTGCCGGATGACGCGGATAAACTGGAATTGCCCGATTTTATCCCGGTCGAGCAGGCGGAAAAGGGTGTCCGAGGTCTCTACCGGCGTATCGTTGAACGACACGATGATATCTCCGTCGGCGATCCCGGCTTTACTGGCCGGACTGCCTGCCTCCACGCCCGTTACGAAGAGGGCGCTTTTGTTTTTCAGCTCCAGTCCGCTCCGTAGTTTGGGCACCAGGTCGATCTGCTGCAACAGCACGCCCAGGTGCGCCCTTGTTACCCTGCCCGTTTGCATCAGTTCGGCGGCGATTAACCGCGCCGTGTCGATACTGATGGCAAAACAGATGCCCTGCGCACCGCGGATCATGGCCGTGTTCACACCCACTACTTCTCCTTTGAAATTGATCAGCGGGCCGCCGGAGTTGCCGGGATTGAGGGCGGCATCCGTCTGGATCAGTCCTTCCATGGCCCTGCCCGTTTCGCCGCGCAGCGAGCGGCCCAGGGCGCTGACCACGCCTGCCGTTACGGTATGCTGAAAGCCCAACGGGTTGCCGATGGCGATCACCAGCTGGCCGATCTGCAAACCGGCGGCATCGCCCAGTTGGGCTACCTGGAAGTCGAAAGCGGTGGATTTTAAAATGGCGATATCGGTATCCGGGTCCTCGCCGGTGAGTGTGGCCGGATACACGCTGCCATCATGCAGCATCACGTTGAAAGCGCTGCCATTGTGCACAACGTGAGAGTTGGTGAAAAGATAACCGTCTGAAGAAAAGAAGAACCCCGATCCGGTACCGGTTATTTTTCCCTGGGCATCCAGCCGTTCTATTTTGACGACTGATTTGCCTGCGGCTTCCACCGCGTGATGGATGATTTCTGAATAAGCATCCATGTTACCTCCTTCTTTAATTCTGTACCTGTTGCACAAAACAAGCCACAAGAAAAAATTGTCAATTTGACAGCGCGGCATGTGCGAATCATACCTTAATTTGGGATATGAAATATCTGTTTTTATCCGCTTTCGCGGCGGCTGCAATGGCCACCAGCGCCTGCCAGCAAACGCCTAAGGCTCCTTCGGCCTCCCAGCCGGCCGAAGATTCCATCTACCGGCAAATTGCCAGTATCGCCGCCGAAGCGGGCGGAGAAGTGGGGGTTGCCGCGCTGAACTTTACGACCGGCGATTCGCTGCGCTACCTCGATACGATGCGTTACCCCATGCACAGCGTATTCAAATTCCCGATCGCCATGGCCATCCTGCACCAGGTAGACGAGGGCAAACTACAACTCCACCAACCCGTATACATCAATAAAAGCTGGCTGGTGCCCGATACCTGGAGCCCGCTCCGCGACTCATTCCCCAACGGCGACGTCAACAAACCGCTGTCGTACCTGCTGGGGCTGATGGTATCGCAAAGCGACAACATCGCCTGCGACATCCTGATCGATCTGGCGGGCGGCGAAGCGGCCATCAACGATTACGTCCACGGCCTCGGCGTACAGCACATCAATATCGCCGCCAACGAGGCGAAGATGGCATCGTCGTGGGACGTACAATTTACCAACTGGGCGTACCCATCCGCCATCATCCAGCTGCTCGACATCCTGAACAAAGGCACGGCACTCACCAAAACCAGCAACGATTTTCTGTGGAAAATCATGATCGCCACCACCACCGGGCCCAAGCGTATCAAGGGCCTGCTGCCTCCCGATGTGGTAGTGGCGCATAAAACCGGTACCTCGGGCAAACGCGACGGCATCACCTCCGCCACCAACGACGCGGGCATCATTTTTATGCCCGGCGGCGAAAAACTGGCCATCACCGTTTTTGTTACCAACTCCAAAGCGGATGAGGCCACCCGTGAAGGGGTGATCGCAAAAATCACGAAGCTGATCTACGACCGTAACCTGAAGCAATAACGATGGTGTTCCTTGCGGCATGCGCTTTCCTTATGTAACGCATGCCAAACGCCTGGCATTCTTTTTAGCGGCTCATGAGGGTGCGTTTAGCAACCGTATCGCAACCACATAAAAAAACCGGGGCTACCTGTAGCAGCCCCGGTTTTTTATGTGCATGAAGAGCGATGATCGCATTATGGTTTGACCAGCTTCTTAAATGAAGTTGAGATACTCGTACTGTTTCTTCAGAATCGCCTGGTCATCCGCACCCAGCCATTTCTTCAGCAGAGTGGCGTACACGTTTTTAAAGTCGACTTTGTACTGCAGGTCGCCCTCGTTGAGGTGCTGCAGGTCAGGGCCTTCGTTGAGCACACCCTGTTGTTTCAGGCCGCCACCGATCAAAAACATGTTGTTCGCCGTACCATGGTCGGTGCCGCCGCTGGCATTCTGCCCTACGCGACGCCCGAATTCGGAGAACGTCATCACCAGTACGTCGTCGAAACGGTGGTTCTTTTTCAGATCGGCCGTAAAAGTTTGCAGCGCATCGCTCAGCTGTTCAAACAGGCGCTGCTGCTGGCCCTGCTGGCCCACGTGGGTATCGAAACTGCCGTGTGAAACGTAGTACACAGAGGTGTTGATATCCGTCATGATCAGTTCCGCAATGGTTTTCATATTGCGGCCCAGTTCCGTATTGGGATAGGCCTCCTTGCTCTTGTAAGTCTTGAACTGCTGCTGGATGTAGGCGGCGGAAGAAATGGTTTCCGCCATGGTTTTATAGAGGTAGTCCACGTTCTGGTGTTCCTCATCGTGTTTCTTTTTGGCCAGCAGCTCTTTAAAATAACGGTCGTTACTGGCGCCGAACAGCCGCTGCGGATCGGTGAGAGCGAGGCCTTTCACCGCGTCTCCTTTCAGGGCGAGGCTCAGCGTATCGTCAATTTCAAGCGCCTGGGTGGGTTTATCGCAGCCTTTACACTGCGCGTCGAGGTAACGCCCCAGCCAGCCGGTGTTCCAGTAATCTTTGGATTCGCTGGCGCTCTGCCAGATGTCCATCGAACGGAAGTGGGAACGGTCGGGGTTGGGATATCCCACGCTGTTGAGCACACCCAGCGAACCATCGTCGTACAGGGCCTTGAAGCTTTTCAGCGCGGGGTGGATGCCCAGTTCGTCGTTGAGCGACAGTGCGGCTTCCCGCTTGATACCCAGCGTGGGGCGCATTTTATAATAAATATCGTTCCTGTAAGGGATAACGGTGTTCAAACCATCGTTGCCGCCGGATAACTGCACTACCACCAACACTTTGTTGCCGGGAGGCACCAGTTCTCCCTTTTCCATGGCTTTCAGGAATTTGGGCAGCATCAGGCTGGCAGATGCGAGGGAGCCCACTTGTAAGAAACGGCGTCTGTGAATCAGCATTGTTGTAAAATTTCGTTTAACACAATTGGTACTCCGGTGTGCTCATCACATCAATGGTAACGGTTTTGATGTAATTCTCACGGGTAGAGCTGTCTGAATATTTTTCGAGTAATTCTTTGTTGATGGAGGAGTTTTTCAGCAGCAGGGATTGCGAAATACGGTCTGCCAGCTGCTCGCGCGGCACCTCTTTGTAGGCGGCGATGTAAGGGTTCCAGTCGATGCTTGCATTCACGCGGCGGGCGTATTGTTTTTTCAGGAACTCGTTCACCTGCATCGTCATTTTATAGTTCTGCCCCTCGCCCATTTCCGGCGTGATTTCTTTGGGGCGGATATTGAACTCCTGCGAATACAAAATGATCTGCGGTACGCGCATGCGGAACATCAGGCTGGAGCTGTCGATCCACGACCTTCCGCCCGGCCATCCGGCCACGTTGGGCGGGTAAAACAGCACCTGGCCCATCACGCGCTGAAACACGAGCATCGCTTCTTCCTGCTCAAACTGCATGGGCACCGTTTTGCGCAGGCCCACCAGCAGTTCCACCGGCGATTTGATGCGGGTGCCGATGTTGCGATCATCATAAAACCAGTCCGATAAAAATATCTCCTGCATCAATGCGCGCAGGTCGTAATCAGACTGATAAAACTTATCGGCGAGTTTTGCGACGATCGCCTCATCCGGCTGATCATTCACAAAGTATTTATAGATTTTCTCTGTAATGTACTTCGCCGTCTGTTTCTGCTCTAGCAGTATTTTGATCACATCATCGCCCTGGAAATTCCCGGTTTTACCAAGGATGGTTTTGCTGCCTTCATCGTGAAAGTTTTTCCTGAAGCGGAACTGGCCCACTTCGTCATAACTCCAGCCCGTAAAGGCCCTCGCGGCTTCCTTGATGTCTTTTTCCGTGTAGTGGCCGCGGCCCATGGTGAAAAGCTCCATCACTTCCCGCGCAAAGTTTTCGTTGGGGCGTTGTTTACGGTTCTGCTGGTTGTTGAGAAAAGCCAGCATCGCCGGACTTTTAGACACTTCGGTGAGCAGCGTCCCGAAATTACCGAGGCCGTGCTGGCGTATCACCTGCAGCAGCTGCTGGTTGTACAACACGTTCTGGGTGCGGCAGGCGAAGTGGCCGTGCCAGAAAAGCGCCATTTTTTCCCGCAGCGGATGTTCGCTGCTGATCATGGCGTGCGTCCATAATACGTTCAGATCTTTGATACCATCGGTATTCATTTTCTGCACCATCTTACGTTCTTCAGCGCCCATTTTCCGGATGCGCTGGTAATCGGGCAGATCTGTTTCATCCACCACTTTCACAGGGTCGGGGCCCGCTTCAGGTCCCATGATCACTTTGCGCACTACTTCCTTGCGCCTTTTTTTGGACCATGCCTGAATAACGAGGGGACTTTCCCCGAAGCCGGCTCTCCACCCAAGGTGTTGTAATTGTTTGATTTCGGGAACAACGGCCATAAAAGAAAAGTTTAAAATGAGACGGTCGTAACAACAGGAAAGTTTAAACGACAGGATGCCGTTCATCACAAAAGATACAAAATTCGTTCCAGAGGAGGAAATCGGGGCCATGGGAACGGTTGCACGCTAAAACAGCCGCACCTTTTCAAACTGACGAGGGCCGGTTGAAAAAGTTGGAGGATGGCCCGCGAAGACGTCCTCTTATTAATACATGTTCATGTCCTCGTCGATTTCCATCGCCCAGGCATGGATGCCGCCGCTCACGTTATGAACATTGGTGAAGCCCGCCTGCAGCAGTAATTGGGCGATGGTGAGGCTGCGCATGCCGTGATGGCAAATCACCGCCAGCGGCTTCTGTCGCGGCAGATTGCTCATGGCCGCTTCCACGCGGCGCATGGGGATGTGCACGGCGCCTTCGATGTGGCAGACGTCCCACTCTTCTTTTTCCCGTACATCCAGCAGCTGGAAATCGCGGCCCTCTTCGAGCCACTGTTGCAGTTCCTGCACACTCATGGATTGCACGGAGCGGGTTTCGCAGGCAGCGTCTGTATAATCTTCCCTGAGCGTTGTGATGTTCGAATTTTCATCCACGCGCTGAAAAGTGAACACCTGCTGCGTATTGTCGAGGATGTTAAGGGTCAGCAGCTGGTTGGCCAGTGGCTCCCCGATGCCGCAAATCACTTTCACTGCCTCATTCGCCTGGTAGGTGCCCACGATGCCGGGCAAGACACCCAAAACGCCGACAGTATTACAATCCGGCGCGATGCCCGGCTCCGGGAAGAGGCAGCGGTAGGTGGCGCTTCCTTTGTAATTGAATACGCTTACCTGTCCTTCGAATCCGTAAATGGCGCCGTAAATGAGCGGTTTCCCGAGTATCACGCAGGCGTCGTTCACGAGGTAGCGGGTGGCGAAATTATCGGAACAATCCACCACCAGGTCGTAATCGCCGATCATACCGAGCGCATTGGCGGTGGTAATGAACGTGGCATGGGGCACAAACACCACATCCGGGTTCTGGGCCCGCAGGCGCTCAATGGCCACATCCAGCTTATATTTGCCGGCATCCTGCGTTTGATACAGTACCTGCCGGTGAAGATTGGTCACCGATATTTTGTCCGCTTCCGCAATACCGATTTTTCCCGCGCCCATAGCAGTGAGATATTGCAGTACGGGCACTCCCAGGCCGCCCGCGCCAATCACCAGCACTGCCGCTTTTTTCAGCAGTTCCTGCTTTTCAGCACCAAATCCTTCGAGGCGCACCTGCCGGTCGTATCTGTTCATACAGCACTTTTTTATGCCTGCGCCGCAGGCTGTTTTCAGACTATTTCGTTTTGATTTGTTGCCAGAGATTGGCCAGCGCAGCCGGTGTGGCGGCGGTGGTATCTCCTTTCAGTTCGGTTTCCACATAACGGATGCGGTTATCGAGATCCGGGTGGCTGCTCAGCCATTCCGAAGGCATGGCGCCGGCTTCGTTTTTCAGGGTGCCGAACAGCCAGATGTATCCTTCCCCGTTGATTTTACGGGCAGTGAGCAGGCGTAGCCCGTTCAGGTCGGCTTCTTTTTCCAATGTCCGTGAATATTCCAGGCTTTTCAGCGTCTGCGCATTCTCCACCAGCACGGCCCCTATGCCCGTCAGGTCACCAAACACGAGGCTCACAGCCATATAGGTGCCGAGGCTTTGCATCAGCGAGCGGGTGGTGTGCCGCAGCTCCACATGCGAAAACTCATGCGCCAGCAATGCGGCCAGTTCCTCGGGATGCCGCATCTGCTGCAACAGGCCACTGAACACCACTATGTGGCCTCCCGGCACGGCAAAAGCGTTCGCCTCCGGCTTGTCTACTACGGTAATTTTAACCGGGTATTTGGACGGGATATCCAGCGCTTTGAAAAAGCTGTTCACCTTTTCCGTTTCCCCCGGCAAAATTTTGAAGTCGCGGATCATGTTGTTGTACGCTTCTTCCCCGAATTTTATTTCATACTCCACCGGCAGCGTATTGGCTACGCGGCCCGCCAGCGCGGGAATAATCCAAAAATACGCCGCTACCAGCAGCAGCACGATAAATAATACCGTGCCGGCCACTGCGGTCACAACAGCTGGTATGCCGCGGCGCAGCGGTTGTTTCATCCGCCGGGCCACTTCATCCTGGAATTCGTACGATGCCACTTTCAGCGTCTGCAGCGGCAGACCCGTATGATGCAATGCACGATCGCCCTGTACCACGTTGTACCAGTACCAGTGGACCGTCCGGGAGTTGCCGTGCGCGTCGCGGAGATGGATCTCGATACGTTTATTCGTGACCGTTACCAGGCAGGCCTGCGCGTTATCGGGAGAATCGTATGAATATATGCCGTCGTAAGTCTTCATGGTTGGCGTTATTGCACAGGTTATAAGGATTTGATTTGCCGGCTCATGGCTATGAGATCGGTCCGCTGCCCGTTGGGCTGTACGATGCCATTGGGAATGCGGCCGTGCTCGGTGAAATTGAAATTGCGGTATAGCTGGATGGCCCTTTCGTTGGTGGCCATCACTTCAAAATGGATAATGGCGATTTTCGGGTGCGCCTCGGCCCAGCGGATGGCCGCGGTGAGCAGGCGCCGGCCGATGCCCATGTTCCAGTAACGATGCAGCACACCAATGCCCAGCAAGGCGCGGTGGTGCTGTTTGGCGAAATTACCCTGGTTGAGGCTCACGCTGCCCACCACCTCGCCTTCCACATCGGCAATCAGGAAAAGATGATCCGGATGCTGGAGATAAGACTGGATAAAGCTCTCTTCTTTCTTCAGATCAAACATCTTTGCCTCCGCCGGCGTATACAGCAAAAAATCCGTTTCCTGCGTGAGCTGCTGGAAACATTGCAGGCACGCGGCGGCATCCGCGATCTGCGGACGGCGGATGACGAGTTGTTTGCCATTGGGTAAGAAGTGCTGCATACCTACAAATATAAAAAAAGGCGGCCGAAGAAGCCGCCTGTTGAATTTCGTCGAAGCAAACTCAGGATGCTTTTGCGTATTTGGTCACAAAAGCCAGTACAGCGGCTTTCTGGTCGTCTGTGAGTTTTGCCTTGGGGGCCATTTTGTCGATCGTTTTCGGCCATTTTTCCGCCAGGCGGGTTTCCGGCAAGCGGTAACCATGGCATTTAGCGCACTTGTCACGGAAAACGGTTTTACCCGGGGAATCCTCATATTTTGCGAAAGCTTCTTCCACCTTTGCCGTATTCTCAGGGTTGAGCCCCGGAGAACATGCCCACAGCAGGGTGGCCATCAGGAATACTGAAACAAGTGTTTTCATAATTTGCATTTTTAGACCTTACAACAATAATAGTGCAAAAAATCAAAAGGCGTATAAGAATGTCTTATACGCCCTTTATATTTAATACGGTGTGTTAATACCAAACGTTGCCTATATACGGTCCGCGCCGAAATACCGGTGCAACACTTCGGGCAACAAAATCCCGTTTTCGGTCTGGTTGTTTTCCAGCAGGCAGGCCAGGATGCGGGGAAGCGCCAGAGAACTGCCGTTGAGGGAATGCACCAGCTGGTTTTTGCCGTTTTCATCCTTATAACGGATTTTCATCCGGTTGGTCTGGTAAGTTTCGAAGTTAGACACGGAGCTCACCTCCAGCCATTTGTCCTGCGCGGCGGAATACACCTCGAAGTCGTAGGTCTGGGCGGAAGCAAAGCCCATATCACCGCCGCAAAGCAGCAGGATGCGGTAAGGCAGGCCGAGCGACTGGATGAGCTTTTCCACGTGGTTTACCATTTCTTCCAGCACTTCGTACGACTGTTCGGGTTTTACCAGCTGAACCAGTTCTACTTTTTCGAACTGGTGCAGGCGGTTGAGGCCACGCACGTCTTTACCGTATGAACCGGCCTCGCGGCGGAAGCAGGGGGTATAAGCCGTCATTTTAACGGGCAGTTCGGCCTCTTTCAGGATCTCGTCGCGGTAAATATTGGTAACCGGCACCTCGGCGGTGGGTATCAGGTAAAAATTGTCTTCCGTCACAAAATACATCTGCCCTTCTTTATCCGGCAACTGGCCGGTGCCGTAGGCGGATGCTTCGTTGACCATGTAAGGCGGCAGTACTTCCGTATAACCGTTGGCGGTGTTGAAGTCGAGGAAATAGCTGATGAGTGCGCGCTGCAGGCGGGCTCCCCTGTTTTTGTACACGGGGAAACCGCTGCCGGTAATTTTATTGCCCAGCTCAAAATCGATAAGATCGTACTGTTTGGTGAGGTCCCAATGCGGCACCGCTTTGGCGTGCAGCACGGGTTTGGTACCACCGCTCCTGATTTCCAGGTTATCTTCCGGTGTTTTGCCGGCCGGCACTTTCGGGCCGGGCAGGTTGGGGAGTTTCACCAGGGTATCGTGCAGCAATTTCTCCGTGGCGATCAGCGATTCGTTGATGGGGCCGAGCGCCTGCTTCAGAGCGGCAACATCCTGCTTACGCGCTTCTGCAGCCGCTTTATCGCCCGACGCCATCAGTTTCCCGATCTCTTTCGAGGCGGTATTTATTTGTGCCTGTGTTTCATCATAATCGAGTGTCAGCTTCTTTCGCTGATCGTCCAGCGCCAGTACTTCGTCCACAATGCCGGGCTCTTTAAAATTCTTGATGCCCAGCCTTTCCAGTACCAGCTCTTTGTTCTGACGGATAAATTGTACCTGTAACATGTAATTCCTTTGAATTTCGACAAAGATAACGGGGTTATTCCCTTAACTCAAATATTTCCCTACAATCGGCACGCGGCGCCCTACACCAAAGGCTTTGGACGATACGCGGATGATGGGGCAGAACTGGTTGCGCTTGTATTCGTTGGTGTTCACCATTTTGAGGGTGCGGGCCACCAGCGCGGGGTCGAAGCCCTGCGCCACAATTTCGCGCGGTCCCTGGCGGCGCTCGATGTACTGGTAAAGTATCCGGTCGAGCACGGCGTAATCCGGCAGGCTGTCGCTGTCTTTCTGATTGGGGCGCAGCTCCGCGGAGGGAGCCTTTTCTATGATATTGAGGGGGATGACGGTTTTATCGCGGTTAATGTGCCGCGCCAGGGCGTACACCTGCATCTTGTACAGATCGCCCAGTACGGCCAGCCCGCCGGCCATGTCGCCATACAGCGTGCCGTAACCGGTAGAGAGTTCGCTTTTGTTGGACGTGTTCAGCAAAATGTACCCGAACTTGTTGGCCAGGCCCATCAGCAGGTTGCCGCGGATGCGCGACTGCGTATTTTCTTCAGCCACGTTGAAAGGCAGGCCATGGAAGAACGGATCGAGGGTATCGAGGAAACTCTCGTAAATATTGTTGATCCGGATGATATCGAAGGGATTCTCCAGGTTCCTGGACAGGGCCACGGCATCGTCTACCGAATGTTCTGTAGAATAGGGCGACGGCATGGCGATGGCGCGCACGTTTTCTTTGCCGAGCGCTTCCACGGCCAGGGCCAGCGTAACGGCGCTGTCTATCCCGCCGGAAGAACCGAGGATGGCCTGTTTGAAGCCCATTTTTCCGAAATAGTCCCGGATGCCCAAAATGAGCGCTTCGTGTATGCGGTGGATGTTGTGATCGAATTCGAGGGCGATGATGTCTGAAGTGCCGGTAAACGGTGCCACGGGCCCGTCTCCGGCTTTCGCCAGCGTATCGAGGTCCACCCCGCCGAGCGCTTCCTCGAAGAAGGGCAGCTGTTTCACCACATTGCCCTGCGCATCGAATACGAGGGAGCCGCCATCGAAAACGATTTCCGTCTGCGAGCCCACGGTGTTGCAATAGTACATGGGCAGGCGGTATTTGCGTACGTTGGCGCGGATGATTTCCTTCCGGCTTTCATCGTGATCGTAATCGAAGGGGGAGGCAGACAGGTTGATCATCACATCCGGCTGCTGTTCCATCAGCTGGTCCATGGGGCACACGCGGTAGAGAGGATTGTCGCCCAGGTTCCAGATGTCTTCACAAACGGTCACCGCCAGCTTTTTGCCTTTGAAGGGCACTACATTCCATTCGTACCCCGGCTCAAAATACCGGTGCTCGTCGAACACGTCGTAAGTGGGCAGCAACGTTTTGTGAATCACCTGCTGTATGTTGCCTTCATAAAGGAACCAGGCGGCGTTGAACAGGTCTTTGCCTTCGCGGAGGGGATTGCGGTGCGGCGCCCCTACCAGCACTGCGGTTTTATGGGTATATGCCTTGATTTCGTCGATGGCGGCGTAACTCTTGGCAATGAAGTCGTCGAATTCCAGGAAATCGCGGGGCGGATAGCCGCAGACGGACAATTCGGAAAACACCACCAGGTCGGCGCCCTGCTGCTCAGCCTGCTGTATGGCCGCAATGATCTTGGCCGTATTCGCTTCGAAATTCCCGATGTGATAGTTCTGCTGGGCTAAAAAGATGTTCATCCGGTTGTTTTTATAGTTGCGCCGGTAGCCGGCCCTGCAAAGTTACGGGAGTTAAAAATAAACCCCCAGCCGCAGGATGAAATTGTTCATATTTACACGGCCGTCGTCCCACTTACTGTTGCGGGTCACGTCGATAAAGCCGTTCTGGTAGTTGAAGCCCACCACGCCGGTGAGGGTTTCGGTGAGGGGATATTCAATCCCACCGCCAATGATCATGCCGGCATTGAGGCGGTTCACGTCGCGCAGCACATCCTGTTTATCAAACCGCTGCAGGCCGCTGATCACGTTGGCCCTGGCTCTCACCGGGAACCCGGCAAAACCGCCGAACTGGCCCCAGATGCCGATGCCGCTTTCCGTGTCGGTTTTCAGTTTGAGCGTGAAGGGAACTTCGATGTAGGTGAGGCGCAGATCATATTCGCTGGGCGAATTCCGGAAAGCCGACAAACCTTTGCCCATCTCATATTTCAGCACGCTGCCCATGGCGCTTACCTGCAGGCCCGAAGCCAGCGCGTAATTTCCCTGATCATCGAGGAAAAAATCGGCCAGCACGCCATAACTGAAATAGAAACGGCCGCTGTTGCGCTCCACACCATCGTCCTGCGGCCGCATCATGGACACACCGGGATCGAGCTTAAAACCGAGCCTCATTTTGCGGCCTGCCTTGTCAGACACCCGGTCGCTAAGCGTTTGCGCCTGTGCGGCAAACCCCATAGCGGTGCAAACAAACAGGAACATGAAAGATTTCAATAATAAGCGATGATGCAATATTTTTACCATTTCTAAAGTTTTAAAAGGCGATGCAAAATTACCCGAAAATATATATCCTATACTGCTTTTTATTTGCCGGATGGCTGGCAGCCGGTTGCAACACTGGAACAAAAGTGCCCGATGTGAGCCATATTCCCATACAGGTGAGCATTGAGCGGTTCGACCAGCAGCTTTTCCGGATCGATACCAATAACGTTGCGGCGGGCATTAAATTGCTGGACGGTACGTACCCCGACTTTGCGCCTACTTACTTTTCCGAGATACTCGGCCTGGGGCCGTTTTCCGATACCAGCACCCGTATTATCGAAGGTGTGCGCACGTTTGTGGGCAATAAAGACTTCCGCGCCCTGCAGGATTCCGTGGAAAAGCACTTCGCCGACATTTCCCCACTGGAAGCAGAACTGACGCAGGCTTTCCGCCTCACGAAATATTACCTCCCCTACTGGCAGGTTCCCAAAGTAGTGAGTTTTATCTCCGCCATCGGTAATTACGGCGCCGTAACGGTCGATTCGCTGGTAGGCATCGGGCTCGACATGCACATGGGCGCCGATTTCTCTATTTACCGCATGGTGCCTGATTACCCCGATTACATCATCCGCAAATTCACGCCCGAGTATATTCCCGTAAACGTGATGCGCGTGCTGGTGCAGGACCGGATGCCGCCCAAAAACGACGGCACCAAGCTGGTGGAGCATTTTATGGACCTCGGTCGGCAGCAGTATTTCCTGGAAAAAGTGCTGCCCCATATCCCGGAGCATATCAGGCTGGGCTATACGAAAGAACAGCTGGATTTCTGTAACGAAAACGAGCGGATGATCTGGCAGTATTTTGTGCAGAATAAGTTGCTGTACACCGCCGACTGGCAGGATGTGATGCGTTATATCGGGGAAGGGCCCAGCACACAAGGCTTACCGGGCGAAGCGCCGGGACAGATCGGGGCTTTCGTGGGTTACCGGATTGTACAGGCTTTTATGAAAAAGCACACTGATTTTACATTGGAAAAACTGGTGAACACGCAGCAGGTGATGAGCTTGTTCAACGAAGCCAGGTACAGGCCATAGGTTAGTTCATTTTGAACGGAACCACCATCTGGAATTCCGGTATCTTCACGTCGAACAGCTTTTTGTTGAGCTGGTTTTCCATCTGGTAAGTACCGTACATTTTGCCGATTTCCGTGCGCAGGTTGGAACCTGACACGTACTGATAGCTTTCTCCGGGAGCCAGCAGCGGCTGCACACCTACCACTCCTTCGCCTTCCACTTCGCGGTGCGAACCGTTTGAATCGATGATATACCAGTGGCGCCTTAGCAGTTTAATGGGAAACGTATTATTATTCTCAATGGTGATGCGGTAAGCAAACATGAACTCGCTGCCGATCGGATTAGAATAATCTGGCTGGTAGAATGTTTCCACGCTAATGGTGATGCCCTCTGTGACCTTCTTAACCATAGTAATCCGCCTTTACCGTAAAAATAAGGAAAATAACCGCGTTGTAACTTTTTTTTACAGGGCCGGGATTGTTTTAACGAATCTTTAGTGAATCAGCCATGAGGGCGGTCCCTGGCGGCCCGGTCAGACAATCTCCACCCCATCGAGCTCCCGGGCGTTGTTTTCGGCCAGCCTGGCGGCCCTTTCGAAGCGGTTATTGTAGTACCCCACCCGTATCCAGTCGGCCACGTAAAGCCATAAAAAGCCCCAGAAGCCGTACTCCCGGTATTGTTTGACATGGCACACCTCGTGCCGGACCCAGGCGGTATCCGACAGGAACTGCTGGCGGCTGACCCCGTACAGGTGTATCACCCGCCCGAAAACGATCGCGATATTGTCGCTTTTCATTTTCCAGGCGGCCAGCCTGGCCACTTTTGAATCTTCCTTTATCCGGCAGCGGAGCATACTCATCCCCGCAATTTACTAACGCCCCAGCGAAAACCGTCTTGAAATGTTGAAGCCCCACCGGAACTGGCCCTGCAGCCAGGAGGTGGTGGTTTCGGGGATGAACTGGTTTTCGAGGGTGGCGGTGGAGTTGGTGAAATTCAGGTGAAACACGTGCCCGCCCGTTTCGATCTCCACGCCGACGCCCAGCGGGTTGAAAAATTCGATGCCCTGGGTTTTATAGTAGTCTTTGCTGGCCTCGTCGCGGAAAGGCACGAAATAATCCACTACCAGGGCTACCCTTTTGGAGAAACGCAGGCGGCCGCCCACGCCCAGGGCGAACATGTCGTTCATGTCCATATACCCTACCTTGTTGCGGTGCACGTAAGAGGGCAACAGGGCCAGCGAAAAACGGTCGCCGAACTTGCGGGCGATCACGGCCTGGGCCGTGTAAGTCATGCGGGAACTGAATTTATCGAAATAGTTCACCGCTTCCTTGTCCGTATTGCTTTTCATGGAGGTTACCACGGCGTTGCCGAAGAGGGTCACGGCCAGGGGCACCCGGTTATCCATGGTTTGCTGCAGCAATTTGAATTTGCCCAGCACTTCATACAGCTGGCTGAAGGCACCGCTGCCCTTGGCGCGGCTCACGCCGGCAGTGAGGCGGTTGGTAATACCGTATTCAAATGCGATGCGGATATCGGTGGAATTATCGATCCCGAAAAAGGTAGATGCGCCCCCGTTTGCCCCGCCGATATCGCCGAAACGGTGGGCCACCCGGAAGTCGAGGTCGCCCCTGGCCAGCGTTTCATTGCTCTGGGCATTGATGATACGGGTGCTTTTGAACGTGGCGATCACCGGGTCGCGGCGTACGGAATCTTTCCCGAAAATTGCGCCGAGGTCGTCCTGCGCCATGGCCGCGGGGGCTATTAACAGGAGGGCGGTCAGTATGCGGATCTGCAACATAAGCTTCATGTGAGTTCTATTTGACAGGTTGATAGTCTGCATTCACAGTTACTTCCACCACTTCCGCGATGTTTTTGATCACGAGCGTGGGGATTTTGATATTGTGGTCGGCCACCCGCACATTGAATTTGGCGGAGGCGTTGATTTTGCCACCCTTCACGGTCAGCGTGCCTTTTTCCCGGTAGTTTTTGGTAACGCCGTGAATGTTCAGTGCGCCTTCTACCGTCACGGGGTAACTCCCGTCTTTGGTCAGATCCACCTCATCGAGCACTTTTCCCTTGAATTCGGCGAAAGGGTATTTTTCGCTTTCAAGGTAGTTTTCGTTGAAGTGTTCCTGCATCAGCTTTTTCCTGAACTGAAAGGTATTGATGGGCACTTTGAAATACACCGTTTTCGTTTTGACATTGATGGCCGAAACCCCTTGTTTGGTGGTGGCTTCAATGTCTTCCATGGGTGCGGAGGAAAAAAACCGGAATGTGGCATTACGGCAGGAATATACATCCTGTGCGGCCGCGTTAAAGGCGGACAAGAGCAGAAGCGTGGTGAGGCTTAATAATTGTTTCATAAAAACAGTTTGGTCGTTTAATCCGGCATTCCTTTGTTAACCCAGCAGGCGATAGAGTCGCGCGTGGCGCGGCTGAGGGCGGGATAGCCCATGAACTGCGGCATATCCGCCGTAAGGTCGGTCACCCGGGCACGCCAGCTGGTGCCGTTGTTGCTGATGTAGCTTTTTAACTTCGCCAGGCTTGAAAAATCCGCATTTAACGGAGCGCCCGAACCGGGGTGACAGTTCCGGTTGGTGCAGTTTTGCTGGACGATGGCGTAAATCCGGGCGCTGGTGACTACCGTGGTTGCACAATTCACGGAGGTGCCCGGCTTCGGCGCCTGTTCGGACGTACAGGCAACGTAGCCGGCACAGGTCAGCAGTACAGCAAGGCCGGTCAGAAATGATTTCATACGTTGAGTTTTCATAGGTTTATATACGCATCCGGAAAATAAAGAGTTGCCTCTGTAGAAAGATAATAAACAAAATGAGGAGATCCATTCCTTATTTTTGCAGGCAAATATGCATGCCGTGAATATTGAACAACTATATCAGCATTACCGGGCGCATCCGTCCGTGCAAACCGATACCCGCACGCTGCAGCCCGGGGACATTTTTTTTGCACTGCGGGGGCCCAACTTCAATGGCAACCAATACGCGGCCGCCGCGCTGGAAGCCGGCGCATCGCTGGCCGTAATCGACGATCCCGCCTTTGATACGGTGCCCGGTAAGACGATGCTGACGGACGATGTGCTGCACACCCTGCAGCAGCTTGCCCGGCGTCACCGGCAGCAGTTCAGTATTCCTTTTATCGCCATTACCGGCACTAACGGTAAAACCACTACGAAAGAAATGATCCGCACCGTGCTCGGCGCACATTACCGCACTTACGCCACGGCCGGAAACCTGAATAACCACATCGGCGTGCCACTCACCCTGCTGGGCATCCCGGCAGACGCGGAAATGGCCGTTATTGAAATGGGCGCCAACCACCAGCACGAAATCGAAGGGTATTGTACGGTGGCGCTGCCTACTCACGGCCTCATCACCAACATCGGCAAAGCCCACCTCGAAGGGTTCGGCAGCGAAGAAGGCGTGCGGAAAGCCAAAGGCGAGCTGTACGACTACCTGCGGGCCAACAACGGAACGGTATTCGTTTGCACGGATTATCCTTACCTGACGGAGATGAGCGAAGGCATTTCACATATCGTGACCTACGGAAGCGAACAGGCCGCCTATACCGGCAGCCCGGTTGCAGGGAGTGCCCTGCTGGAGCTGGAAACCGCCCAAACGGGCATGGTACGTACCCAGCTGGTAGGCGCCTACAACTTCTCCAACGTGATGGCCGCCATCGCCATCGGCCTGCATTTTAAAGTGCCAGCCGAAAAAATAAAGGCCGCCATCGAAGGGTATATTCCCTCCAACAATCGCTCCCAGATTGAAAAGCGTGGCAGCAACACTTTTATCATGGATGCCTATAACGCCAATCCCTCCAGCATGAAGGCCGCTGTGGAAAACTTTGCCGCAATAAATGCAGGGGAAAAGGTGTTATTATTAGGCGCCATGAAAGAACTGGGAGACGACAGCGAAAAAGAACACCAGGCACTGGCCGACCTGCTGCAACAGCGCCACTGGAAGGCCGTGGTGCTGGTAGGCACCGAATTCCGCCGCGTCAATCATCCGTACATCTATTTCGAAACAGCGGCAGACGCCAGGAAATGGCTGGAACAACAGGCCTTCGAAAACACCTACATATTGGTGAAAGGCTCCCGCAGCGTGGGTATGGAAAAGGCATTGCCATAAAAAATAAACCTGCGAGTTAAAAAACTCACAGGTTTTCATAACCTATGCCAACTTTAGAGTATCTTAAAAAGCCCACAGGGCTTGCATTCTTGTCTGATCAGGTTATTGGGTAAGGCCGCTTTCGCTGGCCATTATACCTATACAACGCGCAATTAAATAAAAGGTTTAACAGGGCGGATATTTTTTTCAGGATACCCTGTTCCCACCCGGATCATGCTTCAAATAGCTGATTTACAGCGGCTGCCGTTCCTGCGTAAGTTCTATCAAAATGCCGTTGGTGCTTTGGGGATGAAGAAAACAAACAAGCTTGTTATCCGCCCCCGGCTTGGGTTCCGGATTGATCAACACAAACCCTTCCCGTTGCAGGCGTTCCATCTCCGCATAAATGTCCGTCACCTCAAAGGCTATATGATGCATGCCTTCGCCTTTCTTTTCAATGAACCGCGCAATGGGGCTATCGTCCCTGGCCGCCTCCAGCAATTCGATCTTTGATTCGCCCTGCCTGAAAAAGGCGGTAGTAACGCCTTCTGACGCCACCTCTTCCGTTTTGTAACAGGGGGTGTTCAGCAATTTTTCAAACAGGGGAATGGAGGTGGAGAGCGATTTTACGGCGATTCCGATATGTTCCACTTTCAGCATAGCGCGGTGTTTAAGTTATAGACGCAATCGATGGCCCCATCAGTGGTTCCGATCGGCTGCGGCGGGTAAAAATAGAACTTATATCGTAATTTTGAGGAATGCTGCAGTTACCGGTATACCTCGACAATAACGCCACTACCCGCTGCGATCCGCGGGTGGTGGAAGCCATGCTCCCCTTCTTTACGGAGCATTATGGCAATGCAGCATCACGCACACACCGGTATGGCTGGGCCGCTGAAGAAGCAGTGGACCTGGCTCGCGAACAGGTGGCGCAATTAACCGGGGCGGAAAAACAGGAAATCGTTTTTACTTCCGGGGCCACCGAAGCCATCAATCTCGCGCTGAAAGGCGTAGCCGAAGCATATGCAACGAAAGGCCGGCATATCATTACCGTTGAAACGGAACATAAAGCTGTACTGGATGCCTGCAAACACCTCGAAAAACAAGGTACATCGGTAACCCTGCTAAAAGTCGGCAATAACGGCCTCATCCGCCCCGCCGATCTTGAAGCGGCCATCACGCCGCAAACCATTCTGGTTTGTGTGATGTATGCCAACAATGAAACGGGGGTGCTGCAGCCCATCCGCGAGATCAGCACCATCTGCCGTAAACACGGCGTATTGCTGATGACCGATGCCACCCAGGCCGTGGGTAAGATTCCTGTGGATGTGCAGGCAGACGGTATCGACCTGATGGCCTTCAGTGCCCATAAAATGCATGGCCCCAAAGGAGTGGGTGCCTTGTACGTACGCCGGAAACAGCCCCGGGTAAGAGTGGCCGCCCAGATCGACGGGGGCGGGCACGAAAGGGGCATGCGCTCAGGCACGCTCAACGTACCGGGTATTGTCGGCCTTGGGAAGGCCTGTGAGCTGGCAGGTGCCGAAATGGCAGCCACGGAGCTGCGGCTGGCCGTTCTCCGCAACCGCCTCGAAAAAGGCCTGCTCGCCCTGGAAAACATTACCGTCAACGGTTCCCGTGAGTTTCGCCTGCCCCATGTGACCAATATTGCCTTTGGTTATACGGAAGGAAATGCCCTGTTAACAGCGCTGAACCGCGATATTGCCGTATCTTCGGGATCGGCTTGCACCTCGGCCCTGCCAGAACCCAGCCATGTACTGACAGCCATGGGGCTGGAAGAAGAACTGGCACACTCTTCGCTCAGGTTCAGTGTAAGCCGTTTTACCACCGACGAGGAGATTGACTACGCTATCCAGGCAGTCGCCACAGTGGTAGAAACGCAAAGAAAATTGAGAATTGACATCTAATATATATCTGACCGGCCATCCGGTTAAAAAGGAAAGGAGGATAACATGATTTACGTAAGCGAAAAAGCAAGGCAAAAAGTAGAAAGCCTGCGGGCTGAAGGCTCTCTGGGCCCCGATTTCTTCCTGCGCGTGTCCGTCGTAGGTGGCGGTTGTTCCGGCCTCAGCTATAAACTGGATTTTGATAACGAGCCCAAACCGAAAGACCAGGTATTCGACAACGATGGTATCAAAGTGGTGACAGACCTGAAAAGTTTCCTGTACCTCTGCAATACCACCCTCGAATTCTCCGAAGGCCTGAACGGGAAGGGATTCTACTTCAATAATCCCAATGCCGCCCGCACCTGTGGCTGCGGCGAAAGCTTTTCAGTGTAACAACTAATTGACTTTTAAGCAATTATAGAAGCCGTTTGCGCAATGCAGGCGGCTTTTTTATGTCCCGATCCCGGCTGGCGCCGCTTTTTCGAAATAAAACCCCTTCAGTTAACAAATATTTCTAATCCCTAATTCGTTATTCCTCCATCGTAATTATATATTTGCCTGCCATGTCAGCAATTTTCAAAAAAGAAATTCACCAGTTTTTCAGCAGTATCACGGGCTATGTGGCCATTATACTGTTCCTGTTGGCCAACGGGCTGTTTTTGTTCGTATTTCCGGACACCAGCCTGCTCGACGGCGGGTACGCCAACCTGGACGGGCTTTTTGAAATGGCGCCGCTGATCTTTCTCCTACTGATACCTGCCATTACAATGCGCTCCCTGGCCGACGAGTATAAATCCGGCACCATGGAACTCCTCAGTACCAAACCGGTTACCTGGTGGCAGATCGTCTGGGGGAAGTATTGGGCCTGCATCACCATTGTAGTGATCGCGTTGATCCCGACTGCGGTGTATTACCTGGCCATGGCGCAGCTGGCTGCTACCAACAATGCGCTCGACCACGGCAGCATCATCGGCTCTTACCTCGGCCTATTCCTGCTGGGCAGCACCTTTACCGCCATCGGCCTCTGGGCCTCGTCGCTTACCGGCAATGCCGTAGTAGCCTTTCTCGTGGCCATTTTTACCTGTTATATTTTCTATAACGGCTTCGACGCCCTTAGTAAAGTGCCCGTATTTTCGGGCGGGGCCGATTATTACCTGCAAATGGCAGGCATCCGTTATCATTATAATTCCATCAGCCGCGGGGTGGTAGACAGCCGCGACGTGATTTATTTTCTGAGTGTAACCGGGCTCATGCTCTATCTCACCAAAATATCGCTGGAACGCAAGATCTGGCAGGGTTAAATTATGGAACTGACGAAAAAGGAAAAAAGGAAAAAATACCTGCAACGTACATTTGGGATACTGGTTTTACTGGTAGCGGTGAACGTCGCAGCTTCGTATATACATACGCGTTGGGACCTCACGGCTGAAAAGCGGTACACACTGGCCCCTTCCACCCGAGAACTGCTCCGCCGCCTCGATGCGCCGGTTTATATCGAGGTGTATCTGAAAGGCAAGTACCCTGCAGGCTTCCGCCAGTTGGGCGATGCCACCCGCGAGTTGCTGGAGGAGTTTCAGCAATATGGCGGCAAAAATATCCGCTTCACATTCGTGAACCCCGGCACCGACCTGCCGGATTCGCTGCGGATGGGTTTCCAGGACAGCCTCATGGCCAAAGGCATCCTTCCTTTTAACTTACAGGTGCAGGAAGAAGGCAACGACGCCTTCGCAGAGCGCCTCATTTTTCCGGGCGCCCTCGTTACGCATAAAGGCCGCGAAACCAGTGTAAACCTGCTCAAAAGCCAGGGCGGCATGGATCCCATGCAGGCCCTCAACAGCTCCGAAGCCTTGCTGGAATATAAGTTCGCCAACGCCATTTACCAGCTGCAGCAAACAGAACGCCCGCTGGTAGGCTATATGCTGGGCCACGGCGAACCTGAGGGCCCGAACGTATACGACGCACTCAAAACCCTGCACGAACATTACCAGGTAGATACCGTCAACCTCCGGGCGGACAGCCACATTCCGTCCGAATTCAATGCCATTATGTTTGTGCGGCCGGTGGAAACCTTTACCGATGCCGATAAACTGAAAATAGACCAGTACGTGATGAACGGCGGGAAAGTGCTGTGGTTCATCGATAACCTCACCGCCTCGGCCGATAGTCTCCGTGGCCGCGAGTTTGTGGCGTTCGACCGCAACCTTCAGCTGGAAGACCTGCTGTTCAAGTACGGCGCACGCGTAAACCTCAACCTGGTGCAGGATCTGCAGAGCGACATGATCCCGCTCGTGGTGGGCAATATCGGCGACAAACCGCAGATCAGGCCCGTTCCCTTCCCCTTCTTCCCGCTGCTGACACCCGGCAATACACACCCCATCGTCAAAAATATGGACCTGATCATGAGCCGCTTTGCGAGCTCTATCGACACCATCAAAGGCGGGGACATCCGGAAAACCGTTTTGTTGGCCACTTCCGACCACAGCCGCGTGCTGGGCGGGCCGGTGCAGATCAGCCTGGAAAGCGTACAGCAAGCACCCAACCGCCGCGATTTCCGGCAAAAAGCAATACCGGTGGCCGTTTTGCTGGAGGGGCGCTTTCCTTCCCTGTTCAATCACCGCCTCGGCCAGCAGGAGCTCCAGGCACTGCAAACCGCAACCGGGAAAGCCTACAAACCCGTCGGCGATACTATCAACCGCATGATCGTTGTGGGCGACGCCGACATCGTGACCAACGCCGTGTCCCGGAAAGATGGTCCCCTGCAGATGGGCGTAAATGAGTTTAATCCGCAATATGTATTCGCCAATAAGGAGTTTTTCCTCAACAGCATGGAATACCTGACCAGCAGGGCCCCCATCATGGACACGCGTAGCAAGGAAGTGACACTGCGCCTGCTCGACGGCGAAAAAGTAAAAAAAGATAAAACTATGTGGCAGGTATTGGCCTTCGTGGCCCCTATCGGCGCCATACTGCTGTTCGCAATGGTGTTCCAGTTCATACGCCAGCGTAAATACGCAGCATAAGCAACCGGAATCCATTATCTTTGCTGTTCAATAAAATTTTCCGTTTGCATGACACCGCAGCAATGGACGTATGCCGTCTTTGGAATTGTTATCATTCTTGCCCTTATTTTCGACCTTGGGCTCCTGAGTAAAAAAGGTGAAGTCATCTCTATTAAAAAAGCCCTTATTCAAACCTGCTTCTGGGTTGCGCTGTCATTCGGTTTCTTCGCATTCGTATGGTACGAAGACGGCTCGAAAATGGCGGTGGAGTACCTTAGCGCGTATCTGATGGAATGGTCACTTTCCATCGATAACATTTTTGTATTCATTCTCATTTTCGGGTTCTTCAAAATCAAGGAAACCGCCTATGCGCGGGTGCTGCTTATCGGTATCCTGATGGCCATCGTGTTCCGCGCGATCTTTATCACCGTGGGCGTGGCGCTCATCGCACAGTTCGGCTGGATCCTCTATGTTTTCGGCGCTTTCCTCGTGTACACCGGTATCAAAATGTTCCTGGTAGACCAGCATGAGGAATTCAAACCCGAAGAAAATATTGCCTACCGCTTTATGCAGAAGTATATGCGCATTTCGCATGCGGACCCGCACGGCCGCTTTACCATCAAACAGAACGGGAAAGTGTATTTCACCTCCCTGGCCGTAGTAGTGGTGATGCTGGCGGTAACCGACATCGTGTTTGCGCTCGACTCCATTCCCGCGGTATTTGCGATTTCCAAAGAACCGCTGGTGGTGTACACCTCTAACATCTTCGCGGTGCTGGGCCTTCGCTCGCTGTTCTTCCTGCTGCGTGGCGCAGTAGACAAATTTGATTACCTGCAGCAGGGCATCGCCATCGTGCTGGTATTCATCGGTCTTAAAATGCTGGCGGAGATCTGGCACTTCAAGCTGCCGGTTTGGGTTTCGCTGGTAGTGATCGTAACCTGCCTGGCGGGTTCCATCGTTTATTCTATCCTGTTCCAGAAAAAATTACCGGTTCAGCCGGAAATCGATATTGAAAAGTAGTAGACCGTAAAAAGCGTCCTGGTGAGAGTCCCGGGACGCTTTTTTTATTAAAACCATATAAAATTGTATACCGCAGAAAGTATCAGCAAGATCCTGAAGGGCGAATTGTTGCAACAGACGGGGCATCCCGAGATCGAACATATTTTGCTGGATAGTAGAAAACTGCTAGTTGCAGAAACCTCTGTGTTCATCCCACTTGTTAGCGAACGCCGCAATGCCCACCAGTACATCGACGAATTGTATAAAAAAGGCGTCAGTAATTTTATCGTAAGTGAGCCCGTGTCGATCGGTTTATATCCGAAAGCCAACATCATACAGGTAAAAAACACCCTGCAGGCGCTCCATGCCCTTGTGGCCTGGCATCGCCATCAGTTCCAGATCCCGGTTATCGGTATCACCGGCAGCAACGGGAAAACCATTGTAAAAGAATGGCTGTACCAGCTGCTCGAAAAAGACTACAACATCGTCCGCAGCCCGAAGAGCTACAACTCGCAAATCGGCGTGCCGCTTTCCGTATGGCAGATGAAAGCGGAAAACGACCTCGCCATTTTTGAGGCCGGTATTTCACAGCCCGGTGAAATGGTGAACCTCGAAAAGGTGATCCGGCCCACCATCGGCATCTTTACCAACATCGGCGAGGCGCACAACGAAGGTTTCCTCAACATCCGCCAGAAAGTCAACGAAAAGCTCATCCTTTTTATGAAAAGCGATGTGCTCATCTACTGCAAAGATTACCTGGCCCTGAACGAATGCGTGAACAACTTTCACAACCTCGTGGGCAAAAGGGAAATCGACAACGACCTGCAGCTGCTGACCTGGAGCCGAAAAACGGATGCCGACCTCCGCGTGATCGGTGTCGACAAAAACAGCAACCACACCCGCATCGATGCCTTGTATAAACAGGAGCCCATCTTCATCCGTATCCCGTTTGTAGATGAAGGCTCCATCGAAAACGCCATTCACTGCTGGGCGCTGATGCTTTACCTGGGCAAACCGCAGCAGGTGATACAGGAACGCATGGATCACCTGGGCAATATCGCCATGCGCCTGGAAATGAAGCAGGGCATCAACAACTGCAGCATCATCAACGACAGTTATAATTCCGACCTCGGCTCGCTGGCCATTGCGCTGGAGTTTTTACAACAGCAGCGCCAGCACCCCGTGCGTACCGTCATTCTCAGCGACATCCTGCAGAGCGGCAAAAGCGAAGGCTCTTTGTACGAAGAAGTGGCAGGCATGCTGGAACAGAAAGGCATCCAGAAACTCATCGGCATCGGGAAAAACATCTCCCGCGAAAAACAAAGCTTCAGTAAAGTGAAGGCCAGCTTTTTCGCCAACACCGAAGAGTTCCTGCAACAGGTAAACCCGAACGAGTTCCAGAACGAATCCATCCTCGTGAAGGGGGCCCGGATTTTCCAGTTCGAGCGCATCGGTAAACTGCTGGAGCAGAAAGCCCACCAGACCATCCTCGAAATCAATCTCAACGCAATCGCCCATAATATCAAGGCTTACCAGGCCCTGCTGAAACCGGGCATTAAACTGATGGCCATGGTCAAAGCCTTCTCCTACGGTAGCGGCAGCTTTGAAATTGCAAGCCTGCTGCAGTTCCATGGGGTAGACTACCTGGCTGTGGCGTATGCAGACGAAGGCGTAGATCTCCGACGCGCGGGTATCACCCTGCCCATCATGGTCATGAATCCCGAGCCCACCACCTTCGAAGCCATCCTGCAATGGAACCTCGAACCCGAGCTGTATTCCATGCACATCCTGGACCAGTTTGAAGAAGTGGTGCGGTACGCCAATAAAAGCAATTACCCGGTACACATCAAACTCGATACGGGCATGCACCGCCTCGGCTTTGAGCAGTCCGACCTCCCCGTATTGGTACAGCGTTTGCAACACGAGGGCCTCTTTAAGGTGCAATCCATCTTCAGCCACCTCGCGTCGAGCGAAGACCCGGCCAAAGACGATTTCACCAAAAAACAATACGAGCGGTTCATTAAAATGAGCGCTACGTTGCAGCAGCAGCTGGGGTATGCCGTGATCAGGCACATCGCCAACAGCGCCGCCATTCACCGCCACCCGGATATGCAGCTCGACATGGTGCGCCTCGGCATCGGGATGTATGGGGTAGACAGCGCTGCCTCGTTCCAGGACAAACTGCGGAACGTGAGCACGCTCAAAACTACCATCGCGCAGCTGAAGCATATCCCCGCCGGCGACAGTGTGGGCTACGGCGGCCAATGGACCGCCACTGCCCCGGCAGTGACCGCTACCGTGCGCATCGGGTATGCAGACGGGTATTCCCGCAAGCTCGGCAACGGCAACGGCAAAATGCTGATCCGCAATAAACTGGCGCCTGTTGTGGGCGTGGTAGCCATGGATATGCTCATGCTGGACGTCACGCACATCCCGGACGCGGCAGAGGGCGATGAAGTGATCGTATTCGGGGAAGCGCTACCCGTGCAGGAAGTAGCCGATTGGGCCGGCACTATTCCCTACGAAATACTCACCGGCATTTCACAGCGCGTGAAACGGGTGTATTTCCAGGAATAAAACATATGCTAACGGGTTATCATCTTTGAAATAATACATTATTTTTGAGAAAATTTGAAGTTTTGAAGTATCGTCATATCATAATTATTGTAGTACTGATTCTGCTGGTAGACCAGGTGTTGAAATTCTGGATTAAGACCAACATGACCATTGCGGAACAATTCCCCGTGATTTCCGACTGGTTTTTTATTCATTTCATTGAGAATGAAGGAATGGCCTATGGCCTGAAATTCGGCGGGGAGTTCGGGAAGATCGCCCTCACCCTTTTCCGCCTGATTGCCGTGGTAGTAGGTTTTTTCTATATGAAGAAGCTGGTGAAAGAACAGTACCACAATGGTTTGCTCGTTTGCGGCGCCCTTATTCTGGCGGGAGCGGCCGGCAACCTGATCGACAGCATGTTTTACGGGATGATCTTCTCTGAAAGCACCCGTTACGAAGTAGCGCAGTTCATGCCTGCCGGCGGCGGTTACGGTACTTTCCTGCACGGCAACGTGGTGGATATGCTGTATTTCCCCCTGTTCGACGGCACTTTCCCGAGCTGGATACCCTTCTGGGGCGGCGAACACTTCGTGTTCTTCCGGCCGGTGTTTAATATCGCCGATGCTTCCATTTCCGTAGGCGTGATCGCTATTTTACTTTTCCAGAAACGATTCCTCACCCGGAAAACGGACGAACCCGGTGGCGCTATTGAAACCGGGGCTATCGTAGACGATACCCGGCAGGTGATGTAACAATCCGCAATAAAATAATTGAACGGCGCAGTTGTACTGCGCCGTTTTTTTTACAGTTCCTTGAAAATGAAGGAGAAAGACTTCATTGCGTGCCAGCGTTCGGGTACCAGTAGGCTACTTTACGTCGTTGCCCTGCCCTGGCTCCCTGATTCGGGAACAGGAGAGCGTTTCTCCCGCGTATCGCGCTACGCGGCTCCCGCCTGACCAAAAATGCGAGCCTCAGCTTTCTTCCTGCTCCCTCCCTGCATCTTTGACGCAGCGAACCCGTCACGAAACCAGCCACCATGGCTCATTTAAAAAATATATCCCTCACTCTCTTGCAAAATCAGTATTTCCATTCTACATTTGTCCACAATTCCTATAGACTAATAGTAGTATCAATCAAAACCAGTATGAAAATTACAATCAATAGCATAAAAGCAATTTGGCTGCTATCTTTCTTATTCATCACCGTGGCTGCTTCCGCGCAGGAAAGCAATATCATCCAGATTTCAGGCCGCGTAAAAGACCAGGGCACGGGTGAACCGCTGCCCGGCGTGAGCATTCAGATCAAAGGCACCGTATCCGGCACCACTACGGACAAAGACGGCGGCTTTGTACTCAAAACGCGGCTGAAATTCCCCTTCACCCTCGTTTTCTCCAGCCTCGGCTTCCAGGTACAGGAATTTGAAGTGACAAGCACCGGCTCGAAGCTGGATATTGGCCTGGCCACCCAAACCCTGCTGGGCAAAGAAGTGGTGGTAACGGCCTCCCGTGTGGAGGAAGAAGCTCTCAAATCGCCGGTAGCCATCGAGAAGCTCGACATCCGGGCCATCAAGGAATCGCCCGCTCCCAGCTTCTACGACGCCCTCGAAAACGTGAAAGGCGTACAGATGACCACTTCCAGCCTCACCTTTAAAGTGCCCAATACCCGCGGCTTCAATATCCCGAACAACTTCCGCTTCATGCAGCTGGTAGACGGGGTGGATATGCAGGCGGCTACCCTGGGCGTGCCGCTGGGCAACGCCATCGGGCCCACCGAGCTCGACATCCAGAGCGTGGAAATCACACCGGGCGCGGCTTCCGCCCTGTACGGCATGAACGCCATCAACGGTATGGCCAACCTTCAGACCAAAAGCCCCTTCCTGTATAAGGGGCTCAGCGTATACCAGAAAATCGGCGTCAACCATGTAGACGGCATTGACTATGACCCGAGCGTTTTAACGGAAACGGCTGTACGGTATGCACAATCGTTCCGCGACCGGTTTGCCTTCAAAGTCAATGTGAGCTACCTGCGCGGCACCGACTGGCGCGCCAGCACCGCTACCGATCAGAATGCCGCCGCCAACAGCCGCTTCCCCGCGCTGAACGGCGCAGCCAATAACCCGGCATACGACGCGTGGAACAAGTACGGCGATGAAAATAACAACAACGTATCCGTGGCGGTGCAGCTCAACGGCAGAACGGAAACTTTCAACGTGCGCCGCACCGGCTACTGGGAAAAAGACCTTGCCAACCCGGTTGTTGAAAACATCAAATTCGATGTGGGGTTATACTGGCGCGTTACCTCAAAGGCCGAACTGTCATACACCTTCCGCCACGGGCAAATGGACGGCCTCTTCCAGCGCGGTAACAAAATACAGCTGAACGATGTGGTGGTGCAGAACCACAAACTGGAACTGAAAGGCTCCGACTATTTCATCCGCGGTTATGTGATGCTGGAAAACACCGGCGATTCCTATAACCTCAAACCGCTGTCTGATAACCTCGACCTCACGAACAAATCCAACAACGCCTGGAGAGACGCCTTCCGGACTAAACTGCAAACGGAAATCAATGCCGGCACCGAACTGGCGCAGGCTATGCGCCTCGCCCGCACGGAAGCCGACAGGGGCCGGGTGGAACCCGGTACCGCCGCTTTCCGCGACCTGAAAAATACCATTATCGGCATTAATAACTGGGACCACGCCAACGTGGTATCCGGCGCCCCTTCTACTGGCGGTGCCTGGCTCGACCAGCACAGCCGGGTATATCATGTGGACGCGCAATGGGACCTGAGCAAAAAAGTGGGCATCTTCAACCTGCTGGTGGGAGCGGACGGGCGCATTTATGAAGTCATCCCCGACGGCAATAACTTCGTGGATTTCACCAAACCGCTGAAAGACCGTACCACACCGGGCGGGAAAAATGTATACTATAAAAAATACGGCGCCTTCGCCCAGGCGAGCAAAACGTTCTTTGAAGATAAGCTCAAGCTGGTAGGCTCTTTGCGCGTGGATTACAACCCGGAATTTGATCCGAAAATCAATCCCCGCATCGCTGCTGTTTACACGCTGGCGCAGAAACATAACTTCCGCGCGTCGTGGCAGAACGGTTTCCGCTTCCCTGCGCTCTTTGAAGCACTTTCGTTCGTGAATAACGGCAACGTAAGAAGGGTGGGCGGCCTGTCTTATATCAACGAAGGCCTCGGCTACCTCGAAAACTCCTATACGCTTGCATCTGTGAATACCTTTAACAATGCGGTGAACCGGGATGTGGCAGATGGTTTGACCCCTAATGCAGCCGCACTGAAAAACCGCGCGCTGCTGGAAATCACCAATCTCTCCCCCACCCGCCCCGAGCGTATCAATTCGTTTGAAGTGGGCTACCGCAGTGTATTGCTGGGCAATAAGATAGTGGTAGACGCAGATGCATATTATAATCGCTACGACGGGTTCCTCGGGCAGGTGGAAGTGGCAGTGCCCGCTACAAACAAAGTGGGTACAGACGAATCTGTTACCGACATGCTGGCTGCCAACCGCTCCAAACAAACCCGCTACCGCGTATACACGAATGCTAAAAACACTTACGATAACTACGGGGCGTCGCTGGGCGTTACTTACAACTTCCATAAAAAGTGGACGGTGGCTGGTAACCTGAACTACAACGCCATCGTGGAAAACAAGGAAAAAGACGTGTTCGCCACCGGTTTCAATACTCCTAACTGGGTGTCCAACATCTCTTTCGGCAACCGAGAGCTGTTCAAGAATTTCGGGTTCAACGTGGTATGGAGATGGCAAAACACCTTCTATTGGGAAAGCCCGCTGGCCAACGGTGACGTACCGGCTTACAATACGGTGGATGCCCAGGTGAACTACCGCATCCCCAAACTCAAAACGACGATCAAAGTGGGCGGCGCCAACCTCTTGAATAACCGCTATATCCAGTATGCCGCCGGTCCTACCATCGGCGGGC
The DNA here is from genome assembly GCF_003813775.1 of Chitinophaga lutea. Lineage (NCBI taxonomy): Bacteria > Pseudomonadati > Bacteroidota > Chitinophagia > Chitinophagales > Chitinophagaceae > Chitinophaga > Chitinophaga lutea. Next base: position 2,651,394 of record NZ_RPDH01000001.1, on the reverse strand, counting down.
TGTACTACGCAGCGATTGCGGTGGAAGGTCTGCTCACGAAGTAATACAAGGGATTTCACGGAAACCCGTTATCACAAAAACCAACCTGCACAAAACGGAGGCCCATTTCGGCCTCCGTTGTTTTTTTGTTCTGTGGACAAGCTGATGAGGCATTCCGCTGTCTGCACTATTTGGGCCTGCCGGTTCATCCCTGCGAAACGACACTCCGGTCCGCATTAATCGCCGGAATCGCCGGATGTACTGATGTAGCCCCTCACGCTGGGAGCCATTTCAATCTGCATGATTGGAATAACCGGTTCCCGTATTGTTTGCTACAATGTACTGGCGTTTGCCATCCACCTGGGAACCACTTCGATCTGCGTGATTGAAATTACCGCCCGTATTATTTGCTATGAGGTGTTGGCATACTCTTACCTCCGGGGCGCTACGATCTGCATGACTGGAAGACCAGGTTGCCCAATGGGCCCCTCCCAAAGGTTCGTCCCTATTTATTGTTTTACGGCATTCAACGCAGTTGTCCATTCCGTAAAAAACACCATTCCCGGGAAACCCATCATCAGGTCACAAAATGCCGGCTTTCCCGCCCGACCGGGCTTCTTAGGGTTTGCCAATTTCCAGGGCCCTGCCGCGCCCCTGCTGCATTCCGTGTTCAGGGCAATGACAGCGCAGCGCAAGCCCACTGACGCTCAGGTATTTAGCAAAATTTTAAAACCTTTTCTGAAATATTTGGATAAACCGTGGATTAAGTCTATTTTTAGTCCACAATTCCTGTAGACTATATTAGTATTATAATTTATGTCGCATAATGAGGTGATCGATAAGGTTGAACAACGCGTTGCCACCGTTGAAACACAAAAGGTGCTCATAGACCTCGTGAACGAGGACAATAAAAAGCAGCACTGGATTTGGGTGTTCATTGGTTTATCCGTGCTGGTGGTGGCCGGCGGGCTGTGGTTCACCTATAATTACGGCATTTCCCAGGAATCGCAGACGCGCATCACCCAGTTCGTTCAAAATACATTTACGGAAAAGCTCCTGTTTTTTATGGGCGTGGGGCTGATGGCGCAGATGGTAGACGGCGCGCTGGGCATGGCTTACGGGGCAACTTCTTCTTCGCTCCTGCTGGGCCTCGGTGTTTCCCCGGCTATGACCAGCACCAGCGTACACGTAGCCGAAGTATTCACCACCGGCGCCTCGGGCATCGCCCACTTCAAACTGGGCAACGTCAACAAAAAACTCTTCCTCCACCTGCTTATTCCCGGCATGATCGGCGCTGTTACCGGCGCCTATTTACTGTCCGACAAAATAGACGGCAATGTGATCAAACCTTTCATGAGCGCATATCTCATGATACTCGGCATATTGATTCTCCGCAAGGCCCTGCAGCGCAACAAGCCCAAGGCAAAAACCCGCAGACTGGGGCCCCTGGCCTTCTTCGGTGGATTTATGGATGCCGTGGGCGGCGGCGGATGGGGACCTATCGTAACCTCTACCCTGCTGAGCAAAGGGCGTACCGTCAACTACACCATCGGTTCCGTAAACGCCGCGGAGTTTTTTATCTCCGTTTCCAGCGCAGGCACTTTCCTGTTATTCAATGGGGTCGATAGCTGGCAGGTGATTATCGGGCTAATCCTCGGCGGGGTGATCGCATCGCCTTTTGCGGCCGTGCTGGTGAAGCGGATGAAACGCAAACCACTGATGATATTGGTGGGCGTGCTTGTTATCGCCATGAGCCTCCGCACCATTTTGCTGGTATTCTGGAAATGATTCTTTCACTTTGCTTCCATAAAAAAAGCGCCCGTTCTTATAACCGGCGCTTTTCTTTTTCAGCTTTGTCTATATCAGATTTTTCCTACCATTTTGCTCGGGTCCACCCAGGCGTCGAACTCTTCAGCCGTCACATATCCCAGCTTCACCGCCATTTCTTTGAGGGTGGTGCCTTCTTTATGCGCTTTCTGAGCAATTTCAGCGGCCTTGTAGTATCCGATTTTTGTATTCAGCGCGGTCACCAGCATCAGTGAATTGTCTACGTGCTTTTTGATGTTGGCTTCGATTGGCGCCAGCCCTTCTGCACATTTATCGTTGAAGCTTACACAACCATCACCCAGCAAACGTGCGGAGTGCAGGAAGTTGTAGATCATCATGGGTTTGAAGACGTTCAGTTCGAAATGGCCGGTAGCGCCGCCGATGTTGATGGCTACATCGTTCCCCATTACCTGTGCGGCAATCATGGTGAGCGCCTCGCACTGGGTGGGGTTTACTTTGCCGGGCATAATGGAAGAGCCGGGCTCGTTGTCCGGAATGAACAGCTCGCCGATGCCGGAGCGCGGGCCAGAGCTGAGCATACGGATGTCGTTTGCGATTTTCATGAGGCTCACCGCTACGGTTTTGAGCGCGCCGTGTGCTTCCACGATCGCATCGTGCGCAGCCAGCGATTCGAATTTATTTTCAGCCGTAATAAAAGGCAGGCCGGTCAATTCGGCGATTTTTTTGGCTACGTTTTCTGCATACCCATCCGGGGTGTTGATACCGGTGCCAACTGCTGTGCCACCCAGCGCCAGTTCAGACAGGTGGGGCAGAGTATTGTTAATCGCGCGCAGGCCGTGATCCAGTTGGGATACGTATCCGCTGATTTCCTGGCCGAGGGTCAGGGGTGTAGCGTCCATGAAGTGCGTGCGGCCGATTTTTACCACATGCATGAACTCTTTGGATTTTTTCGCCAGGGTATCGCGCAGCTTTTTGATGCCGGGAATGGTTACTTCCAGCAACATTTTGTAAGCCGCGATATGCATAGCCGTGGGAAAAGTATCGTTGGACGATTGTGATTTATTCACGTCATCGTTGGGATGTACCGCTTTATCTTTATCGGTGAGCTGGCCGCCGTTGATTACGTGGGCACGGTAGGCCACCACTTCGTTTACGTTCATGTTCGACTGGGTGCCGGAGCCTGTTTGCCATACTACCAGCGGGAATTCCGCGTCGAGTTTGCCTTCCAGTATTTCATCGCATACTTTACCGATGAGCGCTGCTTTTTCAGCGGCCAGTACGCCGGCTTCCTGGTTGGTAAGTGCCGCGGCCTTTTTCAGATAAGCAAATGCACGGATGATTTCTTTCGGCATTTTGTTGATATCCTGCGCAATTCTGAAGTTGTCGATGGAGCGCTGGGTTTGTGCACCAAAGTACGCATTCGCCGGCACCTTCACCTCTCCCATCGTGTCTTTCTCTATCCTGAAATCCATGTTGTAAATATTTTGGGCCACAAATTAATCAATTACCGGCTATTCTCCCCTGAATTTGGCGGCCCGCTTTTCAATAAAGGCGGAAGCGCCCTCCTGGAGGTCCTGCGTGGCAAAGCAGCCGGCAAATTCCTCTACTTCGGTCTCAAACCCGTTGATGTCGTACACAAAGTAGTTGTTCACGCATTTGATCACCTTGGCGATGGCCAGCGGGGCCTTTGTATGGATTTTCTGCAGGATGGAGCGGGTTTTATCGAGCAGCTCCGCGGGTGTGGTGACGTGGTTGACAAGCCCCAGCCGGTGAGCTTCTTCGGCGCCGATCAGATCGGCCGTCATCATTAATTCGAGCGCCTTCCCTTTGCCGACCAGTTGAACCAGGCGCTGGGTACCCCCATAACCGGGAATGATCCCCAGGTTCACTTCGGGCTGGCCGAATTTGGCATTGTCGCTCGCCACCCTGAAATGACAGGCCATCGCCAGTTCACAGCCGCCTCCGAGCGCAAACCCGTTCACCGCCGCAGCAATAGGCTTATGGCTGTCTTCAATCCGCTGGAAAATGACATGCCCCCTTTTGGCCAGCTCGGCGCCCTGTTCGGGCGAAAGCGTCAGGAATTCGGAGATATCAGCCCCGGCGATAAACGCTTTGGGACCGCTGCCCGTGATGAGCGCGCTTTTGACGTCCTTGTTCTTATATACCTCGTCGATAGCCAGGGCCAGTTCCTTCATAACTTCCTGGTTCAGGGCGTTCAGCTTGTCCGGGCGGTTAATGGTGATCTCCAGGATGCCGTCTTTCAGTTCGGTGGTGATGGTATTGTACATATAATGAGTTGTTTTTACCTCCGACTAAATTAACGAAAAAAGGGGCGCAACCCGTGCGCCCCTTTGCTCAAAGCAGTTGGCATACAATTATTTAATCGGTCACCGTCTTTTTTTCGATGATCACCTTGGTGCCTTTGCGATATTTGTCATGATGTCTTTTGTGATAGCGGTCCGTTTCCCAGCGTACACCGAAGTTGTAGCTCAGTGTCACAAACATCATTTTTGCCTTCAGGTCTTTATACGGCTGCTCTTTCACGCCGTTAACCGTTTGGGTGTAATCTTTATTATAGAAATCGTTCAGGTAGTACTGCACTTTCAGGCCAAAACCGGGGCTGAAGCGGAAACCGGCAAAAACAGACGGCATCAGCAGCGGGGTGCGGTCGCTGAACCACTCGTTGAATTTGCTCTTTTTGTCGCCGTGGAGGAAGAATTTCTCCTTGTAATTGAATGCCAGGTCATATTCCCCGCCCATGAAAAAGAAGAACCCGTTGCGCATGTTCCCGAATTTCAGGCCCAGGGGCACACCCAGGGTGTAGACGCGCTGCTTCAGTTTCACGGAATCGTTGGGTTTGGTGATGAGGCCTATATTTTTGATGTTCAGGCCCGAGAAAATGCCGAAGTTATTGGTGAAATCATAATTGTAATTGGTGCCGACGTTAAAAAACACGGTAAACCGGGGGATGTTGCGCACGTGCTCCCCGGCTTTGTCTACATTGGCGAAAGACAGCAGGGGGCCGTTGCCACCGGCGGTGATATAGCCGGTACGCGGTTTGGCGGGGGCATAAAAATGGAAATGGTAAGACACCCGTTTTTTTGGTGCGGAAGAGTCTTCCTGTGCCCGCAGGCCTGTAGTGGTGGCTAACAGCATCAGGATTATTGCGTAGCGGATCACTTTCATAAGTCAATCAATTTTGGAGATGAATGGAATAGGTAACGGCAGGGGATACCCGTCAGCATGCTGCCGTTTCAGAGATTAAGACGACTGGCCTGTAAAAAAGTTTCAAAAAAGTTAAAATTCCCTGTTTTTTTGGGTCCATGCAGCGATATACCCTGCAATTTCCTGGGTATTGGTGCCCGGGGGGAACAGCTTTCCCACGCCCAGGGCGTACAATTCCTGCATATCGGTATCGGGGATGATGCCGCCGCCAGTCAGCAGCACGTCATTCATCCCTTTTTCTTTCATAAGGGCGATAATTTTCGGGAACACGGTCATATGCGCCCCGGACAGGATGCTGATGCCGATGGCGTCCACATCTTCCTGCAAAGCGGCGTTGACGACCATTTCCGGCGTCTGGCGCAGGCCGGTATAAATCACCTCCATCCCGGCGTCGCGCAGGGCGGCCGCTATCACTTTGGCGCCGCGGTCGTGGCCATCGAGGCCCACTTTGGCGACCAATACACGGATGGGGCGTTGAACTGGATTGACCATATTTTCTGATTGGATTGTAAATGTAGGGTTTTCCGGCAAAACAGGCTTACCGGGGCCCCGGCACGTTTTTCCGCGCTTTTTCCAGTTTATCTTACATTTGCACTTCGGAAAAAGCTACAAAATATGAGCGAAGAAAGGTCACTGAACTTCTTAGAACAAATCGTGGAAGATGATATTGCCAACGGCGTCAACGGCGGCCGGGTACTTACCCGCTTCCCGCCCGAGCCCAACGGCTACCTCCATATCGGCCATGCCAAAAGCATCTGCCTCAACTTCGGACTGGCCCAAAAGTACAACGGCCAGACCAATCTCCGTTTTGACGATACCAATCCCGTGACGGAAGATACCGAGTATGTAGACTCGATCAAGGCGGACATCCAGTGGCTGGGGTTTCAGTGGGCCAATGAATTCTATGCTTCCGACTATTTTGAACAGCTGTACAATTTTGCCGTGGAGCTGATTAAAAAGGGCCTGGCGTATGTGGACGATTCCACCGCCGCCGAAATAGCCGCCCTGAAAGGCACGCCCACCGAGCCCGGGAAAGACAGCCCGTACCGCAACCGCAGCGTGGAAGAGAACCTCCAGCTGTTTGCAGACATGCGCGCCGGCAAATATCCGGACGGCGCCAAGGTATTGCGCGCCAAAGTAGACATGGCATCGCCCAACATGCACATGCGCGACCCGCTCATGTACCGCATTAAACATGCCCACCACCACCGCACCGGCGATGCATGGTGCATTTACCCGATGTACGACTTCGCCCACGGGCAGAGCGACAGCATCGAGCAGATCACCCATTCCATCTGTACGCTGGAATTTATCCCGCATCGTCCGCTGTACGACTGGTTCATCGAAAAACTGGGGATATTCCCCTCCCGTCAATACGAGTTTTCCCGCCTGTCCCTCAATTACACGGTGATGAGCAAAAGGAAACTGCTCCAGTTGGTGAACGAAGGCCATGTGACCGGCTGGGACGACCCCCGCATGCCTACCCTGAGCGGATACCGCCGCCGCGGCTACACCCCGTCCAGCATCCGCACCTTTGCCGACCGGATTGGCGTGCAGAAGCGCGATAACCTGATCGACGTAGGACTGCTGGAATTCTGCATCCGCGAGGAGCTGAATAAAACCGCCAACCGGGTGATGGCCGTGATGGACCCGGTGAAACTGGTGATCACCAGCTTCCCTGAAGGGCAAACGGAGGAACTGCAGGCTGAAAACAACCCGGAAGACGAATCCGCCGGTCACCGCAAAGTGACTTTCAGCAATACGCTGTACATTGAAAGGGAAGATTTCATGGAAAACCCGCCGAAGAAGTTCTTCCGGCTGGGGCCCGGACTGGCTGTACGTTTGAAGTATGCTTACATCATCAAATGCGACAGTTTTGAAAAAGACGAGGCCGGCAACGTGACCACCATCTACTGCACCCACCTGCCCGAAAGCCGCAGCGGTGCAGACAACAGCGGCCTGACGGTAAAAGGCACCATTCACTGGGTGAGCGCGGCGCATGCCGCACAGGCCGAAGTGAGGCTGTACGACCGGCTCTTTTCCGTGGAAAACCCCGCTGCGGAAGAAGGCGACTTCAAATCGTTCATCAACCCGAATTCCCTGCAGGTCATCTCTAACGCCATGGTAGAGCCTTCATTGCTCGAAGCCAAAGCCGGCGACCGGTTCCAGTTCCTGCGGAAGGGTTATTTCTGCGTGGACCAGGACTCCACACCCGGCAAACCGGTATTCAACCGCACGGTTACCTTAAAAGACACCTGGGCGAAAGAAGCCAAAAAGTCATAACAATAAAAAACTCCGGAAGCATCGCCTCCGGAGTTTTTTTTATGGGAAGAACCGCGCTTATGCGAAAGCCGCCAGTCCCAGTTTGATCCTTTCAATCGTTTCCGCTTTGCCCAGCGTTTCCGCGATCACAAACACCGGCGGGCCGAATTTGCCGCCGCAGAGCATGATGCGGAAGGGCAGCTGCAGTTCGCCCGGTTTGATGTTTTTTGCCGCGGCCAGTTGTTTGAAACTGTCTTCCAGCGGTGCGAAAGTAAAGTCTTCCAAACCTTCCAGCACCTGCGCCCACTCTTCGAAGAAAGCCTGTTTCTCCGCACTCCACTTGGGTTTCACCGCATCGGCATCGTACTTTTCAGGGCGTATGAAGAAAAAGAAACCGTGGTCCCATATCTCATTGATAAAATGACATCTTTCTTTCACCAGGCCTGCGATGCGGGCCACGAAGGCCGGCTCCGCCACCATGCCTTTCTCATCCAGTACCGGCTGGAAAAGCTTGGCCAGCAAGGCATCGTCGGTTTTAACGATGTACTGGTGGTTGAACCATTTCGCTTTATCGTAGTCGAACTTCGCGCCGCCTTTGTGCACCCGTTCGATGGAGAAATGTTCGATCAGTTCTTCCATGGAAAATATTTCCTGGCCTGAACCGTCGTTCCAGCCCAGCATGGCCAGCATATTCACGAATGCTTCCGGCAGGAAGCCGATTTCGCGGAAACCGCGGGTCAGTTCGTTGGTTTTCGGGTCCGTCCAGTTCATGGCATAAACGGGGAAGCCTAAACGATCGCCGTCGCGTTTGCTGAGTTTGCCGTTGCCGTCCGGTTTGAGGATCAGCGGCAGGTGCGCCCATTGCGGCATATCCGCTTCCCAGCCCAGGTATTTCCAGAGCAGGATGTGCACCGGTGCGGAAGGCAGCCACTCTTCGCCGCGGAAAGCGTGGGTGATCTTCATGAGGTAATCGTCTACCACCACGGCCAGGTGATAGGTAGGCATGCCGTCTGCTTTCAGCAGCACCTTATCGTCTACCGTCGATGTCTGGAAGCTCACTTCGCCGCGGATCATGTCGGAAAAGCGCAGTTCTTCGTTCTCCGGCATCTTGATGCGGATTACGTGCGGCGCGCCTTTTTCGAGCAGTGTGGCTACTTCCGCAGCGTCCAGCACCAGCGAGTTGCGCATGGTTTTGCGTATGCTGTAATTGTATTGGGGAGAATGGTTGCCCCGCGCTTTTTCCACTTCGCGCATGGCCTCCAGTTCCTCGGGCGTATCGAATGCATAATAGGCATATCCTGCGGCCACTAACTGTTCCGCATACTGGCGGTACAGCGCTTTCCGTTCACTCTGGCGGTAAGGCGCATAAGGACCGCCTTTCAGCGGGCTCTCATCCGGCTCCAGTCCGCACCAGCGCAGACATTCCATGATATATTCCTCCGCACCCGGCACATAGCGGGTTTGGTCGGTATCTTCTATTCTCAGCACAAATTCACCGCCGTGGTGGCGGGCAAACAGGTAATTGAACAATACGGTGCGCACGCCGCCCAGGTGTAAACCGCCCGTAGGGCTGGGCGCAAAGCGCACTCTTACTTTTTTCTGACTCATACGGGGCAAAAATAATAATTTCGGGTCAGGGAACGCGCTGTAAATCCTGATTCATATGTTCTATTTGACGAAAACACCCGGCATCCTGAAATCGCTCTACAAAAGCTGCATCTGGAATTTCTCACCGGCCACCAACGCCGTGTACCTCACTTTCGACGACGGCCCGCACCCTGAAGCCACACCTTTCGTTTTGGAACAATTGAAGAAATACGATGCCAAAGCCACCTTTTTCTGCATCGGCAAAAACGTGGTGGAGCATCCCGATATTTATCAGCAGATATTGCTCGACGGCCATTCCGTGGGCAATCATACCCATAACCACCTCAACGGCTGGAACACTTCTACAGACAAGTACATCGCCAATATCAGGGAAGCTGCGGGTTACATCCGATCCGACCTTTTCCGGCCGCCTTACGGGCGCATCTCTCCCTTCCAGGTAAAAGCGCTGAAAAAAGATTACCGCATCATCATGTGGGATCTGCTGAGCGCCGATTTCGACACCGACATCACCGGCGAAACCTGCGTACAGAATGTAGTATTCAAGCTGCAACCCGGCTCCATCGTGGTTTTTCATGACAGCCGGAAAGCCTGGGACCGGATGAGCTATGCCCTGCCCCGGGTACTGGAACATTGCAGGCGCAAAGGCTGGAAGGTGGAAGCCATCGTATAAAAAAGCGCGGTCCGGATACAGCACGAAGAACTTCCTCGTTTGCCTGCTTCAAAATATCTTCCCGACCATTTTTCACAAGAAAAATACCCGGTCACTGCATCAAACCAGCATGAACAACAATGCCCTCATAAACAGGGATGAAATTTTTCTATACAGTTAGCGACATTATGTTAAGCTGCTACCTCAATCAACTGAATAGCAACTGTTTGGAGTGGATTCCCGGGAAAAGGGGCACTTGCGCACCATGTCCATCAGGCAGGTTTGAAATTATTGATAACCAATGGTCTACCAAAGCCTCTTCAAAGCCCCTCCGGAGATGCGCCGTAGATGAAGCATAGCCCCAGCGTAGATGAAGCGTAGATACCACCAGATGCAATTATGTTGCAAATCCAGGATGACACCCCTCCTTTTAAAGCAAAAAGAGGACGCATACCGCATCCTCTTTTTAACTGTTCAGCAGGTTTATAATGACTTATCTGGGCAGTGTGATCTCTTTCGTTTTATCGCCAACGGTCAGTATCGCTTTGTTATCGCATTCGCCGTTACCGTAATCCACTTTCGCCGCATGGCCGTTAGCCGTTACGGTGAGGATACCTTTTCCAATGTAAGCGCAGCTGAGTTTTCTTACCAGGGCGTTGTTGATGGTAACGGTGGCGGTTACGCTGCTGTCTTTCAGCGTGGCGTTGCCGGTCAGTTCATACACATCGTCGTCGATATCGAAAGGCGTTGTTGAGCCTTCTTTCTGGATGAGGTTGCGGGTACCGCCGTATTCATACACTTTGCCATCGGGGTAAGTCAGCTTGCCGGCAGCCACGGTGTACGAATAACCGAAACCGGAAGTACCGGAAAGATTGGTGAGCGTTTGGGTGCCTTCCACTTTGATATCGTTCACAAAATAATTTTCAAAAGTAACGGTGGCTGTGGCGCCGGTGGTGAAAAACAGTTTGCTCACCACGATCTTGATTTTGCCTTTGCGGGTGGGGCCAACAGGGTCTGTGCAGCCAGTGCCGAAGTCGATCACCACCGTTTTCGGGAAAGTTGTATTGTCAACCGGGTAAAATTCCACCGAGCCGCGGCAGCGGGCAGTGTTCGGCGCTTCGGGGGCTTTACGCACCTGCCCGTTGAGGCCGGTGTGAAAGGAATTCGCATCCAGCACTACGCCGAAGGCATCTTCGTATACAGCATTTATTTCAGTTTCTTTTTGTGCAGCAGCGATCGTTTGATTGTCCCTTTTTTCATCTGCACCAGCCTTATCATCTTTCTTACAGGCGAAGAAAATGGTGATGGCGCCAATGGCAAGGGCAGTTACGGAGAGCACCTTATTGGTGTTAAAATAGTGTTTCATCATAGTAGTTTTTATAGGTATTGGCTAATTGAGACTGTACCTTTGTGAAAAGGTTTACTTTAAATATTAACTTTTTTGCGAAAATAAAGATAAACAATTAATTGAAAAAAACCATATATAATGAATTGGATTGACACGCATGCCCATTTATACTCCGCTGAGTTCGACAGGGACCGTCCCGAGATGATCGACCGGGCCATCCGCCAGGGGGTAAACAGGCTGCTGCTGCCCAATATCGACGAAACGTCCATTCCCGGCATGCTGCAGCTGGAGGCCGATTATCCGGAGGTTTGCCTCCCGATGATGGGGCTGCATCCCTGCTACGTGGGAGAAAACGTGGAAGAACAGCTCACTATTGTGCAAAACTGGCTGGAGCAGCGGAAATTCTGGGCTGTGGGTGAAATCGGGCTGGATTTCTACTGGGACAAAACGCAACTCGACCGGCAGTACCTGGCTTTCCGCCGGCAGATCAGCATGGCCCTGGCGTACGACCTGCCCATTGCCATTCACAGCCGCGAGGCCACCAGGGCCTGCATAGATGTGGTGAAGGAACTGCACGACGGCCACCTCACGGGGGTATTCCACTGTTTTTCCGGCACCCGGGAAGAGGCACAGGAAATCATCGACATGGGTTTTTATCTGGGCATCGGCGGGGTGGTGACTTTCAAAAAAGCCGGCCTCGACGTACTGCTGGCCGATATTGATCTGGAGCACATCGTACTGGAGACCGATGCGCCTTACCTGGCGCCGGTTCCATACCGGGGCAAAAGGAACGAAAGCGCGTACATCCCATTGGTGGCGGAACGCATTGCAGATGTAAAAAATCTAAAAATTGAGGAAGTAGCTGCAATTACGACGGGCAATGCCCAGAAATTATTCAAAATGCTCTAACTGATTAGTGAATACATTTGCATGCAATTCCATAAGAGATAAATGACGAAGATTCTTATCATCTATACCGGTGGTACCGTGGGGATGATTTACGACGAAAAAACGACAGCACTGCGGCCCATCGGCTTTAATGAGATCAGGAACAACCTGCCCGAGCTCTACCGTATGGGAATCGATTTCTACGTGTATGCCTTCAATCCGCCGATGGATTCGTCGGACATGAACCCTGAAATCTGGTCGGAGCTGGCGGGCATTATTGAAGACCGGTACGACCGTTATGATGGATTCGTGATTCTGCATGGTTCCGACACCATGGCTTTCACGGCTTCCGCACTCAGCTTCATGCTGGAGAATTTATCCAAACCCGTTATCCTTACCGGCAGCCAGTTACCGATCGGCAAGATCCGGACCGATGCGAAGGAGAACATCATCACCGCCATGGAAATCGCTTCCACCAAAAGCAATGGCCATTGTATGGTGCCCGAAGTTTGTATCTACTTCGACTTTATGCTCTTCCGCGGCAACCGCGCCAAAAAGTACAACGCCGAAAAATTCGAGGCCTTCTACTCCATGAACTACCCGGCCCTGGCCGAAGCCGGCATCGACATCAAATACAAGAACAATTACATGCTGCCCGCTCCCGTGCAGCCCCTCATCGTGCATAAGAACATGGACGCCAACATCGGCGTGCTCAAAATATTCCCCGGCATCACCCGCCGCGCGGTAGAAGCCATCGTCAACACCCCCGGCATGCGCGGGCTGCTGCTCGAAACCTTCGGCAGCGGTAACGCCACTACGCAATCGTGGTTCACGGAATGCCTGCAGAAAGCGGCAGACAGAGGGGTGATTATGGTAGACATTACACAGTGCGACGGCGGTTCGGTGGAGCTCGGCAAATATGAAACCAGCCAGCAATTGCAGAAAGTGGGCGTAGTCAGCGGCCACGATATGACCTTTGAAGCGGCAACTACCAAACTGATGTTCCTGCTCGGCCAGAAGCTGCCGCCGGAAGAAATCAAACGCCTCATCGAAGTGCCGATGCGCGGTGAACTGACGCCTGCCACGCCGGAGCTATAAACCGGTCGCGGCCAGCATCCCACGCAGGGTCTGCACGTCTTTTTGTAACTTTTTCAGTACGATCTGTTGTTTTTGCGCTGCCGGCAATGTTTCCTCCTGCCTGCTCAGCAGCTCGTATTCCAGGTGCAGCGAGATCGGCACATGGATATTCAGCTCCTTCACTTTTTTAAAGAACGCCGGAAAATTCACCATTCCTTCGCCCAACGGGGTGTTCTGCAGGATGTATTTCCCGTTCTGCTCCACCCACTTCGCGTCCTTGATCACGAGGGTGTTGATGTGCGGTCGCACCAGCTCCAGCCCCAATGGCCAGCTATTGGCCCCTTCCACGGTGGCATGCCGGATGTCGTACTGTACGCCGGCATAAGCAGTGTCGGTGTCTTTGATCATTTCATATAAATCCCAAACGGAAGCGCCTACCCGCACACCTGCGTGGTTCTGGTAGGACGCCCGGATGTTCAGTTCCCGGTTGAGCGTGCGAAGGCCTTTCAGCTGCTGTGCGCAGGCCTGCAGGCTGGACAGCAGCGGTTTTCCTTTCTGATAATCGTACCAGCCCATCCGGTAGAACTGAATCCCCTCTTTGGCGGCGGCTTTGAGTACCGCGGCCGTATATGGCTCCTGCGCATCGCGGATGGCGGTGGTCATCAGCGCTGTTTTGAGCCCCGCTTTACGGGCCGCAGCGGCGGCTTTGGGCAGGTCCGTGGTTACTTTCTCCGGCAATACATGCCCATCAGGCCGCACGGTATAGTCCACGCCGGTAAGTCCCGCCGCGGCAAACGTCTCGCAGAGCAGGCCGTAATCCATCCACTGGAAAGGTTTGGAAAAACAGTGTATTTCCCACTCCTTTGCCGGCAGGGCAAAAGAGCGCAGGGGCAGCGCGGCGCCCGCCAAGGCGAGGGTCTGGATAAAATCCCGGCGGTTGTATGGCATAATACTGGGTTTTCAAACAAAATACAAAACCCCTTCCTGCCGCGCAAGAAAGGGGGATTTTTGGTTAATTTTACCTCCCGAAACCCTTCTTGTCATGAAAAAAAATTTCAGCGGATTAAAGCGCCAGAAATACCCGATGCCGGAGTTCATTGCCGAGGCCCTCACCCAACACAAGCTGTTTGAGCGGTACGAAAACCGGCCGGCCTACCAGCAAAACGACTATATCTACTGGATCAGCAGCGCCAAAAGGGAGGAAACGCGGCAGAAACGCCTCGCCCAGATGCTGGAGGAGCTGAAAGGCGGCAACAAGTACATGAACATGGTTTATAAAGGAGATTAAAAGATTTCTTGGATTTTTTGGGCAAAAGGTTATCTTTGCAGCCCTGAATGAATAATTCAACCGAACGGAGGAGTGCAGGAGTGGTTGAACTGGCACGCCTGGAAAGTGTGTATAGGTGAAAGCCTATCAAGGGTTCGAATCCCTTCTCCTCCGCAGATTCCCCTGATGATCGCCGATCGTCAGGGGTTTTTCTTTATACCCAGAGCAGTTTGGCGCCCGAGACCCTTTACCAGCTTAACCCACCCAAATCGTTTTAATCAATTTTCATAATCAACCTCCAAAATTCAATTCACTAATCCTTTTAATGCGTTTTCTGCCCTTCCTGTTGCTGACGGCAACAGCTGCATTATTTATGAGCTCCTGTGGTAAAGACGGAGATGTTGGCCCCGCCGGCGAAAAAGGTGAGAATGGAGATACCGGCGCCGGTGGCCCTGCCGGTCCCGCCGGCCCTAAAGGCGACCCCGGCACTGCCAATGTTATCTATTCCGACTGGCTCAATGTTATCTTTAAACCCGATACAGTTCATCGTCCCGGTAACGTAATCGACACCCTGGGTTATTATGTCTGAATAAAATGGCCCGCACCATCCGGTGCAGGCCATTCAGCACTTAATAAAATACCGGCGGCGGGTTCAATGTCAGGTTCTGGCGTTGGTGCCAGTATGGATAAATGGGCGGTAATTCACTCGCCGCATCCAGCTTTTTTACTTGTTCAGTCGTCAGCTGCCAGCCCACCGCCTCCAGGTTCTGCAGCAACTGCGCTTCGTTCCGGGCGCCGATGATGATGCTCGATACGGTGGGGCGCTGCAGCAGCCAGTTGAGCGATACCTGCGCCACCGTTTTACCGGTTTCTTCGGCTACTTCGTCGAGCGCGTCGATGATGTTATAGAACACGTTTTCGTTCACCACCATTTCCGGCACCGGGCTTCCGCCCTGCGCCACACGGCCCTCCGGCGGCAATGGCTGGTTGCGGCGGTACTTCCCGCCGAGGCGGCCGGCAGCCAGTGGCGACCAGATGATGCCGCCCACTTTCTGATCGAGCGCCAGCGGCATCAGTTCCCATTCATATTCCCGGTTGGCCAGCGAATAATACACCTGGTGGGCCACATAACGGCTCCATCCGTATTTCTCCGAAATGCCGAGCGATTTCATGAGGTGCCATCCGGAAAAATTGGAAGCGGCGATATAGCGCACCTTGCCGCTTTGCACGAGATGATCGAGCGTGCTCAGGGTTTCTTCCACAGGGGTATTCCCGTCAAAGCCATGCATGTGATACACGTCGATGTAATCGGTGCCCAGCCGTTTGAGACTGCCCTCGATCTGCCGCAAAATATGGAACCGCGATGAGCCCTGGTTATTGGGCCCCTCGCCGAAAGTAAAGGTGGATTTGGTGGACAGTATCAGCCTGTCACGCTGCCTGCCTGCGATCGCCCTGCCCAGCAGGTCCTCCGCAAGCCCATCGGAATAAACATCCGCGGTGTCGAAAAAATTGATGCCCGCATCCAGGCAGATATCGATCAGCCTTTTTGCTTCTTCGCCCTGCGTGCTTCCCCATGCTTTGAAAAAGTCGTTGCCGCCGCCGAAAGTGGCGGTCCCAAAACTCAGCACCGGCACCTGCAGGCCCGATGCGCCCAATTGTCTGAATTCCATTTGCTGTTCCTTTTATATTTCAACACGATTGTTCGGATATCAAATCTAAGGGAAACACAAATGGTTTACGTCACAGTATTGTAGGATGCCGGTGCTGACGGATTACCGGATCGCTAACAGCATCTTTTCCAGTTGCTGATAGTCCGCATCTGTCAATGGTTGCAACGGACTGCGCAGATAACCGCTTTCCACGCCCAATATTTTCAGGCCGGCTTTGATCGTCCGCGGCAATCCTTTTCCTACAATGAACTGCAGCAATTCAAACTGGCGGTAAAAAATGTCCTGTGCCTGCTGCAGCTGGTTTTCGCGGATGGCTTTATACAATCCATTATTTAACTCCGGTATGAGGTTCGGCGCAGCCGTGCACCACCCTTTCGCGCCGGCTGCGAAAGCTGCGAGCGCAAGCGGGTTGGAGCCGTTGTAGAAGGCCACCTCTTCTCCCAGCTCCCGGCGCAGGTAGTGCATGCGCTGTACGTCGCCGGTGCTTTCCTTGATCATCGTTACATTGGGGATCCGCAGCAGCCTTTTCAACAGGGCGGCGGACATATCAATGCCGCCGGTGGCCGGGTTGTTATAGGCCATCACCGGGATCGAAATGCTGGCGGCTACTTTGTCGTAGTGGCGGAATATCTCATCGTCCGTTAATTTCCAGTAGCTCATCGGGATGATCATGACCGCGTCTGCCCCGGCTTTTTCGGCGAACTGCGCATGGTAGATGGTCCTTTCGGTGGTGAGGTTGGAAACACCCACCAGTACCGGTATACGGCCATTCACCTGTTTCAGCGCGGCTTCCGTTACGGACTCCTTTTCTTCGTCGTCGAGATAGGGCATCACGCCGGTACTGCCAAGCGGTGCAATACCATTCGCACCGGATAATACCAGTCGTTCGATCAATAGTTTGAAAAGGGGAATGTTCACCCTTTCCTGCTGGTCAAATGGCGTAATAGGATACGCAATGATACCCTGGAATACTTTCTTATCGTTCATTGGGTTGATTTGGTAGTTTAAAATATCAGGCGGGTGGACGAACCGCCCCCTGATCAGCGTTACAGATCGCGTCCTTCTTCTTCTCTTAACGCCACGCCGAGGTTTTGCAGTTGCGGCGCGTTCTCGCAGGCTATATATTTTGCAGGCTCACTGTCGCTCAGGTTCTGGTGACGGTGCCAGGCCCAGCTGGGAATGTACACGGCGTCGCCGGCCGTCCATTCCACCTTCTCGCCTTCAATTTCCGTGTAACCGTTGCCTTCTATCACGTACAGCACCGTTTCATAAGTATGGCGATGCCGGTTCGTGAGCTGGCCCGGTAATAATCCGCCGATCGTCATGCTCACGTTTTTAGTGGGCAGGTCTACAAAAAATACCGGGTGCTTCCGCTCAGTGGAAAACTGGTTGTGCTCTCCCGCCTGTTCTACGTTGCGGTGAATCAGTTTGGTTGGCGGCACGTATACCGGGCGCGCAAAAGTCTGGTGAAAATCTTTGGAAGAAAACTGCGCAGGTTTCTTTTCTTTCAGCTGTTCCATGTTATGAAGATTTAATGATTAAGAAATAATGCCGGAAGGCGTTTTGACCACACAAAATTTGTGTATTTTTGGATGACGTTAATAATCCAGTTTTAACTAAAACAGATGGGCCAATGTTAAGACCATGGCATACCATTCTTCCCATAGACTTCGGGAATGAGCTGGCCGTTTACCAGCAGATCGCAGACGGTATTATTGCGGAAATCAAAAAGGGCCGCCTCAGGCCGGGTACGCCTTTACCCGGCAGCCGCGTGCTGGCAGACGACATCGGCGTGAACCGGAAAACCGTGGTGCTGGCCTATGAAGCACTGATCGCCGAAGGCTGGCTCGAAACCACCGGCAAACGGGGCACCTTTGTGTCGGGCGAACTGCCGCGCTTCAAAAACGAACCGCCGCGCACCGGTAGCAGCTTCGGGTTCAACGACTATCATACCATACAACCGATGCAGGGCTCCGTCACCGCCAACCTCATCGCGTTCAACGACGGCCTGCCGGACGTGCGCCTCGCCCCCATGGAAGAACTGGCCCGCGCCTACAAACGCATCTTCAAACAGAAAGCGCGCTGGCGGATGCTGGGATATGGCAGCGAAAAAGGGGAAGAAAGGCTGCGCCTGGCCTTGACGGCCATGCTTTCGCACAAAAGAGGCATGAATGTTCATCATAACGATATCTGCATCACGCGCGGCAGCCAGATGGCGCTCTACCTCACCGCCCACACGCTCATCAGCAACGGCGATACCGTTGCCATGGAATCGCCGGGTTACCTGCCCGCGTGGCAAACATTCGGTAAAGCCGGCGCAAAGCTGGTGCCGATTAAAGTGGACGATAAAGGGATGGTCATCGAAGAACTGGAACAACTCTGCAAATCGCGCCGCATCAAAGCGGTGTATGTCACCCCGCACCATCAGTTCCCTACTGCCGTGAGCATGAAAGTGGAGCGCAGGTTAAAACTGATCGAACTGTCCAATCGCTACGGATTCGCCATTATTGAAGACGATTACGATCACGAGTTTCACTTCGAGGCAAAAAGCCTGCTGCCTTTGGCGAGTAACGCGCACGCCGCCAATGTGATTTACATCAGCTCGCTCAGTAAACTGGTGGCGCCCGCCGTGAGAATAGGCTACGTTACCGGCCCGGCGGCTTTCATCCAATCGCTAGCCAGCCTGCGCTCGATCATCGACCGGCAGGGCGATACCATTATGGAACAGGCCATTGCGGAACTGATGGAAGAAGGCGCCATTAACCGCCACGCCAAACGCGCATTCGGTATTTATGGGGAAAGAAGGGAGTTGATGGACCAGTACCTGACCACCCATTTGTCGAAACGCGTCACCTATCAGAAACCGGAAGGAGGACTGGCCTTCTGGGTGCGCTTCAACCAACCCGTCGATACAGAAGAACTGCGCGGCAAACTGTTGAAAAAAGGTGTTTCCATTATGTCGACCGAGCGGTTTTCCTTTACCGGCGAGCCACTCAATGCGTTGCGGCTGGGATATGCGTCGCTGACGCAGACAGAACTGGAAGAAGGCATTAAAACGATTGCGACGGTCGTAAAGCGATAAAGAATTGGCTGCACAACAGAGTGCCTTCCCGGGCTGTAAAAGGTTTTCGGACGGATGATGCAAAGTGCTCCAATGACTGTAAGTATAAAAACGCGCATCGCAGGAACGGCCGAAACGATTTCAGGCGACAAAAAAAAGTATTACACTGCAAGACAATAATTGTAGAAAAATAAAAGAAACGCCCCACCGGAGTGATTGGATACAGTGCGAGGTTACAATGAACAATAGTATTGTACGATAAGGCGATGATTACTGAAAAAATAAAGGAAGTGCCCCATCGGGGTGATTGAACACAATGCGGGGTAACAATAAATAAAAGTATTGTACGATAAGACGATGATTACTGAAAAATAAAAGCAACACCTCATCAGAGTGATCGAACACAATGCGAGGTAACAATAAATAAAAGTATTGTACGATAAGACGATGATTACTGAAAAGTAAAAGAGGCGCCCCGGTGGGGCGCCTCCTCCAAATGGTTTGAAAGGCACAGCTATTTCAGGTCTTCAATGCCGGCGCCGTAGTTGATGTGCAATACGTTACCGGTAGGGGTTACCAGTGCCGGCACCGACTTCACACCCAGCTTTTCCGCCTCACCGATCTTTCCTTTATTTTCACCCAGGTGAATTACTTCCACTCCATCTTCCCCGATCAGTGAAATGATTTCCTGTTCAGCGGTCACACATACCGGGCAACCCGCATGATAAAACTTTGCTTTGCTCATAATGTTGTGTTTAGGCCACAAAACTACGTCGAAGCACAACGGGATGGCCCATCCAGAATTCAGCATTCCGGCCAAAAAAGGACCAGCGGGTTATTGGAGATATTGCTCTACCGGCATGCATTGAATCCCTTCCACCAGCCTGAATGAACTGGTCGTGTAAATCGCATCCACCTCGCTGATAACGGTGCCTTTGCTGAAAATACCATGACTGACAACCAGCACCACTGTTGCAGCCCCTTTATCTTTCAGCAGTTTCGCCGTACCGGCAAATGTTCCGCCACCATCGCAGATATCGTCCACAATAAAACAGGTTTGGCCGGAAAGGTCCGCTGCAGCTGTTTTGAAGCTGGTGAGCGCCCCGGTTTTCACATCGCGTTCTTTCATGCACTCCACCACATTTTCTATCTGCAGCGCCTGCGCCACCTTGTGAATCTTCTTCAAAGCCCCGGCGTCGGGAGATACCAGGCAGAACGGCGTTTTACCATGTTTGCTGAAATAATCGTCCAGCACATCCTGCACAAAAGCATGGTTGGTAACCGCATAAGAACGATCTATCAGCGCTGTGCTCACTTCGGAATGCGGATCGAATATTTTGATCTTCTTAAATCCGCCACCGTTCAGAATAGCCGCCACCACTTTCAGTGAAAAAGGCTCCCCGTCCAGCATCACACGGTCCATCCGCGCAGCCATCAGGTACGATACGTGCAGTTCGATATGTTCAAACTCCATGTAATCGAGTGTGTTTTTGACGAACAGCGCCAACAGCAGATCATTGGCATTGTTCAGACGGGTGAGTATCCTCAGCGGCGCCTTCCGGCCGGTTTGCGCTGCGCCCGCGGCATCGATCTTTACGTGCGGCTGGCCATCGGGGAACACCATTGCGGAAAACGGGATGTCCGATTGCGCGGGGTTTATCAGGTTGAATGTCGTCATAGTTTTCTATTGGAGTTTATCCCTGGTTTCCATTAATGCATAACCCAGCAGGTTTTCGCCTTTCCAACGCGTGGGATTCTCAACGTCTTTATGATCACCGGCCATGCCGATGCCCCATATCTTGTCGACAGGACTGGCCTCCACCAATACACGGTCCCCTGTGTTCAGCAAAAAAGCCAACAGATCCGCGTGTTGCGAAAATTTATGCAGGTTGCCTTCGACTACGGATTGATATTTGTTTTCGTCCCACAAGGCAGGCTCAAAGTTTTTGACCAGCCGGCCTATCTTTTTCGCTTCCGCCGGTGTTTTGGCCACCAGCACGCGCTGCAATGCTTCGTCATCTCCGAACAGACGCGCCTTTTCGGCCATCATCCAATGCTCTGCAGATGGATACAGTATCCCGTCGACAGTAAACGGCGACAGCCACCATTGACTAAAACAACTTTTGGTGACGGTTGCATCCTTTGAAGGCTGATGCCCCCAGAAAAAGAGAAACTTCAGTCTTTCCCCTGTATTATATTTTTCGATTAACCAGGTATTACTATAATTCATGTCAAATGCTTTACGCGCTTACCGTTTGCGCCTTGTTTTCATTTTTCTCCGACTGCTCTACATGTTCCTGCACGCGGGCCCTGATGTCGGCCAGCGTCCAGTCGGTAAGGAGGCGGCCGTCTTTAAACACCGTCTTCAGTTCACCCTGCGCTTCTTCTTCCCAGGTGCATTGGTCTTTCAGTTCGAGGCGGCCGGTGAGGGTGTTTTTGAACACCTGCATCAGCCCTTTCGCTGATTTCTTAGTGCCGTCGTCGGTTTTGGGGTCTTTAAAGATATCCCTGCCCACGCCGTTCACTTCACCGTAGGTGGCTTTCATCGCAAAACCAAACGTGTCACGGGTTACGTACTCGTAAGTATAAGAGCCGATGCCAAGCACCACGTTGTAGCTGGCGAATCCTTTTTGCTTCAGGCCTTCGAGTATGGCGAGCTGGCGTTCGGTGGTGATGCTGTCGCCGTAAATGAGGCCGATGTGCCCGTCGAGCAGTTTGTAACCCTGCGTGGTGATGGTGCCGCCGAAGGTTTCCCACATGCATTCGATCGCGCCTTTGTAAGCCGGACTTCCAACGGGTGCTGCATCGTCACCGACGATGATTTTCACGGGGTCGCCACTGTCGGGGCGGATCACCACTTTCCCATCGCGGGCAAGGATTTTGTCTTTCAGCGCCGGCAAAAACTCCGTGATCACCTGCCAGAAATCCCAGGTATCGCTTACGATCGAAACAATCCCACCCGGATACACCTGTGTGATCAGGCGTTCGAAGGTGTCGATCTCCGCATCCTGCGTGCCCATGCACATCACGCTGTGCTCTGTGGCCGCTACCGAACCGCCGATCAGTTCTTTTTCACAGTCCGCGTTGTAGAATGCTTCGAGGAAGTCGATGGCGGGAATGGTATCCGTTCCGGCGAAAGACAACAAGTGCCCCGCGCCGCTCATCACCGCATCTTCCACGCCGCTCATGCCTCGGAAGGAAAAGTCATGGCCCTGCCAGGGAATAAAACCTTTATCGTCCCCCACCGTTTCACGCGCATACCGCGTGAAAGTTTTCAGGTATTGAAAAGCCGTGGTGGCGGATGTACAGGGTTTCCAGAGAATGGCGCTCAGCAATGTTTCCAGCATATTGGTGAGCCAGAAAAATTCAGGCACCGTGTTTTTGATGGTGAAGATCGGCACACGCATGGGCACCAGGGAGCCTTCCGGCAGCGCCTTGATTTCAAGCGGCAGATAACCCAGGTCGTGCAGGTCTGTCATGTGCTGGTAGGTGATACTGTCTTTACCGAGGTAATTGTCGATTCGGCGTGCGTACTGGCGCAACACTTCTTCTTTCGGTTTTGAAAAGAAGTAATCATTAAACTGACGCACCAGGTATTCTTTTATAAAATACTGCAACCCGAAAAATACGATCTCGTCGATTTCAGGGTTCCGTGACTTCCGCGGGGTCAGATTGGAATAAACAAGCGTAGTGCCTTCCGGGTACTGGAATTTGTGCCCTACTTTATAGCCATCCTTCAATAATACGGGTGAAGTTGTCATAGTTAACTGATATTAAGTTGAAAATTATTCCGTTTCAGTTTTTTGTTGAATTTGTACAGTTCTGCGGGGCGGTTCTGCAATCCTTCGCGTTTGACGCCGGTATTGATGATGTATTCCGAATCCAGGATCTTCCGGCGGAAGTTCCTGCGGTCGATGCCGATACCCAGGATACATTCGTAGAGCTCGTGCAGCTCCGTCATGGTAAACTGTTCGTCGAGCAATTCGAACCCTACCGGGAAATACAGGATTTTAGAACGGAGGCGTTGTAGCGCAACGCCGAACATCTCTTTATGATCGAAACCCAGCGCCGGTAGTTTTTTAACGGGGAACCACCTGACGTCGTTGGCCATCTGACCGGCCACCACCTCGAATTTTTTCGGGTTGATGAGGGCGTAGTGCGCAACGGCCACCACCCTTCCCCGCGGGTCGCGCTGCGGGTCGTCGAAGGTATATAGCTGCTCGAGGTACACTTTGTCCATCCCCAGTTTGGTGGTGAGAATCCTGGAGCAGGCCTGCTGCAGGGTTTCTTCCATCTGCACGAATGCGCCGGGCAGGGTCCAGCAGTCTTTGAACGGCTCGGCCTTGCTGTTCAGCAGTAAAACGGACAAGGTGTTGTCATAATAACCAAACACCACCAGGTCTGCTGCAAGGGCGGGATTCTGATATGAAGAAAATGGTTTCATTATGTTTGCGTTATTATGACACAAAGTAAAATAAAGTTTCCGGTATGACCAAATTTTCCTTTATTCCGGGTAAAGATCGGGGTGGGCAAGAATTCATTGTTATCCACCGGTTTCCGTTCGTACCGGTAACAGAAGCTACGTCTATCGTATCAATGTCCTGATATCCATCGGAAAAAAACAGCTGCCGTAATCAGGCACATCGCAGGTTCTTCATTCGCACCGATACAAAAAGATCAGGCTACCGTATGAATGTCTCAATTCCTGATATACGCTGAAAAAGAAAGCAACTGTCGCAATCAGGCACATCGCAGGTTCTTCATTCGCACGGGTACAGAAAGATACGGCTATCGTATGAAAGTTTCAGTTCCTGGTATACGTTGAAAAAGAAAACGACTGCGGCAATCAGGCACGTCGGCAGGCTCTTCATTCGCACCGGTACAAAAAGATACGGCTATCGTATGAATGTCTCAATTCCTGGTATACGTCGAAAAAAAACGCCGCAATCAGGCACATCGCAGGCCCTTCATTCGCACCGGTACAGAAAGATCCGCTATCGTATCAATGCCGCAATTCCAGGTATACGTTGAAAAAGAAAGTACCTGCCGCAATCAGCCACATCGCCGCTACAGTGCGTTGTTTCACTATGGGTTTTACGTGGAAATAATGCATGATCTTCTCTTTCAGTAAAAAATACAGGAAAGCGGCGTTCAGCGCCAGGGAAAAGACTAACCAGATGTAGTCCGTTTTGAAAAAGGACTGCAATTTATAGGAATAATACCAGCCAATCAGCCCGTTCACCACGGCGAGGGTGCAGCCCAGCACGAGCAATATCCAGCCCCAGCGGTTCCTTTTGATCAGCAGGTAAATCAGGCAAGGCGTATAGGCGAACTGCAACAGGTAAAGCACATAACCACCCGGCAAACCGCCAAGGCCCTCATATTGCACCATCCTGACGAAGGCGACAGTGTTTTCGAAAAGTTTCCAGACATATTGCAACCCCACAACTGCGACGAATATTCTGATCCAGATGGCGGGCTTCACCTCTCCGCCAGGCTCCAGCACATGTTCCAGCGTTTCTTTCGCCTTCGTTTTGTAACCGTCGATTTTGTTGCGGCGGGCATGCGCTTTGTCGGCGTCCTCCAGGATGGCGGCAGAGGCCTCCGCTATTTCGGCCTCCGGCACCTGGCGGGCTGCCAGGATGCGCGCGGCGGCATCTACGGCCTGTGGGTCATAGGTATCGGGGTGGAGGGTGATTTGTAACAGTTCCGTTGTGCTGTAATCTTTGAATTGCAATGCGAAGTCAAAAGTCATCAATAGTGGTATTTTCAGTTGTCATAACAGGTTTCAGCCGGCGGTGCTGCCCCGCGGTATCAGCACGGAGGGAATGACCATCTCCGCTCCCTTTACATCCGTTCCCTTGATTGCCTTCAGCAGCAGGCTCGCAGCGGCGCGGCCCATTTCAAACGCGGGCTGGGTAATGGTGGTAAGGGAAGGATGCAGGATGGTGGCGATTTCAAGGTTAGAAAAACAAACCACTTTAACGTCGCGGGGAATCTGCAGGCGGAGATCGTTGCAGGCCTGGTATACGGTGGTGGTCAGTTTTTCAACGGAAGCCACGATGCCGTCCGGTTTCGGCGCTTTGCGCAGCAGGATTTTTTTTACGGCCCGGTAGTTCTCGGCCGGGTCGTTGGTACAGGCAACGATATTGTTTTCGGTGCATTTGAGGCGGTGATCGGCCAGGGCCTGCCGGTAACCCTCCATCCGGCGGTTGCTGATGGAAAGGCTCTTGGAAATGCCCAGGTATACGATTTCCCGGCAGCCTTTTTCGATCAAATGGGCGGTGGCGGCGTACCCGCTTTCGAAATCGTTCGTCACGATGCGGGGGGCTTGTACTTCTTCCAGCACCCGGTCGAAAAACACCACCGGCACGTCCTGCTCGGTCAGGCTGCGGATATGGTCGCCGTTCAGGGTTTCGCGGGATACGGACATCAGCACCCCGTCTACCCGCCCGCTCTGGAACTCGTTCAGAATCAGCTGTTCGTTATCAAACTGTTCGTGCGTCAGGCAAATAAGCACATGGTAGCCCATCGCTTTCATCACGGATTCTATCCCGTTGATGGCCAGTGAGAAAAAACTGTCCGCCACCTCCGGCACCACCACCCCGATGGTGCGGCTCTTTTTGCCCCGCAGGCTGCTGGCATACGGATTGGGCTTGTAGTTGAGGGTGGCCGCCAACGCCAATACGCGCTGCTTGGTTTCAGCACTTATTTCGTAACTGTCGCGCAGCGCCTTGGAAATGGTAGACACCGATAAATTCAACTCCCGGGCCAGCGCCCTGATCGTAACTTGCTTCATGCAGACGAAAACGGTTTCGTAAATAAAACTACTGCTATTCTGGAAAGAATCTGCAAAAAAACTGATATTTAGGAAAGTCGCTCACCGTAAATTTCACGTCATGGACACCCGACAAAACAATTTCACCGCTAAAGAAATCAATCCGCTGAACAGCCTCGACGAATGGGAAGACGCCGTACTGGAACGGTACCCCGAACCGGGCGCCATCGCCAAAGAAAAAACCGAGGCCGAATTCCGCAACTATGACACCCCTCAAAGGGATACGGTGAGGGAGTTCTACCGCCTCAATCATACTTACCAGACCTACGATTTTGTGCAGGAAAAGCGCGCCGCCTACCTGTCTTTCGATAAAAAAGAAATGCCGGTATGGGAAGCGTTCGACTTCCTGAACCAGCTGGTCGACGATTCCGACCCGGATACGGATCTCGACCAGTTCCAGCATCTGCTGCAAACGGCAGAAGCCATCCGGGCAGACGGGCACCCCGACTGGATGGTGATGGTGGGCCTGATGCACGATATGGGCAAGGTGCTATGCCTTTTCGGTGAGCCCCAGTGGGCCGTGGTAGGCGATACTTTCCCCGTGGGATGCGCCTATTCCGATAAGATCGTCTATCCCGAGTTCTTCAAAAACAACCCGGACTTCAACAATCCAAAATACCAGTCCCGGCTGGGCGTGTACACCGAAAACTGCGGCCTGCGCAACGTGCATATGTCGTGGGGGCACGATGAATACGTGTACCAGATGATGAAAGACCATCTGCCGGAGCCGGCGCTGTATATGCTGCGCTATCACTCGTTTTACGCCTGGCACCGCGAAGGCAGCTACGACTACCTGCTCGATGACCACGACCGCGAGATGCTCAAATGGGTGAAACTGTTCAATCCGTACGACCTCTATTCAAAATGCCCTGTGCCTCCGGACTGGAAACAGCTCCGGCCGTATTATGAAGACCTGGTGGCAAAATATCTCCCGCGTACATTAAAATTCTGATCGTTACATTTAGCCAGGCCTGATTCCACTGCGTATGAATAAACTGCAAGCTGCGGATTACATTGTATTTTTTATCTATTTCTTTGCCATTGCAGCCTATGGGTATTACGTGTACCATAAAAAGAGGAATGCATCTGCCAGCGCCAGCGAATTTTTCCTGGCTGAAGGCTCGCTGACCTGGTGGGCCATCGGCGCATCGCTGATCGCGTCCAACATTTCGGCGGAGCATTTCATCGGCATGTCGGGCTCCGGCTTTGCCCTCGGGCTGGCCATTTCCACATATGAATGGATGGCAGCCGCCACCCTCATTATCGTGGCCATATTTTTTATCCCGCTCTATCTCAAGAACAGGATCTTTACGATGCCCCAGTTCCTGGCCAAGCGGTACAACGACAAGGTGAGCACCGTGATGGCCGTATTCTGGCTGCTGGTATATGTTTTTGTGAACCTGACCTCCATCATTTATCTCGGCGCCCTGGCCATCGCTTCCATCTCCAATATTTCGTTCGAATGGTGCATTGCCGGGCTCAGCATTTTTTCGGTGATCGTAACGCTGGGCGGGATGAAAGTAATCGGGTACACCGATGTGATCCAGGTGCTGGTGCTGATCGTCGGCGGGCTGGTCACCACCTACCTCGCGCTGTCGCTGCTGGCGGACCATTTCGGGTATGGCGGCAATATCCTCAAAGGTTTGTCCGTATTAAGAAAAGAAGCGCCCACCCACTTCCATATGATATTCGACAAGAGCAATCCTTATTACAAGGATCTGCCCGGCTTGTCTGTGCTTATCGGCGGGATGTGGATCAACAACCTCGCGTATTGGGGTTGCAATCAGTACATCACGCAACGCGCGCTGGGCGCCGATCTGAAAACGGCCCGCAAAGGCATTCTCTTTGCCGCTTTCCTGAAACTGCTCGTACCCGTGATTGCCGTGCTGCCCGGTATCGTGATGTATGTGCTGCACAAAAACGGCCTGTTCGCCCAGGAAATGCGCGACGCCAACGGCGTGCTGAAGCCGGACCATGCGTACCCCACGCTCATGAACCTGCTGCCGCCGGGACTGAAAGGCGTGGCCTTCGCCGCGTTAACGGCCGCCATCGTAGCCTCCCTCGCCGGAAAAGCCAACAGTATCTCCACGATTTTTTCGCTGGACATCTATAAAAAATACTTCAACAAAAACGCTTCCGAAAGGCAACAGGTGCTGATCGGCCGGTGGGCGGTGGTGATTGCCATGCTGCTGGCCGCCATCGTAACGCCGGCGCTGCGCTCGCTCGACCAGGCGTACCAGTTCATCCAGGAATATGTGGGCTTTATTTCGCCGGGTGTGCTGGCTATCTTCCTGATGGGGTTCTTCTGGAAACGCACTACGGCCGGAGCCGCCATGACGGCTGCACTGCTGACGATCCCCATTTCCACGGTACTGAAGTTCCTGCCGGTATGGACAAGCGGCGCGTTCCCGGATTTCCCGTTCCTCGACAGGATGAGCATTACGTTTGTGGTACTTATCGTGCTCATGACCGTCATCAGTCTGACGAAACCCGCACCGGCAAAACCGGTCATCGAAATAGACACGAAGATGTTCCGCACCTCGCCGGGATTCATCGTGGGGTCCATCATTATCGTCGGAATTCTAACGGCGCTGTACACCGTATTCTGGTAGCGGCTATCGCTTGCCGCGAATCATCACGCTCATTTTACATATAACTATCGCAAGGCAGGTAATTTCCCCGGGGCACTCCACCCGTCATCGCACCGTGCGCAGTTCCCTTGCCGAAAGGCGAGCCCATTGGGCGTGCAGTTTTCTGACGTATCGCGGGTGTAATTCAATTTCATCTTTTGCGGCCTGGAACTGCGCCGCCGCTTCCTGCGGGCGGTTGAGCTGCTTCAGCAGCAGGCCGTACCGGTAACGCCCTTCGAGCGAGTGATGCAGGCGGATGATGCGTTTATATTCTTCTTCCGCCTTCTCTGTTTCCTGCATGCCTTCCAGCGCCCGCGCCAGCAGCAGCTCATCGTCCGGGTTGTTCATCCGGTTTTTGATGCCCAGTACTTTCTGAAAATTTTCCGCGCTTTCTGCAAACCGGCCGCTATGGAACTGCATCCTGGCCAGCGGCAGGATGATGCCCGCATCGTTGGGGCGCAGTTGCAGGCAGGCTGTGGCCTGGGCCATCGCCTCATCGTACCGTTTGAGCAACATGAGCTCTTCGGCCAGGTTCATTTTGTTGGTGATGGTATCCGAAATGCGTACGCGCCGCTCCAGGTCGCGGAGGCGGGCGTTCGGGAAAAAGAGGCGCTGCAGGTTTTCCCAGAATACGCCGCGGTTGATCTCGGGCAGCATCTCTTTGATGAAATACGCCACCGCACCGGCAACCGGTAAAAAGAGAATGATGTAAATCCAGTCGCGGCGACCGGTTTTGAGGGCATGCACAATACAGAACACCTGGGCTATCCCAAACAAATAATAATAGTTATTCCACCACGGAAAGGGCATAGGTATGATGAGGTTTAAGACCATGCCAAATTAATCAAATCCGGCCAGGATTCAAAGTGCCGGCCCGCTTCCCTGCGCGAGCAGCCGGCGGATAACCGCTAAGTGGCTGAATAGCACCAGCGGCACGATGCAGCCGGGCAACCACACAAAAGGGAAATACAACACACCCCGGTTGGGCTGGTCGAACGCCAGTTGCTGGAAAGGGGTGGGCGCGGATAAGATGGCGTGTATCACGATGTTCAGCAGCAGGGCCAGGCAAATGAAATTCCAGGCGAGCAGCACGCTTTTGGGGAGCCGGTGCCGCATGTATCCGAAGATGGCAACGAGCGGGGCAGTGAGGCCGCTGAGGATATCCGGGTTGCGGCCTTCGAACGTCATCAGCTGCGGCACCAGTTGCTGCAGGCACAGCCAGTACAATACCAGCTCCACGGGCACCCGCACCACATGCAGCCAGGTGAGCCGGCTGTCGCTGAACGTATCCATCCAGGCCCTTCCCTGTTTTGTCAGGAAAATGAGGAGAATGGTCAGCAGGGGCGGGAGCACCAGCAAAAGAAAACGCGGCGGCAGGGTGTTGGTAACGGTGTAAAAGCCGGTAGCGGCAACGGCGCCCTGAAGCGCCAGCCAGCCTGCTAACACAATCAACGCCGCTTTGCTGCGGGTTGCACGGTAAAATAACCATACGGCCACGAAAGTGGCGAGCACAAAGGTAACAGGTATGTACAGGGGCATGGCAGGCATCACTGCGGATTTATAACGGAATATACGCCTTCGCCGCCTGTTTTTTCCTGACGCCGGTCATAAAAAAGCTGCTATCGCGCTTGCATGGGCATAAAAATGCTGCTAACTTGTCCGGCACTCAAATCGATTCAATCCTTTTTCCATGACACTACAGATTTTCAGGCGCTGCCTTCGCCCGGCGCTGTTTTTATGGGCCATGCTGCACGCCCTTTCCATCAACGCCCAGCAGAAATATACTCCGCCTGCACTCAGCGCGGCCGACTCCTGGTCGATGATACTGGTGCCGGACCCGCAGACCTATAACAAATTCAGCCGCAACCAGCCGCTGTTCGAGCTTATGACACAGTGGATCGCGGAGAGCATCGATTCGCTGAAAATAAAGCTGGTACTGTGTACCGGCGATCTCGTTGAACAGAATGAATTCATCAACCCGGACGGCAAGGTGGGGAACCAGCCCAGCAAAAGACAATGGGAAGCCGTTGCCCGCGCATTCAGCCACCTCGACGCCAGAGTGCCCTACATCGCCGCCACCGGCAACCACGACTACGGCTACAAAAGCGCTGAAATCCGCATCACCCGCTACAATGAATACTTCCCGGTAGATAAAAACTTCCTGACGCAGAAAATGCTGCGGGAGGTAACCCTGAACGGACAAGGCATTCCCACCATGGAAAACGCCGCCTTCGAATTCACCTCCCCGCACGGTAAAAAAATGCTCGTGCTGAACCTCGAGTTCGCGCCCCGCGATACCGTACTGACGTGGGCGGCGGAGGTGGTCAACCAGCCGAAATACAAGGAGCATTTTGTGATCGTGCTGACCCACTCCTACCTCAATGCACAGAACGAACATATCGTCAGCGAAAAATATCTGCTGAAGGACCGTAACTACGGCGCCGCCATCTTTGACAAACTGATCAAACCTTCAAAGAATATCCGCATGGTGTTCGGTGGGCACATCGGTGCACCGGACGATCCAAAGGCGCACCTGGCTTTCCGGACCGACCTGAACGCGGCCGGCAAAAAAGTGCACCAGATGGTGTTTAACGCGCAGGCGCTGGGCGGCGGATGGTTTGGCAACGGCGGCGACGGATGGTTGCGGATACTGGAGTTTACGGCCAACAATACGGTGAAAGTGAAAACCTTCTCTCCCCTGTTCGCGATTTCTCCCACCACCCGGCAATTCGCCTGGAGAACGGCGGACTACGACCAGTTTGAAATAAAACTCGACTAAACGCACGCGCATAAAAAAAACGGGTGTTCCGCTATGCAGGACACCCGTTTTTTTATCGGTCGTGATACGCTATTTCTTCCGGCACTGCTGCAACGTCCATTTCACCAGGTCGTCCGCCGCAGCAGCATTCTGATAATCCGCAGGTATCCTGGTGCCATCCGTATATTCATTGTACAGCCAGGGGTCGCCCACGGCAAACACCGTTCCCTTCCCCACTTTCGATACGGCGACGATCACATCATCCCCTATCTTCACCATGGCCTTTGCGGGTGGCTTCACGTCCAGTATGCTGAGCTCCTTCAGGTACACTTTTTTAACAGAGGGGAAGATGGCGTGTCCTTCAGGGATGAGCACCGATCCGGTCCGATAATCCTTTCCTTTCACCATATTCCTGCTGCGGTTGCTGAAGGTAATCCCGAATGCCTGCGACAACCGGCTGAAATGCGCCAGTTCCGCATTGGCGCTGTCGTTGCCCATCAGCAGCAATACGCCGCCTTTTTTCACCCATTCTACGATGGCCTTGATATCGGTACCGGACACCAGATGCGGTGCAGGATTTTCTTTGGCATTGTCAGGATCCACGATGATGTACACATCCGCATGTTGCAGGCTGGCTGCGGTAGGCGGACCATACAATGTGGCCGTGTCCGCCCCCTGCTGCAAAAACTTTCCACCTAATATGGAAAAGCCGCTCATGGCCGTTTCCTCCCATTTGTAATGCCAGGAATACGGTTTACCGGCCGCATCTTTTTTGATCTCGTTGTTGAAATAACTGTCGAGCACCACTTTTTGCGCGGCCGCGCCAAGGGAGGCCAGTAACAGTATGGCGGAAAGGACTGCTTTCATATTTGTATCGGTTGAGAACAGTCAAAATACGATGGATTCCCCGGAAACGCAAACGTTTGCAGTCACTCAATGCTGCATTTCAGGTATCAATTCCGGCGATTCAGCGGAAAGTGCTCGTCCGGGCACGGTGAGGGTGATAGTTTTGCATGGTTACCCCGGGGCCCCTGCCCCGCCTGCGAACATTGATCTAAATAACTTCAGGATGAAAAAATTCTTCTACGCCGTGCTCTTATGCACGTTCATGGCTCCGCTGGCGCTTCCGGCGCAAACACCTTTGCCATACTGGACGGTAGAAACCGGCCGCACGCCCCATCCTTACACCATCATCCGGTTTTATTCCGCCGGTCATGAGCAGCTGATGGAAAGGAAAATAGAAGGCAAAACGCTGCACATCTGCCGCAAACAGGTGCGCCGCCAGCTCAACTATGAACTTGAAAAGTTTTTGCGGCAGCAGCCCTCACCGGCGCTGGCGTTTTTCAATGTGTATTGATAACAGCCCGGCATGCACGTCGTGCCCATTGATTGCGGACTACTGCCGGAGGTATAAGTGTTGCCGAATTTCCCGGCAGGCACCCCGGTAGCCATATACCATGCCGCTGTTTACTGTTTCTTCACATGCCAGATCGTATTCGCCGCATCATCGGCCACCAGCAGGGAACCATCGGGTAAAATGGCCAGGCCCACCGGCCGGCCATACACTTCGCTGGCGCCTGCATTGGCGATAAACCCGGTCAGGAAATCTTCCGGCTGGCCGGGTCTGTTATTGGAGAAAGGCACGAATACCACCTTATAGCCGGATAATTGCGCCCGGTTCCACGACCCTCTCTGCCCCACAAACGCGCCGTTGTGGTATTTGGCAGGGAAACTCCGGCCCTTGTAAAAAACGAGGCCTAATGAAGCCGTATGTGCCCCCAGCGCACGGTCAGGCGTAATCGACTTTGCTTTCAGGGTAGAATCCGGACTGGTGAGGCGCGGGTCTTCATGATGGCCCCAGTAATACCATGGCCAGCCATAAAAGCCGCCATCCCGCACACTGGTGAGGTAGTCGGGCACGAGGTCATCTCCCAGGTTATCGCGCTCGTTTACCACGGTGTAAAGCGTATTGGTGCCGGGCGCCCAATCCATGCCCACAGGG
Organism: Chitinophaga lutea; assembly: GCF_003813775.1. Classification (NCBI taxonomy): domain Bacteria; kingdom Pseudomonadati; phylum Bacteroidota; class Chitinophagia; order Chitinophagales; family Chitinophagaceae; genus Chitinophaga; species Chitinophaga lutea. The sequence goes on along the minus strand of NZ_RPDH01000001.1, from coordinate 2,618,344 downwards.
TTACGCAAGCCGGACGCAAAGATGCGCTCCCCGCTGCCGTCGGGGTTTATTTCAAGAATGGCGGCGCGGCGGGCTTCATACGCGATGCCGTGTTCTCCCACATTACTGCCGGAGCCTACACTTACATATATTTTGGATCCATCCGCGTTCGCCACGATGTTGCGCGTCCAGTGATTATTATATCCGCCGGCAGGCAGGGTGAGGATTTGTTTGCCTTTCCCCGCAGGCTTCTTTCCCTTTTCGTACGGGAACACCAGCAGGGCGTCCGTATTGGCGACGTAAAAATTATTGCCCAGCACCAGCATCCCGAAGTTGGAGTGCAGGTTTTCCAGGAAGGTTTCCCTTGTTTCCGCCTTGCCATCGAGATCGGCATCCCGCAACAAGGTAATGCGGTCGGCACTGCCGCTGCCGCTTTCAGACCTGGCTTTACCGCTGATCACCGCTTCTGCTTTTTTGGCGAGGTTCTGTTTCTTTTTGGCTTCGGCCACCAGCACGTCCCCGTTTGGCAGTACGTAGAGCCACCTCGGGTTACGCAGGCTGTCGGCAAACTTCGTGACCACAAACCCCTCGGGGGCCACCGGTTTTTTCCCATCGGGCCAGCCTATTACTTTGCTGAAATTCCTCACGGTGTCGGTCGCATACGGCTCGGGCAGCGAATCGACGTGAGCCGGGGCCTCCTGGGCAAGGGCAGTACTGTCTTCCTTTGCCGGCGTTTTTTGACCGGCGTTGTTGCATGCCGCCAGCGAACATATGGTGAGTATAAAAAGGGACTGTTTCATAAGACGATGGTTTAATGGTATAAGTGCCCACAAGGATGTTGCCAAAAAAAGTCAAAAACAAAGACGGCATTATTGTTGTTTTAACAGGAACTAAACCTCTATCTACATGGAAATCAAATCCTCCACGAAGTACTTTGCCGAATTGATCGGCACTTTTTCATTAGTATTGTTTGGTTGCGGTGCAGCCGTTGTTGCAGGTGTTTCAGCCAGCGGACCGGCCGGCCTGGGCCTCCTGGGCATCTCTTTCGCCTTCGGCCTGGCCGTGGTGGTGATGGCCTACGCCATCGGGGGTATTTCCGGCTGTCACATTAACCCTGCCATCACCGTAGCAATGCTGACGGCCGGTAAAATCAAGTCCGGCGAAGCAGTGGGCTACATTGTTTCCCAATTTATCGGCGCTACCCTCGCAGCCGGGGTATTATACCTGCTGCAATCCGGCAGCCCGGGCTGGGAACTGGGAGAATACGCCCTCGGTTCCAACGGATGGGGCGAAGGTTATGGCGGCGGGTACAATATTACCAGCGCTTTCCTCGCCGAGGCCGTGTTTACATTCCTGTTCCTTTTCGTGATTTTCGGCACCACTTCGAAGTGGGGTAACGGCACCATGGCCGGTCTTGCCATCGGCGTCACCCTGGTATTGGTGCACATGGTGTGCATCCCCATCACCGGTACTTCCGTAAACCCGGCCAGAAGTTTCGGTCCGGCGCTGTTTGCCGGCGGCAAAGCGCTGCAGCAGCTGTGGCTGTTTATTGTCGCCCCGCTCGTGGGAGGCATCGCCGCGGCCATTGTGTGGCGGGTACTGGAGAAAAAACCGTAATTCCATCGCTAAGGCTCCATGTACCAGGGTGTTAACCTGGTGCAGGGGCTGCGCCATCCAATTTCAAATAAAAGAGGGAAATGACGCCCTCAAACCCGCCACCAGCCAAACAATCAGAAAAACGGCCCACGCCAGGCGGGTGTTTGCACGGTGTTCAACGAACCTTCAACGAAGGACCAACGAACCTCCAACGAAGGATCAACTTTCCGGTGATCCTTCGTTGATCACCCAGGGAAGCTTCGTTGAAGCTTCGTTCAAACAGGCCCAATCAGGGCTTCCACCCCTTAAAAAAGGGCATATGGCAAAACCTGATGAGGCTGGGACCAATTATAAAAAAGGCTGGCCAGTGTAAAACCGGCCAGCCTTTTTATCAACAGGTGAAGCATTTACACCACCACATTTTCATTGAACAACACCCTGGCCTCCCTGGCGGCGGCCACCATGTTCTCCAGGGCCGCTTTCGTTTCCGGCCATTTCCTCGTTTTCAAACCACAATCCGGGTTCACCCAAAGATTCCGCACCGGCAGCAGTTGTGCCGCCCTGCGGAGCAATGCCGTCATTTCTTCCACACCGGGCACACGCGGGGAGTGAATGTCGTACACACCGGGCCCGATTTCATTGGGGTACCGGAATCCGGCAAAGGCTTCCAGCAGCTCCATCTGCGAACGGGAGGTTTCGATCGTGATCACATCCGCGTCCATGGCTGCGATGTGCTCGATGATATCGTTGAACTCACTGTAACACATATGTGTATGGATCTGTGTCTCGTCTTTCACCCCGCAGGCCGCCACGCGGAAGGCGCGTACGGCCCAGTGCAGGTAGGCTTCGCGATCCGCCCTGCGCAAGGGCAGGCCTTCGCGGATGGCCGGCTCGTCGATCTGGATGATGCCGATACCGGCACGTTCCAGCGCCTGCACTTCGTCGCGGATGGCGAGTGCTATCTGGTAAGTAGTTTCGGAACGGGGCTGATCGTCCCGTACAAACGACCATTGTAAAATGGTTACGGGACCGGTGAGCATCGCCTTCATGGGCAACTCCGTCTGCGCCTGCGCGAACTGCGTCCAGCGAACGGTCATATCGCGCGGCCGGCTTACATCGCCGTAAATAACCGGCGGTTTCACGCAGCGGCTGCCATAACTCTGCACCCAACCGTTCTGCGTAAACACAAAACCGTCCAGCATCTCGCCGAAATACTCCACCATGTCGTTCCGCTCAAACTCTCCGTGCACCAGCACATCCAGGCCTACTTCCTCCTGCCAGCGGATAGCCGACAAGGTTACCTCCTCGATGGCCGCATCGTATTGTTCGGCCGTGATAGCCCCTTTCCGGAACTGCGCGCGCAGCTGGCGCACCTCATCGGTTTGCGGGAACGAGCCGATGGTAGTGGTGGGCAGCAGCGGCAGGCGCAGCTTTTCGGTTTGCACCCGCTGCCTTTCCGGGAAAGCGCTCAGCCTGGCGGCGTCCGCATCCGTAATGGCCTGCGTGCGCTGCTTTACAGCGGGCACGTGAATCCTGGCCGATGTGCGGCGGCCGGCAATGGCCACGCTGTTGGCTTCCAGCAGGGCGGTATTCCCCGCAACAATCGCATCGAGCTCATACACTTCATGCAACTTCTGTTTGGCAAACGCCATCCACGAGCGCATTTCGGGGTCAAGGGCGGTTTCGAGCGACAAATCAGCGGGGGAATGCAGCAGCGAACAACCCGGTGCGATCATCACCCGGTCCTCCCCCAGCACCGCCACTGCTTTCCGTATATGCGACAACGATCGTTCGTAGTCGTTCTTCCAGATATTCCTTCCGTCTACCACGCCTAGAGACAGCGACGTTTTGGGCGGCATGGCTGCCAGTACGGCTTCGAGTTGATGAGGGGCGCGCGTCAGGTCGAGGTGGAGGCAGCATACCGGCAGGTTCACGGCCAGCTGTATATTATCGCGCAACCCTTCGAAATAGGTGGCGATCATCAGTTTCAGGCCTTTGCACTTGCGGGCGATTTCCGCGTAGGCGTTCCGGAAAGCCGCGGCTTCCGCCTCGCTGAGGTCCATCGCCAGGAAGGGCTCGTCGAGCTGCACCCATACGGCGCCGGCTTCCTGCAGCTTCTGCAACACCTCGATGTACACGGGCAGCAGTTTTTCCAGCAGCGATATCCGGTGAAAACCGCGTTCCTTTTCCTTGCCCAGCAGCAAATACGACACAGGGCCGATCAGCACCGGCTTGGGAATGGTGCCGGTGGTATGCCTGGCCGCGTCGAAAGCATTGAATACCTTGTTGGAAATGATGCGGAACTGCTGGTTGGCGGTGAATTCGGGAACGATGTAATGATAGTTCGTGTCAAACCACTTGGTCATCTCCATGGCGGTGATATCGAGCCCATGCTGCTGGTATCCCCTGGCCATGGCAAAATAAAGGTCGATCTCCGCGTTGCCCGGGACGTCCGTTACCACGGGGGCATAACGGTCCGGTACGGCGCCCAGCAAAAGGCTCATGTCGAGCACATGATCGTAAAAACTGAAATCGTTGCAGGGGATGAGGTCCATCCCAGCCTGTTGTTGCAATTGCCAGTGCTCCTCCTGAAGGCGCTTGGCGGTTACAAATAATTCACTGCGGCCGATGCGGCCCTGCCAGTACTGTTCGCAGGCTTTTTTAAGCTGGCGTGCGGCTCCCATCCTGGGGTAGCCAAGGTTGTGTTTAAGCATACGCATAAAACTTTTTAGTGAAACATTAATGTGCATTAATGTCCCTTACAGTTTCCGGTACGCTTTCAGGAATTGGGTAGAAGGTGAGGAATGATGAGACACGACGGGGCATGCCCATCCGTTCCCGACTACTGCTTCATTTCGCGAAAGCATTTGTCTTACACAGTGGGCAAGTATCCTGGCTCGTAACATTACTGCCGTTCTTCTCGTATTGTTCAGGTCAATACAATGAACATCGATGGCAGTAACACGTTGGTTACTTACAGTTGCGCGACAGCCCGTGATTTACACACGGTTCCTTATTAAAGACGGCTTTCACCGCCTACCGCACTGTGGAAAGAAAAGAAATAAGTAAAGAACTCAGGGGCAAATATAATAAGTTCCGTATAAAACAAGAGGCCGGTTTATCACCGGCCTCTCAGGGTTTTGCTACATCGCCTTAATTTCATCCATCAGTTTCTGTGCCAGTCCCTGTATCTTTGACGTTTCCTTCAGGGCCAGCTGGTATGTTTTTTCAGCGGCCTTCAGGGCCTCTTCCTTATATCCCATTTCCTGGCAGGCTTTCGCGTAGGTGCTTTGATTGCTGTATTCCCCGGGGGCAATTTCCGCTGCGCGCTTCGCCATTTTATAGGCCTGCTCCAGTACCTGCCTGTTTTTACCAGCCATATAGCTGCATCTGCGGGCCACGAAACTAAGTCCCATGTCGTCATTTTTCATGGCACCTTCCAGGGCTTCGTTGGTCAGTTTCACAAAGTCCTTCACATTGCCGCTGGTGAGGTAGTATTCCGCTTCCATCTGGAAAGCTTTCTTCTGCAATTCCTGCTCCGGCGATTGTTTCCAGGGGGCCAGCCGTGTAAAGAAAGCTACCGAGTCCTTTTTACGGATGAGGCCATAGAGCGCGGAGGAGATGAGCCTTTCATGCATCTTCTTCACCGGTTCTTCCCCGAATTTCTTTGCATACGCTTCGCGGTGCCGGATAAAATAAGCGCCCAAACGGTCGGTTTCGCTCCAGGTAAACTGCTGGATCGTTTTCCACCCGGTCGCTGTCAGCAGGTCTGTATCCTTCAGCTGCGCAATCAGCAACTGGCCTACGGAATCCGCCTTTTGCCGGTTAAAGTGCTGCAGCGCGATGGCGTATTCCAGCATCACTTCATTGCTGCGGTTACCGTCGTTGAATTTCTTTTCCAGCGCGGTAAATGAACGTTTGGGGTCGAGTGCTTTGCGGGCTTCCTCCATAAACGCATCGGCTTCCATACGGGAAGTAGCCTTGTGCACTATTTCGCCTTTGCCGTTCAGGAACAGGTAGGTGGGATACACCTTAACGCCATAGCGCTTGTTCAGGGCAGGGCCTTCGCCCTTTTCCATGTCCATTTTATAATTCACGAAGCGGGCGTTGTAAAAGGCCGCCACGCTATCGTTGACGAATACATTTTTTTCCATCCATTTACAGGGCGCGCACCAGGAGGTGTAACAATCCATAAAGATGAGCTTGCCCGTTTTTTCGCTTTCGGCCAGTACGGCTTTGAATTCACCCTGGCTGTTGAAGCGGATGCCTTCCTGTGCCTGAGCGGTTGCAAAAATGCAAACGCTCAGGATGGCAGAAAGAGAGAGGGTTTTTAATGATTGGTTCATGTCGGTAGTTTTTAATAACCAGGGTTTTGTTCGGTTACATCGTTAGACAGGCGCACTGTTGCCAGCGGCAGCGGGAGGATGTAACGGTTTTCATGCTGTACATTCGGTTTATAGTCAGACACTTTCAGGTTGCCTTCGGTTGCGTAACGGATGAGATCGTACCAGTCTTCACCGCTTTCCGCTCCGAGCTCCAGTATTTTTTCAATGCGGATTGATTCCAACAGGGCCGCACCGCTGAACCCGGAAATCTCCGGCATCCGGGCGCGACGACGTATGGCGTTCAGCGCTTTTAAGGCCTCGTCGGTCTGGCCCAAACGAGCTTTGGCTTCTGCCAGAATCAGATAAATTTCATCGAGGCGCAGGAAATATTCGGTATCTGCGGTCAGCGTCTGGCCATTGAAGGAAGAACCGTTGAACTTGTTGTTGCGAATAGCGCCGCTGGGCAGCAGCACGGCGATGGCGGCGTTGTATCGTTTATCCGTTTTCATCAGGTTCACATAATAATCGGACGGTAGATAATAGGCACGGTACATAAAGGCCTTGTTATTCCTGTCCTGTTTATCATCGAAAGGCAGCTGGAAAAGCACTTCCTGTGTTCCGATGATCTTTTTCGTGAAGATATCCGCGTACTCGTTCTCAAGTTTAAATTTCCCCGATTTTATCACGGCTTCCGCAGCAACGGCCGCTTCGGCATATTCGCGTTTATATAAATGCACCTTCGCCTTTAGGGCCAGCGCGGCCTGACGTGTTGCATAAAAGGCAAGCCTTTTGGCGCTGGGCGTTGACCCGGCCACCGTATCGAGCATCTGCGGTCCTTTTTCAGCCGCATAAGCCAGATCCGCAAGAATATGATCGTAGGTTGTTTTCACATCGGCCCGGGGCTCTGCTTTCACTTCCTTCAACGGCATGTCGCGCAGCGTGATACCATATTTGGAGTCCTGTTTAAAGAACTGACCATACCGGCGCAACAGATAAAAGTGACTCAATGCACGAATAAATCTTGCTTCGGAGATGATCTCTTCTTTCCTGGGATCATCGGTTACGAGTTTGGAGGTTTTATCAATGATATGGGCCGCGTTGTTGAGTATCTTGTAGGAAGCGGTATACAGGTTGTCTACATGGTAATCATCAGGCTTGACATCGTTGTCGAAATATGCCTTTTCCGTACCTGCCGAAGGGCCCGGCTTCATGGTAAGCCCCAACAGGGCGGCATCGCCTCCGAAATAGGTGAGGTACTCCACCCCTTTCAATTGCCCATAACATCCATATAAAACGCTTTGCGCTTTCTGGACAGTGGTAATGGCATTTTCCTCGAATATTTTATTAACGGGCTCCACATCCGTTACGTTCACAAGATTGCAGGCGCCAAACGCAACCATGCAACCAGCCGACAGATATATTTTATGAAATACTGTTCTCATTGTTTCTTTTTTAGAAGTTCAGGTTAAGACCGAGTGTCACTGTTCTGGTTTGCGGGTACACGTTATTGTCAATCCCCTGCGCAAAAGTGCTTGCCGCGGCCGCATTCACCTCGGGGTCCAGCCCTTTGTAGCCGGTAATGGTCCACAGGTTGGTGACCGATGCATATGCCTTGATGTTATTGAGATATGCCTTGCGCAGGAACGGTTTCCTCAGCACGTAGCTCAGCTGGATATTTTTAAGTTTGAGGAAGGATGCATTTTCAATAAAATAATCCGATGCACGCTTGTTGTTATTCGGGTCGCCGAATACCACACGCGGTAATACTGCGCCTTTGTTATCAGGCCTCCAGGCATTGAGGATATCCGCACCGTAGTTATTCGTGTTGCTTGTAAATATCAGCAGGTTTTTGCGGCCCACGTTGTCGAGGTGGTTGCCAATGCTGAAATTGAAGAACACCGTCAGCTCCAGGTTACGATAGCGCAGGATGTTATTCCAGCCACCATAGAAATCAGGTTCCGCCTGGCCCAGGCGAACCAGGTCTGCGGAAGTGATAACGCCGTCACCGTTGATGTCTTCATATTTAAAGTCCCCGGGCGATGTTTTGGATTGCTGATAGGTACCGGTAGGCGATTTTCCGTTCAGTGCGTCAATCTCGGCTTTATCCTGGAAAATACCGGCTACCTTGTAACCTTCAAAATAGCCGATAGGCATCCCCACGCGCATGTTCAGATACCTGCCGCCATTCAGGCTTACCACTTTACTACGGTAACGGGTAATATTAAAATCAGTCAGCCATGAAAATGTTTTTCCTGTAATAACATCACTCCCGATCTGGAATTCCCAACCCTTGTTGGAAAAGTCTCCCAGGTTGAACTGTTGCGTGGTCATGCCGCTTTCGCGGATTACGTCGCGGTTCAATACCTGGTCTTTCGTGAGTTTGGAGAAGTACCCGATAGAGCCGCGGATTTTATTGCGGAGGAAATTGAAGTCTACCGCCACATCTAACTGGTAGGTAGATTCCCAGCGGGCATCGGGATTGGGAATACCGGGCGTGTACACACCATTGCTGTTATTGTAGAAACTCCCGGTTTCGAACATACTGGCATAAGGGAAATCTGCAAAGTTGGCGGATCCGGTTTTACCATAGGATGTACGCAGCTTCAGGTCCTGTACCCATTTAACGTCGTTCAGGAAATTTTCTTCCGAAAGGCGCCATGCGAGCGCTCCGGAAGGGAATACCGCCCAGCGGTAATTGGGGCCGAATTTGGTAGACTCATCCACACGGCCGGTAAACGTCACATAATATTTACCACTCCAGTTATAATTGGTCCGCAGGAAAAAGGACTGCAATCCGCTGTTGGTACCGCCACTGTTATATTTCTGGATAGAAGCGGCGCCACCCAGGTGATTCAGCACATCGTCGTTCTGGAACCCGGTAGATTCAATGAAACTGAAACGGGTCCGCAGCGTCGTAAAGCTCGCACCGCCTACGATATTTACATTGTGCTTTCCAAATGCATTCAGATAAGTAAGCGTATTTTCGAACAGGCGGGAAAATGAGTTGCTGCTGTTGTCTTTCCGCGATCCCGTTCTGAAGTTGCGGGCCTCAAACGGATCATAACTGGGTGTATAGTTTTCATTGTCGCCCCGGTTCATATTCAACGCGATGCTGCTCCTGAAGCGCAGCCCTTTCAACAGTTCCAGCTCTCCAAAGAAAGTGGTCATCAGCGACTGGCTGGCGATGGTAGAAAGGTAACGGGTACGTATGTATGGGTTGGCGGTAACACTGTCCGGTGAAGCGCCATATTTGCCGTCTGTCTGAAACACCGGCACGTCCGGACGGTATTGCATGATGCTGTAGAACTGGCTCTGGCTGCTGCCGTTGTTATTCAGTGCGCTGAAGTTGATGTTTGTACCTATTCTTATTTTGTCAAACAACGTTGTTTCAAGGTTTGTGCGCAGGTTATACCGTTTGAAGCTGGAATGGCGGATAACACCCTGCTGGTCGGTGATGCTTCCTGAGAAAGAATACAGGGTATTGCCATCGTTCGTTCCGCCGTTGATGTTGAGATATACGTTCTGCGAACTGCTCGTACGGGTGGCCGTTTTCACCCAATCCGTATTGGCCCCCGGGTAAGCGATGTATCTTTCCGGCAGTGCGGTCACCGGTGTGGTGTTACCATATGCCTGCTTTACCACATTGTGATACTGCTCCGCATTCAACAGCTTGTAAGTACTAGGGAAATCATCGAAAGCAATATTGTACCCTGCGGTAATATTGGGCTTGGGGCCTGCTTTACCGCGCTTGGTGGTAATGATCACCACGCCGTTCGCAGCCCTGGAACCATAGATGGCCGCGGATGATGCGTCTTTCAGAATGTCGATCCGCTCAATGTCTTCAGGGTTCAGTGAAGAAAGCGGTGAAATTTTGCTGCTGTAATCCGTGATATAGCGGTCGTTACCGTAGCCGTCTCCCAACTCAACCGGGATACCGTCGATCACATACAGTGGTTCGTTGGTGCCGAATGCTGAAGTGCCGCCCCTGATACGGATGGAGGCTACCGCCCCGGGAGCGCCCGAAGACTTCACCACCTGCACGCCGGGTGCACGGCCCACCATCGCCACGTCGAAATTGGAGGCGTTCAGTTTATTCATTTCCTCCGGGTTGATAGACGATACGGAACCGGTCAGGTCTTTCTGCTTAACGGTACCATAACCTACTACCACCACGCCGGAGAGCGTTTTGGGATCATCTTCCAGCACGATGTTCATCTGCAGGCCGGTGATCGTGGTTTCTTTCGTGGTCATGCCGATGGCAGAGAACACCAGCGTGTGGCGGTCTGCCGGCACGGCCAGCGTGAAGTTGCCATCGGCATCCGTGGTAACGCCTTTGAAGGTGCCCTTCACCAGTACGGACACGCCGGGAATGGGCTGTTTGTCCTTACCGCCCGTTACCTGTCCTTTGATCACCTGGTCGGGCGCCTTGGGCTTCTGTTCCTGCAGTTTGGTAAAAATGGCCACGCCGTCGGGCATGATCCGGTAGGCGAGGTTGGTGTTTTTAAACAGTGCATCGAGGATACCGGTGATGCTGGTTTCATTAAAACTCATGGTGTTAATGGAATACTTCTTCACCTCGTTGGCATTGTACGAAAGGTTGATGTTGCTCTTCACCTGCAGTTTCTCCAGGCAGGAAGCGATCGTTTCGTAGCTGAAGGCGATAGTGATGCGCTTGTCCAGGTAATCCTGTGCGCGCACCTGCATGCTTAAGCCTGCCAGCAAAAGGCAGGTCATGATCCATAGTTTCCCGGCACTTCGGGAAAGGCGGTTGGTTGATTCAAATGCTCTCATCGCGGGATGTTGATTGTGATTTTGAAAATGGCATACTTAGCATCCGCTGCCACGCAGCGTGATCTCTTTATCTTTTATTTGGTACTCTACCTTGTTGATGAGCTTCAGCAGCTCCAGCACTTTGGTGACGGGCTCGCGCTCGGAGAAGCGCAGGCTGTTGACGCAGTTTTTCAGGCCTTTATCGGCAAACACCACTTTGTACCCGTAGATCTGCTCGAGGCGGATAGCCAGCTCTTCGAGGCTGATGTTGGTGAGGTAAAACTCCCCGTTCCGCCAGCTGTCCGTTTGCGGGCCGTTGGCTGTTCGTTTGACGAAGTCGGCGGCGTTGTTGTAAACGATTTCTTCATTGGCCCGTAATATCACGTTGCAGGCGCCGGAATCGAGCACCTGCACGGAGCCGCCGGACACGGTGATTTTTTCTTTCTGCAGCTGTTTGTAAGCGGCCACATTGAAGGAAGTACCGAGCACTTTCACGGCGAGGCGGCTGGTGCGGACGATGAACGGCCGCGCGGCGTCAGGCGCTACTTCAAAAAAGGCTTCGCCTTCCGTGAGGCGGCACTGGCGATTCCCGGCAAACGCGGCATCGTATTCCAGGCGGGCGCCGCCATTGAGCCAGATGGCGGAGCCATCGGGCATGCTTACTTTCATTCTTTTGTTGGGAGGGCATTCCACCACCGTCCAGCTTTGTGCCGTGGTAGCGGCGGGCGGTGCGGTGCGGTTCATCAGGTAACCCGTGCCCAGCAGCACCAGGCCTACAGCAGCGGCGGAAAGCGGCCAGCGTAACCGCCTCATCAGCGATTTAGGTTTTATGTGCTGCTCCAGGCGCTGCCAGGTTTCCTCGCGCAGCGGCGCCGGCGAAGAAATTTCCGCAGGCAGGTCGTCGAGGCTCTGGTACCAGGCATCGAGCGCTTCCGCTTCTTCGGGCGTCAGCGGCTCCTGCTGCTGTTTTTTGATCAGGTATCGGATATATTTTTCATTCAGCATAATACACGGCTATGCCTTAAGTACAGGTTGGAGGCCTGAACGTACCATGCTTTACAGAAAAATAATTTTCAGGAAGGGGTTACCGCCGGCAAAACCAGCAGCAACACGGCGGGGTTGACGTGAATGCCCACGATGCGCCGTACTTTTTCGGTAGCGCGGCTCAACTGGTTCTTCACGGTTTGTACGGAGAGGGATAATTGCGCGGCAATCTGCGCGGGCGTCATTTGTTCTTCGCGGCTCATGCGGAAGATCTGCTGCATTTTGGGGGGCAGTTGGCGGATGGCCTTTTCCAGTAGTTCCTCCACTTCTTTGAGCGCCACCAGCTGGGCGGTGTTCTCATGCGTAGTAACTACATCGTCCTGCAACTGGAGGATGTACTTCAGCTTCACTTCATTACGGGCGTAAATATTGAGGATGCGGTTCCTGAGCAGTACCTGCAGGTATGGCAGCAGGGAATCGCGCGGTTCGAGCGTGTGCAGCTGATTCCAGAGCGTCATAAAGACTTCCTGTACCAGGTCCTGGGCTTCGGCCGCGTCCTGCAGTCTTTTTACTGCCATGTTAAAAAGCAGCTCCCAGTACTTATCATATATCTGCCTGAAACCGGCCACGGGCTCCTCCCTTGCCAGTTCCACCAGTTCTCTGTCCGTTTGAGTAGCCATACCACGCAAATGTAAGGCAGTTAGGGGGAAAGCGCAAGGCGAGGCTTGTTAACAGGCTGATTAACATTTCGGTCGGGCATCGCGGCCGGTATATATCTTTGCAGGATGGAACCATTCACCGTCACCATTGCCGGGCAGTCGTACGAAGTGCAGCCCTACGCCAGCAGTTACAGCGTGTCGTTTCATATCACTGCAGGCGATACGACGATCATTTTTGAGCTGGATGAGGAAGACAACCTGCGTGCCCGCACCACCGGAGTGCCGGCGGATGCCGCGCTGGTAGGGCAGCTGGCGGAAGAAATCACCCGGCATTTCAGCAGGTAACGGCCTCCAGCGATTCATTCAGCATGGAACTGTGCAGGTATTTATCGATCACCATGCGCAGTTCGTCGAACTGCACCGGTTTGATGAGGTATTCGTGCACGCCTTCGCGCAGCACCTGTTCCCGCTGCTCGGTAAAAGCGTCTGCGGAAATGACGATCACCGGTACGTGCTGCAGCAGCGTATCCTGCCGGATGGCGCGGATCACGTCGCGCCCGTCGAGTTTGGGCATGTGCATATCGAGAATAATCATGTCTGGCAGGTGTTTGCGGGCCATCTCCAGCCCTTCTTCCCCATTACCGGCTATCAGCAGCGGAAGGCCCATGTAGCTGAAAAACTCCTGCATCACCATCTGGTTCACCGTACTGTCTTCCATCAGCAGTATTTTTTTCCCGGTCTGGACCGGCGCCTTTTCCGTATTGGCGGGCATAACCGTTGCCGCGGCGCGGCTCAGTGTCTTATTGACCTGGAGGAGCGGCAGGGTGACGGTGAAGGCAGTTCCGGCACCGGGCTCGCTCCAGACGGAGATCCGGCCGCCGAGCAGCTCGGTGAACCGTTTGGAAATGGCCAGTCCCAGCCCCGTACCGCCAAACCGCTGGTGAATGGTATGGTCGGCCTGTTCAAAGGGTTTAAAGATGAGCGCCTGTTTTTCCCCGGGGATGCCTTCGCCCTCATCGGTGACCCGGATGCACCAGGCTTCCGCGCCCTGGCGGAAGCAGGAAAGGGTCACCTTTTTCCCGGCCGGCGTGAATTTGATGGCATTGGTCAGCAGGTTGTTGACCACCTGGGTCAGGTGCACCCGGTCGCCCAGCAGCTGCGCCGGCAGTTTGTGGTCCACCTGCACGTGTATGCTCACATTTTTGACCTTTGCCGCATGCTGGTAAATACCGGCGATATTGTATATCCAATCCCGCAGCACAAAAGGTTCCTGGCAAATATTGTCGGTTTTGCCCGCTTCAATGCGCGCCAGTTCCAGCACGTTGTTGATGATCTCCAGCAAATTATGCCCGCTGGTGCTGATATTCTCGATATAATTCACGACGCCCGGCGGCAGCTCGCCATGCGTATGCCGGTCGTTCAGCATGAGGTAGCTGATACCGATGATGGCGTTGAGCGGGTTCCTGATTTCATGGCTCAGTTCGCGGAGGAAGGAAGATTTGGCCGCATTCGCGCGCTCGGCCTCATCACGGGCATGCAGCAGCTCGGCTTTGACGGTTTCCAGGCTGGCTACATATTCATTCAGCTCATCCTCTTTCGCTTTGAGCCGGCGCAGGCTCGTGTTGAGGTCCGTCAGCATTTTTTCCTGCACCAGATTGTTGTCCATCAGCTGCCGGGTGCGCTGCTCCACTTCGCGTTCCAGCATTTCGTTGTAATTTTCGAGCCGGCGGTTGGCTTCCTTGAGCGCGTCTTCCTGCCGCTGCACCATTTCGTTCCTCTTCCGCAGCGAGTCGTTCCGACGGTGCAGCCGCTTGAGCAGGCTGTTGATATTATGCTGGTGAAATGTGATCACCATAAAGTTCAATATCACCACCACCGTCATAATCAGCCAGCGGAACATATAAGTGGTGTTCCGGTCCATGTCCATCGGCGTAAACACCTGGTAGTAATAATTGGTTTCGAGCAAAAACAGCGTGAGCAAAGGCAAGGTCAGACAAAGGCAGCGAAGGGCATTTTCTTTCCGGGAACAAATCAGCAGCGGCACCCCGATCAGGAAAAGCCCGAGGAAATGCACCTGTGTGCTTTCGCCGAACACGCAGCCATAGTAGAGCATCACGGAACAGAACACGAACTGCAGCCCGAATTTGGCTATGGCAAACCGGCGTTTTTCATTCAGCCATAAAATGCTGAGAAAACCGCACACAAAGCCCATCGCAGTGTAAAAAATCAACCAGTCGCCCGATATAACGGAAAGGGATATCCCGCAAAAAGTGCACAGCAGCGCGGTCAGGAAGCTGAACGAATTCACCACCATGATCTTGCGCGCATCATCTTCATGCACGGAAGCCGTGAGCCCTGTTTTTTTGATGTTATTGAACCGGTGACTGATCATTTTCTACCGTTGTTTTTGATCATTCGCGCAACAAATGATTAACAAAATACACGGGTTGTACCGCCCGTTGAGATGAGTGGGTGTTAACTGCTTTTTGTCTTTCCGCAGCGATTATTTCTTTGGTTGATACAAAACCACGCCCTTCCTAAATTAACAACACACCACGGTTGGATTTGTTAAACGTTGGTTAACGAAAACAGGGCTCGCAATATGAAAAAAGGGCCCGGGGAGAACCCCAGGCCCAACAATACGCTCCAATTTTATTCATTGCAGCTTTTCGGGCCGCAATTGATTCAAAATTATATTTCCGGGGTCCGGATAGGTGTTAAAAATTTGTTATTGATTGGAAATCAAGGCGCAACGACAAGCAAAAAAGAAGCCCCGGCAAAGAATTGCCAGGGCTTTACCATTTAACCTAACTATATGCTGTAACAGCAACTAGTACTTTACAACCCTTTAACAGGTTGAATATCTTTGAGAAGGGGTGTTTTTTGTAGTATTAGACGTCGTTATCTGCAAATACATTCGTGTTGAAACATCTTTTTTTAACAGATCATACTATTAGACAGAGGTATCGCCCGTAAGTTTAAATACGTATAAAAAATTCGCGGCGTTTGCTCAACCGCGGGAAAATGTAAATTTGGCGTATGAATCGAATCGACCGGCTTACTGCCATCCTTGTTCAGCTCCAGGGCAAAAAAATCGTCAAGGCCCAGGAAATCGCGGACCGTTTCTCCATCAGCCTCCGGACCGTTTACCGGGACGTGAAGGCGCTGACGGAGGCGGGCGTGCCCATTGGCGCGGAAGCCGGCACCGGTTATTATATCGTGGACGGATACCACCTGCCGCCCGTAATGTTCAACCGCACCGAAGCGGCCGCCCTGCTCACCGGCGAAAAGCTGATGGAACAGCACAGCGACCATTCCAACCGTCAGCAGTTCAGCAGCGCCATGCAAAAGATCCGGGCGGTGCTGCGGGGGAGCGATAAGGATTTCCTCGAGTCGCTCGACGAAAACATCGCCGTGCTGCGCAGCCCGCGCGAGGAAAGCCAGTTCCCCAACCGTTTCCTCAGCGACATCCAGGATGCCCTGGCCCGGCAACGCGTGCTTTCCATCGAATATTACTCGTTTTACAGCGACTCGGTCAGCCGCCGCGAAGTGGAGCCTATCGGCATATTTCACATGAACAGCAGCTGGCACCTCATCGGGTATTGCCGCCTCCGTAAAGATTACCGCGACTTCCGGGCCGACCGCATCAAATCGCTCAGCCTGACCGATCAGGGCTTCGACAAGTCCGCCCGCATCACCCTGCAACAGTACATCTCGAACGAATTCCAGTCGGACCCCGACCAGCCTATCCTGATCAGGGTACAGTTCCGGCACGACATTGCCCGGTGGCTCGGCGACCAGAAGTATCATTTCGGCATGGTGCAGGAAAAAACGGAGGAAGATTATGTCGAAATCACTTTTATGCACAACAGCCTCAGTTACTTTTCCCGCTGGATGCTGATGATGGGCAACCGCGCCACCGTGGTGGAACCGGAAGATCTCAAGGTTTTAATGCGGCAGCACCTCGAAGAATTACGCGGGCACCTCTCCTGACATAAGGCTGTCATCACCCCCGCTTTATTTTGCATAAAACACCTGAACTTTATGCAAAAGACAGACCTCGCCAAAGAACAGAAGCATTACTACCGCGCCAAACCGATGCCGGAACTGGTAACGATCGCCGCTGCCGGTTACCTGGCGCTGGAAGGCCATGGCGACCCTGCCTCTCCTGTATTTGCCGGCAAAATCAAAGCGCTGTATGCCTCCGCCTATAACGTCAAGAAAATCTGCAAGCTGCAGGAAATGGACTTTAAGGTAGCCCCGCTCGAAGGGCTGTGGTGGACGCCCAGCGGAGAACCGCTTGCGCAGGTACCGCGGGAGGAATGGTTCTGGAAACTCTCCATCCAGCTGCCGGGTTTTGTGACGGCGAACGACTGCAAGCAGGCCGTTGCGCTGGCAGGCAACAGAAAACTCCCGTATCTCGACGAACTGGTGTATGAACAGCTGCCTCCCACGCTGGCGGTACAGCTGTTACATATCGGTCCCTATAGCGAGGAAACGCCGTCGCACGAAAAACTGTACCATTACATCAACCAGCACCACCTGGATGTGAACGGCGCGCACCACGAGATATACATCAATGATCCCAACAAAACGCCGGGAGAGCGGTTGAAAACGATTTTGAGAGTGGATGTGCGGACTAAGTAAGTGGTTATTTGGTATCGTCCGTACCAATACCCAGCAGTTCTATCGCCTGGGAGGCGGCAATCTGGCTGGCGTCTTTTTTATTGAAGGCTTTGCCGGTGCAGATCAGTTCACCGTTCAGCATGGCGCCTACGGTGAAAATGCGGCGGCCGTTGTCCATTTGTTCCTCGATCAGTTCAAACTCCAGCGTTTTGCCGTTTTTGTTGGCCCAGCCGTAGAGTTTGTTCTTGTGGTTCATTTCCACGGTTTCGAGCGCTTCCAGGTCGATGTAGGGTACCAGGATGCGTTTGTGCACGAACTGTTTGGTCTGGTTATAACCACGGTCGAGGTACACGGCGCCTACGAGGGCTTCGAGGGTGTTACCGAATATCTGGCTGATTTTAAGGAAGGAATTGTATTTGTCGTAGATGGTGAGCTTGCGCAGCCCCATTTTGATGGCGATATCGTTCAGCTGTTGGCGGTTAACGATTTTGGAGCGCATTTCCGTGAGGTAGCCTTCCGTTTTGTAGGGGTATTTTTTAAACAGGTAGTCGCCGATGATGGCGCCCAGTATGGCATCGCCGAGGTACTCCAGCCGCTCATTGCTTTCGAGGAATTTTTCCTTGCTGGAGCGGTGGCTCAGGGCGACTTCATACAAAGCCAGGTTGCCCGGGTGAAACCCCAGCAAATTGTAAAGGTCTTTGTATAACTGCCTTTTCCCGTATATGAGCTTATATAAATATCCTGGAAGTATTTTCACACAATCAAGGAACAAATTTTTTGAAAACTACCGAAGCGTTGTGCCCGCCAAACCCGAAGGTATTGCTCAGCCCCGCTCTTACTTCTCTCTTTTGTGCAACGTTAAAGGTATAATTCAACCCGGCATCCAGTTGGGGATCGTCTGTGAAGTGGTTGATTGTAGGCGGAACAAGGCTTTCCAATATACTTTTAATAACGGCGATGGACTCTACTGCGCCCGCCGCTCCAAGCAGGTGCCCGGTCATGGATTTGGTGGAACTGATGTTCAACCGGTAGGCCGCTTCGCCGAAAACCTGCTGTATCGCCTTCACTTCCGCTATATCACCCAAAGGCGTAGAGGTTCCGTGAACGTTGATGTAATCGATGTCTTCAGCCTGCAGGCCGGCATCGTTCAGCGCCTGCGTCATTACACTGCGCGCGCCCAGCCCTTCGGGATGGGGAGCGGTAATGTGGTGGGCATCTGCGGTTGCACCGCCGCCGGCCAGCTCAACATAAATTTTGGCGCCGCGGGCCATGGCATGTTCGTAGCTTTCCAGCACCAATGCGCCGGCGCCCTCGCCCATTACAAAACCGTCGCGGTCCAGGTCGAAAGGCCTGGAAGCTGTCTTGGGATCGTCGTTCCGCTCACTCAGCGCCTTCATGGCGTTAAAACCGCCAACACAGGGCTCGTTGATGATGTTCTCGGATCCACCGGTAATAATAACATCCGCTTTACCGTAGCGGATGGCATACATGGCTTCAATAATGGCGTTAGTGGCAGAGGCGCAGGCAGAAACTACCGAAAAGTTGGGGCCTCTGAAACCATGCCGCATGGAAATATGCCCTGCGGCGATGTCCAATATCAAACGGGTAATCAGGAAAGGACTGAAACGGGGCGTACCGTCGCCCGCGTGAAACTCCTTTAACTCATTCGTGAAGTTGATCATCCCCCCAACACCGGTGCCCCATATCACCCCAACCCGGTCCACATTCACGGAGTTCCGGTCTATTTTCGCGTCGGCCACTGCCTGGTCCGCCGCAATTACAGCTGTTTGGGTAAAAGGGTCCATTTTGCGCGCGTCCTTTTTGTCCATGTACTGGGCAGGATCAAAATCTTTCAGTTCGCAGGCAAATCGGGTCTTGAATTTGGAGGCGTCAAACTGCTTGATAAAATCAGCGCCGGATACACCGTTCGCCAATCCCTGCCAATAAGCATCAACGGAATTGCCGAGCGGTGTCAGCGCGCCTAAACCTGTAACGACTACTCGTCTTGGTTGCATTAAAACAGTTCTGGTTTGTTGGATTATTTTACGTGTTCTTCCAGGTAAGCTACTGCCTGGCCAACAGTGGTGATGGTTTCTGCTTGTTCGTCAGGAATGGAGATGTTGAATTCTTTTTCGAATTCCATAATCAGTTCTACCGTATCCAAAGAGTCAGCGCCTAAGTCGTTGGTGAAGCTGGCTTCAGGAGTTACCTCGGCCTCGTCAACGCCTAATTTGTCAATGATGATCTTTTTAACTCTTGATGCAATGTCTGACATAATTTTAAGTGTTTTTGGTTTAAAACTTGACTGCAAAAATATAATTTTTATTCAATTGCCAAGGACATCGCCAAATTTTAACCCAGATTTTCCGTTTCAATAACATATGTACTATCGCTGCAAATCACGCGCGTAGCGGGTTACAAGCTCCTTTCCTCCCTTTACCGTATACCTAAAAAACATCATGTTTGTGCCCCTGTTCGGACCATTATACACCCTCTTTACACCTTTATATATATAATATGCCCCTTTTTGTCTGATTATGTGTTACGACATACAAGTTGACCATTCAAACCCGTATTCCACCACTTAACCATAAATAGAACCGGTTTCGGGACGGCTTGACGTCCAATTATTAAATTTGTCCGCCCACGAAATCATGTAATTTGCATTAGTCTTTATATACACACGAAAACATGCGCAATAAGACCTTTAGAATCGTACTGGTATGCCTGCTGCTGGCCGTTGCCGGCTTCTTCATCTACAAACTGACGGCCAAAAGCAATCCTAAAGAGCCCGCGGGCCCTCCTGCCGCAGCGCGCGGCGCCGGCCGCCCCATTCTGGCCGATGCCTATGTGGTCAAACCCGTGAAAGTCGACGAAATCATTGAAGCCAGCGGTACCCTGCAAAGTTACGAAGAGGTGGAACTGAAACCCGAAATCAGCGGCCGTATCACCAAAATATACTTCAAGGAAGGCACCAAAGTGGGCAAAGGCGCCCTGCTGGTGAAAATATATGATGGCGACATCCTCGCCCAGCTCCGGAAACTGGAACTGCAGCGTGAACTGGCCAAAACCACCCTGGCCCGCCAGGAAAAACTGCTCAAGATCAACGGTATCAGCCAGCAGGATGTGGATGTGACCAGCAACCAGGTGAGCGCCTACGGGGCAGACATCGAATACAACCGTGCCCAGCTGCAGAAAACCGAAATCCGCGCCCCCTTCAGCGGCACCCTCGGCCTGCGCAACGTGAGCGAAGGCGCCATCGTGGGCCCCGCCACCATCATGTCGACCCTCCAGCAGCTCGATCCCCTGAAAATCGACTTTGCCGTGCCGGAGAAATACCGCAACGCCGTCCATAAGGGAGATGCCGTTACGTTCACCATCGCCGGCGACACCCTCCGCTACACGGGCAGCGTTTATGCCATCGACCCGAAAATCGACCTGGCCACCCGCAGCGTGAAGCTCCGCGCCACCGTGCCGAACCCGGCCGGCAGGCTGTTCCCGGGCGCTTTTGCCAAAACCTCGATACAACTGAAAGATAATCCGAACGCTATTATGATTCCTTCACAGGCCGTTATCCCCGGCACCCGCTTCAAGCAGGTGATTGTGGCAGACAGCGGCCGCGCCAGGTTCGTGAACGTCGAAACAGGCTTCAGGAACGAAAGCAGTGTGCAGATCACCAGCGGCCTGCAAATCGGCGATACCGTTATTACCAGCGGCATATTGCAGCTCAAACCCGGTATGCCCTTTAAGTATAATAAAGTGCAGTAGAGAATAACGCTAAAAGAGATTATCATGAGTTTACCTTCCATATCCCTCAAAAGACCCGTATTAGCCATCGTGATGAACATCATCATTGTGATCTTCGGTCTGGTGGGCTTTTCTTTCCTCGGCGTACGCGACTTCCCCGCGATTGACCCGCCGGTGGTGAACGTGCGCACCTCCTACCCGGGCGCCAACTCGGACATCATCGAAACACAGATCACCGAAACGCTCGAGAAAGCCATCAACGGCGTGGCCGGTATCAAAAATATCTCGTCGCTCAGTAGCCAGGGCAGCAGCAATATCACCGTGGAGTTTGAACTGGGCGAAGACCTCGAAGCCGCCACCAACGACGTGCGCGACAAGGTATCGCAGGCGCAGCGTAACCTGCCTACCGACCTCGAGGCGCCGCCCGTGGTATCCAAAGCGGACGCCAACTCCGACGCGATCATTTCCATGACCGTGCAGAGCAATACCCGCAACCAGCTCGAGATCACGGAGTATGCCACCAACGTGCTGCTGGAAAAACTGCAGACCATTCCCGGCGTGAGCGCCATCCAGATATGGGGTGAAAAAAAGTACGCCATGCGTATCTGGCTGGACCCCGCCCGCCTGTCGGCTTACAGCCTCACCCCCGGCGACGTGCAGCTGGCCCTCCAGCAGGAGAACGTGGAACTGCCGTCCGGTAAAATCGCCGGCAACGCCACGGAGCTCACCGTGCGAACTTTCGGCCGCCTCGACACGGAAGAGGAATTCAACGAACTGATCATCAAAAACGTCAACGGCGCCCAAATCCGCCTCCGCGACGTAGGCCAGGCCGTGCTCGGCCCCGAAAACGAAGAAACGCAGCTGAAGGAGTCCAACATTCCGCAGATCGCGCTGGCCCTTATTCCCCAACCCGGCTCCAACTACGTGGCCATTTCAGAGGAATTTTACAAACGGTACGAAGACCTGAAAAAGGAAGTGCCCGACGACTTTTCGCTGAACATCGCCATGGACAATACCGCCTTCATTAAGAAAAGTATCCACGAAGTACAGGAAACCCTGATCATCGCACTCGTACTGGTGATCCTGATCGTATACCTGTTCTTCCGCGACTGGCTGATGGCGCTTCGCCCGATCGTCGACATTCCCGTGTCGCTCATCGGTGCGTTCTTCATCATGTACGTATGCGGCTTCACCATCAACATCCTCACCCTGCTGGCGATCGTACTGGCCACGGGCCTGGTGGTGGACGACGGCATCGTGGTAACCGAAAACATCTACAAAAAAATAGAAGCGGGCCTGCCGCGTATGCGCGCGGCCAAAGAAGGTTCCGAAGAGATCTTCTTTGCGGTGATCGCCACTTCCATCACACTGGCTTTCGTATTCCTGCCGATCATATTCCTGCAGGGATTTGTGGGCAGCCTTTTCCGCGAGTTCGGCATCGTGGTGGCCGGCGCGGTACTGATTTCCGCATTCGTGTCGCTCACGCTCACGCCCGTGCTCAACGTTAAACTGGCGCGTAAAACGCACAAACATTCCTGGTTCTACGAAAAAACGGAGCCCTTCTTCCGCTGGATGGAAGACAGCTATAAAAATTCCCTGACTGCTTTCATGAAAGCCCGCTGGATAGCCGTGGCGATCATTTTTGTGTGCCTCGGCATGATCTACTGGCTGTTCAACACCCTGCAGTCCGAGCTGGCCCCGATCGAAGACAGGAGCATGTTCCGCCTGTCCGTCACCGCCCCCGAAGGCACCTCTTACGATGCCATGGATAAATACGTGACCGACCTCGTGAGTTTCATGCAGGATTCCATTCCTGAAAAGAAAGTGATCCTTTCCGTGACCGCTCCCGGCTTCTCCGGCGCCGGTTCCGTGAACACCGCGTTTTCATTTGTGACGCTGCCCGAGCCACAAGACAGAACCCGTTCCCAGAAAGATATCGTGAACATGGTGAACCGCAATATGTACCGGTTCCCGCAGGGCAAGGTGTTCGCCATTGAGCAGCAAACCATCCAGGTGGGGCGCCGCGGCGGCCTGCCGGTGTCGTTCGTGTTGCAAAACGTGAACTTCGAAAAACTCTCGGCGGTGATACCGCAATTCGTGGATGCCGCTTCGGCCAACCCTGTGTTCCAGGGCATTGACGTTGACCTGAAGTTCAACAAACCCGAGCTGCGCATTCACATCAACCGCGCCAAAGCCAGCGAGCTGGGCGTTTCCGTGGCGGATATTTCTTCCACCCTGCAGCTGGCTTTGAGTAACCGCCGGTTCGGTTATTTCATCCGAAACGGCAAACAGTACCAGGTAATGGGCCAGGTGTTCCGCTCCGACCGCGACGACCCCGTGGATCTGCAAAGCATTTACGTGCGCAATGCCCGCGGCGAAGCCATCCAGCTCGACAACCTCGTGAGCATCGAAGAAGAAACGAGCCCGCCGGTTATCTACCACTACAACCGTATGAAGTCGGCCACCATTTCCGCAGGCTTGGCCCCCGGCAAAACCATCGGCGACGGTATCGACGCCATGAACGCCATTTACGCCAAGCTGAAGCAGGACAAGGTGATCGACGAAAGTTTTGATACCGCGCTCAGCGGATCGTCCCGCGACTACGCCGAAAGCGGCTCCAACACCATGTTTGCGCTGGTGCTGGCGCTGATATTGATTTACCTCGTACTGGCCGCGCAGTTCGAAAGCTGGATAGATCCGTTCATTATCATGCTCACCGTGCCGCTGGCCTTTGCCGGCGCACTGCTGTCGCTTTGGGTATTCGGGCAAACCTGGAACATCTTCTCGCAGATCGGCGTAATTATGCTCATCGGCCTGGTAACGAAAAACGGTATCCTCATCGTGGAATTCGCCAACCACATGCGCGATGCGGGTAAAGAAAAAGCCGCGTCCGCCATCGAGGGCTCCGTGATGCGCCTGCGCCCGATCCTGATGACCAGCCTCGCAATGGCCCTCGGTGCGCTGCCCATCGCCATGAGCCTTGGCGCGGCCTCTACCAGCCGCATTCCGCTGGGTATCGTAATCGTGGGCGGTATCATGTTCTCGCTGGTGCTCACGTTGTACGTGATCCCCGCGATGTACACCTTCCTCAGCCGCAGGAAAAAGAATGTGGAATTTGAAGAAGCGCTTCTTTCGGAAAATCCGGAAGCGGCCGCTGCTGCAGCCCACGCATAACATCTCAAAAGATATCTGATGACATTGACAGGAAAAATATTCACCGGTCTGCTTTTCACCCTGTTCGCCTCCGGCGCACAGGCGCAACGCGTGCTGACGCTGGAGCAGGCCATCGACCTGGGCCTGAAGAACAACTACGACATCCGCATGGCCCGCACCGACGCGGACATTGCAGCCAATGATTTCGATTACGCCAACTTCGCGTTCGCTCCCCGCGTAAACGCCACCGCCGCCAAAACCTGGAGCCGCACCGCTACCAAACAGGAATTCGGCAACGGCAACAAACGCGATACCAGCGGCCTCAAGAACCAGCAGCTGCAGGCAGCCGTGAACCTCAACTGGACGCTGTTCGACGGGCTGAAGATGTTCGCCACCCGCCAGCGTTTCCAGGCCATCGAGATACTCGGCGAGCTGAACGTAAAAAACCAGGTGGAAAACACCATTGCCAACATCATCAACAGTTATTACAATATCGCCCAGCAGAAACAGCAACTGCGCGCGCTGGCGGAGCAGATGTCGATTTCGGACGAACGGGTGAAATTGTCCGACGCCAAATTCCAGACGGGCCTGGCGCCGAAAACAGATTACCTGCAGGCGAAAGTGGATTACAACGCCCAACGCGCCATGTGGCTGCGCCAGCAAACCGTCATCGAACAAAGCAAAGCCGGCCTCAACCAGCTGCTGGCCATCGCCGATGAAAGCACGAACTACGACGTGCTCGACACCATCCCGGTAGACCTCGGACTGGTATTCGGCGACATCATCGCCAACATCCGCAACACCAACCCCCAACTGCAGGTGGCGCGCCAGAATGTTGAAATTTCGCGGCTGACGGTCAAAGAACGGAAAGGCGACTTTTTCCCCGTGCTCTCTTTCAACTCCGCGTACAACTTCAACGAATCTCGCGCGAGTGCGGCCGTGAACCAGTTCAGCCCCGTCTTTAACCAAACCCGCGGCCTCAACTACGGCTTTTCCGCCACTATCCCGATTTTCAACGGCCTCAACGCGCACCGCGAACTGAAAAATGCGAAACTCAACCTGGCCTACCAGCAGCTGGCGCTCGAAAACCAGCAGTCGCAGGTAGACCTGCTGCTCAAAAATGCATTCAAGGATTACGAGTACTATAAAATGGCGCTGACGCTGGAAGAGGAAAGTGTGGAACTGGCCCGCGAAAACACCATGGTGGCGCTGGAGCGGTTCCGGGAAGGGGTCTCTACCACACTCGAAGTGAAAGAAGCGCAGCAAAGTCTCGAGCTCGCCATGTACCGGCTCATCCAGGCACGTTACAATACGAAAGTGGCTGAAACGGAACTGATGCGATTGAAAGGCGGTTTACTGAAATAACCCACACAAAAGAATATACGAAGGCCGGTTACCGTTGGTAGCCGGCTTTTTTGTTGGGCGCCGGCGGCAGTAATGCTATTCGGCCGCCGTTGTGTCACTCCCTTCAACGTTGGGAAGAGGGATTGGGCGTGTTGGGTGGTTAGGTGTACAGCAGGTAATCGGATATGTGAATGAGATGCTGACTGGGTTTGTCGCAAGTAATCCGGGGTCGGGAAAATTGGGGAGATTGCACGAAAATGTTGCCGCTTTGGTTTGATATAGTGCTCCCCGCTTGGGCGCTTCGTGCCTGTTACCGGAAATGTCGCATGCTTGAGTTTGCCATAAGTATTGTGCCGCTTCCGGATTGTGTGGCTTTGCATGTCGCAGGAAATGTCGCGTGCCCTGGGCTGCCGCTAGTACTTTGGCAATCCCGGGTTGGGCAGTTTGTGCATATTGTAGGGAAGTTGGATGCTCAGATTTACCGCAAGCGATAAGGGCAGTTCTTTTTTATTGCTGCGGTTCGGTGGAATCCTTCGGCAGCAGTCCTTTCTGGCGGCTGAATTTATCGAACGACTGTTTGATGAACAACATCAGGTCGTATTCCGACGCATTCAGCAGGAAGTTGTAGCTCGGGCGGTAAGCGTACATGAAGGAATCGAGCATCGGCGGCTCAAGTTTGGTGATGCGTGCCACCAGGTCGGGGTTATAGCGGTAGTCGATGTGCTTTTCCGCTTCCCAGTACCGCAGCTGCTCTCCGAATTTTTCTTTCCGTTTGCGCGTTTTGCTGGGAATGAGATATGTCAGTGCCGTGATGGGGTTGCTGGGAAGGGTTTTCAGCACGTCCATCGCACCGGGGCGCTTGTAATCGAAGTATTTGGCGTATTCGTCGCGGGTAGCCAGCGAGTCGCGGCGGTAGATGCGCCCTTTTACGTTGACGGCCTGCAGGCCGAACACATGCCGTTTCAGTTCCACATTCTGGGTGCTGGAAATCCCGGACGCAACGATCTGCGTGCGCACATAGCTGATCATGGAAAACTCGATGGTATCACCCGGCAGGGCCTCGATGTAATACCGGCCCGTTTCATTACTGACAGTGCCCACCCCCGTTCTTTTGTTCCAGATACTCACCGATGGCAGGCCGGTACGGGTATCCGCATCGGAAACCATACCCATGATGCGCACCTGTGCCGTTGCCTCCTGTAAGGCAGGTACTACAAATAGAATGAGTGCAACAGCGTATCTGAACAGAACATACTTCATACGAATCTCTCAAAATTAGCGTTCCAAGCTCAAAAAAAACGTTAAAAATTTTCTTAAAGCAAGCCAAACATCGGTAAAGTTTATATTTTTTAAATCCCTAAATTGGTGGTTTATCACCCGAAACTGTGCCCATGCCTCCAAAAATACTGTTCTGCACCCAGCGTTACCAATATCTGAAAGACCGGGTGCTGACCCAGGCCCCTTCCGGCTGGGAAGATGGCGCCATGACCATCCGCGATTTCCCGGACGGGGAGCACTACCATCGTATAACCAGCAACGTTAGCGGCAAAGAGGTCATCCTCATCGGCGGCACCATCGACGACAAAGAAACACTGGAACTGTTCGATATCGCCAACGGCTGTATACAGAACGGCGCGCTCTGCCTCAACATCGTTATCCCCTATTTCGGCTACTCCACCATGGAAAGAGCCGTAAAAAACGGGGAAATAGTCAAAGCCAAGAACCGTGCCCTCTTATTTTCCGCCCTGCCGGGCACCAGCGCAGGCATCAAAATCATCATGATAGACCTGCATGTGGACGGTATCACCTATTATTTCGAAAGCAACGTGCGCCCCGTGCACCTGTACGCGAAGCTGATCGTCCGGAATGCCGCGCTGGAACTGTCGGCCGGCAAACCCTTCGTACTGGCCAGCACCGATGCCGGCCGCGCCAAATGGGTGGAGTCTCTGGCCAACGACCTCAATGTGCAGGCGGCTTTTGTTTTCAAACGCCGCCTGTCCGGCGAAGAAACGCAGATCACCGCCATCAGCGCCAATGTGGAAGGCTGCATGGTGATCATTTACGACGATATGATCCGCACGGGCGGCTCGCTCCTCCACGCCGCCCAGGCTTACCGTGATGCCGGGGCCGCCAGCATCGCCGTGATCACCACCCACGGCATTTTCGCCGGGGATGGTTTCGAGAAAATACGTCGCAGCGGGCTGGTGCAGCACCTAGTATGTACGGATACACATCCCAACGCCCTGCAGATCAGCGATCCGCTGTTGAACGTAAAATCCGTTGCACCACTGATCGTAGACTATTTTCAAGAGAATCCATAGTACATTTGTCGCATGAGCCAACTTCGCATCATAGAATTCGGCAGTTGCGATTACCAGGCCATGATCGCACTGCGCGACAAGATCCTGCGCAAACCGCTGGGCCTCACTTTTTCACCCGAATACCTGCAGCAGGAAATCAACGATGTGCTGATCGGCTATTTCGACGGCACCACCATCCTCGGCTGCTGCATTTTGAGCCCTTCTACCGAAACAACTGTACAACTGCGGCAAATGGCGGTAGACGATAGTTTGCAGGGGCAGGGCGCAGGCAGCAAAATTCTTGCTTTCGCGGAAGCGCAGGCACGCACCGCCGGTTTCACCGAACTGATGATGCATGCGCGGAAAGAGGCCGTACCTTTTTATCTCAAAAACGGATACACGGTGAGAGGGGAAGAATTTGTGGAAGTGGGAATTCCGCACTATGAGATGTACAAAGTTTTATCCCCCTGAAATATCAGCTGATGCACCGTTGAGCATTTCTTCCGTTGGGGAGCGCCCTGCATGGGATAGAAATGTATTACTCTTGTGAGAAGTGCATCATACCGTAATGTGCAGCATTTAATTCACTGAAATACTTCAAATGTAAAAGGAATTACCACCGGTTAGGAAACATTCTACCGTATCGCTTCCCGCATCACCCACGTGCAACGTTGAAGCTTCTGAAATACTTGAAATAAAAAGAGAATTACCACCGGTTAGGAAACATTCTATCGCCGGTAATCGGTAAAAAGCGCTTGCAGCAGTTCGCTGAACGCCAATGGGTCTTCTTCATTTTCAAAGGCGCTGGTGGGGGATGAATCGCTTCCCGTATCACCCACGTGCAACATTGAAGCTTCTGCAATACTTGAAATAAAAAGGGGGAATTACCTCCGGTTAGGAAACATTCAACCGCCGGTAATCGCTGAAAAGCGATTGCATCAGCTTGCTGAATCCTAACAGGTCTTCTTCATTTTCAAAGGCGCTGGTGGGGATGAGAAAAAAGCTCCGTTTATCGCGGTACAGAAAAAAGAAAGATTTCGTTTCAACGATCTGCGAAAAGCGTTGCCAGGGTACAGCACTTTCTCCCTGGCCGGTGGCAATGGCCATGCCTTCTTCATTGTAACGCAGTCTTATTTTGTCTTTGAAAGTAGCGGCTTTATTGTAGGTAGAAACGGGCAGCAGATACCAGAACGCCCAACCGACCAGTAGCATCATGAGCGCAATGCCGAGCAATGCATTAAAATTCACCAGTCTGAACAGGTAGCCTGCAACAGTGGCAATCAGCAGAATAATAAGGGTATTACGAAATACCTTTATTTCGCCGCGGCGCAGAAAGTGGAAACGTAATGCATGAATAACCTCTTCCTTATTGTAAGTGAACTGCAGAAAATGCATTCAACGAACTTACGAAATTATTTTGAAGCGCTCAAGGAGACGGGGGCATCTAAATCAGGCGAATAGGATACCGGTGCAGTTTTTCTGGCAGATGTGGTATTGCGTTTGTCGGCCAGGTCTTCTTCATTCAGGCCGGGGAAATTCTTTTTGATAAATTTCAGGTACTGCTGTAAAACTTTGCGGTCTACTTTGAAGGGAGCAACAATATTATCGCTTTCATCGCCGGTGGCGGATGAGCTGTTATTAATCCTTGTTTCGTTTTGTAAATACCATTTATAAAGATCCACGATGGCTTTCTGCACATCGTTTTCTTCCACTTTTTCTGCTCTTGCAGACTGCGGAAGGGTCCAGATGAACTCTTCGAGCCTGTTGGCAGTTTTAGCTTTAGTCCCTTTATCGGTTTTATCGCCGTTATTAAATCCTTTCTCGCCATTACCGGCGAACGCTGAAGCGGTGGTTACCATACCCAGTACCAACAAAAACAACAGCTTTTTCATACGGGTAAATTTTAATGACCTAAAAATACAAAATAAAAAATATAAAACGGTAACGGTGTTACAAACAGGGCTTTTCGCGGTACAAACTGCGGGTTTTCCGGTATTTCCTGTCCCGTTATATCAAAAAGACGAGCCGGCTGCTAAAAAGTTGCAGCACTGGCGGATCTTTTTTGAGGCGGGGCGACGGCTTTTTGGGTCGGGGACACGTCCATATCTCCATAAGTAACTGTGAATCAACTAGGAATCACAAACGAATGACCATTTTATGTCAGGAAACTATTTTCGTACCGACCGCCTTACCGGCCAGCGCGGCATCAACCGGCTTAATGGCCGGCCTGAGGATACCAGGGTATTCCCAGCCTCATCGTAACTCTTTCTGGCCCACTTCAAAAGTTGCCAGCTCTTTCCGGTTTTTGTCGATGAACACCACTTTCAGCTTCCGGTCGCCTTTCTCGCCGGAAACGGTCACTTTCGAGAAATTCTGGGTCACCACCAGGGTGCCGGGCACACGGTAGGGATTGTCTTTTTCATTCCCCCGCAAAACGCCGCCCACCCCGGAGGTCAGCGGAGAGCTGGTGATGTCGTACAGCGGATAGGCACCTTCCCGTGGTAGTTTCACTACTTCAGAGTGATGGCGGTCGCCAGTGAGGAACAACACTCCCGGGATTTTATACTCCCGCAGAAAGTTCATAAACGAATGATATTCAATAGGAAAATGATGAAAGCTGTCGAAAATGGAAATGGGATTCAGCGCCTGGCTGCCGGTCACGATGATCTTGAAAGAAGCGTTGCTTTGCAGCAGGGCATTACGGAGCCACTCCATCTGGGCATCGCCGTACATTTTTTTTGCCGGGTTCGGTTGGCCCCCGATGCTGTCGGCCATTTCACCCGCGCTTGACCAGTAGCGGCCGTCGAGCAGGAAAAAATCCACGTCGCTGTAACTCATGCGGGTATAAATCCCCTCTCCTTTTTCCCCGAAACTCGGGTTGGCCCAATAACGGGTAAATACCTCGCGCGAGGCGTCCCGGAAAATGTAAGATTTGTTCGCATTATTAGGCCCGAAATCATGATCGTCCCAGATGGCGTAATGCGGCATGGCCTGCAGGAATGGTTGCAAAACAGGCAGGGAGCGGTCGCGGTGCGCCCGGTATTCCAGGCCGGGAATGGAGGCATAGTCAACGTCGCGGGTATACCAGTTATCCCCCAGCCACATCATAAAATTCGCAGGGGTAGCGGCCATGGTTTCAAAAATAGATGAATCGTGCCCGTAAGGCACGCCCGGCCGGTCATATGCCGGCTCATTAAAATAAGCACAGGAACCGGTGAGGAAAGAGAAATCGGGCGCCGGTTGCCGGTACTGCCAGAGCGGTTTGGTGGTAAAATGAAGGGCGCGCGGCAGGGAGGCCTTCTGCCCGTTCAGGACAATTTCATATTGATAGGTAGTGCCCGGCTCCAGGTTCACCAGTTGTATCTTGATAGGATTGTATCTTTTGCCCAGTTCGCCTGTGTAGGTTTCAGTGCGGCTGCTGCCAGGCTGACCGTTTTTGTAATAACGGACGGCCGCATTTTTTACCGTTGGCGCCACTTCGAGCCAGATGATCGCGTCGCGCAGTTCCACCGAGCCTGTCATAGGACCGGCTACGATTGCTTTTTGTTGCGCAACGGCAGGCGTAAGCATCAGCAACAGGAGAAAAAGGGATACGATGGGCCGGAGGGACGGCATGGTGAAAGCGTTATTCATATACCAAATATAGGATGTCAAGGTGTACCCGGAAAAGGGGAATTCGCTTAATTTTACGTTAAATGAACGCATACATAAACTGGAGCGGCGGGAAAGACGCCTCATTTGCCCTCTGGCAACTCCAACAAGATAAGAATTTCAGCATAAAATACCTTTTCACGACTTTAAGCGAGGCCTACCGGCGTGTATCCATGCACGGCGTACGCGAGGAATTGCTCGACGAGCAGGCCCGGCAAACCGGCATCGCACTGAAAAAGGCTTACCTGCCCGAACATGCGTCGATGGAAGATTATAACCGCATCATGACCGAACAACTCACCGCACTGCAGGCAGAAGGCATTGAGCATGCCGTGTTCGGTGATATTTTTCTGGAAGACCTGCGGGCATACCGCGAAACCCAGTTGGCCAGAGTGGGCATGAAAGGCGTTTTCCCGCTCTGGAAAAGAGACAGCACCACCCTGGTGCGCGATTTCATCAAAGCCGGTTTCAAAGCCGTGATCGTCTGCGTCAACGCCCGGTACCTGCCTGCATCCTTTGCGGGCCGGCTCATCGATGAAGCCTTTCTCGCCGATCTCCCCGCCGGGGTAGACCCCTGCGGAGAAAACGGCGAGTTCCACAGTTTTGTGTTTGATGGGCCCCTCTTTGCCGCACCGGTGGCATTTCAGATCGGTGAAACGGTTGAAAGAGTGTACACCCCGGCCTCCAGCCAGGGAGGTAATTGCTATAAAGATGATGGTGAAAATGACTGTTCCGTAAAAGAGGAACCAGATAATTGGGATACCCGGTTCTTTTTTTGTGACCTGATTCCAGCCTGAGCGCCTTCCGTTTTGGGACTCAATACTTCCTTCCGCCACACTGCCTTCCTCTGTAAAAAACAAAAGCAATGGAAAAATCCATTGCTTTCGAGAGTCATTTACTTTGCAAGAAGATTCTCGCGGTGTAGGAATATTTGGTTTTTCATAGGACAGTAACCATATAAAAATTAATACTTTAACAAATATAAAATAAATTGAATAACTACAAGCATGTAACCAGGAATATTCAAAATTGCCAAAATATAGCCCGTTAAATAAAAAAAAACAAAATTAAAGACCGTTTTTTGAACAAAATCGAATAAGAAAGTGAGGTTTATGCGATCGTTTGCAAGCTTACAATAGTGTGTATATTAACAAATGAAGATATTTCTTCGTTTACGGGATGAAAAGTGGTCATTTCATGTACAGGTGTGAAAAAGCGAAATGAAATGATACTGAAACCCGCGAATGCCTTTTTATTCATCCATTTAAAAATGAACGGAGCACCAACCTTTTCAACAAACATCGCTCCTCCCATATTTCGCGCGCCGGACGGCTTAAAACATTGCAACTCTCTGCGAATATGCAGCATCGTTCTTTCTCCGGTGTAGCCCGCAGTTTTTCCCGGAAAGCGGAAATACATACTACGCCTCACTTTCCCGCCGGCTGCATCCCAGCATCAGGAAAAACCAGGCATGTATTCGAACAAAATAAATAAACGGGTGCAGGTGGAATGAAGCGGCGGGGCACAAAAAAAGGAAACATCACTGTTCCCCGCAAAGCCGCTACTACAGGGCTAAGAAAAGAAAAAGGGCACTTAGAAAAGCGCCCTCAATTTGTTACTATCCTATGAAAACCCTATTTGTATACAAAGGTATATCAGTGTTAACTTTATTTGAAATTTTCAGCGCTGAATAACAAATAATTAACAAAGTATTTGTTTCATTCGATCGCCAGAAATCCAATACCACCGCTGCTTTCAGGACACCCCTCATTTTCTCTTTTTCAGCGGTGTTTGTTAAACGCTCCTAAATTTCTCAGCTGCAACCCATGCTGTTCCCGCAATTCAGGCACTTATAACATGTGCCGGAGCGAACGGTGATGTGGCCGCAGGTGTTGCATGCCGGCGCATCACTCTGCATGCTCCGCATATAATCCTGCGTGCTGCTCTCCCCACTGGAAGCCGCTACAGCATATGGTTTCGCTGCCTTGGGGCTGCCTGGCGCAGGCGTGTTGCCGACTACCCGGACATTGGACAATTCAGGTTTTACCACCGGCTCATCCCACTCATCTTCCCCGGTATTGCCCGGCGCATCCAGGATGTGCACCAGGTCGGTGCGGCCCAGGTATTCGTATCCCAGCACCCTGAAAATATAATCGATCAGGGAAGTGGAAGAGCGGATATTCGGATGGTCTACCATGCCTGCCGGCTCAAACCGTGTAAATACAAACTTATCTACAAACTCCTCCAACGGCACACCGTATTGCAGGCCTACAGATACTGCGATGGCAAAACAGTTCATCAGGCTGCGAAGGGTGGAACCTTCTTTCGCCAGGTCAATGAAGATCTCCCCGAGCGTGCCGTCGTTGTATTCACCGGTGCGCAGGAAGATGGGCTGGCCGCCTACTTTGGCTTTTTGTGTGAACCCGCGGCGTTTGGCGGGGAGCGTTTTCCGCTCTACTATCCTCGACAATGCTCTTTTCAGCGAAGTATCCGAGCTGGCGATCATTCTTTTGTTCAATTCTTCCAGCAATTCGTCGATGGTGAGCTGGTTCATATCAATGATCTGCGCTGCGGCTTCAGCAGGTGCCGCTTCGCCGGCGTCCGCGCTTTTTTTCCTTTTGTCGCTTTTGTTGCTGAGCGGCTGGCTCAGCTTCGACCCGTCGCGGTAGAGGGCACAGGCTTTGAGGCCCAGTTCCCAGCTGAGTTTGTAGGCATCCGCAATTTCTTCCACCACCGCTTCGTTGGGGAGGTTGATGGTTTTGGAAATGGCCCCGGAAATAAATGGCTGTGCTGCGCCCATCATGCGGATGTGGCCGTGCGGGTGAATGTAGCGCTCGCCTTTTCTACCGCACTTGTTGGCGCAGTCAAACACCGGCAGGTGCGCTTCCTTCAGGTAAGGCGCGCCTTCCACCGTCATGGTACCGCATACGTAGTCGTTGGCGGCTTCTATCTGCTCGTCAGTAAAACCAAGCTCGTGCAGCAGGCTGAATTCCATGCTGAAATATTGCTCGGGCTTGAAACCAAGGCGCTGCAGGCACTCTTCACCCAGGGTATACACGTTGAACACAAAACTGATGTCGAATGAAGAAGCCACGGCAACGTCGAGCTTTTTCAGCTCTTCTGCCATCAGCCCTTTTTCGCTCAGGGTTTGTGTATTGATATAAGGCGCTCCGCCGAAATTGCCGCTGCCTTTGGCATAATCCACGATGGCGCGGATCTCGTTTTCTTTATATCCCAGGTTGCGCAGGGCGGAAGGAATGGACTGGTTGATAATTTTGAAGTATCCGCCGCCGGACAATTTTTTGAATTTCACAAGCGCAAAATCGGGCTCTACGCCGGTGGTATCGCAGTCCATCACCAGACCGATGGTGCCGGTGGGCGCAATCACGGTGGCCTGTGCGTTGCGGTAACCGTGCTTTTCACCCAGTTTTACCGCATCGTCCCAGGCCTTGGTAGCCGCGGAAAGCAGGTAATCGGGGCAGAAACGGGCGTTGATGCCCTGCGGTTTTATCTCGATGCCTTCGTACGCATCGGCCGCGTCGTAAGCCGCGGCGCGGTGGTTGCGCATCACGCGCAGCATATGTTCTTTGTTCTCGGCATATTTGGCAAAGGGCCCCAGGTGGCTGGCCAGCTCCGCGGAGGTTTTATAGGAAACGCCCGTCATGATAGCCGTGATGGCCCCCGCGATCCCGCGCGCTTCATCACTGTCATACGCGATGCCGCTCACCATCAGCATGGAGCCCAGGTTGGCATAACCGAGGCCCAGCGTACGGTATTCGTAGCTGAGCTGCGCTACTTCCTTGGAGGGGAACTGCGCCATCAGCACGGAAATCTCCAGCACCACCGTCCACAGCCTCACCGTATACTCAAACCCATCCACATCGAAGCGGTTGTTCTCTTCGCTGAAAAACCGGCGCAGGTTCACGGAAGCCAGGTTGCAGGCGGTATTGTCGAGGAACATATATTCCGAGCAGGGGTTGGACGCGTTGATGCGGCCTCCTTCGGGACAGGTATGCCATTCGTTGATGGTAGTGTCGTACTGGGTACCCGGGTCTGCGCAGCGCCAGGCGGCGTAGGCAATCTGGTTCCAGAGATCGGACGCCTTTACGGTTTTCACGGTTTTCCCGTTCATCCGGCCTTTTAATTCCCAGTCGCCATCGGCTTCCAGCGTGTGGAAAAAGCTGTTAGGAATTCTCACGGAGTTGTTGGAATTCTGGCCCGATACGGTTCTGTACGCCTCCCCTTCATAATCAGAGGAATAGCCGGCTGCGATAAGCGCCGCCACTTTCTTTTCCTCTTCCATTTTCCAGTTCACGAATTCGAGAATTTCCGGATGGTCCAGGTCCAGGCACACCATTTTAGCCGCGCGCCGGGTGGTGCCACCGCTTTTAATGGCGCCGGCGGCGCGGTCGCCGATTTTCAGGAAACTCATCAGGCCGCTGGATGTACCGCCGCCGCTGAGTTTTTCACCTTCCCCGCGGATTTGTGAGAAGTTGGTGCCCACACCGGAGCCATATTTGAAAATACGGGCTTCGCGTACCCAGAGGTCCATAATACCGCCGTCGTTCACCAGGTCGTCGCTCACGCTCAGGATGAAGCAGGCGTGCGGCTGAGGCCTTTCGTAGGCGGAAGTGGATTTTTCCAGTTTGCCGGTGCGCTGCTCCACATAGTAGTGACCCTGTGGTTTGCCTTTGATGCCGTAGCTTTCGTACAGGCCGGTATTGAACCATTGCGGTGAATTGGGCACACAGGCCTGGTTGAGCATACAATAGGCAAGCTCTTCGTAGAACACCTGGGCGTCGGCCGCAGAGGCGAAATAATCATACTTTTCACCCCAGGCGCGCCAGCAATTGGCCATGCGGTGCACCACCTGTTTCACGGAGGTTTCGCGGCCCAGCGAGCCGTCGGCCTGCGGTACGCCCGCCTTCCGGAAATATTTCTGCGCCAATATATCAGTAGCGATCTGTGACCATGCTTTGGGCACCTCCACGTTATTCATCTCAAACACTATATCTCCGCCAGGGTTGCGGATAACCGACGATCGCATTTCATATTCAAACTGATCATAGGGGCTAACACCATCCCTTGTAAAGTGGCGGGTAAAAGCGAGGCCGCCAGCCTTCTTGCTTTGATTTTTCATATGCCCTAGAAAATTTAACAGGATTAAACAAAATTTAGAAAAACGGTTACTCTCGAAGTGGGATTACTAAAATAATTTTAAATGAAGTCCGCACCCATTTTTCTTATCCACAGGCTGTGCATAATAGGAGCACCGGCAGACCATTAACAAACGGCTGTTTTCGGCCCTCTTTTTGCTTCATTTTTCCTCATATCAGTTGCAAAATCAATACCATGCATATTTATTTAGCACTGTGGCTTATTAGAAAAAAATTTATACATTTGCTTCAACCGGAACAATGCATAATTAATGTACAGAAAAATATACAGTTCCTTTATTGACAGAAAGGCAAAAGGTACAAAGTCATTCGCAGTTCTGATCGATCCGGACAAGGTTACACCTGCCGGTATCGCCGATCTGACCGCTAAATGTACTGAAGCGAAGGTTGATTACATTTTTTTGGGCGGCAGCCTGGTGATTACCAATCATCTGGATGAGGTGGTGCAGCAGATCAAGGCCACCTGCTCCATCCCGGTGATCCTCTTCCCCGGCAGCCCCTCGCAGGTTTCGCGCTATGCCGATGCCCTGCTGTATCTTTCTATGATTTCCGGCCGCAACCCGGAATTACTCATCGGCCAGCACGTTGTTTCTGCGGCTGCTGTTAAAAAAAGCGGCCTGGAGGTAATTTCCACCGGCTATATGGTGATCGACGGCGGTGCCCCCACCACCGTTTCCTATATCAGTAACGCCACTCCCATTCCTGCGGATAAAGACGACATCGCTATGTGCACTGCCATGGCCGGCGATATGCTGGGCATGAAAGTCATCTATATGGACGCCGGCAGCGGCGCCCGTAAGCCCATTACGGAAAGCATGATTCACCGGGTAGCCAGCCAGGTGGACGTGCCGGTTATTGTAGGCGGCGGCATTAGGGATGCGGAAAAAGCATACCTGAATTGCAAGGCAGGTGCAGACATCATCGTGGTAGGCAATGCCATCGAAAAAGACATTTCACTGATCAAGGAAATCGCAGATGCCGTGCATCGCGCGCCTGTGACTGCTAACCGTTAACCCCTTCAGCAGCAGGCTGTTATCTTTCATTTTATCCAGCGAGGCCCTTCCAGCCTCAAAAAATACCTATAAATAAGTATTTCCGCAGCTTCGGTCATTAAAGTGTAGAAAAAACCGTTTGGGTTATATATCTTGCACGAGCGCTTGAATGCTTTGTTCAGGCGCCTCAAAAAACCAACCAAAACCAAAGTATCCCTGGCTACCGAGCTATGTGCGCGTAATTGATAATTGTGTCCGTCCCAGCGGGTTATTTTCCGTTTTGAATCTATGACTGCTTTTCCTCCGGGCTTCTGTTGCACCTGCCAATAGAGCTGCTGCCACTATTTTGCCCGGCCGGAAGCGTCTTCCAACATTGGTTAATTGGCCCAAAAGGCCTTTTTTCATAAGCATAATTTAGCGGGCCGTCTTCTCCAGGACGGCCCTTCTCTTTCCCGGTATTATCCTAAAAATAAAGCAGGAAAACGGAAAGGCAGCCCTCTCCTGATTCCCTGCTTTACCTGCGATGTATGCTCCCTTTTACAGGCTCATCATTTCCTTAAACTTCACCGCCTGCCTGCGGCTTACTTCGATTTTTTCACCGCCGCGCATTTCCAGCAACAGCCCGCCGTTGAAATAGGTATCTATCCGCTCTATCATCCGCAGATTCACGATGTGCTTACGGTTGGCACGGAAAAACACCCGCTCATCGAGCCGCTCTTCCAGAGCATTCAACGATTTGAGAATCAGTGGCTTATTGGTTTCAAAATACACCCTCGCGTAGTTGCCCACGCTTTCGAACAGGCGGATTTCCTGCAGCTTCACAAACCAGCAGCGGTCGCCGTCTTTTACAAACACCTGGTCATTTTCACCCAGGATGTTACGGATGCCGGAAGCAGCGGCCAGGCGTTCCTTTTCGTCGGCCTGGTGGAGCTTGTGTATGGCATCGGCGAGCCGTTTGGGCTCGATGGGCTTCAGCAGGTAATCCAGCGCATTATATTCAAACGCCTTCAGGGCATATTCGTCGTAGGCAGTGGTAAAGATCACCTGAGGCGACCGCTCGAGTTCCGCCAACAGGTCGAAACCGGTCTTATCGGGCATCTGAATGTCGAGAAACAGCAGGTCGGGCCGCAACGTTTCTATCTTCTCGATACCGTCTTTTGCATTCACCGCTTCCCCTACCACCACTATCTCCGGGTGGTCCGCCAGCAGCTTTTTCAGCTCGCTCCTGGCCAGTCGTTCATCGTCTATGATCAATGCTTTTTTCATACTGAGACTTTGCGTTATTGGTTGATGACACTTTAAAATTACAGCAGCGGCATTTGCACCCTGGCTTCCACCGTTGCTTTGTCAAAATTGTATATTTCAAAAAAGGCGCGGTTGCCGAACAGCAGGCTCAGCCGCTGTCTTGTACTGGCCAACCCCAGGCCCAGGCCGTTCATATCTTCCACAATCTGGCCCGTATTGCGGATGGTGATTTCATGCTGCATATCGTGCACGTGGGAACTGATCAGTATCAGCCCTCCCCTCACTTCCCGGGAAATGCCGTGTTTGATGGCGTTTTCCACCAGGGTCTGCAGCATCATGGGCGGAATGGGTAATTCCAGCGTTTCCGGGTCAATATCGTACTGCACTTTCAGCCGTTCTTCAAACCGGATATTTTCCAGTGCAAGATAATCTTTTACGATGCTCAGTTCGTTTTCCAGGCTTACCGTCTCGGCCTTGTCCGCCTGCATGGAGTTCCGCAGGATGTTGCTCAACTCCGTGATGGCGGTACGGGCCCTCCGGGGGTTTTCGTCCACCAGCGCCCGGATGCTGTTCAACGCATTGAAAATGAAATGCGGGTTCAGCTGGGATTTGATCGTTTTGAGCTCCAGCGTGCGTACCGTAGCCTCCAGCTTCAGCTGCCGCACCTGCGAGTTCCGGCTCTCTTCCACGTAATGCCAGAGGAAATAAATCACCGCCCATAAAGCCAGGAACACCGTCTGGTGGATGAAAGACCGCAGCCAGGCATCCCTGAAATTCAGCTCGTGATCTTCCGGCGTAATCAGCAGGCTTATCCACGTCAGCAGGAAGGAGTTAACCGTTGCGCATACCAGGATGCCGAAAAAGAAGTAGATGGCCACATTTTCGAACGGCTTCTCAATCCATCTGTATTTGACGATAACCGCACGGAAAGCATGCGTAATGAGCACCCCGAGCACTACCACGCACGGTACATACTGCACTACAAACGTAACATCCACAATGTTGAAGAAGAAGGCGAAAATGAAGTAAAGAAAAGCATAGGATCCCCACCCCAGTATTTGGCACCACCAATATTTCGATATGCGTCTAAACATTCCCAAAAGTTAGCAAAGTCCGCTGACTAAATAAAAAACCTTGCGATTCTTCCAAAAATACCATCTGCGCAGGTTGGCGGCCAGCCAATTTTTATCAATGGCGGAATAGGCGGTTAAATGGGGGGCTCCAAATAGCGTAAAAACATGTATTTTTGGGCATTAAACCCTAATGTTGATATGGAAATTACGGCCGGTCAATTACTGAGCCAGATCGAATACCCTTCGGATCTGCGAAAATTGAACAGGGAGCAGCTGCACCAGGTGTGCGACGAGTTGCGCCAGTTCATTATTGACGTGGTGAGCGTGCACGGCGGCCATTTCGGGGCCAGCCTGGGTGTGGTGGAGCTTACCGTGGCACTGCACTATGCCTATAATACTCCTTACGACCAGCTGGTTTGGGACGTCGGCCACCAGGCTTACGGCCATAAAATCCTCACCGGCCGCAAAAACGTGTTCCATACCAACCGTAAGTACAAGGGAATCAGCGGTTTCCCCAACCGGGGCGAAAGTGAATACGATACCTTCGGCGTAGGGCACTCCAGCACCTCCATCGGCGCGGCACTGGGCATGGCCATCGCCTCCAAGAACAAAGGAGAGCACGACCGCCAGCACATCGCCGTAATAGGCGACGGGGCTATGACGGCCGGGATGGCTTTCGAAGCCCTCAACCACGCCGGCGTCTCCAATGCCAACCTGCTCGTGATCCTGAACGACAACTGCATGTCGATCGATCCCAACGTAGGCGCCCTCAAAGAATACCTGACGGACATTACCACCTCCCATACTTACAATAAATTCAGGGACGATGTGTGGAACCTGCTTGGCAAACTGCCGGTGGGCAAGAAGTTCACACGAGACATGGCCTCCAAACTCGAAGCCAGCGTAAAGGGCATGGTGTCCAAATCCAGCAACCTGTTTGAAAGCCTCAACCTGCGTTATTTCGGCGCCATCGACGGGCACAACATCACCAAACTGGTGGATACCCTGCAGGATCTCCGGAACATT
Organism: Chitinophaga lutea; assembly: GCF_003813775.1. Lineage (NCBI taxonomy): Bacteria > Pseudomonadati > Bacteroidota > Chitinophagia > Chitinophagales > Chitinophagaceae > Chitinophaga > Chitinophaga lutea. The sequence goes on along the minus strand of NZ_RPDH01000001.1, from coordinate 2,577,697 downwards.
CCGGGCCCCAAACTGCTCCACATCGTAACCACCAAAGGCAAAGGGTACGCCCTCGCCGAAAAAGACCAGACCAAGTGGCATGCGCCCGGCCTGTTCGACAAAATCACCGGGGAGATCTTCAAGAAAAACATCGAAGCGCCACAGCCCCCCAAATACCAGGACGTTTTCGGCCATACCATCATCGAACTGGCTGAACAGAATAAATCCATCATGGGCATTACGCCCGCCATGCCTTCCGGCTCTTCCCTCAAATTCATGATGGAGAAAATGCCGGACCGCGCCATCGACGTGGGTATCTGCGAACAACACGCCGTTACCCTGTCTGCCGGCCTGGCCACCCAAGGCATGACTGTATTCTGCAACATCTATTCTTCTTTCATGCAACGGGCTTACGACCAGGTGGTGCACGACGTGGCCATCCAGCACCTGCCCGTTATTTTCTGCCTCGACCGGGCCGGCCTGGTAGGGGAAGACGGTGCCACCCATCATGGCGCCTACGACATTTCATACATGCGCAGCATTCCCAACATGATCGTGAGCTCGCCCATGAACGAGGAAGAATTGCGCAACCTGATGTATACCGCCCAGCTGCCCTCGAATAAATCACCCTTTGTTATCCGCTATCCGCGGGGCGAAGGCGTGATGCCCGACTGGCGCAGGCCTTTCAGCCCCATCCGTGTGGGCACCGGCCGTAAAATCCAGGACGGGCGCGACCTCGCCATTCTTTCCCTCGGCCACCCCGGCAACTTCGTTACCGAAGCCATGAAGGAACTGATGACAGACGGGTTGCAGCCTGCTCACTACGACATGCGTTTTGTGAAGCCGCTTGATACCGAGATGCTGCACGATATTTTCCAGCGCTTCGACCGTGTGATCACGGTGGAGGACGGCGCCCTGCAGGGCGGTTTCGGCAGCGCCATCCTTGAATTTATGGCCGACAACGACTATAAAGCCGATGTGAAGCGCCTGGGCATCCCCGACCGTCTCATTGAGCATGGCAAACCCGCCGAACTGCAGCGCGAATGCGGGTACGACGCCGCGGGCATTGCTGCCGCCGTGCGGGAAATGCTCCGTTCCAAAATCACCGTTACCGCCAGCTGATAAACACATTATACCGCTGCCATAGCCGCATATGCGCTATGGCAGCGGATTCCCACCATGCGCGATCTCTACATACAGTTACGCATCACCGAGATTATACAGGAAACGCCCGATACGTTTACCTACCGGCTGGAGGCCGCTAACGGCCAGCCCGTGAAATACCAGGCCGGCCAGTTTCTGACCTTCCTGATTACCCTGCACGGCACCGAATACCGGCGCTCTTACTCGTTCAGTTCCACTCCCGGCATCGACCCGTTTATGTCGGTCACCATCAAACGCATCACCAACGGCGAAATATCACGCCACATCCACCGCACCTGGCAGGTGGGCGACGTGGTCACTTCCCTGCTGCCATCCGGCCGCTTCACGCTGGACGAACTGCCGGATACCGAAAGGGATATTTTTTTTCTCGGCGCCGGCAGCGGCATCACGCCCCTATTTTCCCTGTTGCAGCACGCGCTCCATTTCGAGCGGGCCGCCCATGTCACCCTTATTTACAGCAGCCGTAACCCGCAGCATACCATCTTTTACCAGCGCATCCTGGCCCTGCAAAAGCAGTTCCCCGAACGGCTCACCGTCCTGTGGCTCTTCAGCGACCCCGGCGACGAACCGGTGGCCTTCCGCCGCATGAGCAACAGCCTGCTGGAAATGCTGGCGCCCAAACACCTCAAATATGCCCGCGAGCGGGCCCAGTTTTTTATCTGCGGCCCTTCCGAATACATGCGCATGGCGCAGTTTACCCTCACTTTCATGGGGTTCCAGGCCAACCAGCTGCATAAGGAAAATTTTGTGGTGAATACCGCCGCGAAAATTTCCAGGGTGCAGGTGCCGGACGATGCTTCCATCAAACAGGTGCTGCTCCGGCACGAAGACAAATCGCAACTGTTACCTGTGCCGGGTAACGAAACCATCCTCCATGCCGCCCTCCGCCAGGAGATGCACCTGCCCTACAGCTGTAAAGGCGGGGTATGCGGCTCCTGCATCGCCAGATGCACGGAAGGCAAGGTTTGGATGTCTGTCAACGAAGTACTGACCGACAAAGAACTGTCGCAGGGCCTCATCCTTACCTGTACCGGGTACGCGCAAAGTGATTCCGTTACCCTGGAGTGGTAATGGAGTTGGCCGTTTTCCGGAATTTACATACATTCAATTCAAATTAAGGCTATGGGCGCTACTGCACTGAAGGTAGCCGGTCTCTACCTCGTAATCGGCTGGGTATGGATCAGCACTGACAGCTGGTTGTGGCATTCTCTCGCAGCACAATTTCCCCTGGTTAATCCCGCGTTGCTACAGTACACCGTGCATGCGGCCTTTGTTACGGCGTCGGCCGTGCTTATTTACGTGCTCGTCAGAAACAGCAACAGCAAACAAAACAATTTCCGGATGCTATTCTATGAGCATCCGCTGCCTATGTGGATCTACCAGTGGGATACCCTTCAATTTCTTGCCGTGAACGACGCTGCCGTAAAAAAATACGGTTACACCAGGGAGGAATTCATGCGGATGACCATCCTGGAGATCCGCCACCCGTCTACCATCAACCACGTATTGGAAGATGTACGCAAAACCAACAAGGAATTTGTTTACCGCGGCGTTTGGCAGCATCAGAAAAAAGACAAATCCATTTTTCCCGTAGAGATTTACTCGCACACCACTCATTTCAGAGGATTGGAAGCCAGGCTGGTGATGGCGGTGGATATTGATTCGGAAATACGCTCCACCGTGATGGCTAAAGACATCGGCACCCGCTACGAGTTGCTGGCACAGGTTACGCAGGACTGCATCTATTACTGGGATATGGTGGCAGACCATACAACCCGCAACCACGGGCCGTCAACGCTGTTCGGGTACGATGAAGCGGACATTCGCGACAAACGCAGCTGGTGGGACGATCGTGTGCATCCGGACGATGTGTTGCCCATGCTGCAAAAATTCGAGGCCACCCTCCGTAACAACCTCGTTCACTGGGACGCGGAATACCGCTTCCGCTGCGCCAACGGCGAATACAAACACGTGCACGACCGCGGGCATATCATTTACAACGAAAAACGGCAAGCCGTCAGGATGATCGGCGCCGTACAGGATGTGACCGAAAAGCAGCAATACGTGCAGCAGCTCAGGCAGCAGAATGAAGTGCTGCAGGACATTGCCCATATCAATTCACACGAAATACGCCGCCCTGTTTCGTCCATCCTGGGTATTATGTCGATGTTCGACCTGGACAAAAACGAGCCTGCCCTTAACAACCGCCTGTTGGGATTGTTAAGGCAAAGCACGGTTGAGCTGGACGGGTTGCTGCACCAGATTCAGCACAAACTGAAAAAATTAAATAAATAAAGCACTACCGGTAAGATTGAAACCGGGTAAATTCTCCCTTTAGCTCGTTGTGTAGTTTGTGAAATACCTGCATACGGTCGTGCAGGGTATCGAAGTCGTCCACCGGCCTGTCGTGATGTACGATTACCGGCTTGTTGTTGGTGAAGCTTTTGGCGGATTGTTTTAAATCGTGGAACATTTCATCCGCTACTTCCAGCTGTCTGATAAACTGGTTCTGAAAGTGTTCTACTTCGACCATCTGTTCATGGTTGGGATGCCGCCCGGCGGCCATTTCTTCTAACCTGCTGCGCATCTGCCGCAAATCTCCACGTACCTCCTCAACTTCACTTTTCCATGTGCTGAGCTGTGCCTGCAGGTCAGTAGACTGTGTTGGTACTTCCATGATATATTGATTTAAGTTAAACGATGACGATAGCTTGTAGGGAAGCTGTATCCATCATGCATCCATGCTTATTGGTCAATATCCTGTCCCTCACTTCTAATTTACGATTCTTTTTGTTTCCGGCCCTCAAACTGACCGCGGAAATTATCCACCGCTCCGCCCGGACTGAATTGTTAACAAACAGTACAGGAATGAGAAAGACCGTTGCTCCGTTCGCCTGTCGAATACAACCGGAGCGTGGTTAATCTGTGTTGGAACAGATAAGCGGTTTTCATAATGCGGATTATTCGAAAGTCCGAAGATAAGGCGCTTGATGGTGCCATATTGCTGATAAAAGCAGCCTTTGCTACAATTGAAAAAGTTATACCGCAGAAGATTCCTGACGAGGCTGATATATTGCAGATGGTGCCTTACTGTAGTTGAAAAGCAGCCTTCACACGATGCCTGACAGGCATGAATTGCCGCGAAAAAAAGAAACCGGTCTCCCGTAAAACTTCCTTTACAGATGACCGCAATGCAAAAAAGCCAATGCACCTGCCGGGCATTGGCTTTTAAAAATGACACTAACACTAACGTATATACGTATATATTACTGCAGCATGGGAACGTCCATCAACAGGAATTCTGTATCATCTTCCGCTACGATCTGCAATTGATCGTAATCCGTAACGCCGATCGCGTCGCGGCTTTCGAGCATTTCCTCACCTATTTTCACTTTCCCGCTCAGTACAAAAAGATAGGCGCCGTTCTGCGGCCGTTTGGTATCGTAAGTAACAGACTGGCCCTTGTCGAATTTACCGAGCGAAAACCATGCATCCTGGTTGATCCACAGGGTGTCGTCGCTTTGGTCAGGCGCCACGACGGTTTGCAGCCGGTTGACACGGCCCGAAGGGTCGAACGTTTTCTGGTCGTACCGGGGAGTAATGTCCTTTTCTTTCGGGAATAGCCAGATCTGCAAAAATTTTACCGGGTCTTTTTTGGATGCATTAAACTCGGAGTGCTGAATGCCTTTACCGGCGCTCATGATCTGTACGTCGTGCTGGTTGATGATTTTGTGCCGGCCCGTATTGTCTTTGTGCTCCAATGCGCCAGACAATGGTATGCTCACAATCTCCATATTGTCGTGCGGATGCGCGCCGAATCCCATACCACCTTTCACCGTATCGTCGTTCAGTACGCGCAATGCGCCGAAGTGAATACGCTCGGGATTGTAGTATCCCGCAAAGCTGAAGGTGTGATAAGACTGCAACCATCCGTGGTCTGCAAATCCGCGGGTGTTACCGCGATGGATAATCGTTTTCATATGATGTTCCTCCTGTTATTTTTCTGATGCAAAGATCCGATGTTTGGAGGGGGGTATCAATGGACAAACCCGCTAAAAGAATGGACAAATATTTGGCCCTTAAAACACAGGCCGGACGCAGGTTTCAGCTGATCGTCCGGCCCGTTGGGAATATTTTCACTGGTCTTTTTATTATACCAGTTTGGCATCCATGGTGATGCTGGTGTTAAGCAGTTTGGAGATGGGGCAGTTGGCGCGCGCATCTTCCGCCATTTCCGCAAATTTCGCCGCATCAAGGCCGGGTACGCTCGCAGTTACTTCCAGGTGGATATTGGGAATAGCACCTGCTTCAAACGTCACGATCGATTTGGTATCGATGCTCGTGGGCGTGAGGCCTGCGCCGGAAATGATAAAGCTCAGTTTCATACTGAAGCAGCCTGCATGCGCCGCTGCGATCAGCTCTTCGGGGTTTGTGCCGGTACCGCTCTCGAAACGGCTGCTGAATGAATATGCGGTATCTTTCAGTACGCCGGTTTCGGTAGAAACGGTGCCTTTTCCTTCTTTGCCGGTGCCTTTCCAGTTGGCAGTTGCGGATCTTTTCATGATTAAAACTTTTTTACGGGTGAGATGATTAGAGGGTTTAAAAATAATGAAATAAGATTAAAAAACCGGGCGAAAAACTCGCCCGGTTTACCTAAAACCTCTGACTTCCTGTTACACTAATTCCACAAAATCTTCCAAAGGCTTTCTCACTTTCTTCGCATGCTGCATACCATCTTCATCCGCGCGAAATCCAATCGCTGCAAGTACTACCGTGCGCAGGTTCTTCTCTTTCAGTCCTAAAATCTCATCGTACGCAGCTGCGTTGAATCCTTCCATGGGGCAGGCATCAATACCATCCGCCGCACAGGCCGTCAACAAAGTCCCCAGCGCCAGATACGCCTGTTTGCCCGTCCACGCTGCCGCCGCCTCACTGTTCAATCTACTTACCGTACCTTTCACTATATCCTCAAATCTGCTCAGTTGCGCTCTTTCCATTTGCCGGGTGCTGGCTATGTTGCTGATGTACTGCTCCACATGTTGTTCCTGCAGGTTATCATAGCGGGCGAATATGACCAGATGCGAAGCATCGGTGATTTGCCCCTGGTTCCATGAAACCGCTTTCAGTTGTTCCCTTACAACCGGGTCGGTGACCACGATTATTTTGTATGGCTGCAATCCGTAGGAAGAAGCTGACAGGCTGGTTGCTTTCAAAATCCTTGTCAACTGCGCTTCTGCTAACTTCTTCTCGGGATTGAACTTTTTGGTGGCATACCGCCACGTCAGTTTTTCCAGGATATCCATTGTTATCTTTTTATGCTTGTTTGATCATTTGCACGGCCAGAATCAGGCGCACATCGTCGCTCACTACCAGGCCGCCGGCTTCTGTGGTGGCAGACCAGGTAAGGCCGAAATCTTTACGGTTGATTTTGCCGCTAAGCTCAAAACCCGCTTTGGTCTGGCCCCAGGGGTCAACAGTAACACCGGCGTATTCCACGTTCAGTTCCACGGGTTTGGTGGTGCCGCGGATGGTGAGGTCCCCTTTCAACACGAAGCTGTCTGCATCTTTCTTTTTCACTTCCGTTGACTGGAAGGAAATTTTCGGATGATTCGCCGCATCAAAGAAATCCTCGCCTTTCAGGTGCTCGTCGCGTTGGGTGTTTTTGGTGCTCACGCTGTTCACATTCGCTTCAAAAGAAATGTTCGCATCGGTGAAATCGTCTTTTGAAGTGGTGAGGGTGGCATCGTATTCCCCGAAGTGACCCGTTACGTTGGTGATCATCAGGTGCTTTACTTTAAATTCAATTTCGCTGTGGGCAGCGTCAATTTTCCAGGTAGTCATTGTGTTATAGTTTTAAGTTTGATGATAGTCTGTGTAAATCTGTTTTTCCGATTGACAACACAAAATTACATGTTGTAACATCTATTATAAATGGATAGATCGACGGAAAGAGTGTACTTTTTTATAACACCCTTTTAATTTGCTAATAATCAATAACTTAAACTAAATACCCAGCAGGCCCGGGCAGACTTAAATCGGAAAACCGCAGCAGATATATTAAATAATTCTTATCCAAATAACGAAAATCTGTCGGCCCTCCGGTAAAGGTCAATCTCTTATACCCTTGCCAGTTCCTTGAACTCGGAAGGCGACTGGTTCGTATACTTTTTAAAGAAGCGGGAGAAATAATGAGGGTCTTCAAAGCCCAGTTTATAGGCGATTTCTTTTGCGGTGAGGTCGGTATTATACAGGTAGCGCTGCGCCTCCAGTATCACCCGGTTGCGGATGTGCTCCCCTGCCGTGATGCCCGACAATTGTTTGCTGATTTCGTTGAGCAGCACGGGTTTGATATGCAGCAATCCCGCGTAATCGGACACGTTTTTAAGTTCGCGGTACTTTTCTTCGATGAGTGTTTTAAAATTCATGAACAACACGCTGTTGTGCCTGCTCTGGTACTCCGGCATCACGGTAACAGGGCGCACGGCATTGCGGGAGGCGACGATCAGAAAGTACTGCAACAGGTTCTGGAAGGCCACTTCATAACTCGGAGGTTTATTATCTACCTCCTGGATCATCCGTTTCACCATCCAGTCGAGCTCCTTTTCATCTTCTTCGTTATTGATCTGGATAACGGAGCTGAAGCGGTCGTTCACAAACAGCCCGTTGCGTACGCTGGCCATGTCGGACTGGTCGCTGGGGCACATCAGGGAATCGTGGAAGGCGATCATATAACCGTCCACCTTTTCCGAAAACTTCATCTGGTGAACCTGGCCCGGTGCGAGGAAAAAGAGGGTGTTCTTCTTCACCACGTGGGTTTCTGTATCGATGGTATGGGTGAGCTGGCCTTTTTTGATCCAGTAGATCGTATAAAAATCGTGGCGGTGCGGGGCATTCTGGTGCTCAAAAAAGCCCAGGCCCAGGTTGCAGAGGGTAGACACGCTGAATTCCGCCTTTTCGTGGGCGTTCTGGGCATATGCCGGCAGCGATACGATTTCTATCTGATCTTTTTTGTCCGCCATGGTCTTATTCTTCAAACACTACGGGCTCCCCTTCCGGTCGTTCGGAGGGATCCACAAATTCAATGATAAAGTTATTCCGTCCTTCGCCCACCATGATGCTCAGGTATTTGGCCTGCACCAGTTCCAGCATGCCCAGGAACAGGAAAATGGCGTGTACCCGGTCTTTACAGTGGTCGAAGATTTTTTCGAATGCGATAGTTTTTTCCGCGCGGGCGAGGTCGAGCATATACTCGCGGGAGCCTTCCATGGTATAATCGTATTTATATACCACGTGCTGGGGTTTGTTGGTCCGCTCTTTTACCCGCTGCATCACCTTTTCGAAGGTTTTCGTGAGTTTAAAAAGCGTGAGCGTCTGTACTTCTGTGCCTTCGCTGGTCACTTCCCCGATTTCCGCCAGTTCTTTGGCGATATTGCCGCGTTTGATCTGCAGCATACGGTTGGCTTCCTGCTCGGCCAGCTCGGCGGCTGCCTGCTTGTACCGCTTGTATTCCAGGATTTTATCCACCAGTTCCTGCCGGGGGTCAATTTCGTTCCCCGCCTCGTCCAGCTCCTTGCGCGGCAACAGCATTTTGGCCTTGATGCGCATCAGCGTGGAGATAAACAGGATGAATTCGCTGGCCAGTTCAATGTTCAGCGCCTCCATATGATGGATGTAGTCCAGAAAGTCGTTGGTCAGGCCGGTAATGGGGATATTGTAGATATCCAGCTCATCCCTTTCAATAAAGAACAGCAACAAATCAAACGGCCCCTCGAACTGGGGTAATTTGATTTTGTAAATTTCTTGTTCGTTGCTCATAGTTAAATTTAAAAAACCTGCCGGGCGTACCCCGACAGGTTTATCAAAAATAAGAAAATTCCGGCACTTAAAACTTCGCGGTAAGGCCGATGCCCAGGACCTGCTTTATCTGCAGCCGCGGGCCCATCACCCCCGTTTTCGTGTTTTCGAACTCTTTCACGTCGTCGTCGTAAATCATATCCAGGCTCACATTGGCGCTTAACCATTTGTTAACCTTCATGCTGAGCACGTTCGTCCAGAAAACGTCGATATTCTGCGGGTTCTTTTTATAGTTGGAAAAGAGCTCGAGCTTGGTTTTATAGGTCACATTCTTCAAGATTTCCTTATTCCAGGTGGCGGTTATAAAGGCGCCGAACTCGCTTTTCACGTGTTTGCCCGTGTCCACGCCATAGGCGCCCCTTGCGGAAAGACTATCGTCCATCACCACTACCCAGCGGGCGGTAATCGGCGACATAAAGAGGGAGAACTCCTTGTTCGGCATGTAATCAACACCTGGCGACAATACGATATAGGCCGGGGCGAAAAACCGGGATACCAGTTCGGGTGTTGTGTCGGCCGGGTACAGGTACCCATCGGTGAACTGCGTCCGCAGGTTGAACAAACCGCTGAGATACCAGTGATTGCCGATATCATAACCATATTTGGAGGTAAAGTCAATGCGGTCGTCATTTTTGCGGGTGCCCAGGCTGGTGGTATTCACGTAACCGTAAGCCAGGTCGAGGTTATTATCCCAGGAGTGCCTGTCTTTTTTATAGTTCGCGAATACGTTGAGGGTGCCCAGCAGGGAAAGCGACAGTTTGTCGCCACCCGCCGCCCAGTTGGTCAGCGAGCCCTGGTTGAACATCAGGTTAAAAGTGGCCCCCTTTTTCCAGAGCCTTCCGGTGGTGTCTTTTTCCCCGTTTTTGATTTTCTTAGCGGTTTCCTCGCGCAGTTTCCGCATGGAATCGTCCTGTGCATGTAGGGCCGTGGCAGCTAGCAGCATCATGGTGGCTGCCAGGTAAACTTTTTTCATTATTGGTCAGGTTAAACTGTTAAATAGTAACGGTTGGCCGCAGATGCAGCCAACCGTTCAGACTTTTGTGCAGGTTATTTTTGTTTAAGCTCGTCGCGGATTTCCATCAGCAATTTTTCCGTTGCTGTGGGCTCAGCCGGTGCTGCCGGTGCTTCCTCTTTTTTGTTGAACCGGTTGATGGTTCTTACTACGAGGAAGATGGCAAAAGCAATGATGATGAATTCCACCAGCGATTGGATGAATAAGCCGTACTTCACTTCAGCTTCTCCTACCTTGATCATTTTTGCCTTGAAATCGACCCCCTGCAGCAGGATACCGACCAGGGGCATGATGATGGCCTCCACCAGGGAATTCACGATTTTCCCGAAAGCGGCGCCGATAACAACGCCCACCGCCAGGTCGATCACATTTCCCTTCATGGCAAAGGCTTTAAATTCACCGAAAAAAGACATACGCTTAGGTTTTAGAGTTAAAGAAAGGTGGTGTAACAGGTGCGATATTAATAATTTACGGCTTTTTATCCGCATTATTTTTTCCGCCATTCAGCTTCGGAAACTTCATTTTCAACGATTTCAGTGTATCCAGCACCGTTTTAGCGATCACATATTCCTTGTACCAGTTATGGTCTGCCGGTACAATAACCCATGGCACGTCGTTGCAGTATTTGAACACATCTTCGTAGGCTTTCCGGTATTCCTTGTGCAGTTTGGCTTCCGCAAAGTCCTTCTCATTGTACTTCCACATTTTGCGCGGGTCTTTGGTGCGCTCTTCGAGCCGTGCCCACTGCGCCTCGGCAGATACATGCAGGTAAAACTTCAGGATATGTGTGTTGTTGTGCTGTACCAGCAGTTTCTCGAAATCATTGATGGCGTTAAACCGTTTGTATGCGGTTTTTACATCTATCCAGTTATGCACGCGCTGTATGAGCACATCTTCGTAATGCGAGCGGTTAAACACCTGTATCATGCCTTTGGCCGGCGCGTGCTGGTGAATCCTCCAGAGAAAATCATGATCCGCTTCCTCCGGCGTAGGTGCTTTAAAAGGCTGTACCCGTACTCCCATGGGATTCATGGTACCGAATACGTCCCGGATCACACCGTCTTTCCCGCTGGCATCCATGCCCTGTAATACAACCAATAAACTGTGTTTATGTTCGGCGTACATTAAATTCTGAAGGTCGTCCAGCTCTCCGAGAATGGCGGTGAGGCGTTCTTTTGTATTGTCTTTCCCGAACTTTTTTGGTGCCGTGGTAGGGATGGCGGCGAGTTTTACACTAGGCATATGCGTGAGTTGTTTCTTAAATTTAAGGAAAATGCGCCACAACAGGTTGGGATGTATGGAATCGGTATCTTTGCAGCGCTATGGACCAACGCTTGCTTAACTGGGGGATCTTTCTGCTGCTATGCCTGACCTGGGGCAGTTCATTTATCCTGATGAAACTCGGGCTGGTATCCTTCAGCCCCTACCAGGTAGCCAGCCTCCGGCTTATTTCCGCAGGTGCCGTACTACTCCCGTTTTTCTTCCGGTTCATCCGGCAAACGCCCAAAGGCAAAATACCTGTCATTATCCTTTCAGGCCTGCTTGGTAACGGTATCCCTGCCTTTCTGTTCTGTATTGCGGAAACGAAAATAGACAGCTCACTGGCGGGTATGCTCAATTCCTTTACGCCCGTATTCGCCCTCATTTTCAGCCTCCTGCTCTTCCGTTCGCCTGTGCAGAAACGCCAGTTGACGGGCCTCGCCATCGGTTTTGTAGGCGTCATCTGTCTTTTCCTCGTAAAGGGAGTAGACGCTAATCAATATTGGTATTATGGTTTGCTGATCGTGGCCGCCACCGCGTGTTACGGCCTCAACATAGCCCTGGTGCACAACTACCTCAAAGGATACACCACCCTGCAGCTGGTGTCCATCTCGCTGTTTTTCATGGCGTTGTTTTCCGCACCCGTGCTTATTTTCAGTGATTTTGCGGCTACGTTCCGGCAGGCAGACAGTGCCTGGATGAGCCTGGGCGCCGCCATGGTCCTGGGAGTACTGGGAACCGGCGTGGCCTCCCTGCTGTTTTACCAGCTCATCCGCTCCGCAGGCGCCATGTTTGCTTCGATGGTAACGTATGGCTTACCCATAGTGGCCATTGGCTGGGGACTGGTAGCGGGAGAACACATCAATGGCTGGCAGGTGCTTTGCCTGGCCGGCATTATGGGTGGAGTATACCTGGTTAACCGGAAATAAAAAAAGACGGGAGCTGCCCGTCTTTTCTGCATATGGTAAGCCAGTATTAAATGGCCATGATTTCTTTATCTTTTGCGACGCAATGTTTATCCACCATCTGAATAAAGCGGTCGGTCAGTTCCTGCACGTCGGACTCTGCGTCTTTGGCGGTGTCCTCACTTAAGCCGTCTTTCTGCAGTTTCTTAATGCCTTCGATCGCATCGCGGCGGATGTTGCGGATAGCCACTTTTGCATGTTCCCCTTCGCCATTCACTCTTTTCACCAGTTCTTTACGGCGTTCTTCGGTGAGGGGGGGCAGGAACAGGCGGATGATGATACCGTCGTTCTGGGGGTTCAGCCCGATGTTGGAAGCGATGATAGCCCTTTCGATGGGTTGCAGCATATTCTTTTCCCAGGGCTGGATGGTCAGGGTACGGGCATCAGCCACGCTGATATTGGCTACCTGGTTGAGTGCCGTCGGTGCGCCATAATAATCTACCATAATACCGTCCACGATCTGGGGGTTGGCTTTGCCGGCCCTTATCTTTGTTAATTCCACCTCCAGATGCGAAATGGCCTTTTGCATAGAGTCCTTCGCGTCATCCAGAATTAAATTAAGTTCGTCTTGCATAAGAATTAATACTTAGAGTGCCTGCAAACCTACATGAAATCTTTTAATCATCAAAGGATGAACAGGACAAGGAAAGTGTGCGGGGAGGATACGCGTTATTTATCCTGCAATATGCTTTCGGTGTTTACGCGGAGAATTTTGGGTTTGGTGATGCTTTCGCTGGGAATTTCCTGAGGCTCCGGAACCAGTATGGCAGCCCGGGCTTCGTTTTCCTTCCTTTTTTTCAGCATGAACAGCACTGTAGTAGCGCCCAACGCCAGTCCGCCGATAAGGCAAAGCAGGGTAGTGGTGCCCAGATCCTGGAGACCGAATGCCAGCACGATAAACCCGATATTGGATAAAACGGCTACCAGAGTAGCCTGGCTGTGTGTAAGCCCCAATGCCAGCATATAGTGGTGAATATGGTGCCTGTCTGCCGTAAAGGGAGAACGCCCGCGCGACATGCGGATGGCAAATACACGCAGTGTGTCGAACAGGGGAATGATCAGTATGGCAAAGGCGATGGCCGGTACGGACTGAATAGGCATTTTGCCCGCAGGGTTACCGGCTACTTCAATGAATTTGACAATGAGGGCGGCATTTACCAGGCCAACCAGCAAGGAACCGGTATCACCCATGAAGATCCTGGCAGGTGTGATGTTATAGATCAGGAAAGCAGCCAGGCCCGCCGCCATGGCAAAACCCATCACGGCATACAACAACTCGTTGGTATACAGGAAGTAAGCGCCGAGTACGGCAGATACGAGCAGCCCAATGCTCCCGGCAAGGCCATCGATACCGTCTATCAGGTTGAATGCATTGATTACTACGATAAAGGTAAAGTAAGTAAGCAACAGGCTGAAGTGATAAGGCAGCTCCTCCATCCCGAAAAAGCCATACATGTTCCTGATCTGCAAATTACCGAGGTAAATTACGGCAAAAGCCGCTACCAGCTGGCCTACCAGCTTTTTCATCGGGGAAAGACCAACAAGGTCATCTTTTATGCCCACGATAAAGATCACGAAAAATGCTGCCAGCAGGTATTGCAGGGGAAATGCCTGCTGAGATGGTACACAAACAGCAGATGCCAGCATAAAGCCGGCAAAGAAACCCAGGCCACCCAGGGTGGGGATGCGGGATTTGTGAGATTTACGCTCATCCGGTTCGTCATAAAGATGCTTCAACTCTGCTACCCGTATCAATACAGGAATTGCAAAGTAGGTTATAACGAAACTCAGGACAGTCGCGATAATTACATTCTCCATACGGGGGGTTGTGGTGCAAAGATATTAATTTCAGCGATATGCGTATCAGTTTTTTTTAAAACCCATGGATTTTGCCCATTCTTCTAAAAATTTGACTAATACACTGAAAATCTGGTCAATTTCTTATTACTTTTGCGGCTCATAAAACGCCAATTATCATGCCAGAGCTGAAAGATATAGCCACACAGATCAGGCGGGACATCGTTAGAATGGTGCATGCCGTACAGAGCGGTCACCCCGGCGGTTCCCTGGGTTGTACAGAATACTTTACCGCCCTGTTTTTCAAGGTCATGAAACACCAGCCGGTGCCTTTCGAGATGGACGGCAAGGGGCAGGACCTGTTTTTCCTTTCCAACGGCCATATTTCTCCGGTGTATTACAGTGCGCTGGCCCGTTCAGGGTATTTCCCGACGGAAGAACTGGCAACCTTCCGTAAAATCAATTCCCGCCTGCAAGGCCATCCCACCACGCACGAACACCTTCCCGGCGTACGCATCGCCAGCGGGTCGCTCGGCCAGGGCATGAGCGTTGCTTTGGGCGCTGCACTGAGCAAAAAACTGAATAAAGATCCCCAGATTGTGTTTTCCCTCCACGGCGACGGAGAACTGCAGGAAGGGCAGAACTGGGAAGCGATCATGTTCGCCGCCCATCATAAAGCAGACAACCTCATCGCGACGGTTGATTACAACGGCCAGCAGATCGACGGGCCTACCGATAAGGTAATGAGCCTGGGCGACCTCGGCGCCAAATTCACCGCGTTCGGCTGGAAAGTACTGCACATGAACGGAAACGACATGGACGAAGTGGTGGCTACCCTCGAGTCTGCCAAAAGCCAGACCGGGCAGGGCCAACCCATCGTAATCCTCATGAAAACCGCCATGGGTAAAGGAGTTGACTTCATGGAAGGTTCCCACGAGTGGCACGGCATCGCCCCCAACGACGAGCAGCTGGCCAAAGCGCTGGCACAACTGCCGGAAACGATCGGAGATTATTGATCTTATCGGAATAAACAGGAAAGGGCTGACTATGATCATAGTCAGCCCTTTCTTATTATATCGCCTCCGGTATTAAGTCGCTTTCAGGGTGATTTCCTGCCGCGCCGCGCGCGACGCCGGGTACCAGCTGGCCAGTACGCCGATGACGAGGATGGTCAAACTCACCAGCACAAAGTCCTGCAGGTGCATTTCCACCGGGAACGCATCTATGAGAAAGGAACCGCCACCCAGCTTGATAAGGCCGAAATGCTGCTGTAGCAGGCATATCGTCACGGCCAGCGTGAACCCGATAATGCTCCCTGCGCCGGCTATAATGAGGCCTTCGCTGAGAAAAATGCGCTGGATGAGGCTGTTACGGCCACCCATGGCCTTGAGGATGGTGATGTCTTTTTGTTTTTCTATCACCAGCATCGACAGGGAGCCGATCATGTTAAAGGCCGCAATCACCAGAATAAAACTCAGGAATACGTACGTGACCCACTTTTCGGTCTGCATCACATTATACACCGTCACATTCTGCTCCATGCGCGTTTGCACCTTCACCCCTTCTCCCAGCAGTTCCTGCAGCCTGCGCTTCACTTTCCCATCGGACGCGCCCGGCTCCACCTCGATCTCAAGGGCCGATATTTCACCAGGCGCCATATCCAGCAGCGTACGCATGAAATTGATATCCACCAGTACATACCGGGCGTCAAATTCCTGCTGGATGGCAAAGGTGCCGGCCGGGTAAATGACGCCGTTGTTGATGGACTGTTCGGGCATGCCGGGGTTGAATGAAGCGTCGCGGCGGGGAATATATACGTTGACGGGAACCTGGCTATGCTCTACGTCCACACCCAGGGCCGATTCGATGCCGAGGCCTATCACAGCCAGGTAGCCCAGGTCGCGGCCAAGGTCGAATTTTCCGCGCACGATCTTGTCCTGAACGCCGGCTACTTTGGTAAAGCCGCTATCCACGCCTTTGAGCACCGCGATCGTTTGTTCGTTGCCGTTACGCAGCACCGCTTTTTCTTCGATGGAACGCGACAGATAGGCTACGCCAGGCGTAGCCGCAATGGCTTTCAGCTGCGAATCGGTGAGAAGCAGGGTTTTGCCTGTGGCGGGCACCACTTTCAGCGTGGGGTAAAAAGAAGAGTATAGGGACTTCACCAGACCGGTAAAGCCGTTGAATACGCTCAGTACGATAATCAGCGCGGCCGTGCCCACGGCAATTGCGCCCACGCTCACCCATGCAATGATGTTGATGGCGCTGGTGGATTTACGGGCCCGGAAGTAACGAAGCGCAAATTGCCAGATCATGTATTATTTCTTCTCCTTTTCGTCGTTGATCTTTTTAAACAGTTCTTCCATCCGGAACACATGGTCGAGGGTATCGTCCAGGAAAAAGATCAGTTCCGGCACCCGGCGCAGCTGCTTGGCCACCCGGTTTCCCAGCTCACGGCGTATCTCTCCCATCTTGTCCTTGATCCTGCCCATCATCTCTTCAGGCTGCGCAATCTGGAACATGCTGAGATACACCCTCGCCTCCAGCAAATCCGGCGTCATCTTCACCGATGAAATGGAGATCATCCCTCCTTCGGTTATATTGAATCCCATCCGCATGAAAATATTGCTGAGCTCTTCCTGCACCAGCTGTCCCACCTGTTTTTGCCTTTTAGTTTCTGACATGTTTCTCAATTTAAGCTTAACAATCTGCCCTCTTCCCGTCAAAAACAGGAATCGGCCCAAAATTAACCAATTTAACCGGTTATAAGCATTACGCCCGCCCATACCTGTTTCCCGGCAATATTCCCTCATTTTACCGTACTTTTGCGGATTATCAACACAAAAGGATGAAGACTTTCAAGCGCCTGCTCAGGTTCGTACAGCCACTGCGTCATTATCTGCCGGAATATTTGATCTATACCATTATAGGCGTACTGTTCGGCGTCATTAATTTCGCCATGCTGATACCGATGCTGCAGATCATGTTCGATCAGAAAGATACCGTGGAGCCCGTTGTTGCATTGCCGGTGTTTTCGCTCAGCATCGACTATTTCACCGATGTATTCAAGTATTACTTCCTCCGCTTCATCACCGAAAAAGGTGAAATGTATGCGCTGGGGTTTGTCTGTGTGGTGATCTGCGGCGCCTCCATCCTTGCCAATTTTGGCCGGTACATGAGCTCGCGCGTGATGGTGCGTATGCGGATGAACGTGCTCGAAAGGATACGTAACCTGCTCTACAAACAGGCCACCGAACAATCGCTTTCTTTTTACAACAAACGGCGCAAGGGCGATATGCTGTCGACCATGACGAACGACGTGATGGAAGTGGAATCCACGCTGGTCAACGCCATCCAGGTGTTGCTGCGCGATCCGCTGATCATCATCGTTACTTTTATCGCCCTGTTTTACATTTCGGCGAAACTGACGCTGTTCACGCTGATCTTCTTTCCCATTTCCGGTTTCCTCGTTTCTTACATCTCCAAGCAGCTGCGCAAAAAAGGGTTCTACAGCCAGGAAATGCTGGGCAAACTGCTGAATGTATCGGAAGAATCGCTGAGCGGCGTGCGGGTGATCCAGGGCTTCACCGCTGAAAAATACGTGCAGCAGAAATTCGGCGGCCTTACCCGCCAGTTTACACGGCTGAGCAAATCCATTTACAACCAGCGGGAGCTCGCCTCGCCGATATCTGAGGCGCTGGGCGTGTCGCTGGTAGTAGTGCTGGTGATGGTGGGCGGTTATATGATATTACACGGCAAAGAAATGACCGGCTCCGTTTTCATCACTTACCTCGGCCTGTATTTCACCATCCTGCAGCCTGCAAAAAATATTTCCAACGCATTTACATTGATGCAGAAAGGCATCGTGGCGGGAAACCGCATTTTCGGCATTCTCGACGAGCCGGTGGAAATCAAAGATAAACCTGGCGCGCTGCCGCTGACCGGTTTTGAGCGCAGCATTTCATACGATCAGCTGTCGTTCCGCTATGCAGACCAGTATGTGCTGAAAAACATCAACCTGCATATCAAAAAGGGCACTATGGTGGCGCTGGTGGGCCGCAGCGGCGCCGGCAAATCGACCATGGCCGACCTGCTGCCCCGGTTCTATGAGGCCACCGAAGGCCGCGTGGCCATCGACGGTAAAGATGTGCGCGACCTGAAGCTGCACGATGTGCGGCAGCTGATGGGCATCGTATCGCAGGAAGCCATTCTCTTCAATGATACCGTCACCAGCAACATCGCGTTCGGCCACATCAACCCCGACATGGAAAAGGTGAAAGAGGCCGCCCGCATCGCCAATGCGCATGAATTCATCGAACAGCTCGAAAACGGGTATAACACGGAGATCGGCGACCGCGGCAGCAAACTCAGCGGCGGCCAGCGGCAACGCCTCACCATCGCGCGCGCTATCTTTAAAAACCCGCCCATCCTTATCTTAGACGAAGCCACCTCCGCACTCGATACCGAATCGGAAAAACTGGTGCAGGACGCATTGGACAAACTGATGCAAAACCGCACCACCATCGTTATCGCCCACCGCCTTTCCACCATCCAGCACGCACATGAAATTATTGTGATGGATAAAGGAGAAATTATCGAAAGAGGCCGCCACGATGAATTGCTCGCGCAGCAGGGCGTATACAGGAAACTGGTGGAGATGCAGGAGTTTAAATAGTGTAAAAATATACACAGCGTGATATCGCTGAAATCGCAGGCCGGGAAACCCCGGCCTGTTTTTGTCTGCAGCCGATTTAATGGTACCATTTTTGGTGTCTAGGAGGGCGCCAGAAGGTACCTAATTTGTTCACTAAACTATTGACACCTATGATCTCGGTAATTATACCAGTGCTCAACGAAGGCGCCACCATACGCCAGGTAATTAAGACAATCAGGAAAACCTCCCGACCCATTGAGATTATTGTTGTGGACGATAATTCGACAGACAATACGGTGGAAGAAGCGATGAAGGAGAAAGTAAGAGTGATCACCAGCAGCCAGCGCGGAAAAGGTATTTCCATGCGCGAAGGCATGATGGCGGCGAAACATGATATCATTTTATATGTGGATGGCGACATACTCACCTATCCGGACAATCTTGTAGACCTGCTGGCCGACCCTATTGTGAATAATGAAGCCGACTTTACGAAATCGTTCTTCGAGCGGCAGGCGGGCCGCGTAACACAACTGGTAGCCAAACCGCTGCTGAGCATTCTTTTCCCGGGCCTCGCGGGTTTCAACCAGCCGTTGAGCGGCATGATCGCCGCGCGTAAATCTTTTTTGCAGCGCGTGCATTTTGAAAACGATTACGGGGTAGACATTGGTCTGCTGATCGACATGCACCTGCTGCAGGCGCGCATCGCGGAAGTCAATATCGGCCGGCTCGAAAACGCCATGCAAACCTGGGAGCAGCTGAGTAAAATGAGCCGCGAAGTATCGCGTACGATTTTGCGCAAGGCCGAAAGCATTCCGCAACAGAACCTCGAAACACTGGGCAACATCAATATTATCCGCGAGCAGATGGAGTTCTCGATCCTGGAGTCGATCGACAAACTGCAGAAGATGGTCATCTTCAATCTCGATGAAACCGTGTTTACGCAAAACTACACCTACCTCGCCGCGGTGGCCTTTGAGCAGGAAGCGGCGCTGTGCCAGGTGCTGGAACATTATTCAGACCCCATATCAATATTGAACCGTTCCGCCGCACTTTTCCAGGGCCGCAACCTGGCGGAGCTGCTGGAAGTGGCCGACAGTATTCCCGTAACGCCAGACATCCGGCATGTGATCCGGGAGTTGAAGCGGCGGGGATACGTCTGCGGATTCATCACGGATGGTTTCGAATGTGTGGCCAACCACATGAAAAACAAACTGGGTGCGGATTTCGCGTTCGCCAACCGCTTGCATCTGATACACAGTGTGGCCACCGGCGAAATCACCATTCCGGAGTATTTCCTGCCGTCCGACAACGGTACGCCGGTGTACGACAAAAGCCATATCCTGCAATACATCACGGAGAAATATCACATCGCGCCACAGAACGTGATTTATGTGGGCAACGGAGAAAGTGACCAGGTACTGTTGCAACAGGCGGGCATCGGTGTGGCGTACCATCCACAATTTGTGGATGCAGAAACCGTGGCCGATAAAGTTATTGAGGACATTTGTATGGCGCCGTTACTGGATATTGCGCAGGCAAGCCCGCAACGGAAAAACGGCCGCTGGCCGTCGAAGAAGCAGGTACGCAATATCGGCCTGGGCAGCCTGGCCGTTGTAGCCACCGCGGGCCTGCTATACCTGGCGGCGCGCCAGATCAGGAAGGCCGTGAGCCCCGATTGCAGCGATGCGCCGGCGTTGAAACCAGCATGACAGTAAAACCCTGTTCAGATAACGAATGCTTCCCTGCGTAAAAACGGGGAAGCATTTTTTTTGAGAAAATACCGGTGAAACCTGAAATATTTACCGGGAATCCTGATAAAGTATCGGCTCCAAAATGCTGGTTTGTAAAGGCTTACAGCGAAATTAGCAGAAACACATCTTATGAAAATATCTACAATGCGCAGCCGCCTGCACGAAGCCATCGACCTGGCGCCGGATGCAAGAATCCGGGAATTATTCGACACTATTCCGCTGGAGGTCAGCCGGAGCGAGTTCCTCACACTGGAGCAAATACAGTCGCTCGTAGAGGATGCGGAGAATTTCATCCGTCAGTCTGCCGCGCCGGAGCAGGAAGAGAAAACCACGGAAGAGCGCGACGGGCGGATGAAGAAAATACTGGTGATATTAATGAAACAGGCAGGCGCCGCTGCCGGAGCTGACTAAAAAACCAACCACATCTGAATGTTTCATGATGGGCTGGATCAGCGTAAACACCGGGGCCGGGATCACCCGGCCTTATATTGCACTTTGGCAGATGGGGACGGGTGAATCTGCGATGGAGGATGCCATCGCTTGGCCTTATATAGCACTTTAGCTGATGAGGCCTGCGGTTAGCGCAAGTGAATCTGCGATGGAGGGCGACTGCGACTTGATTCAAGTATTGCCGTGCGGGTATCGCTCCATCATATATAGCTGATTCCCTATTGGAGTATTGCCGTGCAGATATAAAGCCGTCTGTATAGCTGATTTCCTATAGGAGCATTGCCGTCGGCTCCTGTGTATACATGTGGGAACTCAGCAAAAAGATATAAAAATCTGTCCGGCTATACCAGCCGTGATATCTACATTCCAGAAGAAAAAAAGGGCCGTTCTTCCGAACGGCCCTCCTGTTATTTTATCGCTTGTAGCGCAATCTGCTATTTGCTTTTCGCCAGTTTCGCCTCAATGCTGAGGGTGGCGTGTGGCACCGCTTTCAGGCGGGCTTTGTCGATCAGTTTACCTGTTACGCGGCAAATGCCGTAGGTTTTGTTTTCGATACGCACGAGTGCTTTCTCGAGATGATCGATGAACTGGATCTGGCGGCTGGCCATCTGGTTCAGCTGTTCGCGTTCCTGGGAACCGCTGCCGTCTTCCATGCTCATGTATTTGTTTTCGGTATCATCTGTGCCGGCTTCGTCTTTCCGTGTGATGAGGCCCTGGAGGTAAACCAGTTCTTTTTTCGCCGCTTCCAGTTTTTTGAGAATGATCTCCTTAAACTCCTGTAATTCAGGATCGCTGTAACGGTATATCGGACCGGAAGGTGTTTCCGGCTGATCAAGTACGGATTTGGTGAACTCCGGCGCGTACGTCACGGTTTTCATCGCCGGGCGGTTGCTGTTGGAAACCTTGGAAGCAGTTCTGGTAGTAGGCCTTTCAGATACCCGTTTAACAGGCTCCTCTATCTTGGTCTTCTTAACTGGTTCCTTTTCTGGTTTTTCCTGTTTATTCTTTGATGCCATCGGATCTACTTTTTCAACGGGTTTAGAAATCACCGGTTCTGTTGGTTTCGCTGCTGGTTTAGGGGCAGGTACCGGGACCGGTTTTGCCTTGGGTGCCGGGGCCGCTGCTTTTTTCACAGGGGCTTTGGCTGCAGGAGCCGCCTTTTTCGGCGGCGCTGCCGCTTTTTTAGCGGGAGCTTTGGCTGATTTGGCAGGCGCTGGTTTAACAGCCGCCTTTTTTACCGCAGCTTTTTTCGGAGCGGGTTTAACAGAAGATTTGGCCACCTTCGGGGCTGCCTTTTTTGCTGCTGCTTTCTTAGGAGCCGGGGCCGCTTTTTTCGCAGGCGCAGGTTTAGCCGCAGCCTTCTTGGCCGCAGGCGCCTTCTTTACCGGAGCTTTCTTCGCTACAGCTTTCTTGGCAGGAACCGCCTTTTTGGTAGTCTTACTAGCAACCTTCTTCTTTGTTGCCATGGGATTAGCTTTTTTTGTTAACTAATACGTTGAATTTAAGATCGTTAACTTCTACTTCGATGCCCTCCTGTAACTGCGGCACAACATCCAAACTATCTGCCAAAATTTCCGTGCAAATATAGTCATTAAAGTTAATTATCGCCGTTTTCAAGCTGTCTACCTCCGCCACTTTTACAGCTATGCGGTCGGTTAACTCAAAACCACTGTCTTTCCGTATCTTCTGAATCCGGTTTACCAGTTCACGGGCATTGCCCTCGTCCAGTAATTCAGGTGTAATGGTAATATCCAGGGCCACGGTCAGCGCAGCTTTATTGGCGACCGTCCATCCCGGAATATCTTCAGAGATGATCTCAACATCCGCTAATTGAATCGGAACCCGTTCATTATCAATTATTAAGCCAAATTCACCGTCCTTTTCAAGCGTGGTGATATCGTGCTGGCCGAATGCTGCAATGGCGCCGGCAACTGCCTTCATCTTTGCCCCCATTCTGCTGCCCAGGGTTTTGTAGTTCGGCTTAATCTTTTTCTTGATAAAACCTTCGGTTTCCGTAAGATACTCAATTGTTTTTACATTCACTTCGCTTTTTACCAAATGTTCCACCAGCTCCAGTTGCTCCCGCATATGAGGGTTCAAAACAGGTATCAGTATTTTCTGTAACGGCTGGCGCACCTTAATGTTCGTTTTTTTGCGAAGCGACAACACCAAAGAGGAAATATCCTGCGCCAGCTGCATCCTTTCCTCCAGGTCAGGATCGATGGCAGTTTGGTCGGCCACCGGGAAATCGGACAGATGCACGGAGGCTGCCGGCAGGCGGCCGCTCACGTTATTCAGGTTGCGGTACAGCCAGTCGGAGAAGAACGGCGAAACGGGCGCCATCAGGTGCGCGATTTTCTCGAGGCACTCGTACAGCGTCTGGTAAGCGCTGATCTTGTCGTGCCCGTACTCCCCTTTCCAGAAGCGGCGCCGGCAAAGGCGCACGTACCAGTTGCTCAGATGCTCGTCCACAAACTCCTGCACTGCACGCCCGGCCTGCGTAGGCTCGTAATCTTCCAGGCTCCCCGTCACCTGTTTTACCAGGGTGTTGAGCAGGGAAATGATCCAGCGGTCGATCTCGGGACGATCTTTCAGCGGGATGTATGCCTCCTTGAACCCGAAATTATCGAGATTGGCGTACATCGCGAAGAAGTTATACGTATTATATATAGTGCCGAAAAGTTTGCGCTGCACCTCCTTGATGCCGTCCAGGTCGAACTTCATGTTGTCCCACGGAGAGGCATTGGTGATCATATACCAGCGGGTGGCATCGGCACCGTACTGCTGAATGGTGTCGAACGGATCCACTACGTTCCCCCAGCGTTTGCTCATCTTGCTGCCGTTCTTGTCGAGCACCAGGCCGTTGGATACCACGGTTTTATACGCCACGCTGTCGAACAGCATCACGCTCAGGGCATGGAGGGTGTAAAACCAGCCACGGGTCTGATCTACGCCTTCCGCGATAAAATCGGCGGGGAAGGCTTTGCCCTGCTCCAGCATTTCCTTGTTTTCGAAGGGATAATGCCATTGGGCAACGGGCATCGCGCCGCTGTCGAACCAAACGTCCACCAGGTCGGGCTCCCTGCGCATGGGTTTGCCGGTGGAGCTGACCAGGATGATGTCGTCCACATACGGTTTATGCAGGTCGAGGATGCCCTCGTGCAGGTAATTTTTATTGACGTCGCCTCCGAGCACTTCATTGGCAAGGCGGATGCCGGCGTTCAGCTCGGCTACGCTGCCGATGCAGATTTCTTCCGTGCCGTCTTCCGTACGCCAGATAGGCAGCGGGGTACCCCAGTAGCGGCTGCGGCTCAGGTTCCAGTCTACCATGTTCTCCAGCCAGGTGCCGAAACGGCCGGTGCCGGTGGAAGCGGGTTTCCAGTTGATGGTTTTATTCAGCTCCACCATCCGGTCTTTCAGCGCGGTTGTTTTGATGAACCAGGCATCGAGCGGGTAATAGAGCACAGGTTTGTCCGTTCTCCAGCAATGGGGATAGGTGTGCTCGTATTTTTCAACCTTGAAGGCGCGGTTTTCTTTTTTCAGTTTGATGGCGATATCCACGTCCACGTCCTTGTAGTCGGGATCATTTTTATAATCCTTCACATAACGGCCGCCGAATTCACCCACCTCATCGAGGAACTTGCCCTGGCGGTCTACCAGGGTGAGGATGCCGATGCCGTATTTTTTGCCGACGCGGCTGTCGTCCGCACCAAACGCCGGGGCGGTGTGCACGATGCCGGTACCGTCTTCGGTGGTCACAAAATCCCCAAGCAGCACACGGAAGGGGTCTCCTTCTTCGGGCTGCACGTAAGGCAGCAACTGTTCGTAACGGATGTTTTCGAGCTGGCTGCCTTTGAAATGGGCCAGTACGCGCCAGGGCAGTATTTTATCTTCGGGTTTGTATGCGTCGAAATCGCCGTTCTCCCCTTCCGGTTTGAAGTACTTGCCGGCCAGATCTTTGGCCAGCACTACGTTCACCGGCAGGTGGGTGTACGGATTGAAGGTTTTCACCAGTACATAGTCGATATTCGGCCCCACGGTCAGGCCCAGGTTGGAGGGCAGGGTCCAGGGGGTGGTGGTCCAGGCCAGGAAAAATACCTGGTCGCTGCCGGCCGCTTCGAACAGAAATTTCGACAGGTCCGATTCCACCGCTTTGAACATGGCCACGATCGTGGTGTCTTTCACATCTTTATAGGTACCGGGCATGTTGAGCTCGTGGGAACTGAGGCCGGTACCGGCGGCGGGAGAATACGGCTGTATGCTCACGCTTTTATAAAGGAGCCCTTTTTTATATAGTTGTTGCAGGCACCACCAGAGGCTTTCGATATAATCGTTCTCGAAGGTGATGTAGGGGCGTTGTAAATCAACCCAGTATCCCATTTTACGGGTGAGCTCTTCCCAACGGTCTTTATATTTCAATACTTCTTTCCGGCAGGTATCGTTGTATTCGGCGATGGAGATTTTTTTGCCGATATCTTCCTTGGTAATGCCCAGGGATTTTTCCACGCCCAGTTCCACCGGCAAGCCGTGGGTATCCCATCCGCTTTTACGTTTTACCTGGAAGCCCTGCATGGTTTTATACCGGCATACCAGGTCTTTCAGGGCGCGGGAAATTACGTGGTGAATGCCAGGCAGGCCGTTGGCGCTCGGAGGGCCTTCGTAAAACACGAAAGGCGTCGCCCCGTCGCGGTTCGACACGCTTTTTTCAAAAATCTGGTGCTGTTCCCACGCTTGCAGTATATCCTGTTCTATTTGCGGTAAATTCAGTTGACTATATTCCTGATATTTGCTGGACATAAACAAAATCACCCTCCGGGCTCATTAAAGTTTGGTATTTGAAATAAAATTCTGCGAAGTTACGAAAATACAGGCAGGTTTTGGAGTGGCCTTACCATTCATAAAAAATAAGAGATTTATGCGCAAAATGAGGCAAAAATTAGCTATTTTACAATAAACTATGCTTACTTTGCGTTTTTGGCATTGTTTTGGTTAAGAAGTTAGAAGAGTATCACGCAGAAAAACCATATCTTTTATGAAAAAAGTAACGTTATTTATATGCGCTGCCGTCTTCACTTCAGGCATCGCGTTTTCACAACAGAAATCATCGAAAAAGAGCAAAACCGTAGCCAAAAAAGTAGAGGCCCCCGCCGCTGTGAAAGAGGCATTTGGCCAAAAGGCCGAATTTTCGGGCACTACTGACGCTGTTTGGACCAAAACAGCTGGTGGCAACTGGGTAGCAGCTTTTAATAAAGAAAATGTAAAAACCAGTGCCGAGTATAATGCTGAAGGCGCATGGATTGCAACACGCAGTGAGTATCAGGCAGGTGCGTTGCCCGAAACAGTTTTAGGGACTTTAAAGAACAAATATCCTTCCGCCGTTGTTAAAGAAGGGTGGAAAATTGAGAGAGCGGACGTGGCTGCATATTACAAAGTAAATATTGACGACAATGGGACTGCCAAAACGGTACTTTTGAACGATGCTGGCACTATTGTTGATTAAGGATATTTCAGATAAAGATTTTAATTAAGTATTTCATAGGTATAGGGATAAATAGGACAGACCCTGCTCTTTTGGGCGGGGTTTTTCTTTTGCCTTAAGTGCTGCTTTGCTTTTATCGCTCCTCATAATGTAACCTCACCTTACCCCGATTTTCAGTCATCACCCCCACCCGCTATCAGCCTTTGTGGACGCTATTCCCAGCGGAGCAGCCAAAAAAAAGCCGCTACTCGAAAAGTAACGGCTTTATGCAAATTACGGGGGAAAAACTTACTGACTGGCAATACAATACCTTAGGTCATGGTGTTTGATATGCGTATTGCGTTTAATAATGGCTTTACTATCGTCTGCAAGCCTTCCCAGGTCAAATCTGATAAGGAAGCTTATGAAGAACCCGGATAGATATCCGGTGATCGTGATACAAAGAAAGCACAAACCACATAAACGCATTTGTCAATTCGGGAAAAGTAATGATCGTAAAGGGAAAAAGGAAAAAGGAACAAACGCGCCGGCCCGCCTGGCGCGGCTATTCAGTGACCGGCCTGTGTATGTAAATGAAAACACAGAAGCTGTTGCCGGTACCCGCCCACAGGATTTTAAACGCTGCGGGGCATGAAAAACAACCGCCACTACATGTTTTAATCCCGGAGAGGTGATAAAAACGGAAACGCCGTCTTCCGCGGCCCCCCGGATACTTTCTTTGCTATTCAACGATGTAAATGCGGAAAACACTGCTTATCTATCGCAGCAGCAATTCACAGGGCTTCAGGCCGGTGTGTTTTTTAAATGCAGTGGAGAAATGGGAAATGCAGGAGTATCCCATCATAATGGCTACTTCCGAAACGGAAAGCCCTTTTTCATACAGCAGCCCTTTGGCTTTTTCCATTCTTTCTTTCTGGAAATAATCATAAATGGTGGTACCGAACATGGCTTTGAAACCCTTTTTCAGGTAACACTCATTCATGGCCACACGCCTCGCCAGGTCGCGGATCGTAATGGGTGCATCAAGCTGCTCCAGCAGGATGCTACGCGCTTTTTCGATCTTTTCCCGGTCTTCCATCTGCGTGAGGAAACGGCAACCGTAACGCTCGTCCGTATCGTTCTGGATGAACTGGTCGGAGCTGAAAAGCAGCAGCTCCAGCGCCTTGCTTTGCAGGAAGATATTTTTGAGGATGCCTTCGTAATTGTGATGCACCATCTGCTCCAGTATGGCTTTCGACTTGGTGCAGGGCTGTATCGTTTTTACAAAAGGTTTGCGGGATTGCAGTTCGAACAGGGAAAACGAAGTATTCCCTTTCTGGAGGGTCTGGATAAACGCGGGCTGGAAACGCACGGTGATCATGTCCACAGAAGGCAGCTTGTCGTTGCACTCTTCATTTTTCCTTTTCTCCGCGCACACCTGGTCGGTACAACCGGGGTTTTTACAATATTTGCTGCCGGCCACACAGTACCGCAGCTCGATGGCAGCGCTCTGCCCCCTCTTGGCAGGCTGGTACACCACCATGGCCACATCTTCCACCGGCAACGGGCGGTCGTATACGTAACGCTGCAGGTCATAATCCAGACAGTCAGGAACGGTCACATGGTCCGCTTCCGCGAGCTGCAACTGGTCGCTCATAGCGGGTTGCGGGATGGCCAAGTTGAGTATTTCCTGTACTTCTTTCATATTGTGCGCCACAAAATTAACGAATCATTGTTATAATCTTATTAGTTTGACACAATGGTTACAATTGCCCCCGATTGGTATAATATTAGCAATTCAACAGTCATATGAAAAGGACCTGGAAGATCATTCTAACGGCAGGGGCTATACTGGTATTGCTGGTGCTGGGCGCGGCCTGGTATCTGAACGTACACTGGAAAGGATTACTGGACAAGGAACTGCGCAAGTATGTGGCGGAAAGCTCCGACAGCCTGTACACCCTGGCTTACGGCAAAATCAACCTCAACCTCCTCACGGGCAACCTCGCCATCCATAATGTGGCCCTCATCCCCGACAGCGGCGTGTATGCCCGTATGGTGCAGGAACAGCGCGCGCCGCAGGTACTTTATCACGCCAGCGCCAGCCGCCTGCAGATCACCCGCATGAAACTCTGGCGTTATTTCCTCGGCAAACAGGTGGATGCAGGGGCTTTCATCCTTTCCGACCCGGAAATCACCATCACGGAAGACCGCCGCAGCGTAGACACCGGCCGCCAGCGCAGCTTCTACGAGGCCATCAATAAAAACATCGCCAGCTTTGATGTGGACCGCATTTCCCTTCAGCAGACCAGGCTGCGTTATACCCGGATCGCGGAAGACAGCAGCAAACAGATGACCCGGCTCGATAACCTGGACGTGGAAGTGCGGGGCCTGGAAATAGACTCCCTCTCCCAGCACGACCCTACCCGCTTCTTATACGCCCGCAATTTTGACATCAATCTCGATAAATGGGACTATCGCCTGCCGGACAGCCTGTACTGGCTGCATGTGAGCAAGATCAGCTACCACGCCATCGAACGGTCGCTCGACATCGGGGAGATACGCCTCGACCCGCGGTACGACCGGGCCGCGTTCGATAAAAGGATCAAATTCCAGCAGGACCGGTACGACCTTGCGGTCCGGAACATCCGGCTGGAAGGGCTGCCCCGCATGGGTTTGCTGCAGAAAAAGATACTGGCCGACAAAATGTCCATCAACGGCGGCCACTTCCACGCTTACCGCAACCGCGGCGTGCCGATGGCGCCGGGCGACAAATACGGGCAGTTCCCCAACCAGGTGCTGGCCAAATTCGAGATCCCCCTCCGCATCGATACCCTGCAGGTGGCCGGCCTTGCGATCAGCTATGCAGAACGGAATCCGCAAAACGGGGAAATCGGGCAGGTGGATTTTCCACGGGCCGGGGGTACCTTCCTGAATATCACCAATATCGATTCGCTGGTGCAGCGTAACGGGCACTGTATTGCCGACCTGCACGCCATCCTCATGCAAAGCGGCAAACTAAAAGCCCGCTTTGATTTCAAGCTGGGCGCGAAAGACGGTGCGTTTGCCGTGAGCGGCCAGCTCAGCGATATGGACGGGCGGGAATTCAACAAAGCCACTAAAGCGCTCGGCATGGTGGAAATCCGCTCCGCCCGCATCAAACAGCTCGATTTTAACCTGCAAGGCAATGAGCGCAGCGCGGCCGGCATCGTCAAAATGCAATATTCCAACCTGCGGATAGCCATGCTGAGAGAGGAAAAAGACGGGAACGGCTCGGAAAGGAAGGGGCTTGCGAGCCTGCTGGCCAACCTCATGGCCATCCATAATGAAAACCCCTCGCCCGGCCAACCGATGCGGGTGGCAAAACCGCGTTATACGCGACACCCCCAGAAGTCGTTTTTTAACCTGTTATGGAAGACCATTTTTACCGGCGTAAAACAGACAGCCGGTACCGATATGCTGGAAAACTTCGGAAACCAGCAATAAGCAATATTCACATACTATCCACCTCCCCCAAAAAAGCCTTGTTTTTCATGGAAATTAGGCTGATTTTGCTTATTTTTGCTGGATTGTCTACTGATTTGTTAAAAACGATTTTCTGCTAAAAATATGAGTGAAGAACTAGTGCAAACAACTGCCCCCAGTAATGGTTACGACGCGGGCAGTATTCAGGTTTTGGAAGGACTGGAAGCCGTGCGTAAACGTCCGGCGATGTATATCGGGGACATTGGCGTGAAAGGTTTACACCACCTTGTATACGAAGTAGTCGATAACTCCATCGATGAAGCGCTGGCCGGCTATTGTAAGAATATCGACGTTACTATTTGTGAGGATAACTCCATCCGCGTGAAAGACGACGGACGCGGTATCCCTACGGGTATGCACGCCAAGGAGAAACGTTCCGCCCTGGAAGTGGTGATGACGGTGCTCCACGCGGGCGGTAAATTCGACAAAAACACCTACAAGGTTTCCGGCGGTTTGCACGGTGTGGGCGTGAGCTGCGTGAATGCGCTGAGCGATCCCCTGCACGTAACGGTTCACCGCGAAGGCAAGATATTCGAGCAGGAATACAGGATGGGCATCCCCCAGTATTCCGTACGTGAGATCGGTGACAGCGACATTACCGGCACCATTGTGCACTTCAAGCCGGACGGTACCATCTTCAACGAAACCACTTACAACCGCGAAACCCTGGCGGGCCGCCTGCGCGAACTGGCCTTCCTGAACAGGCGTATCCGCATCACCCTCACCGACGAACGCGAAAAAGATGAAAACGGCAACGCTTTCAGCGAAACCTTTTTCAGCGAAGGCGGTATCGTGGAGTTCGTGGAGCTGATGGACAAAAACGGCCGCCGCAACCCGCTGGTGGCGCAACCCATATTTATCGAGGCGCACGACGCCGCCAGCAACGTGGCGGTGGAAGTGGCCATGCTCTATAACGATTCCTTCAACGAGCACATCTTCTCCTACGTTAACAACATCAACACCATCGAGGGCGGCACACACGTAGCCGGCTTCCGCAGGGCCATCACCCGGGTGTTCAAGGCGTATGCAGATAAAAACAAGATGTTCGAGAAATCGAAAGTGGAAGTGGTGGGCGACGACTTCCGCGAAGGCCTCAGCTGTATCGTGAGCGTGAAAGTGCCCGAGCCGCAGTTCGAAGGCCAGACCAAAACCAAACTGGGCAACTCCGATGTAATGGGGGTGGTAGACAGTGCGGTGGCCAACGTGCTCGACGCTTATCTCGAAGAGCACCCGAAAGAAGCCAGAACGATCATCAACAAGGTGGTCCTGGCCGCGCAGGCCCGTGAGGCGGCGCGCAAGGCACGCCAGATGGTACAGCGCAAGAGCGTGATGACCGGCAGCGGACTGCCCGGCAAATTGGCGGACTGCTCCGACAATGACCCCACCAAATGCGAGCTCTACCTTGTCGAAGGTGACTCGGCAGGCGGTACGGCCAAACAGGGCCGTAACCGGAACTTCCAGGCCATCCTGCCCCTCCGCGGTAAAATCCTGAACGTGGAAAAAGCCCTGGAGCATAAAATCTACGAAAACGAAGAGATCAAAAATATCTTCACCGCCCTCGGCGTAACCATCGGCACCCCCGATGATGAAAAGGCCCTCAACCTCAGCAAACTCCGTTATCACAAGCTGATCATCATGACGGATGCCGACGTGGACGGAAGCCACATCGCCACGCTCATCCTCACTTTCGTGTTCCGTTACATGAAAGAAATGGTGGAACAGGGTTATGTGTACCTCGCCCAGCCCCCGCTGTACCAGGTGAAAAAAGGCAAAGACTTCATCTACGCCTGGAACGACGAACAGCGCAAGGCAGCCGTTACCAAACTGGCCGGCGGCGGTAAGGAAGACAACGTGAGCATCCAGCGGTATAAAGGTCTCGGTGAAATGAACGCGGAACAGCTGTGGGACACCACCATGAACCCGGATGCCCGCACCCTCAAACAGGTAACGATTGACAGCGCTTTTGAAGCCGACCGCATCTTTACCATGCTGATGGGCGACGAAGTACCTCCCCGCCGTGAATTCATCGAATCTCACGCCAAATACGCAAAAATCGACGCGTAACACGCGGAAAGAAATACCTGAAAAGGGCTGCACCTCACCGGAGCAGCCCTTTTTTCATGGGCGTTACTATAAATAACAAATTTTATTAATGAAATAATTTTATAATCTGTATAAGTTTGCTATATTGCATGTAATTAGACGTACCTATGAAATCCAAATCCCTGATCCCGGGCCTGGCACTGCTGGCTGTTGCCCTCTTTTCCGCCTGCGACAAAAAAGACATCTTCGACGATAACCACGTGAAAGGGCACTTTTCCTTGAAAGTGAACGATTCCCTCGTCACGGTGACCAAACAGCTCACGGCCAGCCTGTACGATTCAACGGGTAATTATGTACTGGTCATTTCCGGGCTTACCGCCAGCAACCAGGGCCTCACCGTCAATGTGGTGTTCCCCGGCAAACAGCTGAAAGCGGGCGAATATAAACTAAGCGCCACCGATATGAATTACATCGCGTGGATGAAGAAGCTGGGCACTTCAGACAATTATTCGGCAGACGATGTGAACCTGAATGCCGCAGCCACCATCACTATCGAGAGCATTACGGAGTCAAAAGCCAAAGGCACATTTTCCGGCATCCTGGTGCACGATGTGGTGGCGGAAGACAAAAAGACCGTTACCGGCGGCACTTTTGAAGTAAGCCCGATCATCAGAATGAACTAAGTTCTTTTTAATCATATCATGTCCTATTTATCCCAACTTACCTGATTGTGGCCCGCCCGCCGGGCGCGCGGCGCCATAGTAGCAAAATAGAATTACAGACAGTTTAATTGACAGTAGAACACCATCGTCACGCGGCTTCCGCCGCTTTGTGACCTGCAGAACAGACTAAAAGGAAAAGGGCTACCGGTGACGACCGGCAGCCCTTTTCCCTTTGATGACGATACCTCTTCCTGATTATTTAATCCCGAATACAGCCCTGATCTCAGCGCGTATTTTGATGGTCTTGAAGTCGATGTTGGAGTCCGGCACACCGGCGCCCATTGCATCGGCAGATTTGTACATCCGTACATTCGCCATTTCGGGGCGTACGTCGCTGTACTGGTCGGTGTTGAATTCCTGCACCTCAATCACACCGGCGATTTTTTCATCGATCGCACCGAGCAGGTATTCCGCTTTGTTTTTGGCCGCTTTCAGCGCATTCATTTTTACCTGTTTGCGGTACTCGTCCATTTTGCTGTGGGTGTAAGAAGCGATGTTCACGCTTTCGATGCCTTCATCGTCTACGGCAGCAAGGATGGCGTTCACCTTGTCGAGGCGGTTCAGCTTCAGGCTGTACTGTTTGCGCGCCATGAAGTCCACATCATTTTTCTTTTTACGCCACCACTGGTCGTAGTTGTAACCGAATACATTGGCGATGGTAAAGTTCTCTTTCGGGATACCCGCATCGGCCACGGCTTTCTGCAGCTGCGCTTCCAGGGTGGTGATGGCCACTTTGCTCGTTTTATTCTTCATGTACTCACGCAAGGTGATGTTGAGCGTAATCTCGTCGGGGGTGATTTCCATTTCAGCAGTGCCCGTCACTTCAATTTTTTTCACCGGCGGTTTGCTGTCGGTTGTTTGTGCGAATGATGTTGCTGTCATAAAGAGTCCCATTAATAATACGGTTAATTTTTTCATTGCTTTCAGTTTTAAATTCAAGATCAGGATGCAGGGTCACTATTCAATTCCATATGCCCGTGCAGGCTTTAACTTTTCTTTATGTTTTTAGTGAAGTAATGAGGGTGTAACGTACGAGGCAAATATATGTTACATTCATCAACCGCGCGCGTCGGTCATTTTTTTGAGGAAGCTGTAGATGTCGTTCATGTCCTTCATGCGGTCAATGATGAGCATGAAGTTTTTGCCCAGTTGTTTCAGCCTTGCATTGTTGGTGCGGGTCTGGATATAATGCAGGATGTGCTGGAACGTGGGTGATTCAAAATAGGGACTATCAGGGTTGTTGATGAAATAACAACGAAGAGTTTCTTCTTTCAGGATCATTTTTTCAAAGCCCAGTTCGATGGCCATCCAACGGGTGCGGATGGTGGTAAACAGGTCTTTCACCGGTTCCGGCACGGGGCCGAAGCGGTCTTCCATCCCCTGTTCAAATTCCACGAGTTTGGCTTCCTGTGTGATGTTGTCGAGTTCCTGGTAGAGGTTGAGCCTTTCCTGGATGCTTTCCACATAGGAGTCCGGGATGAGGATCTCGAGGTCCGTATCGATGGTACAGTCGCTGATAAAATCTTTTTTCTCTTCCAGCTGATCTTTGAACAGGTCTTTAAAGTCGGTCTGTTTCAGTTCGCGGATGGCTTCGTCGAGGATCTTCTGGTACATATCGAACCCGATCTCGGCGATGAAGCCGCTTTGCTCGCCGCCCAGCAGGTTGCCGGCGCCGCGGATGTCGAGGTCGCGCATCGCTATCTGGAAACCGCTTCCCAGCTCACTATGCTGCTCCAGCGTCTGGAGGCGCTTGCGGCTGTCGGCCGGCAGGGTGCTCATGGGTGGTGCCAGCAGGTAACAGAATGCTTTTTTATTGCTTCGCCCAACGCGGCCGCGCAGCTGATGCAGATCGCTCAGGCCGAAGTGGTGCGCGTTATTGATGATGATGGTATTGGCGTTGGAAATATCCACCCCGCTTTCCACGATGTTGGTACAAACCAGCACGTCGTACTTGCGGTCGATGAAATCCATGATCACTTCTTCGAGCTTATGCCCTTCGAGCTGGCCGTGGGCCGTGGCGATGGAGAGGTCGGGGCACAGCTCCTGAAGCAGCCCTGCCATTTCCCGCAGGCCGTTGATGCGGTTGTGGATGAAATACACCTGGCCGCCACGCTCGGTTTCATAATAGATGGCGTCGCGTATCTGATCTTTATCGAACACCAGCACCTCCGTTTCGATCGGCTGCCGGTTCGGCGGCGGGGTGTTGATGACGGACAGGTCGCGGGCGCCCATCAGGGAGAACTGCAGCGTTCTGGGTATAGGCGTGGCCGTTAGGGTGAGCGTATCCACGTTCACCTTCATCGTTTTCAGCTTTTCCTTGGCGGTTACGCCGAACTTCTGTTCTTCGTCGATCACCATCACGCCAAGATCCTTGAACTTCACGTCTTTTCCCAGCAGCGCATGCGTGCCGATGATGATGTCCACCTTCCCTTCTTCGAGGCGTTTGAGCGTTTCCTTTTTCTCTTTGGAAGATTTGAAACGGTTGATGTAATCCACCGTGCAGGGGAAATCTTTCAGCCTTTCGGAAAACGTTTTATAGTGCTGGAACGCCAGGATAGTGGTGGGCACCAGCACGGCGGCCTGTTTGCCGTCTACCACGGTTTTGAAGGCAGCGCGCACGGCCACTTCCGTTTTCCCGAAGCCCACATCGCCGCAAACGAGGCGGTCCATCGGCCCGGGCGATTCCATATCGCGCTTCACATCGGCCGTGGCCTTGCTCTGGTCTGGCGTATCCTCGTAAATGAAAGATGCTTCCAGCTCCGTTTGCAGGTAGGTATCGGGCGTATGCGCGAAACCCTGCTGGGCTTTACGGGCGGCGTAGAGTTTGATGAGGTCTTTGGCGATATCCTTGACCTCGGTTTTCGCTTTCTCCTTCAGTTTTTCCCAGGCATCGCTGCCGAGTTTGTTGACCTTCGGAGATACGCCTTCCTTGCCGGTGTATTTGCTGATCTTGTGCAGTGAGTTGATGTTCACATACAGCAGATCGTTGTTTTTATAAATGATGCGGATGGCTTCCTGCATTTTGCCGCCCACTTCTATCTTCTGCAGGCCGCTGTACACGCCCACGCCATGATCGATATGGGTCACGAAGTCGCCTGCCTGCAACTCCTTCAGCGTTTTGAGGGTGATGGCCTTGTTCTTGTTGTAGGCCTGTTTCACCTTGTATTTGTGATAACGCTGGAAGATCTGGTGGTCCGTATAACACACCAGTTTCATGTCGTTATCGATAAACCCGGTGCTGATGGCAACGGGAATGGGATAGAACAGGAAATCCGCTTTCAGGTCCTCGAAAATGCTCCGCAGCCTTTCGAGTTGGCGGGGGTTTTCGGCGAAAATGAAAAGGGATGATTTTTCCGCGTTATGGCGTGCCAGGTCTTTGATCAGCAGGTCGAACTGGCGGTTGAAAACGGGCTGTTCGGTGGTATTGAACACCACGGACTGCACCGCGCCGGGTACCTTTTCGAAATTGAAATGCGGGCCGAACACCACGCAGGAGCGCTGCAGCAGCTGCTCCATGAGCGTGCCGCCTTTTACGAAATCGTCTTCGGTGAGCGCGATTTCCTCATCCTCGTTCACCCGTGCCCGCTGGCCGGTTTGCAGCCAGTCGTCGAGGCGTTCCTCCATCTGCCCGATCACGCCCTGCACATAAGCGGGGTCTTTGATCCAGATCACGGTATTGGCCGGCAGAAAGTCGGGCAGGCTCATTTTCGCATGCGTGGTAGCCCTCGTGTCCATATTGGCGATGAGGGTCACCTGCATCAGTTTCCGCTCGCTGAGCTGGGTTTCGGGGTCGAAGAGGCGGATGGAATCCACTTCTTCACCGAACAGCTCGAAGCGGTACGGTTTTTCGTTGCCGAAAGAATAGATATCGAGAATGCCCCCGCGCACGGCAAACTGGCCGGGGCCATATACGAAGTCTGAATGTTCAAACCCCCAGCCCGTGAGTTTCTCCAGCAGGCCGTCTATTTTCAGTGTTTCGCCCACTTTGATGTTCACCATGTTGGCGTTGTAGGCGGTATTGCCGGCCACTTTTTCGTAAAGGGCTTCCGGGTAGGTGACGAGCGCCTTCCGGTGTACCTGGCCGCCGGTGAACTTCATGAGAGCCTCGGTACGGAGCATGCTGTGACTGCTGTTCAGCTCCTGGAACTGGCCCGTTTTTTTGAACGAGTCCGGGAAGTAGAAGATGTCCAGCGCCTGGGTCAGCTGCTCCAGGTCGTTGTGAAAATAGGCGGCCTCTTCCCTGTCGTTCAGGATAAAGAGGTGGTTGAGGTCTTTTGCGCTCCAGGCGGAGGCGGCCACAAAGGCCGCGGCGCTGCCGGAGAGCCCGGTGAGGTGAAAATAGGCAGGCTGAGGCGTAGCTATCCCGTCCGTCAGCAATTTCAGACGGCTGTCGCGCTCAAATAATTGTAAAACTCCCTGCAAATTCATGAAGGATGCAAAGATAAGGCATTTTTGGTTGGGGCGGGCCTCATTACTGCATGTAAACCTTTCTTCAGGCGATACGCCCGGTGCGAGTCCTCGATCAAAATAATTTCATCTTAGGGTATTCTTAGGGTTATTCTTGGGTTATCATAGGTAATTATTTGAAAAAAGCCTAAGAAGACCCTAGGAATACCCAACTTTTTCCCTGAAAAGTCGTTAGGATGAATAAACAATCACTAAAATCTGTCTATTATGGCGATCAGCGAACATCTTTTATTGAAGAAGCTGTCCGGGCACGTAGGCCGGGAGGTGACGGCGACAAGACCGTGGTGGGTAAATACCAGGATATGAGCAACCGCACGCTCAGCCCGAAGCAGGTGCGAAATAACGAGATCATGGAAGAGGCCAACAACGAGGCCAAGCGTATTATGGCGGATGAAGAGCTGCGCCATGCCGCACAGGTGCGGCTGAATGTGACCAGCAACAAATTGTACACCTCACTGGTGAGGGAGTATTTTAAAGCGGCGCGGGATGCGGGTAATAAGGAAACGACCATTCCATAAAATAGCGCCTCGCCGGAGAGCGCGTATTTCAAAGGGACGCGGGCAACAATAGCAAAGCCCCAAGCCGAAATGTTTATTTCCCTGCCGGTGCTACCCTTCAGGAATTTTGCGTAATTTAAAAGCAGGGAAGCATCTTTTTACATAAATACTTCATAACATGCTCGAGCAATGGTACACTGGCGTGGTAACGAAGATTGTGGATGAAACGTATAATACGAAAAGGTTCTGGATACAGATACCCGAAAAAGCCAGCTTTGACTTCAAACCTGGCCAGTTTGTAACCCTCGACCTCCCGATTCACGAAAAGAAAAACAAACGATGGCGCAGTTATTCCATCGCCTCGCATCCGAATGGCAGTAACGAAATCGAACTGGTGATCGTACTGCTCGAAGGCGGCCTGGGCTCCACCTACCTGTTCACGCAGATCAAGGAAGGCAGCGAGCTGACGCTCCGCGGCCCGCTGGGCGTGTTCACGCTGCCGGAAGTGATGGAGCGCGACCTGTTCCTGGTATGCACCGGTACGGGCATCGCGCCTTTCCGGTCCATGGCGCATCACCTCCACCTGCATGGCATCCCTCATCCGAATATCTACCTGATCTCCGGCTCCCGCTACGAAAAAGACCTGCTGTACAAAACCGAAATGATGCAGCTGTCTGCCGACATGCCGGGATTCCAATACATCCCTACACTTTCCCGCGAAGACGCGCCTTCCTGGACCGGCCGAAAAGGCTACGTGCATGCCGTGTACGAAGAACTGCTGGCCGACAAACGGCCCGCGCATTTTTTCCTCTGCGGCTGGAAAGCGATGATCGATGAGGCGCGGCAGAAGATCGTGGCCATGGGATACGACCGGCACGATATCCATTTGGAGTTGTACGGATGATGGTTATTTTTGCTTAAAATCCTTTTATCTATGAAAAAATTCCTGTTCTCCATTGTGGCCATAGCCTGTTCGTTAATTGTCCGCGCCCAAAACCCACACATTGCGGATAATTACATTCTTCAAACTACCACCATCAACCCGGCCGCCAATCATGTTCCGTTATATACCGTCTGGAAATATAATAATCAGCAGGTAGGCTCGATTGGATATGGTTCCGATAATGGTGGATTGTACATGAGCAACTCCATAGGGGATATGTTTTTAAGTACCACAACGTCTACAAACAGCATCCGGTTTAATACGAATAATTCCCAGGCAATGCGTATTTCTCCCGAAGGCCGGGTGTCCATTGGTAGAAATGATGCCAGGTTTACACTCGATGTAGAGGGTGCTACCGGCGTAAAAAGTTCGTTGTGGGTGAAAACGAATTCAACTAATTCCAGTGAGATTATTCTTGAAAAACAAAATCAGAGTTATTATAGTATCGTTGCTAATAATGCAGGCTTTCTCTTCTATAACCACGGTACCGGCAACTCTTTTCTCCAGGCAGATGCTAATGATAATATTGGATTAGGAACCGCCGATACAAAAGGGCACAAGTTGGCCGTATCCGGCAGCATCATTGCAACAAGAGTAAAAGTGCAGCAAACACCCTGGCCCGATTACGTTTTCGAGCCAGACTATCAGCTCCCGTCCCTGGCAGCACTGGAAACTTATGTAAAAACACATAAGCACCTCCCCGGCGTTCCGACTGCGAAAGAAGTCACGGAAAACGGGCTGGATGTGGGCAGCACGCAGGCCGCGCTGCTGGAAAAAATCGAAGAGCTGACGCTCATCATCATCGAACAGCACAAAAAACTTGAAGCGCAGGAAAAACGGCTGAAGGCGGTTGAGAAGAAGCTGTATAAATAGGCGCACCGGTGGCATTGTATGCGCGAGAAACTCCGCTTCGGCCTGCCACCAACCACAGCATCCGGCAAACCGGGAGCGGGCATTACGCTATCTTAAACGCATAAAAAAGAAAACGGCTAAGCGCATCACTGCACTTAGCCGTCGCTTTATCCAGGAATCCGTTTATTCCATTATTTTCCTCATCACCATTTCCTTCACCTGCGCCAGGGGAATGCGCTCCTGCTCCATCGTATCACGGTAACGGATGGTAACGGTGCCGTCTTCCTTCGTCTGGTGG
The DNA here is from genome assembly GCF_003813775.1 of Chitinophaga lutea. Classification (NCBI taxonomy): domain Bacteria; kingdom Pseudomonadati; phylum Bacteroidota; class Chitinophagia; order Chitinophagales; family Chitinophagaceae; genus Chitinophaga; species Chitinophaga lutea. The sequence continues at coordinate 2,538,006 of NZ_RPDH01000001.1, read as the reverse complement.
TCGATCGTTACGCAGAATGGCGTACCGATCGCATCCTGGCGGCGGTAGCGTTTACCAATCGCATCCTTTTCTTCATAAAAGCAGTAGAAGCTGGTTTTACAGGAGGCCATCAGTTCTTTGGCGATTTCGGGCAGCCCGTCTTTTTTGGTCAGTGGGAAGATGGCCAGTTTGATCGGCGCCAGTTTTGCCGGGAACTTCAGTACCACGCGGCTATCCTGTTTGTCTGCCGTGCTGAGGTCCTGCTCTTCATACGATTCGCTCAGGATCATCAGGCAGCAGCGGTCCAGGCCGATGGACGTTTCAATCACATACGGGATGTAGTTCTGGTTGATTTCGGGATCGAAGTACTGCATCTTCTTACCCGAGAATTTCTGGTGCTGGCTCAGGTCGAAATCGGTGCGGGAGTGGATGCCTTCCACTTCCTTGAAACCGATGGGGAAATTATATTCGATGTCCACCGCGGCGTCTGCATAGTGGGCCAGCTTCACATGGTCGTGGTACTGCAGGTTGGCCGGGTTGAGGCCCAGGCTCTGGTGCCATTTCATCCTTTCTTCTTTCCAGTAGGCATACCATTCCTTCTGGGTGCCGGGGCGGATGAAGAACTGCATTTCCATCTGTTCGAACTCGCGCATGCGGAATACGAACTGACGCGCCACGATCTCGTTACGGAAAGCCTTGCCCACCTGCGCGATACCGAACGGTATTTTCATGCGGCCGGTTTTCTGCACGTTGAGGAAGTTCACGAAAATCCCCTGTGCGGTTTCGGGGCGGAGGTATATTTCACTGGCTTCTTCAGATACGCTGCCCAGCTGGGTGGAAAACATCAGGTTGAACTGGCGCACGTCCGTCCAGTTCACCGTACCGCTTACGGCGCATTTGATCTGGTTATCTTCGATCAGCTTTTTCAGGCCGGCGAAGTCGTTTTCCTTCAGCAGCGCTTCCATATCGGCGATCAGCGCCGCAGCGGCATCAGCCGCCAGTGTTTCGGCGAACCCTTCAATGAGATGGTCTACCCGGTAACGTTTATTACTGTCTTTATTATCGATCATCGGGTCGCTGAAATTATCCACGTGCCCGGATGCCTTCCAGATAGTAGGGTGCATGAAAATGGCGGAATCGATACCCACGATGTTTTCGTGCATCTGCGTCATGCTCTTCCACCAGTAGTCACGGATGTTTTTCTTCAGCTCCGCGCCATACTGACCGTAGTCGTATACCGCGCTCAGCCCGTCGTAAATTTCGCTCGACTGGAAAATAAAACCGTATTCTTTACAATGCGAAATGATCGCCTGGAACTTGTTCTGATCTGTTGCCATAGGGCGCAAAGATAAATTTGAATTTTGAAACAACGTATTACAATAAAGTTATATTCATCTTAGTTTTTCATTATCCTTATGCCGGTTCGCGTCCCGGACGTTCTTTTTCTCGAAGTTCTTTTCCAGGGCTGCGGTGAGGTCGATGCCCGTCTGGTTGGCCAGGCAGAGCAGCACCCACATCACGTCGGCCAGTTCGTCGGCCAGCTCCTTCTTTTTATCCGATTCCTTGAACGACTGGTCGCCGTACTGCCTGGAGATGATCCGGGCCACCTCTCCCACTTCTTCGGTGAGAATGGCCATGTTGGTCAGTTCCGAGAAGTAACGCACCCCGGTGGTTTGTATCCACCGGTCCACTTTTTCCTGTGCTTCCTGGATTGTCATGCTCATTATTCGCGGTTTTTTGTATCGATGATGATGGTGACGGGGCCGTCGTTCAGCAGGCCCACTTTCATATCGGCGCCGAATTCCCCTGTACTGATGGTTTTACCCAGGTCTTTTTCCAGCTGCGATCTCATTTTCTCGTATATCGGAATGGCTGTTTCCGGTTTGCTGGCTTTGAGGTACGAGGGGCGGTTGCCTTTTTTCGTAGCGGCGTGCAGGGTGAACTGGCTGATCAGCAGGATGCCGCCGCCCGTGTCGAGCACGCTTCGGTTCATGACGCCCGCTTCGTCGTTGAATATCCGCAGGTTCACGATTTTATTGCTGAGCCAGGCGATGTCTTCATCCCCGTCTGCGTCCTCTATGCCGATCAGTACCAGCAGGCCGCCGTCTATGGCCGATTTCACCGTACCGTCGATGGTGACGGATGCGCTGGTAACACGTTGTATGACTGTTTTCACGGGATTCCCTTTACTTTTGCGTTTAAAGATAAGAAATGCTTTATGCCTGACGTATCATCGGAAATAAAATTCAAAACAGCGCGCAGCGGCGGCAAGGGCGGCCAAAACGTGAACAAGGTGGAAACCATGGTGGAAGGCTATTTCGACATCGCGGCGTCGGCCATTCTCAGCGGGGAGCAGAAAGCCCGGCTGCTGGAAAAGCTGGCCGCCAAACTGAATGCGGAAGGGCTGTTGCAGGTAAAGTCGCAAACAGAGCGCAGCCAGCTGGGGAACAAGGGAGAGGTGATCCGGAAAATGAACCACCTGATAGCGCAGGCGCTGATAGTGCCCAAAAAGCGCATCAAGGTAAAACCCACCAAAGCCATGATAGAAAAACGCATCCAGTTCAAAAAGCGGCTCGGCGAAAAAAAGAGCAACCGCCGCAATAACTTTGGAAACGAATAAGCCAACTCCTATTTTTGAAACAAAATCAGCGCATTGGGAAATATTAAAAAACTGGCGGGGCAAACCATCTGGTATGGTATTCCGACCATCGCCCACCGGTTCCTCGGATTTGTACTGCAGTTATTTCTTACCGGGCTTTTGCCAGCCGACGAATATGGGATCGTTACCCAGCTGTACGCCGCTATCCCCTTCCTGAACATCATTTTTACCTACGGCCTCGAAACGAGTTTTTTCCGGTTTGTGCAGAACACCGACCGGTCGAAGCTGTACAATACCCTTTGTGTGTCGATGCTGGTGAGTACCACGGTATTCACGCTGATACTGCTGGCGGGGGCGGGGGAAATCGCCACCGTGCTGGGCATCCGCGGTCATGAAACGCTCATTTTGCTCACAGCCGGCGTGATATTTTTCGACACCCTGGCCACCCTGCCCTTCGCTATGCTGCGGCAGGAAGGCCGCCCACGGAAATACGCCATGGTCAAGGTGCTCACGATCATTTCCCAGATCGCGCTGAGCGTATTTTTCCTGGTAGTATGCCCCGAGCTGGCCAAAAGAGGGCTGGCCGACTGGTACAATCCCGCGTTCAACGTGGGCTATTTTGTATTGTCGAACCTGCTGGCCAGTGCGTTGGCGCTGGTTTTCCTGTATAAAGAAATTTCCGTTTTCCGGTGGGTGTTCGATAGAGTGCTATGGAAGGAAGTGATGCACTACAGCCTGCCGCTGCTCATTGTGGGATTTGGCGGGATGATCAATGAAATGCTGAGCCGGCTGATTTTTGCCAGGGTGTACCCCTATCCCGAAGAGGAAACCCTCACACAACTGGGTATTTTCGGGGCGGGTTACAAACTGACAGTGCTGGTCAACATCTTCATCCAGGCCTTCCGGATGGGGGCGGAGCCCTTCTTTTTTAACCAGAGCAGCCGGGAAAATGCGCCGCAGACTTATGCCCGCGTCATGAAATTTTTTGTGATGGTATTGGGGGCGGTGTTCCTGGGGGTATCCCTCTTCCTCGACCTCTGGGGCCTCATCATCACCCTCGGGTCTGAAAAAAGGTACGCCGAAGCCCTGGGCATCGTACCGATACTTACCATGGCCGCGGTATTCCTGGGTATTTATTACAACCTCACCATCTGGTACAAGCTCACCAACCGGAACATGACCGGGGCCTACATCACCCTGGCCGGGGCCGTGATCACCATCGGGCTGAACTTCTGGTGGATCCCGGAATACAGCTACACAGGCTCATCCTGGGCCACCTTCATCTGTTACGCCTTTATGATGGTCGTATCTTACCTGCTGGGTCAGAAATATTACCCGGTGCCCTACAACGTCAAACGCATCCTTTTTTACCTGCTGCTGGCCGCGCTGATCTATGCCGGCCATGCGTGGCTGCGGGCACAGCACCCCGGCATGCTTGCCCTCCATGGAGCCGGCGCCGTAGGACTGGGTATATACATGGCCGTTATACTCTTTATGGAGCGGGACGAAGTACGCAGCCTCCTCTCACGCAAACCTCGTTGAGGGGTCTTCCGGCACAAAGGGGTTATGCTCCTTCTCGAACCCGATGGTAGTGGAAGGTCCATGGCCCGGGTACACCACGGTATCGTCCGGCAGGCGGTACAGCTGCTCCCGGATGCTGCGGGCCAATGTTTCAAAATTCCCCCCGGGGAAGTCAGACCGGCCCACACTCTGTTTAAATAACACATCTCCGGCAATGACAAACCCCTGCCGGGCACAGTAGAACGACACGCTGCCCGGTGAATGCCCCGGCGTGAACAGGATCTCCAGCTCGTCATTGCCCAGCACCACCTTCTCCCCCTCTTTCAGGTAACTTTTGGGCATCGGCGAGGGCTCAAATGGCAGGTTATACATCAGCCCCGACTGGGGCGACCGGTCGAGCACCACCTGGTCCTTGGCATGTATTTCCAGCCCCGTTCCGAACGTTTTCGCCACCAGGGCGTTACCGAATATGTGGTCGAGGTGACAGTGGGTATTGAGCAAACGGACCACTTTCAGGCCGTTTTCCTGTATAAACCGCAGAAATTCCGCCCGTTCATTTTCATAATAAAATCCCGGATCTATAATGATACACTCCTTTTTTTCGTTTATAAGAACGTATGTGTTTTCCTGAAGGGGATTCACCGTGAAATATTTGATTTCAAGCATTGTTGAACGATTTTTGCTAATTTTAATTCACAACACAATATTATCAATACTTTCCGTATGAACCGATTTATTACCAGGTCATTCATCCTTTCCTTTATCCTATTGATTGGCACGTTACACGTTCAGGCGCAGACTAATACGGTTGAGTTTGGTCAGAACCGGGTTCAGTACAAAAACTTCAAATGGCGCTTCTATACCACCCGCCACTTCAATACCTATTTCGCGCAGAACGGCCTGGAACTCGGAAAGTATGTAGCACAGACCGCCGAAAAGGAACTTCCCTCCCTGGAGGAATTTATGGAGTACACCTTCCGGCAGAAGGTAAATATCGTGGTGTATAACAACTTCGGCGAATTCAAACAATCCAATATCGGGATAGGGATCGACTGGCAGAATACCGGCGGGATCACCAAGCTGGTTGGTAATAAGCTGCTGGTGTACTTCGACGGCGACCACGCCAACCTCCGCCGCCAGATCCGCCAGGGCATTGCCCGGGTAATGCTCGAAACCCTCCTGTTCGGGGAAGACATCGGGGAATTTGCCGGCAACGCCGTACTGATCGACTTCCCCAACTGGTTTACCGACGGGTTCATCGCCTACGCCGCCGAAAACTGGACGGCCAAGCTCGACGACGAACTGAAATCGACCCTGCTTTCCGGCAAATATTCCACTTTCAACCAGCTCGCTTTCGATAAACCCCTCCTGGCCGGCCAGGCTTTCTGGTATTACGTGGAAAGCAAGTACGGCAAAGACGCGGTGCCTTATCTCATGTACATCACCCGCATCAACCGCGGGCTCAAAAAAGGCTTTGAACAGGTGCTGCATATGACGCCCAAAAATGCCATGAAAGATTTCATGACCTATAACCTGCGGCGCTACCAGCAGGACAACCGCCGCCGCCGCCAGGTTACCCGCGGTACGGGCGTGATCTCCAACGAAATCGGCAAAAAAGATTATTTCCGTTACCAGGCCAATCCTAAAAACAGCATGTATGCCGTAGTGGAGTATACCAAGGGCCTCTATAAAGTAAAAATCAACCTGGGCTGGAGCACCACCAAGGTGTTGCTGAAAAGCGGCGTACGCCAGCTTACCTCCAAACTCGATCCCAACTATCCCCTGCTGGCCTGGAACCAGAAAGGGAACCGCCTCGCCATTATTTACGAGCACGAAGGCAAAACCAAACTCATGGTGTACGACCTCATTTCGAAAATCACCATCCGTCAGGACCTTCCTCAGTTCGACCGGGTGATCGACATGAAGTATTTCTTCGAGTTTGATAACTCCCTGCTGCTGTCTGCCGTGAAAAACGGGCATACTGATATTTTCACCTACAGTATCAGCAACGGTAAAACCGAGCAGATCACCAACGACGTGTACGACGACCTCGACCCTTCGTTTGTGGCCTTCCCCGGCAAAAGCGGCATCATCTATTCCTCCAACCGGCCGGGCCCCAAGGCCCGCAGTGCAGATACCGTGCTGCCGCACAACCGGTACAACATATTCCTGATCGACAACTGGAACAAATCGTCCGAAAAACAGGTGTCGCAGCTCACCAACCTGCCCTACGGCAACGCACGCCTGCCGGTGCAGTACAATACCACCCACTTCACATTCGTGAGCGACGCCAATGGCATCAATAACCGTTATGCAGGTTTCTTCAAGGCCGAAAGAGCCGGCGTGGACTCGCTGTTTTTCGTAGGCGCCGAAATCCTGCACAATCCCGATAAGGAAGAGCTCGATTCCGCCCTCGCCGAATACGGCAGCACAGCGCCCGATTCCGTGCAGGCCATCACCATCACCAACGATTCCACCTATGTATTCCCCGTTACCAACTACCAGTATGGTATCAAGGAATCAAGGATCGCCGGCGACCAGGGGCTCGTTTCCGAAGTGGTACAGGTCGGCGATTACAAACGCCTGTATAAACTGAAAGTGGATACCAACACCCTTCGCAGAAGGAACGTAACGGCACGGCCCACTACTTTCATGGCGCGGAAAATGCATGAAGACAGCCTGAAACTCGGGCTGCCCAGCTACTACCAGCAAAAAGACACCGCGTCCAAACAAAACGACTTTTTCCTGAACGAGTTCGGCAACGAGCCGGTAGACACTACTGCCAAAGCCGCCGAACAGCTGATACCCGGCCGCGAGGAGCCGCCGGTACTGAAACAGGCACGGCTGAGCAATTACAAGCTCAAATTCTCGTCCGATTACCTGGTGGCCCAGCTCGACAACTCCGTGATGATGAACCGGTACCAGCCGTATTTCGGCCAGCCGTCGAGCCCCATCCGCCTCAACGACCCGGTGAACGGCCTGGTGCGTATCGGCGTGAGCGACCTCATGGAAGATTATAAATTTTCCGGCGCGTTCCGCATTCCGCTGGCGCTGGACGGTACGGAATATATGTTCTCCATGTCGTACCTGAAAAGAAGGTTCGATTATAAATTCACCTACTACCGGAAGGTAGACAAGGCTACCCTGGGTATATCGACCGACTCCACGGAGGCCGGCTACCCCATCAAGAACAAAACCAACATCTTCCAGCTGGAAGTGCGGTATCCCTTTGATGTGGTGCGCAGCATCCGCATGACGGGCGGTATCCGCACAGACGAAATGGTGGTGCTCGCCAACGACGAGCCTTCGCTGAAAATGCAGAACTTCAAGGAAACCGCTGTGATAGGCCGCCTGGAATATGTGCACGACAATGTGCTTAACCCGGCCATCAATATTTACAAGGGCACCCGCTATAAACTGTACGGCGACCTGCTGGCGCAGATCAAAAGCAACCGCAACACCCTGTTCAACAAGGTAACGCCCAAAGGCAAGCTGACCTACAATATGGGCGGTGAAATCCGCCACTACGTTGAGATCCACCGGAACTTCATCTGGGCCACCCGTTTTGCCGCAGACGTGAGCTGGGGCAGCCGCAAGCTGATCTATTTCCTCGGCGGTGTTGACAACTGGCTGATCAAACCGGACATCTACCGCAACAACCTAGTGGGCAACGACAATTACGCCTACCAGACGCTCGCGGTGAATATGCGCGGATATAAACAGAATGCCAAAAACGGCAACAACGTGGTATTGATGAACACCGAGCTGCGCCTGCCGGTGCTCACCACTTTCCTCGATAAGCCCATCAACTCCGCATTTTTGCGCAACTTCCAGCTGATGACCTTCATCGATATCGGTACGGCATGGAACCAGAAGCTGTCGTTCAAAGACGCCAACTATACCACTTACTCCACGCCGGACGGCATCGTGGTGCGCATCAAGGAAGGTTTCCTCGGGCCGTTTGTAGGCGGTTACGGATTCGGCGCCAGAACCACGCTGCTGGGCTACTTCATGAGAGTAGACGCAGGCTGGCCAATGACCGGGTTCTTCCGCGGCAAGCCGCTGGTAACGCTGGCGATGGGCGTAGATTTCTAAACAAGATATTTCGCATAAGCAAGAGGCTGCATCTGAATGGATGCAGCCTCTTGCTTTATACGGTAAGTTGTTTTTGGAGTGAAGGTATTGCCCCCGGAAGATTTGCTTTGTCAGGATGAATGTTGCGGAAGAAGGTTGTTGCGGTATTCGGAGGAAACGCTTTTAGGAGCATTGCAGGTGGTAAGCGGTCTTTAGAGTGAAGATATTGGCGTTGACGGTTAACTTCTTCAGGTTGAATTTGCGGCAGAGGTTTGTTTCGGGTTTTCGAGAGGAAACACTTTTAGGGGCATTGCAGGCGGTAAGTGATTGGGGAAAGTAAAGATGCTTGCGCTGGCGATTACTTCTTCAGGTTGAATTTGCGGCAGAGGTTTGTTTCGGGTTTTCGAGAGGAAACACTTTTAGGGGGATTGCAGGCGGTAAGTGATTGGGGGAAGTGAAGATGCTTGCGCTGGCGATTACTTCTTCAGGTTGAATTTGCCGAAGAAAGTGTTGCGGTATTCGGGAGGAAATCTTCTTTACGGAGCGCCCGACCTGTTCAGATCAACTTCGGAATAAAAATCAGCCCCCCCACTACCGCGGCCGCCAACGCAGCCACCAGTACCGCCCCTGCCGCCACGTCTTTGATCCATTTAACGGAGCTGTGGCGTTCGGGATGGAGGAGATCCATTGTTTTTTCGATCGCCGTGTTGAGCATTTCCGTGACCCAGACGAGGGCCATGGCGAAGGTCAGGAGTGCCCACTCCGTGAGGGTGCATCCGAGCCAGCTGGCCAGTGCAACCACTGCGATGGTGGCTACCAGGTGAATGCGGCCGTTGGGCTCGCTGCGCAGGAAGGCCAGTATGCCGTTAAAGGCGAAACGGAAGCTGCGCAGCCTGTTTCGGAGTGTTTGCATGAAGAGGATTTACTGGCTGAATTTGATCATGGCTTCGAGCGCCGCGAGGTGCCCTTTGAACGCCTTTTCCCCGGTTTTGGTAATGGAATAGGTGGTATTCGTTTTCCGGCCGATGAACCCTTTGTGCACCTTGATATACGCATTCTCTTCCAACGTGCTCAGATGCGAGGCCAGGTTGCCGTCCGTCACTTCCAGCACCTCCTTCAGATCGTTGAAGCTCACTTCCTCGTTGACCATGAGCACACTCATAACACCCAGGCGGATGCGGCTTTCAAATACTTTATTCAGATTACCGATCGGGTTCATACCTTGCTGATTTGTTAGGCGGCTTTTCGTTCATATTTCCACCACATGATGGCGCCATACAGAATGTGCATCACACCAAAACCGAGTGCCCAGAAAAAGAGGCCGTTGTACAGGTTGAACAGGGCGATGATGCCCAGCACAACTTCCACATAGCCCAGGTAACGTATATCCGTAAGCGTGTATTTGCTGGCGTTGACCAGTGCGAGGCCGTAAAACACCAGGCACGAAGGGGCTACAAGGCCTACGTAACCAAGATCCAGCAGGCCGAGGATAAAAAAGCCACCGGCTCCCAAGGGGATGGCAAGGTTGATGAACACTTTCCGCGCCGACGCGTCCCAGATAGGAAGGCCCTGCTGCCGGGCCTTGCGCCAGGTAAAGTAGAAACCGGCGCTCAGTGCGGCCACCAGCACGGCGCAGGCAATCAGCATGAGGCGGAAAACCAGCACGGTTTCGCTGGTACGCTCGTAGCCGTAGCCTCCCCTGCCACCTCCATCGTTCAGCAGATCCCAGGCAAAGTAAGCGCCGACCAGCGCGCTCACCCCGGCGCCAATACCGCCCAGGCCGCTTAGCGACATAAAGCGGGTGCTCCGCTCCATCAGGCGTTTGATATCACTCAGGGTGTCGAGGTGTTGTTGCTCATTCATAGAAAAGCACTTTGTGCATCAAAGCTATGAAATATTTGGCACGTTATTCATAGTATATGGGCGTGTCTGGGGCTGTTTCCCGGGTTTACACCGGTAAATGCCCGGATAGCGGAGAACTGTGCCGGCTTTGCCATGTCATTTAACGCAGATGGCAGCCTCCGTTTGCAGAATGCATGATGGCCAGCAGCTTCCAGACCACTCAAGGTATGACCTGTTTACAGGATGCATCGCGCCGGAAGGCACTATCGGAATGGCGCTCCGGCAGACAATGCCGCCACCGGTCCGTTATTTCACCAAATAATACCGGTCGCGCCCTTCATCCAGCCTGCCGGGAAAGATAAAAATTTGTTATAAATATGTCGTTTTACCCTTCATTGAACGTTGTATCTGTGAAAATATCTAATTTGCCTCGTGTATGACCGGCTGGAAACGAACCATAGCTTTGATTATTTGTACCGTCAGCTTCTTCCCCCTTAGCGCTCAATATAAGATCAGTGGAATTGTAAAGGATGCGCATACGCAGGAACTGATTCCCTTTGCCACCTTGCAGTTTGTTGGCACCAACACCGGTATGGTCACCGATGCAAACGGCGCATTTCTCTTCGAACTGCCCTCGATTCCGTCAGACTCCCTGCTGGTAAGGGTCATGGGTTACGGCAGGATGGTCCTGTTTGTGAACCGGCAACTGAAGGAACAAACGCTCAATTTTGAAATCACCCGTGGCGACGTTTCGCTCAAACAATACGAGGTAAAGGCGAACGTCAATTTCGCCCTCATCCTGCTGCGGCAGATCATCCGGCGCAAACCGTACAATAACTACGACCGCCTTGACAGTTATACCTACGAGGTGTACAATAAACTCGAGCTGGACATTAAAAACCTCAATACGGTGAAACTGTCCAAAAACCGCTTCACCAAACCCTTTTCCTTCATCCTGAAAAATATCGACAGCACTACTGAAAACCAGCCCTTCCTGCCGGTATTCCTCACGGAAAGCATATCCGACTACTATTTCCAGAAAGACCCTAAAAAAACCAAGGAAGTTATCAAGGCCAGCCGCACCTCGGGGCTCGATAACGAAAGCGTGACCAAGTTCCTCGGCGGGATGTACCAGAACATCAACGTGTACGACAACTTCATCCCCGTTTTCGACAAGAGTTTCGTAAGCCCGGTGAATAACAGCGGCGCCCTCTATTACCACTACCGCATTACCGATACACAGTACGTCAATAACTTGCGCTTCATCAAACTGAACTTCGAGCCGCGCCGCAAAGGCGAGAACGTTTTTGTGGGCGAAGTATGGGTGCAGGATTCCACCTACGCCATCCAGAAAATGAGCCTGTCGGTGCCCGGTGACGCCAACATCAATTTCGTGCGAAAAATAAGCCTGGTGCAGGAGTTCAAGCCGATGACCGACAGCAGCGGGTGGTTCCTTGCCAAGGATAAGTTTATCGTCGACTTCTGGACGCCCAGCCCGAAACCGACCAAAACCATCGAGTTCATCGGCCGGAAAACCACTTCCTACAACAACATCAAAGTAAACGATACCGCCGCCACCAATATCTTCACCGAAAAACGGTACCCTCAGAACATTGTGGTGGCAGACAGTGCGCGCAACCGGCCGGACGATTTCTGGGCCACCCACCGGCACGATTCGCTGACCAAAAATGAGGTGGCCATTTACAAGATGGTGGATACCCTGCAGAAAATCCCCCTCTTCCAGAAATACTCCAATACCATCCGCTTCCTCGCCACCGGCTATAAACCCGTGGGCCCGATCGAATTCGGCCCCTACTGGTACCTGTTCTCGCAAAACAGCCTCGAAGGGTTCCGGATGCGGCTCGACCTGGGCACCACCCCGGAATTCAATAAAAACATTTACCTCAACGGTTATCTCGCGTACGGCTTCGGCGACGACCGTTTTAAAGGCAAAATATCAGCCCTCTGGCTGCTGAAACGCCACCCGCGCATGTATGTGTACGGCTCGTTCATCCGCGACCTGGACAATGGCGCCAACTACTACGACGAAGTCGGCACCGATAACATCTTTTCGCTGGCCATCCGTAAGCCGAACATCCCGCAGAAGTTCATGCTGATCGATGAAAAACGCGCGGAATTCTATAAAGAATATTTCTCCGGCTTCTCCCATCACTTCTCGGTATCGCACAAACAATTCCTGCCCTTCCCGCCGCTGCCCGCGGGCGACTTCTTCCCGCATAACGGCGAGGGCCTCGACCCGCTGACCAATATGGAAGTGGCCGTAAAGCTGCGTTATGCCTTCCGCGAAGAATTCCTTGAAGGGAATTATTACCGCTTCAGCCTCGGCAGCAAATACCCGATTGTCGAGTTCAAATACGCCCTCGGTGTAAAAGGTTTTATGAAGAGCAACTACAACTATCATAAAACCGCGCTGACCGTGTCGGACTACATCAAACTGGCGCCATTCGGCCAACTGTACTATAATTTCTTCGGCGGTAAGATCTTCGGTTCGCCGCTGCCTTATACCCAGCTGGAAATCCATCCCGGCAACGAAATCTACTATTACAATAAGTACGCGTTCAACATGATGAACCGCTACGAGTTCATCAGCGACGAATATGCTGGCTTCAACCTGGAGCACACCATCGGCAGCGGCATTTTCAATTACATCCCGCTGGTGCGCAAACTGAAGTTCCGCCAGTTCTGGACCGCCAAAGGCGTGATAGGCCGCTTGTCCGAAGCCAACAGGAACATGAACCTGACCGCAGGTTATCCTTTCAAAACCCTGCAGGGCAATCCCTACATCGAAGTAGGTACCGGCGTGGAGAACATTCTCAAATTCATCCGGGTCGACTTTGTATGGCGCCTCGCCCCCAAACCGCTGCCCGACGAACCGTATGAAAAGCGCTTCGGCATCTTCGGCAGTTTCCGCCTGCAGTTTTAAGGTGTAACAAACAATGGATGATGTCCCTTCACAACTGGAATGAATATCCCGCATCAAAGACGATGTTTTCCCACCATCAAAGCAACCGGGAAAGATAGACATCTTCAACCCGTTATATTGAGGAGTGTAACAAACAATGGATGTCGTGCCGGAGCTACTGCAAACGCTGCAACTGTTTTTCTATGCCGTCCATTTTTTCCAGCAGGTGATGCACGCCGTCCAGCAACGCGTTTATACCCGACGCTTCCAGCGTTGCATCATCCCCCAGCAAAGCCGTATAATGCACGTGCAGCAGTTTTGCAATAGCCATCAGCATCGGCAGCGTTACCCTTTTGATCATATTCCTTTCTATATTTCCGTACGACGTTTTGCTGATCTGTAACCGGGAAGCCATATACTCCTGCGTTACATTTCTGCTTTCGCGAATCTTCCTGATCTGTGAACCAATATCCATGATAAACACTGCTATAACGGCAATATTAACGGCATAAAAAACACGCGCCAAAACAAATTGGTGAAAGCTGAAATAGTATCGGGATTATCGAATAAAAAGTCGGAGAGAGGGGAAAAATTCGCAAAAAAAATGCACTCAATTTGAGTGCATTCATATCATTTTGAAAGCCGGAAATATTATTTGAGAAAGCGCCTGCCGATCAGCCCGAAAATCAGCGCGCCGGCCAGTGCGCCCGCACCGTCGGCCACCACATCCCAGATTTCGAAACTGCGGTTGGCGGTGAAATACTTCTGGATAAACTCGATGGCCAGCCCGTAGAGCGTAACGAAAAGGGCGAGGTAAAAAAGCCCGGAAGTACTGACGCGCCCGCGCTGCCGGTGATACCCGTACGCCAGCAAAATAACGGTGCCGCCGAATAAAAAGAAATGCACGATTTTGTCGAGGTGGATCAGGTCAAGCCATGAAGTGGGTTTCACCGCCGGCACCGGCATCGTGCACAAAAAAAGAATGAGGATGATCCATCCTAACGCGGGTAAGTAGTAACGGATCATCCTCATTTTATTTGAATTCGCTTCGTTCATTATTATTCGCCGATCAGCGCTTTATAAGCATCTGCGGTCAGCAAAGCGTCCACATCTGCCGTGTTTTCCACCTGAATGGTCACCATCCAGCCTTCGCCGTACGGGTCGGTATTCACGAGCTCCGGATTGCCTTCGAGGCGGGGATTGATTTCGCCCACCGTGCCGGATACCGGTAAAAACAGGTCGGATACGGTTTTTACAGCCTCCACGGTGCCAAAAATCTCTTCTGCTTTCAGGGCTTTGCCTACGGTGTTGATGTCTACAAATACAATATCACCGAGCTCACGCTGTGCAAAATCGGTAATACCCACTTTAGCAGTATTCCCTTCGAGCAATACCCACTCATGGTCTTTTGTGTAACGCAGTTCTGACGGAAAATTCATGTCAATTTTGATTTTGAGCCGTAAAAATAAAGATTTACGGGCAGAATAATAAAAAACTTCTTCGTTAACAATGGCTTAGAAAAACAGGAATTTCTTGACGAGCCTGATTTTCCGGATGCGCACGTCCTGCACGGGCCGGTTGTTTTTGTCGGTTTTTACCGCGGCAATGCTGTCGATCACGGCCAGCCCGCTGACCACTTCCCCGAATACGGTGTAACTCTGATCGAGGTGCGGCGATCCGCCGATCCTTTTATACGTTTCCCGCTGGTCGACGGGTATCTTGCGGCCCCCAAGGCGGGTTTGTTCCAGCGTATCGAGCTGGCCGTCCGTGAACTTTTTGCCCTGCACGATATAAAACTGGCACCCGTCGGAGGCTTTGGCGGGATTGTTATCGCGCGCCGCCGCCAGCACGCCTTTTTTATGGTACAGGTCGAGCTGGAACTCGGCGGGCACCGTATATCCCACGCTGCCTTCACCCAGCAAAGTACCGGCCGCGGCCCTTTTGGACGAGGGGTCGCCGCCCTGTATCATAAATTGTCTGATCACCCGGTGAAACAACAGGCTGTCGTAAAAACGGCGCTTCACCAGTTTGATGAAATTGTCGCGGTGCTTCGGCGTCTGGTCGTACAGCCTGATCACCATGGTGCCGTAATCGGTGGTCACCTTTACTTTGCGGTTACGTTGGGCGTTGGCGGCCAATCCGGCCAGCAGCAACAAAGCAATGAGCAGGGTTTTATGCATGAGGTTTGTTTGTTGTGGTGGAACGGGCGGCGGGATCCGGGCCCAGCAGCCGTTGCGTCGCACCCTTCAGCGATAGTGGGGCATGCGGCGGATTAATATCTCCGGTTTTACTCCTCCTCGAAATAAGCGATCACATGCTCCTTTAAAAACCGCTCCTGCTCTTCGAGCCCCATCTTGGGCACGGGCTGCAGCTCTTTGAAATGCGGCCACCCGTCGCGGTCGCGTCCTTCCGGTTCATAATACCCGCTCTGGGTCAGCAGCGTACACACGGCGATATGCATCAGGTCCTGTTTCTGTTCCTTGGTGAATTTCGTTTTGGGGCTGTTCAGCTCCTGTATCCCGATCAGTAAAAGAATGGCCTCCATGTTCGGCGTTTTGCCGAAACGTTCGTGCAGCAACTCCTCCACTTTCTTCCATCTTATTGCAAAGTCTTCCTGTTCCATCCCTTGGTTTTTAGTGTTTTAGATTCATGGCATAACGGTTGCAGCCATAAACGGATGACAAATGTACGGTTTACATAAAAACCGCCGCCAAATTACCTTCGTCCGCAAGTCAAATACATTTTCACCATAATATGAAAACCCATCGCCCAAATTTGTACATTTAAGCATATAACGAAACCCCATTGAACAAAAAGCTGTCTTCCATATTGGGTTTATGGCTGTTTACACTCTGCACATCCGCTGCCATGGCGCAGTTGCCAGACTACCATGTCCGGCTTTTCGACGATAATTCAGGCATACGCACCGTTGGCTTGCGGCGGATAACACGGGATCGGAACGGGTTCATCTGGCTGTTGTACCACAACCAGGTAAAACGTTTCGACGGCAAACGGATCACCGTCTTCTTCCCTGGCGAAAGGCTCGGCTCCATCCTCTGCGACCGTCAAAACCGGATTTGGGTCACCGGTATCAAGGGGCTTTACCTGTTTAACGACGACCAGGCCGACTTCCGGAATGTGGCTGTGGATACTGTCTGGCGCCCCTCCCCCGGAAACATTTTCGAACTGCCCGGCCAACCGGTACAGCTGCTCACTACGCGCGGCATTTATACGTACGACAGTCTTACCGGCTCATTCCGCCCCCCCGCGGGGGCATTCCCGGGTGCTCCGCCCTTCCATACCAGACAGTACTCACTGAGTACTTTCGGCAATACCGTTTTTTACTGTGCAGCCGGTAACCTTTATCGAAAAAAACCCGGCTATTGTGACTCGCTTCCCGTCAGCGACCTGTATTCGGTCAATGCCCTCAGCGAACAGGCAGCGCTGGTTTCCAACTGGAAAAACCAGTCGTTCCTGTACGATTTTTCCGCGCAGAAAATATCGCCCGTAAACATCTGGCAGCATCTTCCTGACGCGGCCGATAATTTCCTCCTTATCAACGACGTGCAGCCCCTGGACGCCAGCAGGCATCTGCTCGCCACATCCAAAGGATTACTGGAATACAACGGTGTTACCGGGAAATACCGCGCATGCAGGTTGTTCCACAACGGCCGGCCGCTGTTCAACCAGGAAGGGCTTGTAGATCTTTACCTCGACGAACATCGCCAGGTATGGGCCTGTAACGATTTCAGCCTGCTCTCTTTCCGGCCGGGCCAGCAGGAAATAGGCCTTATCCGGAACTGGGAAACCGATCCCGCCAGGTATTTCAGCAACCATGTGCGGGGTTTCGCGGCAGATGAAAACGGGAACCTCTGGCTGGCCACTATCAACGGCATCGCCTACTTCGATCTGCAGCGGGGTACTATCCGGCCTGTATTCCCCACGTCCGGCGCTTCCGATAAAATGAACCACCCTTCCGTTCGCGGCATCGCATACGATGGCCGTTATGTGATCATCGGGCAGACCAATCGCGGGGTGTGGCTTTACGAGTCATCCACGGGCAGGTACAAAAGGCCTTCGTTCCCGGCAGGGCCGGCGGGAGACAACCTCCGGTCCAAACTGGAAAATGATTTTATCGACCAGATTTTTACGCTACACAATGGCCATCACCTCATTGCCGCGCGTGACGGCGGTTACCTGATGAACGGCCGTGATTACACCATCACACCTGTCCGCTTCCCGGGAGAAAAGGAAAATCTCAACTTTTGCTATGAAGACGATCTTCACCAGATATGGATCGGTACCGAAAAAAGCGTGTACTGCCTCGATTCGGCCCTGACACTACGCGCCGCCCTGTCGACCCGTCTTCCCGGTCCGGCCCGCTGCCTTTACCAGCTATCCGGGCACGAATATATTCTGGGCACCAAAGGCCTGTACCTGCTCACACAAAAGGGCCGGCAACTCACGCTAAAAAAACTCAGCCCGCACTTCGACCGGGTGTTTATCCATTCCGTGTGGAAAGACAGTACGGATCGCCTGTGGCTGGCTACCGACGATGGTTTGTACCGATATAACCGCCTATCGGGAAAAACGGATTTCTTTGACCAGTTCGACAACATCCAGGGGAACCATTTCTATCAAAACAGCCTGTATTATAGCCGCGGAGGCGTGTTGTTCCTTGGCGGGTTCAACGGCATCAATTATTTCAGGCCCGAGGCCGTAAGGGCGGCGGACGATTCGCTGCAGGTGACCGTCACCGGCGTGCGCATCAACAACGAACATGTTGCCCATGACAGCCGCCAGGGCACCGTCAGGCTTCCCTATGATCAAAACTCCATCGACATCGATTTTGTTGCGCCTTACTTTTCCAACACGGGACGGGTGCAATACCGGTACAGATTAGCGGGCCTCGATGGTCAGTGGGTGGCTCATGGCAATAACAACAGCGTCCGGTTCAGTTCGTTGCCGCCCGGCGCGTACACCTTTGCCGTTGCGGCAAGCACCAGCGGGGAAAAGTGGTTTGAAGCGGCCCGGCCGTTTTCCTTTATCATCCGCCCACCTTTCTGGAACACCTGGTGGTTCTTCATGATCGCTGCGGCTGTTTCCACTTTTCTATTATTCCGCCTGGTGAGGCGCCTGCAGGAAAAAATCAGGTCGGAAAAAGTGCTGAACTATTTCGCCACTTCGCTCTATGGACAAAATACGACCGAAGATATTCTCTGGGACATCGCCGGCAACTGCATCTCGCAGCTGCAGCTGGAAGACTGCGTCATCTATGAATACGACGAACAGCGTGGACTGCTGGTGCAGAAAGCGGCCTACGGGCCCAAGAACCCGATGAAAAGAGAAATAATCAATCCGCTGGAAATACCGCTGGGTAAAGGAATTGTGGGCGCTGTCGCCCGAAGCCGGCGGGCAGAGATCGTCAACAATACGGCGAAAGACAAACGTTACATTCTCGACGACCGGCAGCGGCTTTCGGAGATCGCCGTACCGATCCTGGCAGACGGGAAATTATACGGCGTCATTGATTCCGAGCACCCGCAAAGGAATTTCTACACCAAAAGGCACCTGCAACTTCTCACCAAAATAGCCGGCATCTGTGCCGCCAAAATCTCCAAATACATGGTGGAAGAAAAGCTGCGGAGCAGCATTGCGCGCGACCTTCATGATGAAATCGGCTCCACCCTCACCAGTATCGATATTATCAGCAAACTGGCCATGCAGCAGATGCCTGCGCACGATGCCGCACAAAGCCACCTGCTGCGGATCAGGGAACATTCGTCGCGCATGATGGAAAGCATGAGCGACATCGTCTGGGCCATCAACCCCGCCAATGATACGATCGAAAGGATCATGATCCGCCTGAAAGAGTTTACCGCGGAGATGCTGGAGCCCGCACGCATCCGTTACATTTTCAATGAAGACGGCCAGCTGGACAATATCCGGCTTAACCCCGGGCAGCGGAAAGACATCTATCTGATTTACAAAGAAGCGATCAACAATATTGTCAAATACAGCGAAGCCACCGGCGTCCATATCAAGTTACGGCGGGAGCGGGACACGATGCATATGGTGATCGCCGACGACGGGAGGGGATTCGATGTATCAGGAACCGGCTCCGGCAACGGTATCAGGAATATGCATAATCGTGCCGCCGCATTGAACGGAACGCTTGTGATACGCTCCATTCAGGGCGGCGGCACTACCATTGCGCTGCAATGGCCGGTATGAAAATAAGCCGCTTTATTCAGGTGTGATTTTGCGGATGCAGTGATTATGGGTATCGGCAAGATATATATTCCCCTGCTTATCCACCGCCACGCCGCCGGCGTGCCGAAACTTCGCTGCCGTCCCGCTGCCATCCAGATACCCCGGAGGATAGCTCCCGGCTACCGTCAACACCTGACCAGCCGGAGTTACCATACGCACCTTTTGCGAACCACCGTCTGCCAGGTAAATATTTCCCGCGGCGTCTGTACCCAGGTTGTATATAAGTTCGATTTTTGCCGTACCGAGATCGCCGTCCGCATCGCCCGTTCCGCCCCGCAGCAATGTGCTGATAATGACTTTGGTGGTAGGGATAGTCGTTGCGGTATCTTCATCTACCAGCACGCCCGTGGCTATACTTTTGAACTCCAGTTTGCGGACACCGTTATCATAGCCATCCGCAATGTACACCGCGCCGCCGGGGCTTACAGCGATACCCCACGGGAACGCGAATTTCGCATCGGCGCCTTCCCCATCTGCCCTTCCTTCAAGCCTGCCTGCCAGCGTCGTCACCTGCCCGTTCCTGATCTTGCGGATGCGGTGATTGGCCTGGTCCACTACAAAGATTGACCCGTATTTGCTGACGGCAACATCGTAAGGATGATAAAACCTCGCCTGCGGCGCCGTTGTGTCTTTAAATCCTGCCTGCCCGTTACCGGCAATGGTAGTTACCCAGCCGTCGAGCGCAACTTTGCGGATGCGGTGACTCGTTTCATCCGCCACGTAAATACCGCCGCCGCCCATGGCAACACCTCTCGGCATGCTGAACTTCGCGCTGACGCCGTGGCCGTCTACATACCCCAGTGTGCTGCCGGCCAGGGTAGTCACCACACCCGCCGGCGTAACTTTACGGATGCGCTGGTTGAGCCTGTCCGCTACGTACACATTTCCGTCGTTATCCGTACATACATCCGAAGGCGAATCGAACATGGCCGCCGCCCCCGTCCCGTCTGCATACCCTTTGGTGCCGCCGGCGAGCGTCGTAACGGTAAAGCCGTATTGATAGGTAAACGCGGGGCCGTTGGCTGTTTTTCCATTAACCGTTACCGTTACAGGGCCGGTACCGGCGCCTTTCGGCACCATAACCACCAGCTTGCCGGTTTCCGCCTGGGTGACGGTCGCGGCCACATTGTTGAACGTAACGGTATTATTGCCGGGAACGGCGGAGAAATGAAGCCCGAGGATGGTGACGGAAGTGCCCTGAGGGCCTTTGTCGGGGCTGATGGACTGGATGACGGGAAGCTCTCTGGTGTTGTCCTGGCCGCCGTTATCTTTTGTGCAGGCCGCAGCCAGCAGCAGGCTCCATGTCAGTAACTTTCGGGGTACAATGTTTTTCATCGCGCTGTGATTTTGCTGAATGCAAAGTTGGCGACGGCGGTAAACCAAAACAATACCGTAATGATGTGGCGGGCTATACCAGTTTTTCGTTGATCGCTTTGCTCACCGCTTCGATTTGGGAACGAACATGGAGTTTATCGTAAATACGTTTGATGTGGGTACGCACCGTGTCGAGGCTGATGCCCAGGTCTGCGGCAATCAGTTTGAAGCTGTTTCCCCTGGAGAGGGATTGAAGAATTTCTTTTTCGCGGTTGGTGAGCTGGTAATCGTTCCCCGTCCCGGGCTGCTGCATGCTGGTAATGACCATGCGCGCGATGGAAGGGCTCATGGGGGCTCCTCCGTTCAGTACTTCCTGGATAGACGGCACCAGCCTGTCTGATATGTATTTTTTCAGGAGATATCCGTTGGCCCCGGCGCAAAGCGCCTCGAACACATGGTTGTTATCGTCAAACACGGTCAGCATTATGATCTGCACCGCCTGGTCAAAGCTGCGGATCTGCTTTACGGCGCTGATGCCGTTGACGCCCGGCATGTCGATGTCCATCAATATAACATCGGGCCGCAACTGCGCCACCTGTTCTTTCACCAGGGCGCAATCCGGCCAGGCGCCCGCCACCTGGTATATCTCGGTCAGCGAAAGCAGGTTGGCCAGGCTTTCCCGCAGGCTGGCATTGTCTTCATAAACAAGTATGTTAACCGGCATGTACAACAATCATTTAGCGGAAAGAACACCTGCAACTTACACCCTTTTTCCCTGTTACGGGTACCGCAATCATGTGATGCCGCATTACCCGTCAGCCGGCGGCGCCTAACCCGAACATCCACAACTCTTTAATGCAGCACCGGCATGCCCGGTCATCAAATATTATTTTAAATATTTTTATAATGCTTTTTATTTGAATACATTCGGGAATTGGGTACGGGTTTTGTTTGATGTGTGCGGTTTCCGGAGCATTATCCATATGATGGCAGTGGGCAAGAGGCGGGCGGCAGATAATTTTAAGTACATTTTGCTTTC
The DNA here is from genome assembly GCF_003813775.1 of Chitinophaga lutea. Taxonomy (NCBI): domain Bacteria; kingdom Pseudomonadati; phylum Bacteroidota; class Chitinophagia; order Chitinophagales; family Chitinophagaceae; genus Chitinophaga; species Chitinophaga lutea. Next base: position 2,516,442 of record NZ_RPDH01000001.1, on the reverse strand, counting down.
CGCTTGTAAAATATCAATCCGCTTTCTTAAATTGGAATTTTTTTTAAACCATATCTGTTTACGGGGGAGGATGTTGAATGGGCGTTTTTAACAGCAATTTAACGGCGCATACCCGCCATGGCAGTAGGTTTAAAGAGCAGAATCATTATTTTAGCAACCTCGAAATGTAAATACATGGAAAATACATCGTACGATATCCGCCAACTGAACGACAGGATTCACCAGGCCAGCTCATTTGTAGACATCCTGAACCTGGAAATCAACAAAGTGATCGTAGGCCAGAAGTACATGGTGGAACGCCTGATGATCGGCCTCCTGGCTCAGGGGCACGTGCTCCTCGAAGGCGTACCGGGGCTGGCTAAAACGCTCTCCATCAAATCCCTGGCTTCGGCCATCAATGGCCGCTTTTCCCGCATCCAGTTCACCCCGGACCTGCTGCCGGCCGACGTGGTGGGCACCATGATCTACAACCAGCAGCGCAATGAGTTCATGGTAAGGAAAGGGCCCATCTTCGCCAACTTCATCCTGGCGGACGAGATCAACCGCGCCCCGGCAAAAGTGCAGAGCGCCCTGCTCGAAGCGATGCAGGAACGGCAGATCACCATCGGCGATACCACTTTCAAACTCGAAGAGCCTTTCCTCGTACTGGCCACACAAAACCCGATAGAACAGGAAGGTACCTATACGTTGCCGGAAGCACAGGTAGACCGTTTTATGCTGAAAGTCGTGATCGGCTATCCCACCAAAGAAGAAGAACGCCACATCATCCGCCAGAACCTGCAGCCCGACGGCCAGGCGAAAGTAAACCCGGTAGTCAACCCTGCTGAGATCCTGGAGGCCCGCAAGCTGGTGCGCGAGGTGTACATGGACGAGAAGATCGAACAATATATCATCGACGTGGTGTTTGCAACCCGCAACCCCGAAGAATATAAACTGGCCAAACTCAAGCCGCTCATCGCTTACGGCGGTTCTCCCCGCGCCAGCATCAACCTGGCACTGGCCTCCAAAGCCTACGCCTTCATGAAGCGCAGGGGGTACGTGATTCCGGAAGACGTGCGCAGCGTATGCTTCGACGTGATGCGCCACCGCGTTGGCCTCACCTACGAAGCGGAAGCCGAAAACGTAACGAGCGAAAACATCCTCAGCGAAATTCTCAACGCAGTGGAAGTGCCATAAACCGTAAGCCATGGAAACTTCAGAAATACTCAAGAAGGTCCGCCAGCTGGAAATCAAAACCAAAGGGCTTACCAATCACATATTCGCCGGCGAATACCACAGCGCTTTCAAGGGCAGGGGGATGTCGTTCAGCGAAGTGCGCGACTACCATTTCGGTGACGACGTACGGTCGATCGACTGGAACGTGACCGCCCGCTTCAACCATCCCTTCGTGAAGGTGTTCGAAGAAGAAAGGGAGCTTACCGTGATGCTGCTCGTCGACGTCAGCGAAAGCGAATCGTTCGGCACCGCCACCCACACCAAGCGCAGCCTCGTTACCGAGCTCTGCGCCGTACTGGCGTTTTCGGCCATCAAGAACAACGATAAAGTCGGCGTCATCTTTTTCAGCGACGGCATGGAGAAATACATCCCGCCTAAAAAAGGAAAGTCGCATATCCTCTTCATCATCCGCGAGCTGCTGTCGTTCAAACCAAAACGAAAAGGCACCAACATATCCGAAACGCTGCGCTTCTTCAACAATGCCACCAAAAAACGCAGCATTGTTTTTTTGCTGAGCGACTTTTTCTCCGGCAACTACCAGGACGCGCTCAACATCGCCGCCAAACGGCACGATGTGGTAGGCGTACAGGTGTACGACCCGCGCGATAAAGAACTACCGCCCGTAGGCATGATCCGGATGACGGACGGTGAAACGGGCGCTTCGCAATGGGTAGATACCGGCGATAAAAAAATACGGCAGTATTACACCCATCAGTTTCAACAACACGCACAGTATTGCCGGAGCGCATTCCTGAAAAGCGGGGCAGAACTGATCAGCATCCGCACAGACGAAGATTACGTGAAAGCATTGCAAACATTTTTCCTGAACAGGGTTTAAGATAAAAACTGATCACTGCCACACCGGATGAAAGTAAGACAGAACATATTCATTTTTACCACGCTGGTTTGCCTGCTGGCCGGCCGGCCATTAATGGCGCAGCAGTACGAAGATTATTTCCAGGTGAAGGCCGTGCCCGACACCACCAAAATACGCCTCGGCGAACAGGTGAACATTTCCGTGACCGCCAAGGTGATGCTTTATGCCCTGAAAGGGGCCAATCTGAAGGTGGTGTTCCCGAACCTCCCGGATTCGCTGAATCACCTCGAGATCGTTTCCCGCACGCCGCTCGATACTACGGGCACCAATGAGCAGCAGAAAGTCTGGAAACAGATCATCACTGTGACCAGCTTCGACTCCGGCCGCTGGGAAATGCCGCCCATGAAGTTCGAAGTATTTTCAGTCACCGACGGGTCGTACGACTCCGTGTTCACCGATCCCATCATGATCGATGTCAACACCGTTGCCGTCGATACCAGCAAAGCGTTCAAGCCCATCAAGCCGCTGCGCCGCGTAGCCTGGAACCTGCTGGACTACTGGCCCTGGCTGCTCGGCATCCTGGTGCTCGTAACCGCGGTGGTGCTGTACTTTGTATACTGGCGTAAACGCAAGCCCGCGCCCAAACCGCTGCCCGCCAAACCGGCCAAAACGCCGTACGAGGTAGCCATCGAACACCTGGCGCAACTCGGAAAAGACAAACCCTGGAACACCGATGTGAAGCTGTATTACACCGAGCTCACCGACGTGCTCCGCCAATATTTTGAACAGCAGTTCCATATCGCGGCGCTGGAGCAGACCAGCGCAGAGTTGCTGCAGAACATTAAACCGGTTACCGTGCTCAACCAGCAGCGCGACAAATTGCAGAGCATCCTGACGCTGGCCGACCTGGCGAAGTTTGCCAAACTGCAGCCGTCGCCGCAGGAGCACGAAGACTGCCTGCAAAAGGCCATCGCCGTGGTGGAGTGGACGAAAGCCGCCGCCACCGCCGTTGTTGAGCCGGAAGGCACAAATCATCAGACGAAATAACATGAACTTCGATAGCTGGAAACATATCGCATTCGCATACCCGGCCTTTTTCTGGCTGCTGCTGCTCATACCCGTTATGATCTGGTGGGCCTACCAGGGCGGCCGCCGGTTCCAGGGCGCCGTACAGATGTCTTCCCTGCAGGGGCTGAAAGGGCTGCCTGTTTCGTGGAAGGTGCGCTTCCGCCCGCTGCTGCTGGTGTTGCGTATCGTCGCTTTCGCCGCACTGGTGACCGCGCTGGCGCGCCCGCAAACATCCAACACATCTGAAAGCATCGACAGCGAAGGCATCGACATCGTGCTGAGCATAGACATATCCGGCAGTATGCTGGCGGAAGACCTCCGCCCCAACCGCATGGAAGCCGCAAAAAAAACAGCGATGGACTTCGTGGACAGCCGCATCAGCGACCGCATCGGCCTCGTGATCTTCTCCGGCGAAAGTTTCACACAATGCCCCATCACCATGGATCATGGCGTGCTCAAACAACAGCTCATGCAAATCAGGAGCGGCCTGCTGCAGGACGGCACCGCCATCGGCATGGGCCTCGCTACCGCGGTAGACCGGCTGCAGGGCAGCAAAGCCAAAAGCAAGGTGATCGTGCTGCTGACGGACGGGGTGAACAACACCGGCCTCGTAGACCCGCTCACCGCGCTCGAAATCGCCAAAGCGTACAAGATCAAAGTATATACCGTAGGCGTGGGCACCATCGGCAAAGCCCCCTCTCCCGCCACCATGCCGGACGGCAGCATCCAGATGCAGATGGTGGACGTGCAGATCGATGAGCCGCTGATGAAAAAAATCGCCTCCGAAACGGGCGGCCGTTATTTCCGCGCAACCGACAACACCTCGCTCAAAAACATCTACCACGAAATCGACAAACTCGAACGGTCGAAAGTGGAAATCACATCGTACAAACGTTTTACGGAACATTTCTTCCCACTGGCGATGATAGCCCTGGCGTGCCTGCTGCTCGAAGTAGTGCTGCGCTATACGCTCTTCAGGAGATTGCCGTGATTTGATTTACCTTTACGCCGTGCAAGCAACCATTTACAAATCCACCGGCAGCTGGTATGTGGTCAAATCGGCCAACGGCGACTTTCTGCAGGCCCGCCTGCCGGGTATTTTCAAGAAAGACGGGGATATCACGTCCACCAACCCCATTGCCGTAGGCGATGAAGTCTCCATTGCCATGGAAGACGGCGGGCAGGATACGGCCATGATAACGGACATTGCCGGACGAAAAAACTACATCGTCCGCAGTTCCCCTCAAAGCAAATACAAAAAACATATCGTAGCCGCCAACCTCGATCAGGCGGTATTGGTCTGCACGGTCAAAGAGCCCCGCACCTCACAGGGCTTCATCGACCGCTTTCTCATTACAGCCGCGGCATACCACATTCCAGCCGTGCTCGTTTTCAATAAAAGAGACGTGTACAAGGCGAAAGACATGGAGCAATATGAACACTGGAAAGAAGTATATGAATCCATGGGGTATACGGTGCTGCTCACCGCCGCCGCATCCGGCGAAGGGATCGACGCCCTGCGGGAGGTGCTGCACGATAAAACGAGCCTGATTTCGGGCCACTCGGGCGTAGGCAAATCCACCATTATCAACAACATGCTGCCGGAGCTGCAGCTGAAAACAAAAAACGTCAGCGGCTGGAGCGGTAAAGGCATGCACACCACCACCTTCGCCGAGATGTTCGACCTGCCGGGCGGCGGCCGCCTCATCGATACGCCGGGCCTGCGGGAATTCGGGATCGTAGACATCCCCAAAGCCGAACTATCACATTATTTCCTGGAAATGCAGCCTTTCCTGGCCAATTGCCAGTTCAATAACTGCCAGCACCTCGATGAACCGGGGTGTGCGGTAAAAGAAGCGGTGGAAGAAGGAGAGATCGATATGGACCGGTACCTCAGCTACGTGGCCATCTGGCACACGATTGACGAGAAAGGGTATTAACATGCCCGTGAGGCCCGCCTCGCCGTTATCCCCGTCTCCTGAACAATCCCTTCTTCGGCGGTTTATTCATTTCATCAAATACCTTCTCGGCGCCCATGTTCCTCGGCGGTGTTTTGCAGCCGGTTTTCTGCGTGCGGCACCCTGTAAACAGGATGCCGGCCGTTAAAGCCAGTAAAATTGTCCATTTCCGCATAAGCGCCCGTTTAAAACAGTTTCATTTGTTTCCCCGCCCTGCCGTTTTGTTTGGCATTGCCGGCGTTATAAAATGTACTGCCCGGGCAACCCGACTTCTGCGTGGCGCAGCCGGCCACCAAAAATGCCAGCCAGCAGCCTAACAACCATTTTCTTTTCATAGGAGGGATATTTCAGTCTATGCAATATAACACTTTTTCCTAAAGTGTGCGTCTCAGACCTGGTCGCGGAACCAGTCCGCATACATGATATAGTTATTGGCGATACGGTCTATTTCACCGTGAATCAGTTCCTGGCTGACGTTTTTCACCTTTTTGGCGGGAACACCGGCATAAATGCTGCCGGCTTCCACCTGGGTGCCTTCCAGCACTACCGCTCCGGCGGCGATGATGGTATTGCTGCCGATGTGCGCATTGTCCATCACGATGGCCCCCATGCCGATCAGTACGTTGTCTTCCACGGTGCAGCCGTGTACGATGGCATTGTGGCCGATAGACACGTTATTGCCGATGTGCGTTTTGGTTTTCTGGTAAGTGGCGTGAATCACGGCACCATCCTGGATATTCACCTTGTCCCCCATGCGGATGCTATTCACATCGCCGCGAACCACGGCATTGAACCACACGCTGCAATCCTTTCCCATGATCACATCTCCCACGATGGTGGCGTTGGGCGCTATAAAACAATTGTCTCCCATCTGGGGGAGCACTCCTTTTACGGGTAATATTACTGGCATAGTACAAATATAGAACTTCACTAACTTCGCCCCAATGAATAACAGGCAGCTTTTTTTACAACATAACGCGCAAACCTCCGACGCCCCGCTGGCGTTGGAAATAGTGAAAGCGCAGGGGATGTACATGTGGGATGCGGATGGCAAAAAGTACCTCGACCTGATTGCCGGCATTAGCGTTTGCAACGTGGGCCACTGCCATCCGGCCGTGGTAAAGGCGATCCAGAAGCAGGCCGCTACCTATATGCACCTGCTCGTGTATGGGGAATTCGTGCAATCGCCACAGGTGGCCTATGCCAAATACCTGGCGGATCATTTGCCTGCCTCCCTCAACAGCGTATACTTTACCAATTCCGGCAGCGAGGCTACCGAAGGCGCCATGAAACTCGCCAAGCGCCACACCGGCCGCACGGAGATCATCGCCTTCAAAAACAGCTACCACGGCTCTACCCAGGGCTCGCTGAGCATCATCGGCGACGAGTACTGGCGCAATGCCTACCGGCCGCTGCTGCCCGATGTGCAGCACCTGCAACACGGCTCAATGGACATGATCGGCCGGATCACGGAGCGCACCGCCTGCGTCATCGCGGAAACCGTGCAGGCGGAAGCGGGCGTGATCGCCCCTTCGCAGGAATGGATGCAGGCCCTCCGCCGGCGCTGCACTGAAACCGGAACGCTGCTGGTGCTCGATGAAATTCAGTGCGGATTGGGCCGCAACGGCACCCTGTGGGCATTCGAACAATACGGCATTGTGCCGGATGTGCTGTTGCTGGGCAAAGCCCTCGGCGGCGGCATGCCGCTCGGCGCTTTTATCGCCAGCCGCGACGTTATGTGGAGCCTGACCAACCAGCCGGTATTGGGCCATATCACCACTTTCGGCGGCCATCCCGTTGCCTGCGCCGCCGGCCTCGCCGGCATGAAAGCGCTCATCGAAGAAGATCTCACGGCGGCCATTCCCGCTAAAGAAAAACTGTTCCTCCAACTGCTGCAGCATCCCCGCATCAAAGCGGTACGCGCACGGGGGTTGATGCTCGCCATAGAGCTGGATGATTTTCCGTCCAATAAAAAAGTGATTGATTATTGCATTGCCAACGGCCTGATCACCGACTGGTTTTTATTCGCGCCGCAATGCCTGCGCATCGTGCCGCCGTTGATTATTTCGGAAGAAGAAATCCGCGAAGCCTGCAGGATTATCCTGGCAGGGCTGGACACGCTGGGGGAGCAATAAAGCGAATCTGCAGACACTACGGAATGTTGGAAATGTTGGCGTAATGCCGATCATTTCAGGAGAGAACCCGGCAGGATTGTTCCTGTCAGGTTAGAAACGTCGAAATAAAGCTGATGCCATTCATTCTCCGAATCACGAACTGGTGAAGCCTGGTTGTGCTATCCCGCCAAACGTGCACCAGCGCTATAAAAAAAGAAACCTCCCGGAAAGCCGGGAGGTTCGTTTCAAACTGCTTATGAGAAAATTCAACTAAAAACTTATTGCTGGCCTGCTTCTCTCTTCGCTTCAGACTTCATTTTGTCGTTCGCAAAAATTGAAAACTCAACACGGCGGTTCTGTGCGCGGTTCGCTTCGCTGTCGTTGGGGTATTTAGGCTGTGTTTCGCCATACCAGAACGTTTGGATACGTCCGCTGGATACGCCTTGTTTTGCCAGGTATGCTGCTACGGATTTGGCGCGGCGCTCAGACAGGCTGTAGTTATAAGCATCTGCACCAGTATCGTCCGTGTGGCCTTCAACGCGTACATGGGTATCGGGGTATTTATTCAATACCTCCGCCAGTTCGCGGATATTGCTTTGTGCGGTAGCGGTCAGGTCAGATTTGTCGAATCCAAACAGCACGCCTGAGTTGAAGGTTACGTTGATACCTTCGCCCACACGCTCTACCGTCGCATTCGGCACTTCATTTTTGATCTCTTCCGCCTGTTTGTCCATTTTTTTACCGATCAGTACACCGGCAGTACCGCCCACGGCAGCGCCGATGATAGCGCCAAGGGCCGTATTACCCGCCGCCTTGCCGATCACGGCGCCGGCTGCTGCGCCGCCGCCTGTGCCGATCACAGCGCCTTTTTTAGTATTGTCCATACCCTGCCAGGTGCTGCAGCTGGCAAAAACCATCATTCCCGCCAGTGCCATCGCCGCCAATGCATTCATTCGTTTCATGCTAGTAAGTTTAAACATAAAAGTTTATTTGTGATGATTGCTTGAACAAATATTCTGCCAAGATCAATTTTCATGACTAAATAACTGGTAATCAGGGAAAGAAAAATTAAAAATAACGAACAGGTGAGGGTACCCCGCCTGTCCGTATCGTAGATTACCGGCCGAAGAGACCGCCTAAAAGACCGCCCAGGCCGCCATTGCTTTGCTGCTGTTTGGCGCCATTGCTGATCATGCCCATAAGGTCCTGCATGTCCACATCGCCGTCGCCATCTTTATCAAGGCCGCCGGCAAATTTGCCCAGCAGGCTGCCGAGGTTCACGCCGTTGGTAGATCCGCCCGTGAGGGAGCTGAAAATACCGTCGAGCGAAAACCCGTTGTCGGCCGGATCGTTGGTTTTCTTGACCAGGGAGCCCAGCACGGCCGGAATGAGGGAACCTGCGATGGAAGCCGCGGTACCGCTGTTCAGGTTAAATTTCTCCGTAAGGCTGCTGATGAGGTTGCCTGAAATGTTGTTGACGAGGGGGTTGCTGTTGTCCACCTGGCCATTGGAATTGAACAGGCCCATAACTTCCTGTACGTTTCCGCTGGCGAGCGCATCCTGCAGGCCGGCCGCAATAGAGTGGGAAGCTTCGCCGATAATGGCGTCGTTTTGTTCATTGGGCACCGCAGGGTTGGCAACGACAGTTTGCTGGGCATTCTCGCGCACCAGTTGTACTAATTGATCTAGCATGTCTGACATGGTTTTGGAAGGTGGATAATATGATTACGGTAAAAATTGGCCACCATGATAACAATTCCCCCTGAAAAATTGTTGCAGGGGGAAGAGGGTTCATTCAATATTAACATATCGGTTAACTGCCGCCAGGCTTACTGCTGGTCGCCCTTCATCTTCTCCGCATTCTCCGCAAACTGGAGGGCTTCCACCATATCGCCGATCTCCCCGTTCATAAAAGCGTCCATATTGTAGACGGTCATACCAATCCGGTGGTCGGTGATACGGCCCTGGGGATAGTTGTAGGTGCGTATTTTAGCGGAACGGTCGCCGGTAGATACAAGGCTTTTACGCTGGGAGGCGATGGCGTCTTCATGTTTCCGCACGGCGGCCTCGTAAATACGGGTACGCAGCATGCGCATGGCGATATCGCGGTTGGAGTGCTGGCTGCGGCCTTCCTGGCATTCCACCACCACGCCGGTGGGGATGTGCGTGAGGCGCACGGCAGACTCGGTTTTGTTTACGTGCTGGCCACCTGCGCCGGAAGAGCGGAAAGTGTCCATTTTAATATCGGCTTCCCGCACGTCCACGTCCACATCTTCCGCTTCGGGCAGCACTGCCACGGTGGCTGCGGAGGTATGCACACGGCCGGAAGCTTCCGTGGCGGGCACCCTTTGCACGCGATGCACGCCGGATTCGAATTTCAGCGTACCGTACACATCGTCGCCGGTCACTTCCACCACCACTTCCTTATAACCGCCTACGGAACCGGGATTCTCGTTCATGATGGACGTTTTCCAGCCCCTGTTCTCACAATAGCGCAGGTACATGCGCAGCAGGTCGCCGGCAAACAGCGCTGCCTCATCGCCACCCGTGCCGCCCCGGATTTCCAGGATCGCATTTTTCTCATCCTGCGGATCTTTCGGGATCAGGAGGTTGCGGATGTCGGCCTCCGCTTTTTCTTTCTGCTCGGCCAGGCTTTCCGTTTCTTCTTTCGCCAGTTCACGCATCTCGTCATCACCACTCTCCAGCACTTCCCTGTTAAAGGCGATAGCATCCAGCAAATTGCGGTAGGCATCGTAGGCCTTCACGATTTTTTCCAGCTGGCGGTACTCTTTACTCAGCTTGCTGAACTGCTTGTTATCTTTCACCACCTCAGGGTTGGTAAGGGCCAGGGCTACCTGTTCGTACCGGCCTTTGATGGCATCTAGTTTATCTATCATGATTTAATTAAGATTGTAGATTGCGAATTACCAGCGAAAATTGCGTAATTCGTAATTGCTTTGGGTTGCAAAATTACATTTTTAGGAACAATAAAAAGGGGAATGCATGATTAAGCTGACGGCAGATGACATTTTTGACGGCAAACGCTTTCTGGGCCCGGACCGGGTGCTGGTGCTCGACGACAACGGCACCGTTTCGGCCGTGGTGCCCCTTTCCTGGGCGGGCGAGGGCGTCCGCCGCGTGGAGGGCGTGCTCTGCCCCGGCTTCATCAACACGCATTGCCACCTTGAACTATCGCATATGAAAGGTGTGATCCCGGAAGGCACCGGTCTCCCCCGCTTTCTCACCGCCGTGATGGAGCAGCGCCAGCCTTCCGGGCAGGATGTGTTGCAACAGGCCATGGCCGATGCCGCAGGGGCCATGCAGCAGGAAGGGATCGCGGCCGTCGGCGATATCTGCAACACCACCGCCACCATCCCGCTGAAATTAAACTCTTCTCTCTACTGGCACAGCTTCGTGGAGTGTATGGGGTTTGTGGACGCATCGGCACCGCAGCGGCTCGAACATTCGCTGATCGTGATGTCGCAGTTCAGGGGCTACAAACTGCCGGGCTCCCTCGTCCCGCATGCTCCCTACTCGGTTTCCGCCACGCTTTTCCGGCTCATCGCGGGCATCGATAACAATGCCCCCCTCAGTATCCACAACCAGGAAACCGCGGGCGAAAACGAACTGTACAGCAACAAAACGGGGCCATTCCTCGATTTTTTCAGGCACTTCAACATCCCGGCCACTGAATTCCGGCCTACCGGCCTCAGCAGCCTGCAGAGTTACCTGCCCTATTTCAGCAGCGCGCAACGCATGCTGCTGGTGCATAACACGTATACAACGGAAGCGGACATACGTTTTGCGGAAGCGGCTTCTCCCGATGTTTCGTGGTGCCTTTGCCCGAACGCCAACCTGTACATCGAGGGCACGCTGCCGGACGTGGGAGCGCTGCACCGCGCCGGCGCACACATCACACTGGGAACAGACAGCCTGGCCTCGAATCACCAGCTGTCTGTCTGGTCTGAAATGCAAACTATCCGCGCCCGCTTCCCGGACATTCCCCTGGAAACCCTGCTGCAATGGGCCACGCTCAACGGCGCGGAAGCGCTCGGCATCAGCGGGCAATTCGGGAGTTTTGAAAAAGGGAAAAAACCGGGCGTCGTACAAATCACCGGCGATACCGCCAAAGCCTTCAATATCTGAATTACAGCATAACTATGAACGACTTTTTAAACCATGTGATCCTCGACAATACCATCCGCAATTACAGCATTGTGCTGGGTATCGTATTGTTCGTATTCTTCATCCGCCGCTTTCTGTCGAAAAACCTTGCCGCCGGCCTCTTCAGGCTGATCAAACACTGGTCGCCGCAGATCAAACAACACGAGTTCGTGGAGCTGCTGCTGCGCCCGATCGAATACTTCCTGCTGCTGACGGCTTTCATTATGGCCAGCAATCACCTGGTTTTCCCGGCAGACGTCAACATCACGCTCTACAACCGTCCCACTGGCCCGTACCAGCTCAAAGACCTGACGCAGCTGCTGGTGAAGGTGACGTTCAGCATCACCATCATCTGGATCATGCTGCGCCTCATCCACTTCATCTCCCTCATCCTCGAAAGGAAGGCCGACCTCACGGAAGATAAAACCGACAACCAGTTCATCGTTTTTTTCCGCGACTTCTTCAAGGCCATCATCGTGATCCTCGGCGCGATGGTGCTGATCAATATCCTGTTCGGGAAAGAGCTGGTGGAAAAGCTCGTGGCAGGCCTCGGTATCGGTGCGGCGGCCCTCGCCCTCGCCGCCAAGGAAAGCATTGAGAACCTCATCGGTTCCTTTATCATATTTTCAGACAAACCCTTCCGTGTGGGAGATTCCGTGAAAGTGGACTCCTTCCAGGGCACGGTTGAAAAAATAGGTTTGCGCAGCACACGCATCCGCACGCTGGAAAAAACATTCGTGACGGTGCCGAACAAAAAGATGGTGGACTCCGTGCTCGACAACCTTTCGCTGCGCACCCAGCAGCGCGTGGCCATCAAGATGGAGCTGGCGGCCGACACACCGGCTGCCGCCGTTACCCAGGTGGTGAAAAGCATTCATGCCTATCTCGAAAAACATCGCGACGTGGAGCCGGGTTATTCGGTGAACCTGTTCGATTTTAATAAAGATTCTTTCGTGCTCCAGATCATTTACATGACGAACATCCTCGACGGCAACCGGTACCTCGATCTGCGTGAGAACGTGAACCTTGCCGCCATCGGCATACTTGAACAGAACGGCGTGCGCCTCGCCATGAAAACGGACGCAGGCCCTGCGGCATAAATTACCGCATAAAAAAAGAGGGCGCTCCATAATGGATGCGCCCTCTTTTTTTATGCCTTTACCAGGCTTTATTCAGATTTTTTCTTGGCATTCATTTTCATCAGGATCTGTGCGATGTCCTGCTCTACGGATTCTTTCGCGCCGCCGCTGATGCGGCCCTCTTCCTTACCGTCCTGCAACACGAGAATGGTAGGATATTTTTTCACCTTGAAGCCGTCTGCCGCCGGGTTGCCGGTGTCGCCGGAAGCGTCCACGCCGAACATCTGGATATTTTCTTCGGGCACGCTGGCCAGGATCATCACTTTATAAAAAGCGGGCAGCAGTTTGCGGCTGGCTTCGTCGGCAGTGTTCACCAGCGCCACCAGTTTGATTTTGTCTTTGTTCGTTTTGATGTAATTCACCATGTTGGCGTTTACATCATATTTATTCACGCCGGTGTAAAACCAGGCAAAGGCAGAATCGTTGCTTAATTGTTTCAGTTCCAGCTTGCCCTTCACCACTTTGGGACCGTTCTGGCCCATGGCTACGGTGGACAATAACAAACCGCATCCTAATAATACTCTGTGTAAACGCATAATATCTGGTTTATAATTGATCTTTTAACTCTGTTAAAAATGCTCTTACTTTCTGCAGCGACTTCACCATTTCAAAATTGCGTGAGGCCGACCGTTTGTCTTCGCGCAGCTTCTGCTTCGCTCCTTCGATCGTGTATTTGCGCTCGCGCAGCAAATGGTAAATCAGTTTCAGGTTGTGAATGTCTTCCTGGCGGAAGAGGCGGTCTCCTTTCCGGTTCTTTTTCGGCTGGAGGATATCGAACTCATTTTCCCAATACCGCACCAGGGAAGTATTAACACGGAACATGCCGGCCACTTCGCTGATGGAATAATACTGTTTGTCGAGCGTGAGTTTTTCCAGTTCCTGGATAACGGTCGGATCGCCGGCCAGCTCCTTGAGGCTTTTGCGGCCGCGTTTTTTGCCCTTGCCGGGAAACTCCACAACGCCGGCTGCGCCGGTCGCCTGGCCGTCTGCCGCTCCCTGTGCATCCTTATCTTTATCCGTTACAGGCGGCTGGCCCGCTTTGGGCGGTACGGGTGTTTGCGGTTCTGTCGCAAATAAATCCAGTTGCTGCATCATAACCGAAATCAATTGTAATTGAAAGAATACAGATACAATATTACGGAATCGCTCACGCATCCTGCCCCGCCAAACCGCCTATTTTTTTGCACAACCGGGCATTTCCTCCAATAATCATTCCATTAATCGAATGACTGGTTGCCGGAGCGGGCAATTTTCAGCATACGGTCGAACTGTTCGGGGGTGAGGTCGTTATAAAAGAAATACACGGGATCTACTTTTACCCCGTTTTTAGAAACTTCGTAATGGCAATGCGGCCCGGTGCTTTTGCCGGTGCTGCCTACCCAGCCGAGCACGTCGCCGCGCTTCACCGCCTGTCCCCTTTTCACTTTCATGCGCACCATGTGGCCGTACAGGGATTTGTACCCATACCCGTGGTTCACCACCACATGGTTACCATAGCCTACATCGCTCAGGCTGGCTTCCTCGATGGTGCCGTCGCCCGTGGCGTAAATCGGCGTGCCGGACGGGGCGGTAAAGTCGAGCCCGCTGTGGAATTTCATCGTTTTGTAAATCGGGTCAATCCGGTACCCGAAGCCGGACGCGATCCGGTCGAGGTCTTTATTCGACACCGGCTGGATGGCCGGGATGGAAGCCAGCATTTTCTGTTTGTTCTTGATCAGGTCTTCTATCTGCAAATACGATTTTTCCTGCACCTGCACCCGGTTGGTCAGCTCCTTCAGCATTTTTTCGGCGCTGGCGATGATCTCTTTGTTGTCTTTCCGTTGCAGCTCGTCGTCTTTCTCCGGCTTGCCGGCACGCACACTGTCGGGGATGGGCGCCGCCTCGAAAATCACCCGGTAAATGGCGTTATCGCGGTGCTGCAGCTCGTCGATCTGGGTTTTGAGTTCCGCCATACGCCCCTTCAGACCGTCGTATTCCTCTTTCATGTTGTCGATATCGCGGCGGAGCAGTTTTTCCTTGGGAGAGTCGAGAAAACGGTAGGCAACCGACAGGAACAGGATACCTGTAACGATTGCGGCTGATAGAAACCCAAGTATCCGGAGAATTTTCACCCGCAGGGATACTACGAGCTTTTCGTACTTGAGCGTTTGTGTATTATAGAAATATTTGACTTTCTTCATGAACCCGTTGGCTTGATATGGCGTGTGCGCATTCCCGGTTTTTTCACAGGAAAACGGCGGTTATAGCATGTTTTTGATTATTTCGATATTTTTGCACCGCGTTCAACCAGCCCTTTAAAATTGTTCGGTCAAATCGGAGGTGTACAAACCTAAGTGAATTAGGCTAAAACGGCAACCTTTTGAACGCCAATTTTCCCGGCGTGCCACTTTGCATAAAATACAAATAAACGCCAAATTTAGGAGCGACGCAATTATAAAGTTAAAATTAGATATTAATACGTAGTAATATTTTATGACCGCAGCCGAGATCAGACAACAATTCCTGGATTTTTTTGCTTCCAAAGGCCACCACATCGTGCCTTCGGCCCCCATCGTGGTGAAAAACGACCCTACCCTGCTGTTTACCAACGCGGGCATGAACCAGTTTAAGGACATTTTTCTCGGCAACAAACCGGCTCCCTACAAAAGAGTGGCAGACACGCAGAAATGCCTGCGCGTAAGCGGAAAACACAACGACCTGGAAGAAGTAGGCATCGACACCTACCACCATACCATGTTCGAAATGCTCGGCAACTGGAGCTTCGGTGACTATTTCAAGGAAGAAGCCATCGCCTGGAGCTGGGAACTGCTCACCGACGTGTACAAACTGCCGAAAGACCGGCTGTATGTCACGGTGTTCGAAGGCGATAAGGCGGAAGGCCTGGAGCCGGACAGTGAAGCGATGGCCTTCTGGAAAAAACACATCTCGGAAGACCGTATCCTGCTCGGCAACAAAAAAGACAACTTCTGGGAGATGGGCGATACCGGCCCCTGCGGCCCCTGTTCTGAAATCCATGTGGATTGCCGGAGCGAGGAAGAACGCGCCAGCGTACCGGGGAAAGACCTCGTGAACAACGACCATCCCCAGGTGATCGAAATATGGAACAACGTATTCATGCAGTTCAACCGTCTGAAAGACGGTTCCCTGGAATCCCTGCCCGCTAAACACGTGGATACCGGCATGGGCTTCGAGCGCCTCGTGCGCGTATTGCAGGGCAAACAGAGCAATTACGACACCGACGTGTTCACCCCCGTGATCCGCGCTACGGAAAAACTCTGCGGCAAACAATACACGAATTCCGATACCGGCAAGGCAGACATTGCCTTCCGCGTAATCGCCGACCATATCCGCGCCATCTGCTTCACCATCGCAGACGGGCAGTTGCCCGCCAACAATGGCGCGGGTTACGTGATCCGCCGCATCCTGCGCAGGGCCGTGCGGTACTATTTCTCTTTCCTCGACGTTAAAAAGCCTTTGCTGCACGAGCTGGTGCCCGTACTGGCAGAGCAGTTCGGCAATGTATTCCCCGAACTGCAGCAGCAGGTGGATTTTGTGAAGAAAGTGGTATTCGAAGAAGAAAACAGCTTCCTGCGCACGCTGGACAGTGGACTGGGCAGGATTGAAGCGATAACGGGCGCAACAACCTCGGCCGCAAAACCGGTCATTGAAGGCAAAACCGCTTTTGAGCTGTTCGACACCTATGGCTTCCCCATCGACCTGACCAACCTCATCGCCACTGAAAAAGGCTATGCTGTTGACATGGAAGGTTTTGAGGCCGAAATGAAAAAGCAGAAAGACCGTTCCCGCGCCGCTACCGAACTGGATATGGGCGACTGGACGCTCCTCGACGAGCAGCCCTCCGGTATCTTCACCGGCTACACCGAACTGACGGCCGACGCGAAAGTGCTCAAATACCGCAAGATCAAAGCCAAAGGGAAAGAACAATACCAGCTGGTGCTCGATAAAACGCCCTTCTACGCCGAAAGCGGCGGTCAGGTGGGTGATACCGGCACCCTGACGTTCAACGGTGAAACCATCGCCGTTACCGATACCAAAAAAGAAAACGACCTGATCGTGCACTTCACCGATACCCTGCCGGCGCAAATCGACGGCGTGGTGAAAGCCGAAGTGGACGCAGCCAAAAGGCAGGGCACTGCCCGCCACCACTCCGCCACGCACCTGCTGCACGCGGCGCTGCGCAACGTATTGGGCACGCACGTGGCGCAAAAGGGCTCGCTCGTGAACGCGGACTACCTGCGCTTCGACTTTTCGCATTTCGCCAAAGTGACGGACGAGGAACTGGCCGCCATTGAAGCGATGGTGAATGAAAAAATCAGGGAAAACATTCCCGTGGTGATAAAGGAACTGCCCCGTGAAGAGGCCCTAAAACTGGGCGCCATGGCGTTGTTCGGTGAAAAATACGGTGAAACCGTGCGGGTAGTGACCATCGACCCGAATTATTCCATCGAACTGTGCGGCGGTACCCATGTGGGCAGCACCGGCGAACTGGGACTGTTCAAATTCCAGTCGGAAGGCGCTGTGGCCGCGGGCGTACGCAGGGTGGAAGCCGTTACCGGCGCCAAAGCGGAAGCTTTTGTGAACGAACAGCTCCAGCAGCTGAAAGCCGTGAAAACCCAGCTGAAAAACCCGAAAGACGCCGGCGTGGCGGTGGAAAACCTCGTCAGCGAAAAAGCCGCGCTGGAAAAACAGCTGGCCGCCCTCGAACTGAAACAGGTTCAGATGCTGGCCGCTTCACTGCCCGCCCAGGCTGTGACCGTCAACGGCATCCAGTTCATCGGCGCACAGGTAGACGCTTCCAGCCCCGATATGCTGAAACAGTTTGCCCTCGCCATCAAAGACCAGCTGGCCGCTCCTTACCTGGTAGTGCTGTGCGCCAATGCGGGCGGCAAAGCGCAGGTGGCCATCATGGTGTCTGACGACCTGGTGAAAAACAAGGGCCTCAACGCCCAGAAAATCGTCAAGGAACAGGTGGCCCCGCTCATCAAAGGCGGCGGCGGCGGACAACCCGTACTGGCCACCGCCGGCGGGCAGGACGCCAGCAACCTCCCGGCCGTGATTGAAAAAGTAAAAGGGCTGCTGTAAGGCAGTGCCTTCGCGATAAAATCAGCTGAAAGGCCGTCCGGAAACACCCGGACGGCCTTTTTTCTTTTCCGCCCGCCCGTCTATTTTAACATTTTCTTACCCCTCTCCCTCCTTAAATTTGCCAAAACCAATACCTGTTTTTTTATGCGCAGAATATTGTACATCCTCAGCATGGGCGCCCTGACCACCACCCTGGCGCTGCCCGCCGCCGCACAGGAAAAACGCTCCGGCAAACTGGGAGAGTATGATGAGATCATTATCAAAAGAAAAGGCGGCAGTGAAGACGCAAAAGTCACCATTGAAATCAAAGACGGCGAAGTGCTCGCAGACGGTAAAAAGCTCGACGAGTACAAAAACGGCGATGTGATCATCCAGCGCCGCCGCATCGTGCCGCGCAACGGCAATATGGGCGGTATGCCTTTTATTTTCGATGAAGACGGCCGCGATGAGGAACAGACCATCACCCTCGGCGGCAATAAAGCCGTGCTGGGCGTCATCACCGAAAAGAAAGAAGCCGCAGGGGCCACGGTAGTGGAAGTGGCCGATGGCAGCGCCGCTGAAAAAGCCGGCCTGAAGGAAGGCGATGTGATCACGGCGATCGACGATAAAAAGATCAGCGAGCCGCAGGATTTATATGAGACGATCGGCGGAATGAAGCCCGGCGACAAAATAACGGTGACGTACAAACGCGGCGGCAAAGAAGCCAAAGCGAACACCACGCTCAACAAAAGGGAAGAATCCGCTCCCCGGGTGTTCAGCATCCCGCAGCGGCCCGGCCAGCCCTTCCGTTTCCGGGAAGACATGCCCTCCTTCCGGGGCTTTTCACCCGAAGGCAGAAGCGGCCCCCGTCTGGGCTTATCCGTGCAGGACACTGAAGAAGGCAACGGCGCCAAAGTACTCGGCGTCTCCAAGGGTTCCCCCGCCGAAAAAGCGGGTTTCCAGGAAAACGACCTGATCACGGAGCTGGACGGCAATACGGTGAAGAACGCCGGGGAAGTAGCTGATGCCTACCGCGCCCAAAAAGAAGGCAGCACCATCAACGCAAAGGTGCTCCGTAACGGCAAGTCCGCCACGCTCACCATTAAGGTGCCTAAAAAACTGAATACCGAAAATCTGTAAGTATAGTTTAAGTGTAAGCCAAAAGAAGCGGCCCGCGTAATGCGGGCCGCTTCTTTTATTTCATTATCATTTTGGCGAGTCTGATCTTGTTGCCGAAGGGCGGGTATTTCACCGGCACATCCAGCCAGGTGGCCGTTTTCATCACACCTTTCATATGCGTGAATTCCTCGAAGCTGGAGCGGCCGTGATAACGCCCCATTCCACTGTAGCCCACGCCGCCGAAAGGGAGTTCCGCATTGGTAAAATGCACCAGCGTATTGTTGATGCAGCCGCCCCCGAATGCCACGCGTTCTATGAACGTTTTTTCGGTTTTACTGCTGCCGGAAAACAGGTAAAGCGACAGGGGATATGGGTTTTTTGCGATCATCGCCACGGCCTCGTCCGTTTCCCGGTAAGGGATCAGGGGCAGCACGGGCCCGAAAATCTCTTCTTTCATCACCGGCGCATCGAATGAAACGTTGGTGAGAATGGTGGGGGCGATGTATTTACCGGCCCGGTCGGTAACGCCGCCCGTTTCGATGGTCCCCTGCTGAAGATAAGCCGTCAGCTGGTCGAACCTCTTTTCGTTGATGATGCGGGCGTAGTCGGGGCTTTCCGCGGGATTGTCCCCGAAAAACTGTGTGATGGCCGTTTTCATATGCTCCAGCAGCGGCGTTACGATGCTGTGGTGCGCCAGCACGTAATCCGGCGCAATACAGGTCTGACCCGCATTCCAGCATTTGCCCCAGATGATGCGGCGGGCGGCCGTTTTCAGGTCGGCCGATTTATCGACGATACAGGGGCTTTTTCCGCCCAGTTCCAGGGTGACGGGGGTGAGGTGGGGCGCGGCCATTTCCAGGATTTTACGGCCCACCGGGATGCTGCCGGTAAAGAAAATATGATCGAACCGGTGCTGCATGATCTCCGGGATCACCAGGTGCCCTTCGCCCGTTATCACCGTTACAAACGCCGGGTCGAACGCTTCGGCGATCACCTTTCGGATGACGGCCTCCGTTTGCGGCGCCATTTCAGAGGGTTTGAGGATGGCGCAGTTGCCGGCGGCGATAGCCCCGATCAGCGGGTTGATCAACAGCTGGAACGGGTAATTCCAGGGCCCGATCAGCAGGGTCAAGCCCTTGGGCTCCGGGTATATTTTGCTGCCGGAGGGATAATGCAGCAGCGGCGAACTTACCGGCTGCGGCCGCATCCATTGCCGGAGGTTGGTCAGGGTATGATCGATTTCATCGTATAACAGCCCCACTTCGCTCCCGAAGGCCTCCATGGGATGTTTGTGCAGATCTGCGTACAGCGCCCCCAGGATGGCCGCTTCGTGGCGTTTGATCACTTTTTTCAGCTGTTTGAGCTGCGCCTTGCGGAAGGCGTACGGCCGGGTAGCGCCGGAGTCGAAAAAACGCCGCTGGGCATTGTAAGTATCAGTAACTGCATGCATGGGAATCGGGTATGTTCCCCGTAATTTCGTGAAAATTCCCTGCTTTTTTGCAGTTTGAATATCTTTGTGGGAATCAGTCCGGAGAAAATAGTATGAGCGCAAGCATCGATTATAACAAGTATGAAGCCGTGATAGGCCTGGAAGTTCACGCCCAGCTCTTAACGCAAAGCAAGCTTTTCAGCAGCGACAGCGCTGCTTTCGGCGGTCAGCCGAACACCCACATCAGTCCCGTTACGCTGGGCCACCCCGGCACCCTGCCCTTCCTTAACCGGAAAGCGGTAGAGCTGGCCATCAGGCTGGGGTTTGCCTGCCATTGCGAGATCGAGCGCGAAAACTTCTTCGCCCGCAAAAACTACTTTTATCCCGATCTGCCCAAAGGGTACCAGATCAGCCAGCATACGGCCCCCATCTGCCTGGGCGGCTATGTGCCCATTTTTGCCGACGGCAAAACCCGCCATGTGCAGCTGAACCGCATCCACCTCGAGGAAGACGCCGGCAAATCGATGCATGACCAGGACCCGGACAATACCATGGTAGACTACAACCGGGCAGGCGTGCCGCTGGTGGAAATCGTGACCGAGCCCGATCTGCATCATGCAGACGAAGCCTACGCCTACCTGACGGAACTGCGCCGCCTCGTGCGCTGGCTGGAAGTGTGCGACGGCAACATGGAAGAAGGTTCCATGCGTTGCGACGCCAACATCTCCATCCGCCTGAAAGGCGATACCAGCCTGGGCACCAAGGTGGAAGTAAAAAACATGAACTCCATCCGCAACGTGAAACGTGCGATCGAAAACGAAATAAAACGGCAGATAGAACTGGTGGAAGCCGGCGAAAGAATCGTGCAGGAAACCCGCAGTTTCGACGCTTCCAACGGCAGCTCTTTCCCCCTCCGCTCCAAAGAAGAGGCGAACGATTACCGCTACTTCCCGGAGCCGGACCTGGCGCCGTTCCGCATCACCGAGCCGTTCCTGGACGATATCCGGTCCGCATTGCCCGAGCTGCCCGAAGAAATGGTGCAGCGCTACATGCGCGACCTGCAGCTGCCGGAATACGATGCCCGCGTGATCTGCGACGATAAACCCACCGCCGTCTATTTTGAGAACCTGATTAACGCCACCCCGCATCACAAGGCCGCGGCCAACTGGATGCTGGGCCCTGTTAAATCGTGGCTGAACGAACAGAACAGCTCCATCGAGCAGTTCCCGCTGCAGCCCGCGGCATTGGCGGGTCTCATTGCGCTGATCGCAGACGGGAAGGTGAATTTTTCCATCGCCTCCTCCCGCATCCTGCCCGCCATGATGGAAGCGCCGGGTAAAACGCCATTGGCCATTGCCACCGATCTCAACCTCATCCAGGATACGGATGAAAACAGCATATTGCCCGTGATTGAGGCCGTACTGGCCAAATACCCCGGCAAAGTGGCCGAGTTCAAAGCCGGCAAAAAAGGCCTTATCGGCCTGTTTGTGGGAGAAGTGATGAAAATGAGCGCCGGAAAAGCAGACCCGAAGCTCACCAACGAGTTACTGCTCAAACAGTTAAACAGCTAGGCCTGCCGTTCATCCCAAATTATGTGAATGGCCGGGCAAACTGCCTTACGGCCGCAGCATGATCATATAAGTTACACTGTTCACACCCGTAACATGCCCGCACGCCGGTTACATAATTTAACAAAACTGCGGGGGTGCATCCGGGTATTTAACCCTATTTTTGAATTTGTCATACGAAAAAAGAAAAGTCATGAGAAAATTAGCCCTATGGATTTCCGGCGCGGCCCTGCTGGCCGGATGTGCGAGCCACCAGGAGAAAGGAGCCTTTAAAATCGACGTCAAGCTGGCCAATGCCCCGCTTGAAAAAGTGTACCTGGAAGAAATTTCCGGCCAGGCGCCCAAAGTAGTGGATACTACCGCCGTGAAAGACGCCTCCGGGAAAGTGGAGCTCGACGGCATGGTAACGGAACAGGGTTTATACCGCATCCGCTTCGAAAGCGGCAAATACATCCTGCTGGCCCTCGATGCCGGCGACATGAGCATCAGCGGTGAT
This sequence comes from Chitinophaga lutea, assembly GCF_003813775.1. Taxonomy (NCBI): domain Bacteria; kingdom Pseudomonadati; phylum Bacteroidota; class Chitinophagia; order Chitinophagales; family Chitinophagaceae; genus Chitinophaga; species Chitinophaga lutea. The sequence goes on along the minus strand of NZ_RPDH01000001.1, from coordinate 2,494,273 downwards.
TACAACGAACTGGAAAAGATCAATGTAAAGGGCTCCGAAGCAACTTCAGAAGTACAGCAACTGCTCAATCAATACAGCGAAAAAACACAGGCGCTCAGCAAAGAAATGCAGGCGATGGACAGCCTGCGCATCGCCAAAACGCCGGACAGCCTGATGGCTGCGCGCATGGACGCCTTCGAGAAAAAAGAAGCGCAATACAAACAGTATTTCCTCGACGCTGCACTGAAAACCAAACACCCCGTTCCGGCCGTGTTTGCCATTAACCTCGTAGGTTTTAAAGATGCGGAAGACATGCTCTCCCACAAAAAGGAGCTGGAAGACATCATTAAACGCTTCCCCAACAACGCCATGGTAAAGGATATGCAAACATTCCTGGCCGACGTGCAGAAAGAAAAGACCACCGCTTCCGCGGAAGGGCCGGAATCTTTCATCGGCAAGGACGCGCCTGATTTCACGCTCCCCGACCCGAACGGCAAAAACATCAGCCTCAGTTCTTTCAAAGGGAAATATGTGCTGGTGGATTTCTGGGCCAGCTGGTGCGGCCCCTGCCGCCAGGAAAACCCGAACGTGGTGAATGCTTTCATGAAATACAAAGACAAGAACTTCACCATACTGGGCGTTTCCCTCGACAAAACAAAAGACGCCTGGCTGAAAGCGATTGCGGACGACGGGCTGAACTGGAACCACGTCAGCGACCTGAAATTCTGGGAATCGGCTGTTGTACCCCTGTACGGCATCACCGGCATCCCTACCAATATTCTCATCGACCCGCAGGGTAAAGTGGTAGCCGCCAACCTGCGTGGCCGCGGCCTCGAAACCAAACTGAGCGAAGTGCTCAAATAAAAAATATTCCATCAGCAAAAAGGGCCGGCTTTGCAGCGCGGCCCTTTTTTTATGCTTCAATCAGTATCCGGGATTTTGTATCAGTTGTGGGTTTTGTTGCGTGTCCACAAAAGGAATCGGGAATATTACCAGCTGCGCGTTCCAGGCGATCTCTGCCTGGGTAGGCGGGCGGGCGGGGATGTTCCTTTTGGTCCGCAAAAAGTCGATCATGCCATGTCCTTCAAACGCCAGTTCGATCCTTCTTTCCGTCAATATCAGGTCAACCAGTGCTGCCTGCGTAGCGGGCGGCACGAGTGCGCCGGCGTTGGAACGCGTGCGGATTTCCAGCAGCGTAGCCAGCGCGGCGGGATCTGCAACGGCCGGGCTCAGGCGCGCGAGCGCTTCGGCTTTGATCAGTTTTATTTCACCCAGGCGCAGTACCGGTACCCACGAATCAAACGTGGTGGTATAATATTTACCGGTCCAGTACGTGAGCGTGGTAGTGCCGGTGGTGCGCAGCAGCTGCGTGCGGCGCTCGTCGGTAGCGGAGAAATTCGCCAGGTTGCGGTATGCCGCACTCACCGAAATATCCCCACGGCCCAGCGGGCTGTAGTGCTGGCCAATGGCATTGTTCGTGTTCGGGTTGTCGGAAGAGTTCGTGGCCACTGAAAAAATGCCTTCCTTGTTGGTCGCATAATTATCCTTGTTGAAATAATCCCGCAGGTCGGCGGTGAGCGCGAAACCGCGGGCGGAACCGATCACCGCGTCTGCTTTTGCATTGGCGTTGGCCCACTGCCCCATCACCAGGTAAATCCTGGCCATCAGCGCATCGGCGGCGGCTTTGGTAGCCCTCGCATGATTGAAATAATCATCATTCCAGGTCACCGGCAGGGCAGCGGATGCATCGGTAAGGTCGGCCAGCATCTGGTCGTACACCTGCTTCACGGTCGCACGCGGAATTTTATTCGCGGCAGACAGTGCTTCGGCGCCGTTGGTAACTGCATCCAGCACCAGCGGAACACCTGGGTGGCTTGCATCGGCAGTGAACACGTACGTTTGCGCATATAGATTCACGAGGTAATAATAACACAATGCACGAATGAACTTCGCCTCGCCATAATACACGTTCGCGGCATCGGCGCCGATCACGGATTCGTTTTCCTTGAGTTTCTTCATGAAATAATTGGTCTCGAAAATGGTGCGGTAGCCGCCTGTCCATGCGTTCTGCGCAATGGCATTATTCGAGATCATGTTGAAGGTGGGCACATTACCGAAGAAGGTAGACACGTTCACATCGTTGCCGCGCTGGTCTACATAAATCAGCACGCGGCCGCCGAGGAACTCCGCATTCTGCAGGGCATTGTACATCCCGATGGCGGCGCTTTCGATCCGCTGAGGCGAGTTAAAGATCTGCGCAGGATCGATATTCACGAACGGCTCCTGCTCGTCTACCTTGGAGCAGGCCGTCATCAGCAGCAGGCTCGCCGCCAGGCAGCTGATATATCGGAGTATGGTATGTTTGATCGTCGTCATAATAGTAAGTTTTAAGCGTAACATCAAAACCGTTTAGAAACTGGCATTCAGGCCGATGGAGAATGTGCGCGGCAACGGCACGCCCCGGCTGTCTACGCCGAAAGCGATGTTGGCCGTGCGGTTGGTATTGATCTCCGGATCCTGCCCGGAATAACCGGTAAGCAGTGCGAGGTTATCGCCCGCCACATACAGCCGCAGATTGGTCATGCCCAGTTTTTGTTTGATGTTCGGGAAGGTGTAGCCCAGCATCACGGTTTTCAGGCGCAGGTAATCCGCTTTTTCCAGCCAGCGGGTGGAGGTCTGCGTGGTGATGTTGTCGGTCAGGAAAATCTTCGGTACGCTCGTATTGGTATTGGTAGGCGTCCAGCGCTTTTCGATTTCCACGATGTTGTTCTGCAGGAAGTTGGTCATCAGCCCCTGGCGGGTAGTGTTCAGTACGGAGTTGCCGCCACTGAACTGTACCTGGATGTTCAGCTCGAATCCTTTGTAGGAAAGCGTATTGTCCCATCCGCCGAACCAGGTCGGGTAACCGGTCACTCCTTCGAGATAAACGGCATCGCTGGCGGTAATGGCCGTCACTTTCGTACTGCCGTCCGGCGTCGTCCACCGGTCTGCCGTTGCAACGCCGGGTGAAGGGTTGTACATCTTCACCGTACCGGTTTTATCCATGAACAGCCCATAACCGGTCTGGGGGTTCACGCCTGCCCAGCGTATCATGTAGAACACACCGAGCGGACGGCCCACACTCGCGCGGTTGGAACCGCTGATGATGTCCGTCCCGTCTACCAGTTTTTTGATCTTGTTTTTGATGGACGTGAAGTTGGCGGAAGTTCTCCAGGTAAAGTCTTTGGACTCAACCGGCGTTGCATTCACCGTGATTTCAAACCCGGTGTTGCGCATGGCGCCTATGTTGGTGGTGACGGATGAAGCAGGCACGCCGACGGTTCTCAGCACAGGCGCGTCGAGCACCAGTTTGTCCACGTCGTTGTTAAAATAATCGAGCACCAGGCTGATGCGGTTCCGGAGGAAAGACGCATCCAGCCCTATGTCCAGCTTGCGGGATGATTCCCATTGCAGGTTAGGGTCGCCGATCTGCGCCATCGACAAACCGTTCACGTCTGCATACTGTCCGCCGCCATACAACGTGCGGGCAGCATACGGGCCGATCTCCGAATTCCCTACCACACCGTAGCTGGCGCGGAGTTTCAGGTCGTTTACAAAGTCGATGTTATCCTTGAAAAAACTCTCTTCATAAATACGCCAGCCCACGGAGCCGCTGGGGAAATACCCCCGCCGGTTGTTGATACCGAAGCCGGAGTAGGCATCCGCGCGGAAAGCAAACTCTGCATAATATTTACCGCCATAATTATAGGCCAGGCGCCCGAAATAAGAATCAAAAGCGCGGGCGCTCGCGGTACCGCCGGTAAACGAATTGTCCGTACCGGCAAACAACCCGTCATAGATGTACTTGAAATAATCATCGGCCAGGTTACCCTGCCCTGTAAATAGTTCTGTACGTTTACTGTATTGATATTCCACACCGGCGGTGAGTGTCATGTTATGCAGTTGTGCGAAAGTGCGGCTGTAAGATGCGAAGTTGGACCAGTTCCACTGGTTGAGCCGTAACAGGTTTTCCTGCACGAGGCCGTTGAAGCCGAAACCAAGACCGGCCTGATCGGGGCCGCTGTATTGGTCTTCAAAATTCTGGATGTAGTCGATCCCGAAACGGGAAGTGATTTTCAGTCCGGCCACCGGCGTCAGTTCTCCATAGATGCTCGCCAGGGTGCGGTTACTCTGGTTATCGTTGCGCCCCATGTACACGGTGGTCAACGGGTGGAAGAAACGGTTCAGGCGGAAAGCCACGTTGTTGTTGCCGTTACCGAGGTCGCGGTTGGCGGGATTGAGATAATAACCGCCATAGTCGCCGGTATTATTGTATATCGGCACATTGGGCGGCGCGTTGTAACCGGCTACGGTAGAACCGGCCAGCAAGCCGTCAGACAATACGCCGTTGTTCAGCGCACGCGATGCGTACAGGCTGATACCGGCCTTCAGCCAGGGTTTGGGCGTGAGGTCGAGGTTGATCCTGCCGGAGCCCCTGCGCAGGCGGTTGGTAACCACGAACCCCTTCATGTCTGCATACTCTGAAGAACCGTAATACTGTGCTTTATCTCCGCCACCGGAAAAATTCAGCTGGTGGGTTTGTGAGAAGCCGGTCTTGAACACTTCATCTATCCAGTTGGTGCGGTCGGGCTGGCCGTCCTGGTTCACGTCGATATCCGCGGCAACAGCGGCAATATTGGCGTTGGAAGCCTTCTCATTCTGGATGGCGATAAAGCGGTCGCCGTCGAGCACCTTCGGAATGCGCGCGCCTCTGGCCCAGCCGAGGGTAGTGTTGTACCCCACGTTCACCGCGCCTTTGGAGCCGCGTTTGGTGGTGATCACAATCACGCCGTTGGCTGCACGTGAACCGTACAATGCGGCAGCAGCGGCATCTTTCAGCACATCCACGGATGCGATGTCGTTCGGGTTGATGTCCGCCAGCGGATTGAAGCGCGTACCGTTGCCGCTATTGAACACATTCAGGTTAGTGGCAGTGTTGAGCGGCACACCGTCTACCACGATCAGCGGCTGTGCGCTGTTGCTGATGGAGTTGACGCCCCGGATGCGGATAGCCACCGCATCGCCCACCATACCGGATTGTACATTGACGTTCACGCCGGCGGCGAGGCCATCGAGCGCCTGGTCAAAACTCTGGATGGGCTTGTTGTTGATCTTGCTGCCGTCGATGTTGGCGGTGGAAGCCGTCACATCTTTTTTCTTGATGTCGACATACCCCGTTACCACCACTTCCTGCAGGGTGCGGTCGTCGATGACCAGTTCCACGTTGCGCAAAGCGCCTTCCGGCGCCGGTAATTCCTTGCTGCCGTAACCAATAAACGAATAGACCAACACGTCAGACGGCCCGGATATTTCAATCCGGTAGTCTCCGCTTGCATTGGTAATGGTGCCCTTGGAAGTTCCTTTAATGGAGACGGTAACGCCCGGCAGCGGAGCTCCGTCTTTTGCATCGGTTACCTTCCCGGTAATGACGCGCGACTGGGCCAGGACCTGCCCGCACATCAAAACCGAAAAGAACATGAGGAGTAACATTCTTTTCATCTCGAATGGATTTTGGTGAAGAAATCTTAACTGTTCAAATCAGGGATTCAACAGGACGATTTTGATTGCTAAAGGGTTATAGCCTATCCAAAGGATCGGGACAATAGAGCTATTGCAAAGACAGGTTAAAGATTTGCTGCTGCTTTCGGGTCACAAAGAGTTACAACGGTAATTTACTAAGAATTTGCGAATAAACCACCAATAAAAGTTAAAATAACACCATTAACACATATGTTATTTCAGATATAACAGGATAAGTTCATACTGAAAGAGCCGTGCTTCAGGGGCGGCAAAACAGTGCTTCCCGCAATGCAGAAAGCCGCTCCGGGGAAGGAGCGGCTTTCTCAACTTATCTTGAAAAATTACTGGTATTTGGGATGCTGGGTCATATTTTCATTGGCCTGCAATTCCCGGAGCGGGATGGGCATATAATACGCTCTCATATCCGGCGTGAGCGTAAGGGCGGAAGGCGCCTGTGCCGCGTCCTGCGGAATGCGGCTGATGATGGCTTTTTTCCTGCGCAGGTCGAAATACCGGTGACCTTCGAATGCGAGCTCTTTATACCGCTCTTCCATCACGGCGTCGGCGAGCGCCGCGTTACTGGCGAAAACGGTCGGTACATAGTTGCTGATTCTTTTCGCGCGCAGCGCATTCAGGTCGGCCGTACCGGGTACCAGGCCTGCGGCGCCGCTGTTCGCATACGCTTCCGCGCGTATCAGATACATTTCGGCCACACGGAACAATTTCACGTCGGCGAGGTTCGCCAGTGCGGGCTGACCGCCGATGTACTTGTTGACGGTCCAGCGGCCGGCGCCAAGGTCTTTGCACCAGGCTCCGAAACGTATATCGGTTGCGGCGTTCATGCTGTTCATGAGTTTGAAGGCAGGCGCATACATCACTCTCGTTCCCTCGCGGTAGAAGTCGCCCAGCTTCGCATCCTGCGCTTCGCGCTTGAGTTTCCAGATCACTTCCGCATTGCTTTTATCGAGCCAGATATCGGGAAACTGTGCGGCGGTTGCCAGGGGCATCGCGTCGATCACCGTGCCGGCATGCGTGATGGCGAGGCTCCAGCGCTGCTGCCAGAGGGCGGAGCGGGCCTGCATGGCTACCACGGCCAGTGCGGTAACATGGGTGTTGGCGGTGTAACTAACGGGAATGAGCGTACGGGCATCGGCAAGGTCGGCATCGATCTGCTCGAACACTTTACTCACCGGCACCCTGGCGGGTTTGCCCGCTTCAGACACCGTCATCACCGGCACGCCGGGCGATGCGGGATCATAATCCACCGCGTAATGCCGCAGCAGCTCAAAATGGCAATAGGCGCGGATGGCGAGCAGCTCCCCTTTCAGCTGGCTTCTCCTGCTTTCTTCCTGCCCCGTTACCACCACACCGTCGATCTCCGCGAGGATGCGGTTGGCGCGGTCTATCACCATGTAAAAATTCTGCCAGGCCTGGCCGATGTCTGCAATAACAGGCTCCTGTTTCCAGCTGAAAACCTGTACGCCTTTATTGGTGCTGTTTTCTACCGGCAGCATATTTTCATCGGCCATCAACGAACTGATGGTGATGCTGGAAGTGCCGAGGCCGGCATATACGCCGAGCACGCCGGCATTCAGGTCGTCGATGGTCTGGAACGCCACCGACTGATCCACGCTTTCGGTGGGTTTCACATCCAGTTCTCCGAGGCAGGATGTGGCGAGGCAGCAAGACAGTATTGCGAAGTAGGAATGGATTGCTTTCATGTGCTAAAATTGTATGCGTGCGCCGGCGGTAATGGTACGCGCGGCGGGGTATTCAAATAAAGCGGTGTTGTTGGTGTCTTCGGGATCGAAGCCGGTCCAGCTGGTGAACGTCAACAGGTTCTGGCCCTGCATGTACACCATGGCGCCACGCAGGATGCGGGTGCTTTTCAGCAGCTTTTCCGGAAAGGTGTAAGCCAGCTGCACGTTTCGCAACCGCACGAACGAAGAATTCTGCAGCTCGCGCGAACTGAACCCGAAGGGCTCGCCGAACTTCGGCTGATTGGTGACGTCGCCGGGCTTGCGCCAGCGGCTGAGCCATTTGCGGCTCTGGTTGCTGGCGGCATTGCCGTTGCTGTTGAGCGTGTAAAATTCTTCCGAATCATAGCGGTAATAATCCTGCGCGTAAGTAAACAGCACGTCGGCGGAAAAGCCTTTCCATTTTGCGCCGGTGGTGAAACCACCGAAGTACGGGGGATCGGAAGTACCGAATTCCGCCACGCTCTGTGCGGGGTTGGCCACGTTGGTGATGGATCCGTCGCGGTTATAATACTGTGGTTTGCCGGTTTGGGGATCCACGCCCGCCCATTTCACCACATAGTGTGTATTCACGGGAAGGCCGGTCCGGAACAGGTTGGTGCCCTGGGTGAATTCTTTGGTTTTACCGAGACTGATTATCTTATTCTTGTTGTACGTAAAGTTGATGCCGGCATACCAGGAGAAATCCCCGTTCCGCACAATATCCCCGCTGAGGTCGATCTCAATCCCGCGGTTGCGGATAACGCCGGCGTTGTTCATGCGCGAAGAAAAACCGCTCGTTTGCGAGAGCTGCTCTTCCACGAACACTCCTTCCGTGCGCCGGTTGTACCAGTCGGCCACGAGCCGCAGCCTTTGATCGAAGAGGGCTACGTCCACACCTGCGTTAAAAATTTTCGTGTATTCCCAATCGTAATTCGTATTGCCCGGGGAGGTGGGTATGATGGCGGGCGAGCCGTCGTACCGCGAAGCGCCGTAACCGGCGGTGTATGCAAAGTTACCGGGGAAAGGGGAAGCCGACGTGCCGTAGCTGGCCCGCAGGCGCAGGGTATTCAGCCAGGTCTGCGGTTCGAGGAAAGTCTCTTTGCTCATGTCGTACCCGGCACCGATGGAATAAAAACTTTTCCAGCGGTTTTGTTCCGGAACGGTAGAGGAGCCGTCGCGGCGGTAGGTAAGGTTCAGCAGGTATTTATCCGCGTAGCTGTAGCGTGCCAGTGCAATCCATGAGGCCATGGCGAGGCCTGTTTTGCCGCCGCCCACCTGCGGGATGAAACCGTTGAGCGCGGTGCCCTGTGTGATGCCGGACAGCGTGCCGTAGAGGCCGGGTGTAATGCCGTAACCGGTTACGCGCATGCCGGAGGTTTTCATGCGGTTGAACTCATAGAAGCCGCTGACGGTCAGGTTATGCAGTTGATGGAAAGATTTCGTGTAGGTGAGGCCGGTAGTAGCCGTAAACTGGTAATACCGTGTCATCTCTTCGCGGTGCAGCCCCTGCCCGCCGGGTGTGGTGATGGCGCTGTGCGAGCCGGGCTTCACGGTGCGCGTATCCACATTCTCCCGGTAGTCCATCCCGAAGTTGGCGCTGGCAAACAGCGAACTGAGGATATTGTAGCGCATGGCGGTGTTTACGAGGCCTTTCAGTTGGTTAACGCGGTAAGTGGTGTTCTGCATCCGCTCCAGTGCGTCGGAGCCTTCGCGGGTATCATACGCGCCGCCGAGGCGGTCTTTATTCCCGCTGTGCATCAGCTGCCCGTTCACGTAAGGCTGCTCGTAAGGCAGGGCATAATACACGGCGGCGAAAGGATTGCCGACATTGGTCAGGTTCTCGTTATCGATGAAGTCGTTATTCGAATAACCGATGGCGGTGTTCACCGAGGCCGAAAACCTGTCCGCGGTAAAATCGAGATTGGTGCGCAGGCTGTACCGTTCGATATCGGAACGGTAAGCTATGCCGGCCTGTTTCATGTAATTCCCGGAAGTGTAAAAGCGCACGTTTTCGGAGCCGCCGGAAGCACTCAGGTCGTATTCATGAAAGGGCGCTGAAGAACGGAGAAGATAATCGCGCCAGTCGGTCTGAATACCGCGCAGGCTGTCGAGAATAGCCGCGTAACGTTCTTTGACCGCCGGGGCAAGGTTGGCATTCGCGGGGTTTTTCGCTGAAAAGCGCCAGCCGGGGCCGAGTGTGCGCCCTCCTGTTTCGAGGCCTACCTCTTCTTCGAACTGCAGCCGCTCGGCCGTATTCATCATATCGAAGCGGTCGCGGGTGGGCACGGAAACACCGTGCCGTGTGTTGAACACGAGGCGCGCCGGGCCCATTTTGCCTCTCTTCGTGGTGATCAGTATCACGCCGTTGGCGCCGCGCGCGCCGTAGAGAGCGGTGGCGTTGGCATCTTTCAGGATGCTGACGGAAGCAAAATCGGAAGGGTTCATGCTCATAAAAACACCGCTCTCCACCGCAATACCATCCACTACATACAGTGGCGATACCACGCCGCCCAGATTGGCCTGTCCCCTGATAAGCACACGGCCCGTGGCACCCGGCTGGCCGGAAGATGCCGCCACATAAAGGCCCGGGGCCAGGCCCTGCAGCGCCTGATCGAAGGAGGCGACGGGCATCCGGCTTACCTGCGCGCCGGGAATGGTGGTAACGGCGCCGGTGTATTGTTTCCGGGTAGCAACGTTGTACCCGGCAATAACTACTTCATCGAGCAGCTTGGCGGCCGGCGCGGCGCTGTCTGCAACTGGAAGGGATTTTTGTGCAAAAGCGGGAATACTTATGGTGACTGACAGCCATAAGATCAGCGCATTTTTCATAGTGAATGCTTTCATGCCTCGTATACGGAAAAGTGATGTGACGGGATCAAGTCCACAAGATACTGATTGTCAATTGGTAAAGATACTACATAAACATGTGATATAAAAAGCCGTCCTGAATAATACGGAAAAATAACATGGAAAATCCCGAAATTCAATCTGTTTTAAACCCTTGTTACACCCTTATTCCAAGATCACGCTTAAAACATTCACCATGAACACCCAATGGAAACTTAATGCATGGCTATTGCCCGCTCTTATCCTTTTATTTTCAGCCTGTAAAAAAGAAACGAGGTCAAAGAATGAATCCACGCGAGTGACGGGAGCCCCGGCCTGCGTTGCCTGCCTCCAGGGCCCGGCAGGCACACCGGTTGTATTGGAAAATAGAAAAACAGGCAAAAAAACACCTGTTGTCGAGTACAACGGCGAATACTACCTACAGGGAGACATTGTGCTCAGCAAAGAGCAGATAGCATTCCTGAAAGGCGAAACGGAAGAAAATGCGCGCACCGGCGTTTCATCCTTTGCCAGAATGTGGCCCAACAGAACAGTATTCTACGCGATTCACCCCAACCTGCCTTTGGCCGACAGGTTCGATGTTGAAGATGCCATCAGCCACTGGCAGCAGCAAACCAATCTCCAGTTTGTTGTGCGCACCAGCCAGCCTGACTATGTTGAATTTGTTCCCAGCACGGTGTGCGCCGCCACATACGGAAAAATTGGAGGCCGGCAGGAGATCAAACTGGCGCCTGGTTGCGATGTCACCTCTGTTATTCATGAGATTGGCCACGCCATAGGTTTCTTCCATGAACAGTCCCGGAAAGACCGCTGGATGAGCATCGCCATCCATCCGCAGAACATGCAAAGCGGCGCGGCTCCCAATTTCTGGACCTGGGAAGAAATTGGCGTACCTGGTTTCCAGATCGGCACATTCGACTTCGCGTCGGTGATGCTATATGAATCCTTCGCTTTTTCTGCCAACGGCCAACCAACGATTACCCGGCTCGACGGCTCTACATTCGGCCGTAACAACTGGCTCTCCGTGGGAGACATCGATACATACAATCACATGTACAACCGCCCTTATTTTGTAATGGCAAAAACGAATGAACAAGTCATCAATAACGGCACTGAAATCGGTAGTACCTGGCAATGTGACCTGTGGGCCTATACAGACGCGAGTATGACGCAACTGGCTAATTTACCGTGGACACTCGAGCTCCTTGTGAGCGTTACTTGGGAAGATGACGATGCTCCCGGTGGCAATGCCTCCCCGCAAAAGTGGCTGCTGTCTCCCGGCACGAACCATATTGCCCTCGGCGAAGGTTATAGCATCAGGAACCGCCGCACCGGAGCGCAGCGTAAGCTCGACTTCGATATTTATAACAACGGTTTGTGGAGCTACTGAAACCGTCTTTTCTGCAAGGGTTATAAAACAAAAAGCGAGGCCGCCTCAAATGAGACGGCCTCGCGGCAATATGGTCGTTCGGAAGAGATTATTTATCCCACCAAACTTTCTCGTCGATTTTTTTGTTGCCGGGATAGTTGGCGTTCCGGGTCTGCTCTGTCTGCGGATAGAGGAAACGCGCGGGTTTCACGCCTGCGGGCAGTACGGATGCATAGGAATCCACCAGGAAGTCCGGGAAGCCGGTACGGCGGTATTCAGACCATGCTTCGAAGCTCTGGTTACCGCACATCGCGAAGTACTTCTGCGTGATGATGGCTTTAACCTGTGCAGCCACAGTACCTCCGGGCCATTTACCGGCGCCTGCGATATAAGTGTTCGCATTGGCGGGGGTGAGGCCATAGGCGGCAAAGCTGGCACGGATGCCGGCTTCATAGAGCGCCTGTGCGTTACCGGTACCCCAGCTTCTTGCTGCTGCTTCCGCCTGCAGGAAATAACTTTCCGCTTCGGAAATCAGTTTCACAGGAGCGGAGGCAGAAACGTCCGTACGTGCGTCGCCACCCAGCAGCGGGGAAGGACGGGACAGCGGCCTTTCGGTATTGGTGGTGTCAAAGCTGCCCTGGCGGGTGCTTTCCACGATACCGCCTACCAGCGTATAGAACTTGGTAAGGCGCGGGTCTGCGTTAGCCTTGAACTGGTTCACAGCGGTAGAGCTGGCGCGGATGTTCTGTACCCTGCTCAAACCAACCATTTCGGCATACAGCGGGTTCTGGTTGCCACCAGCGGTGCTGTAGCTTACTTTCGCATCGGTCGACAGGAATTCGGCACCTGCGGTGTACATGGCTGAAATGCCGGCCTGCGCACGGGGCGCGTCCACTTCGGAGAGGCGCATGTAAGCGCGCAGCTTCAGCGTGTTGGCAAACTGGATCCAGAATTCCATATCCCCTTCGCCTATCAGGTCGTCGGAGCCGGGAGTAAAGTCGGAATCAGGGTCAGACAAGCTGATGCTCCGGTCAAGCCATACGAAAATACTGTCGTACACTTCTTTCTGCGTATCATATTTCGGGCTCAGGTTCTTGTCGCCTTTCAGCGCTTCTTTCAGCGGAATATCTCCAAACGCGTCCGTGAGCAGCTGGAAAATGTAGGCGCGCATCGCATAACCGATGGCGGCGTAGTTTTCCGTCTTTTTTATGAACCTTTTGGAGATCAGGGAATCCGTATCGGAAAGTCCGCCCGCATACATCAGCGACCACATGGTGTTGAAATCGCTGGCGGTAGAAGCGTAAGAGTCGATGGTTTTATACTGGTTGGAGGTTTGCGCCTGCGTCCAGTACTGGGCCCACATACCGCCGAAAACCTGGTAATACTGCCCCGTTACGTAGGCCGCGCTCGCCTGAACAGCGGGAAGAATCTGTGCTTCACCGGCTTTTTCAGTAGCGTTCGGATTTTCGTTTACGTCCAGGAACTTTTTACATCCAGGCAGTACCAGCGCGGCAATGGCCAATCCTGCGAGATAATATTTTATGGTTCTTTTCATGGTTTGTTCTTTTTTACTGCTCAATGTTAAAAGGACACTTTCAGGTTAACGCCAAAGTTCCTCAGTGAAGGCTGTGCGGTAAAGTCAAAGCCCTGCTCGTTTCCTGCGCCGCCGGAGTTGATTTCCGGGTCTGCGAAGGAATTCTGTTTCGGTGTCCACAGGAACAGGTTGTTACCGAATACGCCAACGGTAGCATCGCCGAGGGCAGTGCGTGACAGCAGCGATTTCGGCAGACGGTAGCTGAGGCTGATCTCACGCAGTTTCACGTAAGAAGCGTCGATTACTTTCGTACCGGAAGGATCGAGCTGGTTGGTGTACCAGGATTCCATGTCGGTTTTCACACTGGTGTTGGGAACATATTTGCCGTTCTCCAGGTACACGCTGTTGGGCAGTACATAAGGCTGGCGGCCGAATTCTGAAGTTTCGGGAGTGGCGCCCACAAAACCAAGGATGTCTTTGGTGCGGGAGAAGAATTTACCACCCTGTTTGGTATCGAACAGCACGCTGAAGCTGATGCCTTTGTAAGACAGGTTGGTGCCCCATGATGCCTGGTACTTGGGATTGTAAGAACCCAGGTATTGCGCCTGATCGGTCAGCAACGGCAGGTTGGTGCCACCGTCGTTGTTGATCACGATGCGGCCCTGCTCGTCTCTCAGCACGTCTTCAGCATAGAAGGTACCGTAAGGTTTGCCTACTGCCGCTACGATGCTCATGCCGCCGAAACCGCCGATCACGATCTGTTCAACACCGTTATCCAGGGATACCACGGTGTTTTTGTTGCGGGTGTAAGTACCGAACAGTTCCCAGGTAAAGCCGGAAGCAGTTCTGATGGGCGTTACACGTGCAGCCAGTTCAATACCCTTGTTTTCCACCACGCCGGTATTGGTCACTTTGGAAGTGAAACCGATGGAAGCTGGTGTGGGAATAGCGAGGATCTGGTCTTTGGATTTGTTCTGGTAATAAGAGAAGTCGATAGACGCCCTGTTGTCCCAGAAGGCCAGTTCGGTACCTACCTCGAACGCGGTGGTGATCTCCGGTTTCAGGTTGGGGTTACCGATCACGTTATCCAGGCTCAGGCCGGGAATGCCGTTCAGCGGGAAAATGGTGGAGCTGAAACCACCGGCCACTACTGCTTTGGAGTAGTAGGATTTCAGCAGGTAAGGATCTGCATCGTTACCTACAGAAGCCCAGCTGGCGCGGATTTTACCATAGTTCAGGAATTCGGAGATTCTGGAATCCTTCATCAGTTCGGTAAACACGAACGCACCGTTCACGCTCGGATAGAAGAAGGAGTTTCTTCCTTTGGGCAGTGTGGACGACCAGTCGTTACGCGCGGTAGCACCCAGGAAGAGCATGTTCCTGTAAGCCAGGCTCAGCTCAGCATACAGGCCTACCAGGCGGCGTTTGCTGTAGAAGTTCAGGCTTTCAACGGGACCATTGCTGTTGCCGAGGTTATACCAGTTCGGTACAATCAGGCCGCCGGCGGAGTTGGTCACGGCCTCCAGCTGGTTAAATACACGCTGGCGCACGTTGTTGCCGAGCAACAGGCTCGCAGTGAAGTCTTTGCTGAAATCTTTTTTCATGTTCACCATGAAGTCGTGCGTAATGTCGCTCACGTTGAACTGGCTTTCGCCGTAAGCACCACCGTTGGTCTGGTCGTTCTGACGGTAACCGTTGTTGGTGCCCCAGGAAATGTAGTTGTATTTCGGCACCTTGGTTTTACGCTGGTCGGAATAGATGTCGCCGCCCAGTCTTTCGGTAAACGTCAACCAGTCAAGCGGTTTGTAGTTGATGGTGAAGTTACCGGTCACACGGTCAACGATATTTTCGTTCCTGAAATTTTTCAGGATGTAATACGGGTTGGTGGTGTAAGAACCATAGAAACCATAGAGCTCATTACCTTCTTCGTCGAAGAAACCGCCGAAGCTGTAGTAAGGATTGTTCAGGTCGCCCATTTTATCCAGGGGAATATCACGCGCGGTCTGCAGTACGTTGTCGTATACGGAACCGTCGCCCTGACCGCCCTGGATCATGCTGCTGTTGACACGGCTGTAGTTCACGCCGATGCTGGTCGTGATCTTGTTGGTCAGCTCGGTGCTACCGTTGAAACGCAGGCTGTATTTATTATACCGGTCGGTGCTGCCGGGCATTACTCCGTCGGAGTTAAGCGCGTTCAGTGAAAGGTAATAAGTGGTTTTGTCGGTGGCGCCGGACAGGGAGAGGTTGTTGTTGGTAGCCACGCCGAGGTCGAAGAATTTCTTCACGTTGTCGGGCTGGGCAACATACGGTTTTTTGAGGCGCACGCCGTTGATGGACTGGCCCCACTCCTGCATGGACCCGTCGAGTTTGGGCCCCCAGCTGAAGTTTTCACGGGGGTCGGGCGTACCGTGGCCGCCCTGTCCGTATTCATTCTGGAACGTAGGCAGTTTCAGGATGTTGGACATGGTAACGGAACTGTTGAACGTAACCTCGTTCTTCTTGTTATCGCCTTTTTTGCCTGATTTGGTAGTGATGATCACGGCGCCGTTGGATGCGCGGGAACCGTACAGCGCAGCTGCAGCGGGGCCTTTCAGGATCGTCATGGACTCAATATCGTCAGGGTTGATATCGTTGCCGCGGTTACCGAAGTCGATGGAAGAACGGCTGTCTCCGCCGCCGATGATGCTGGAGTTGTCGATGGGCACACCATCCACAACGATCAGGGCCTGGTTGTTACCGGTGATGGAAGAACCACCGCGCAGTACGATACGGGAAGAACTACCCGGAGCGGATGCGGTACTGGTGATGTTCACACCGGCCACTTTACCGGCCAGCGCGTTCAATGCGCTGGAGCTCTGACCTTTGGTCAGCTCGTCGTTTTTCACGGTGGGGGAAGCGTAACCCAGCGAGCGCTTGTCCCTGCGGATGGCGTTGGCGGTTACGACTGTTTCTGTAAGGGTGGTTACATCAGCGCCCAATACAACGTTCACTGTGGCGCCGTTGATTTTGGCTTCTGTATCTTTCATACCAATGAACTTCACAACGAGCACATCTACGCCGTCAGGAACATTCAGGGAATAAACACCTTCTGCATTGGTAACGGTACCGACATTGGTACCTTTTGCGATAACGGTGGCGCCAATAATAGGCGTTCCGTCTTCAGCCGCCGTAACCTTTCCTTTAACGGTTCGACTTTGCGCCATTACCTGTCCTGAGAGGCAAATCAGGAGCAGGAAAAGTGCGGTTAGACCTTTCCTCATAAGCATGATTTAGTAGTTTAACGAAATTTTAACAGTCAAATATAGTTCACTTAATGATTTCTTAACGCAATGCGCGCAAATTTTTTTTGGAGGTGCCATAGATTTTATTTTAAAAATGAATAAATGAAGACTGGTTTACGTATATGGATATGCGCCTGCAATTTGCTACCACAGCGGATTGGGAGGGTTACAAAAAGAAAAAGCAGGCGACAAGATTATCACCCGCTTATCATCAACCAAAATCTAAATCGAGACTCTTTAGAATATTTTGGTCGTTGAAGTTGCCTTCAACTGAATATGTTTTATGTGCTGAAACGCCGTCAGGCAATGAGATTAAGTGCTGTATCGTTTCTTTTGATGACATGGCGTATGCATACCATATCATAGCATTTGTTAATGTCTTTTTCATAAGCAACAGATTTTGGTAACCCAATCTACCTTACCGGCATCGAATTACAACTGTTACTTATTGCTGTCAGAAGCCGGTCAAGATAAGTTTAATGGGAATGTTTTCAAGAGATTGATCAACGTGGCATACAGGTCTTCGTTCCTGTAATTGTACCGGAACTCGCATTCCTTCAGATGCAGGTAAGCGGTGTTCCTGTTCAGTCCCTTGAATTTGGCGAGGCGGTGCTTGGTAAGGCCCCAGAAACCATCCACATCGTCGAGCATCGCCTTGCCGGCGTCGGCATCGTGATGACCGTTACCGATGTGGTACAGGCGGTACTGGCCCAGGTCCACCACCCCGTTGAAACGGCGGATCCTTTCGGCATTACCGACGGTTTCCAGTACGGAACGCCCGCGGGCAATAGCCTGGATCATGGAACGGCTGACGTCAGGAAGGATTTCTGTGAAAACTTTTTGCTCCAGCTTGTAGATACCGAAAATCACAGGCCGCACAATACGGTCAACATCAGTTTTAACCGCAACGGCCGTATCGTGATCGTGATGCCCATGGTCGTACCCACGGCTCACCCAGGATGCAGCATTGGCTGTAGATTCAGGCTGCAGGGACTCACAGTACCTGACAATCTGCATCCTTATCTTTTTCAGGTAACTGTTGATGGTTACCCTGCTGACACCACTGATATTCGCTATCTGCGTGGCTGTCAGATCTTCGGAGAACAGCTTTAGTATCTCCTTAAACTTGCGCTCGGACAAATGAGCGCCTTTTAGGAACTTATTTTTCATGGACTAAGAGGTTAGAATGGCATGTTAAACCTCTTACTTTTTCTCGGCTATATATAATGCTTTATTATAAGCGGCAGGATGCATATGATGAACGTGCCCCACTAGATTATTTTACGGCGGCATTTAAAAAAAATCCGTGGCAAAACGCCACGGATTAAGGTTTTTGGGTGGAGCATAGCCTAAAAAGTTATCATGCTCCAGTTATATTAAATTGTTTAAGCGGTAAAATTCAGGGATGAGCGAATCAGTCTTCTTTTTCGTCGAGCCCTATCTGATCCAGCTTCATATCGGGTTCGTCGTCGAGCGTTTTCCACAGTTCCTTCTTCCGCGCTTTTTTCTGCAGGGCCTTTTCCATCCACAACAGCATGGCCGGCAGAATGGTGAGGTTGGTCACCATGGCCATCACCAGCGTCAGCGACGTGAGCCAGCCCAATGCCTTGGTGCCCTGGAACTCGGAGAAGGCGAAAATCATAAACCCGGCAAACAGGATAAGCGAGGTATAAATGATGCTCAGCCCCGTTTCGTTGATCGTTTGCCGCACGGTGGCGGATATGTCATAATTATTGAGCGGCAGCTCCTGCTTGAAGTTGACGAGGAAACGGATGGTCACGTCTATCGCAATCCCCAGCGCAATACTGAAAACAAGTACGGTGGAAGGTTTGATGGCGATGTCGAGCCAGCCCATCACACCGGCCGTTACCAGCAGCGGGATGATGTTGGGCACCAGCGAAATGATCAGCATCCGCCATGAGCGGAACAGGTACAGCATACAGAATACGATCAGCACAAACGCCAGCAGGATGCTTTCCAGCAGGCCGTTGATGATGAAGCGGCTGCCCTCCAGGAAAATGATGCTGGTGCCGGTAAAGCTGACTTTATACTGGGCGGTGTCGAATATTTCATTGACGTGCGGGCGCAGGGAATCGATCAGCCTCGGCAGTTCCACAGACCCCACGTCGGCCATGTTCACGCTCATACGGGCGATCTGCCGCGTACTGTCCATGAACGACGACACAAGTTTGGTGAAGGTGGAAGCATTATCGCCGGCGGCGCCTTTCATGCGCAGGTAAGGCGCCAGGAAGCCGATGTCGAACTGGTTGGGTATGGCATAGTTCGAACTGTCGCCGCCGTAATAGGCCTGCTTGGCGAACTTGATGCCCTCGGCCACGGAGAGCGGACGGGCAAAGGCGGGACGGCTGGCAATGATACCGCTCAGTTCGTCCAGCTTGGTGAGCGTCTGCAGGTTCACCACCCCGTTTTTCTTTTTGGTGTCGATGGCGATCTCAAGCGGCATCACACCTTTGAAATGCCGCTCAAAAAACTTCAGGTCAGTGTATAATTTATCCTTTTTAGGAATGTCGTCTACGATATACCCCACCGGTTTCAGCCGCAGCATCCCGATGATGGCGGCAGCCACCATCAGCACGGTAAACAGGTACACCATGGGGCGGTATTTGAACACCAGGTTGTTCAGCATGTCCAGGATGGAACGGAACATTTTATTGTCGAGGTAGCTGGTGTGCTTAGTTTTCGGCGGCGGCAGGTAACTCAGTACGGAGGGCAGGAAAATGAACGAGATCAGGAAGATGAGCATGATGTTCACGCCGGCCACCACCCCGAAGTGTTTGAGGATTTCGCTTTCCGTGAAATAAAACACCCCGAACCCGATGGCCGCCGTCAGGTTGGTGAACAGCGTTACGATGCCCATGCGCTGTACCATCCGCACGAGCGCTTCCATTTTTTTGCCGTGGATGGCGTACTCCGTATGGTACTTGTTGAGGAAATACACACAGTTAGGAATCCCGATCACCACGATCAGCGGCGGAATGAGGCCGGTGAGCAGGGTGATCTTATAACCGCAAAGCACGATCGTTCCCACCGACCATATCACGCCGATGGCCACCACGATCATACTCATCAGCACGGCGCCGAACGATCGGAAAAACACCAGCAGGATGAAGGCCGTGAGCAGAAAAGAGATCCCCAGGAACATCTTCAGCTCGTCGGCCACCTTGGTAGCCATGATGGTGCGTATCATGGGCAGGCCGCTCAGCTTCACATCGAGGTTGTGCCGCTTGCCGAATGCCTCGGCGGTTTGGGTGATGGCCTGCACCACCTTGATCCTTCCCTTGGAATTGAGCACACCTTTATTGATATGCACAGCCATCAGGAAAGAAGAACTGTTGGTGCTGTAGAGAAGCCCGCGGTAAAAGGGAAGAGAATAAAATATCCGGGAAAGGCTGTCCAGTTCCGCCTGCGTTTGCGGCATAGGACTGAAAAGCTGTACGGCCTTCAGTTTACGGGTGCTGTCGTCTTTTACCAGGTTAATGGCCACGGGCACGCTGAGGGTATTCTCCACAGCGGGGATCTTGCGCAGGTCGTCGTTCAGCTTCACATAATCCTTAAAAAATTCCAGGTTGAAAACGCTGTCGGTTTCGATCCCGATCACCATCATATTACCGTCTTCGCCGAACTTCTGTTTGAACTGCTGGTACTCCTGCCATTTGGGATTGTCCCTGGGGATGGCTCCCGTAAATTCATAAGACAGTTCCACCTTGCTGGCGTACCAGGCCATAATGGCGGTGCCTATCATCAACAAAGCCAGAAGCCATAAACGGAATTTCAGAACAAAACCTGCCAGGCGTTGCCACATATATAATACATGATTTGGTAAAGGCCATAAAGGTAACCATTCATTATGATTTATGCATATTAGATAATCGTAATTATTACATTTGGGGAAGTATGTTCATGCGCCTGTTCCTTTGTTTTTTACTGTTGTTGCCATGGAAGGCCCGCTGCCAGCCCATCCCCATCGGGCACTGGCGGGAGCACCTGCCCTGGCGGCAGGCAACGGGCATTGCCGCCGCGCCGGACCGCGTGTACTGCGCTGCTTCCCAGGGCGTGTTTGCCGTGAATTTTTCAGACAACAGCATCGTCCGTTACACCAAGGTCAATGGCCTGCACGACGGAAACATCGCGGCCATCGGCCTGCACGAAGCCAGCGCCGCACTGGTCATCGCTTATGCCAACGGCAATCTCGACATCCTGCGGAACGAGTCCGTCATCAACATCCCTGAATTCAAACTGTCACCTGTAACAGGCGACAAACGCACCCGGCAGATCATCTTTACCGGTAATAATGCCTACCTGGCCACCGGGGCGGGCATTGTGGCCATCAACCTCAGCCGGCTCGAGATCGCGGACAGCTACCGCATCGGCGCCGTTACGGCCCTGGCGCAGGACGCACAATACTTTTACGCCGCCACCGCCGCCGGCATCCGGCGGGCGCCCCAACAGGGCAGCAACCTCGCCGACCCCGCCAGCTGGGAAACCATGAGCGCCTGGGGAGGCGCCACCGGCCTTGCCACCGTCAACAATCAACTGCTGGCGCTCCACCGCGACACGATATTCCTGCTGCAAAGCGGCGCACGGCAGCGCTGGTTCACCAACGGCTCCCCCATTTCACATATCGGCGTATCGGGCGGCGCGGTATTCGTGTCCCAGCCCGGCGGCCTGCTGCAGCTCTCGGCCACCGGCGCACCCACGGCCACATTTCCGACACCCGCCCCGGTAGCGGCCGCCGTCGCCGGGCAGGTTACCTGGGTGGCCGACGCACAAAACGGGCTGATAAGGTTCAGCAATGGCAGTTCCGCCAACTTCACACCCAATGCGCCTTACGGCATCGTCACCGGCGAGATGCAGGTGCACAACGGCGTGCTCTGGGCCGCATCCGGCACGGTGACCGCCAACTGGCAGGGCACCCGCAATACTTCGGGGCTGTATAAATTCGAACAGGAAGAATGGCGGCATCTCCCCTACCCGGACGCCCTCCGCGACCTGATCACCCTCAGCGCCGCCGGTAACGAAATGTTCGCCGGCTCTTTCGGCGGGGGACTGCTCGCCGTGGGCGCCAATACCACCGTCAAACCCGGTGGAGACTCCCTCCTCAGCGGTCTCGCCACCGACCGCGAAGGCCGGCTGTGGGTCAGCACCTTCGGGGCTGCATATAACCTGCATATGCGCCGCCCCGACAATACCTGGCTGGATTTTTCGATCCCCATATTTCATACGGGCAATGCCGTTAGCCAGGTGCTGGTAGACGATGCGGACCAGAAATGGATCGTATCCCCACGGGGTAATGGCGTATTTGTTTTCAACCACGGCACAGGGCCGGACAATGTCGCGGACGACCGCTGGAAACTCTACAAACCCGGCGCCGGCCAGGGCAACCTGCCGTCGGCCGACGTGCGCTGCATCGCAAAGGATAAAGACGGTTATATCTGGATAGGCACCGCCAGGGGAGTGGCCGTGGTGCAATGCCCCGCCACCATGTGCGAGGCCTACTGGCCCGTGCTGCGGGAGGATAATTTCGCTGGTTACCTGTTCCAGAACGAGCAGGTCAATGCCATCGCGGTGGACGGCGCCAACCGCAAGTGGGTGGGCACGCAGAACGGCGCCTGGCTGGTATCGCCCGCCGGGGAAAAGATCCTCGAACATTTTAACGCCGCCAACAGCCCCCTGCCTTCAGATATCATCCACCGCATCGTCGTCCACCCCGCCACCGGCGAGGTGTTTTTTGCCACGGCCGCTGGCCTGCTATCCTGGCGGGGCACCGCTACCGAAGGAGAAAACGTGCAGGGCGGCGAGGTGCTGGTATTCCCCAACCCGGTACCGCCCCGTTACGAAGGCACCATCGCCATCCGCGGCCTCGTGCAGAACGCGGTGGTGAAAATCACCGACGCTGCCGGCCGCCTCGTATATCAAACCCGTGCCCACGGCGGGCAGGCGGTATGGAATGGCAGGGATTACACCGGGCGCCGCCCGCAGAGCGGCGTGTATCTCGTTTTTGCTTCAGACGATACCGGCAGGGAAAAAATCGTCACAAAACTGGTATTTATTCACTGATAACCGACTTTTGCAGCATGCTGCATAAAACACCCGGAATAGTGCTGCGCACCGTCAAATACGGCGACACCAGCCTTATCCTGAGCATATTCACAGAGCTGTTCGGTATACAATCGTATATCGTGAACGGGGTGCGTTCCTCCAAACCGAAGGCGGCAAAGGGAAACCTGCTGCAACCCGGCAACATCCTCGACCTGGTGGTGTACCACCACGAACAGAAAAACCTCCAGCGCATTTCGGAATTCAAACTGGGACATGTATATACTTCCATGCACGTGAACATCGTGAAAAACACGGTGGCCCTCTATCTCATCGAACTGCTGCAGAAAACCCTCAAACAGCCGGAAGCACAGCCGGAACTGTATCACTTCGCGGCCGACAGTTTTAAAGCGCTCGACGCGGCCACTTCCGCCGCGGCGGCCAACCTGCCGCTGTATTTTACGCTCAGACTGGCCGCCCACCTGGGCTTCCACTTCGGGGGGCGCTATTCTTCCTACACTCCCTACCTCGATCTGCAGCAGGGCATTTTCACCGACCTGCCGCCGCACCATACCCAGTACCTCGACGAAGTGTCGAGCCAGATCACCGACCAGCTGCAGCAAATCCGCCATCCCGCCGATCTCGGGAAAATTGAATTGAATAAAGACAGGAGAAGGAATCTTTTGTACGCCTACCTCGATTTTTACCAGTTGCACATCCCCGATTTCACGGAGCTGCATTCGCCGCCGATATTGAATGAGATACTGAGCTAATGGGGAAATACACCCCTCTTCTTCACGCGCATGGCAGCTTTCTGAAAAATGGATTTGGAAGCAATGCTGTGCCCGGCTTTCCGGCTTATCGCCGTTGACAGCAAATGGCGGCCGGGATGATTTCCCGCTTTAGCGGCTGAACTGCCCGCGTCTTATTTCCCGTAGTATTTCAATGTAGTCGTTTGGCCGTCGAAGTCGGCGTAGGAATGGTAGTTCAGCCAGTCGCCGAGGTTGATGTAGCGACTGTTTTCGCCCACTTTCAAATCGAGCGGCAGGTGGCGGTGCCCGAAAATGAAGTAGTCGAAATGTTCTTTCTGCAGGATTTCCTTGCTGTAGATGGCCAGCCATTCATCCTCCTCGCCCAGGAATTCTTCGAGCTGCGAGCCGGTGGAGGCGCGGCTTTTACGGCTCCAGTAATTGGCCATGGCAATGCCCCAGCTGGGGTGAATGAGGGAAAAGAGAGAGCGGCATAGCGGGTTGCGGAACACCTTTTTCAGGAACTTGTAGCCGTGGTCGCCGGGCCCGAGGCCGTCGCCATGCCCGATGTAGAAACGTTTGCCGGCGATGGTATAGGTCTGCGGCTCGTAATACACGGGAATGTCCAGCTCTTCTTCAAAATAGCCGTCCATCCACATGTCGTGGTTGCCGATGAAAACGGAAATGCCGATGCCTTTATCGCGCAGTTCGGCGAGTTTGCCGAGCAGGCGGGTATAGCCTTTGGGGATGGTGTGTTTGTATTCGAACCAGAAATCGAACAGGTCGCCTACCAGGAAGATGTGCTGCGCGTCCCGGGCGGCCTCATCGAGCCAGCGCACCACCAGCCTTTCCCGCTCGCGGCTCTTTTCCATGTCGGGAGCGCCGAGGTGAAAGTCTGATGCGAAGTAGATGCGTTTGCCTTCCGGTAATAACAGTTCCATGGTACTTGCTTAAATGTAAAATGCAAAAGTGATGATTTCCTTTTGCATTTTACATGTATTGTATTCAATAATCATTCGCTATTCATCGAGCAGGAAAACGTACACTTCCTTCGGCCCGTGCACCCCTACCACCAGTGTTTTCTCGATATCCGCCGTACGGCTCGGGCCGGTGGCGAAGGAGATCATGGAAGGCAGCTGGCCCTGGTATTTGTCCTTTACTTTGGCGATGCCGTCTTTCAGGTCAAACACCAGCTGATGGGTGTAGGCGATCACGATGTGCACCGGCGCGAATACCGGCAGGGCGCGCCCGGAGGGCTGTGCGGCCGATAATACGAGGGTACCGGTACGGGCCACGAGGCATTCACAATCCGTGATGGCCGCATCGAGCGTGTACATATCGCCGACGTTCAGGTACGCCGGTTTGTAAGGTTCCAGTATTTTTTCGAGCGAAGGCGTTTTGCAGTGCACATGCGTCCACTCTTTGTTTTCCACAAGCGCCTGGAGGTTTTCCGCCAGTTCGTCGCGGCTGGAGCAGAAGATGAATTTACCCTGCAGTTTCGAAAACTCTTCGGCAAATTTCATTTCCAGTCCGTCGTGTTTGGTCTCGAACACCGGGTTGTTGCCTTCCGCGTTGGGAAACGGCAGTTGCACCGGCTGGCTGAGCGCATTCCTGACTCTTTTCAGGATATTTTCTTTGGCAGGAGATACTTTCATCCTTATTCTGAAATTACATTAGCCGGTGAAGGGTTGATGATGTCGGAAGGATGCACACCGTCGGTGGTCATGCCTTCTTTATTCAGATGATGCTCCTTGTGCGTATCGTAAGGACGTTTGCCGATGAGGCGCTCCAGGTCATCTTTATACAGCACTTCTTTCTTCAGCAGTTCCTGCGCAAGCAGTTTCACGTTGTCCATTTTATCGGCCAGGAGGGCTTTGGTGCGCTCGTAGGCTTTTTCGATCAGCAGGCGTACCTCATGGTCGATCATTTTGGACGTTTCTTCCGAATACGGTTTGGTGAACGCCTGGTCGCTGTTCGGGTCGTAGAAAGACACGTTACCGATCTTGTCGTTCATACCGTATACGGTTACCATGGCGTAAGCCATCCGCGTGATCACCTGCAGGTCGTTCTGCGCACCGGTGGATACTTTGCCGAACACGAGGTCTTCCACCGCACGGCCGCCGAGCGTCATGCAGATATCGTCCATCAGCTGTTCGGTGTTGTACAGGTACTGCTCTTTGGGCAGGTACTGCGCGTATCCGAGGGCGGCTACGCCACGCGGCACGATGGTTACTTTCACCAGCGGGTTGGCATGCTCGAGGTACCAGCCGCATATAGCGTGACCTGCTTCGTGGTAGGCGATCACTTCTTTTTCTTCGGGAGAAATGATCTTGTTCTTTTTCTCGAGACCACCGATCACACGGTCGATCGCATCGTTGAAGTCTTCCATTTCCACTTCCGTTTTGCCTTTACGGGCGGCGATGAGGGCCGCTTCGTTACAAACGTTGGCGATGTCCGCGCCGGCGAAACCGGGCGTCATGGAAGCCAGCTTTTTGATATCGAGGTTGGGGGAAGTTTTGATGGGTTTCAGGTGCACGTCGAAGATGTGCTCACGGCCGGCCAGGTCCGGTTTGTCGATGGAGATCTGGCGGTCGAAACGGCCGGGGCGCAGCAGCGCACTGTCGAGCACATCCGGGCGGTTGGTGGCGGCGAGGATGATGATACCGCTGTCGGTACCGAAACCGTCCATTTCCACCAGCAGCTGGTTGAGGGTGTTCTCGCGCTCGTCGTTGCTCATCATCACGTTTTTACCACGTGCACGGCCGATAGCGTCGATCTCATCGATGAAGATGATACAGGGCGCTTTTTCACGGGCCTGTTTGAACAGGTCGCGCACACGGCTGGCGCCCACGCCCACGAAGAGTTCCACGAAATCGGAACCGCTCATGGAGAAGAAGGGCACTTGTGCTTCGCCTGCCATCGCTTTGGCCAGCAGCGTTTTACCGGTGCCCGGAGGGCCCACCAGCAATGCGCCTTTAGGTATTTTACCACCGAGTGCGGTGTATTTTTTCGGGTTTTTGAGGAAATCCACGATTTCCATCACTTCCACTTTTGCTTCGTCGAGACCGGCCACATCGTTGAACGTGATGTTCACACGGGTGCCTTTGTCGAACAGGGTGGCTTTGGATTTGCCGATATTGAAGATGCCGCCGGGTCCGCCGCTTCCGCCGGAAGGGCCGCCCATTTTACGCATCAGCAATATCCACATGCCTATCAAAAGCAGAATGGGCAGTAAAATCTGCATCAGGGGATCGAACCAGTTCTGACGGTCCTGGTAAGACACGTTCATCTGGTCTGCCAGCGGCATATCCGCCTGTGCCTTGTCCAGTTCTTTCTGGAAGCTTTCCACGCTGCCGATGGTGAACTGGAAATGCGGACCGGGGTTCGCTTGTCCGAAACGGCTTTTTGAAACGGTTTCGTACTTGGGATCGTTCAACCGGTCTTTTTTGATGTAAACCTCCACCAGTCTTTTATTCACTACCACCAGCTTGTCAACGTCGCCTGTGCGCAGGTATTCCTGCTGGAATTGTTTAAAACCGGTCAGTTCCTTGGGTTTGTTGCCGAGATCAACAAAGTTCATTGCCAGCAAGGCAATGCCAATGAAGGCATAAACCCAGTATATATTAAACTTTGGCCCTTTTTTCGGAGATTTTTCTGATCCCTTACTATAGTTGTTGCCTCCTTTTTCCATGATCGTTTCGCTCCTTTACGTGAGTGTTGTTGTCTGTTTATACAAATAATTAATACAAAACCGGGGGTTTTGTTCAGTTTTCAAGGTGTTCCACCTGCTCCGCGTCACTCCACATCTCCTCCAGTTTGTAAAACTTACGGGTTTCAGGGATAAAAATATGTACTACAATGTTCACATAATCAACCAGAATCCATTGCTGCGCAGTAAATCCCTCATGCTTATACGGGGTTTCCCCTGTATGCATTCTCACTTCTTCTTCCACAAAGTCCGCTATGGCTTTTACCTGCGTATTGGAATTGGCCTCACAAATGATAAAGAAGTCTGCAACCGCTTCAGGGATCTTGCGCAGATCAAGGGAAACGATATTCTCCCCTTTTTTGTCCTGTATGGCCTTTATGATGGTAGTAAATATCTTGCTGTTCCGGGTGATGCGTGCCGCCGCTTTTTTCCTGCTATTAAGAATGGTCAAGGGTGCCAATAAATGCTGTTTTTGTTAAAAATAATCTTTAATCTCCAAAATTACTAAACCAGCGCCAAAATATCATATACGCTTATATATGAGAGGACGAATGAAGCGGTAAAAAATTGTTAAAATGCTTTACTTTGTTCCTCAACGATAAAACTGGCGGAGTGATCGGTAACCCATTTCACGTGCTGGACACTGTAGACAGCACCAATAACTATGCCATGGCCCGGGTGAACGAGGGCATGGTGGCAGACGGCGCCACCTGGTTTGCGATGGAGCAGACGGCCGGAAAAGGGCAGCGGGGCAAACAATGGCATTCCACCCCCGGCGAGAATATCATGTTAACAACCGTGCTGCAGCCCGCCCTGGCCCTGTCTGAGCAATTCATGCTGAGCGTGGCCGTGGCCCTGGGCGCACATGACTTCTTTTCTGCATATGCCGGCGACGAGGCCCGGATCAAGTGGAGCAACGATATTTACTGGCGTGACAGAAAGGCAGGGGGCATCCTGATAGAGAACGTGTTACGCGGCAATATCTGGCAATATGCCATAGCCGGCATCGGCCTTAACATCAACACCCCTCATTTCCCGGAAAGCCTCACCAACCCGGTATCGCTCCGGCAGATCACCGGGAAAACCTGGAACAGCGTTGACCTGGCGCATGAGCTCTGTGCCTGCCTCGACCGCCGCCGCAACCAACTGGAGCCCGGCCGGTTCGAAACCCTGCTCGGGGAATACAAAGCCGCGCTCATCCGCTTCAACGAGCCGGCGCTCTACAAAAAAAACGGCGAAATCTTCCAGGGCGTCATCCGCGATGTACTGCCCGACGGCCGCCTCTGCCTCGAAAAGGGACGCGACATGCTGGAACTGGGCTTCGGGGAGGTGGAATTCATTTTTGCACGGTAAACATCAGCAAACCGGGTGCCATCCAGTGTTTCAAGGGGGCAATCTGAAAAAACCCCCTATTTCCGGGGGTTACAGCGGGCTCACCTCCGTGTTCAACGAAGCTTCAACGAAGGACGAACGAACCTTCAACGAACCTCCGTTTTTTCGCTCATCCTTCGTTATTCCCCCAGTGTAGGTTCGTTCATCCTTCGTTGAAAACCGTTTTTCCGGGCTCCATAGGGCCCGTTTCTCCTGTCCGGCAACGTTATTTCTCCGTTCATGCACGATGTAACCGGTAAAAATGTGGGACCTTTACGCCGTAAAGGAAGATGCGGCCGTTTGCGAACGTGCCGCCTGCGAACGGAGCACCATCCAGCGATTCTGATGTATGGAGGTAAAACGCTGCCTGATAAAAAGCGATTCCCCCGTAACCGGCATTCGCCCGCACGCTTTAAACATCAGGAATATTCCCCGCGGAAGTGCGCAAAACAATCAAGGCTGATGGTGGGCAGAGGCAACGGTAAAGAGGCACGATAGTTTGCGTGATCTTTAAAAACGGCAACGGGATCAGCAGGAAGAAAAAAGGAAAAACAAAAAGCCAGTTAATTAGCAACTGGCTTTTGGAGAAGTGGAACTTGTAAAGACAACCGGCTTCTCCAAAAACGCCAGTCATAGGAAACGTGTCCCTGATTTTGGTCAATAAATGGAGGTGTACAAGATGGAATTTCTTTTCAAACTATCCAAATTAAAAAGTGCAACAAACGTTGCATTTCCTCCCAAACCCACGCGGGCACTGACACATTGATTTTTGCAATTTCTTGTTTGAATCGCGCAACACCGCACATTCCGGCGCCGCGTACATTTGTAACCATAAAATCCTGTTTTATTATGCAATACAGAACACTGGGAAAATCCGGCGAAAAAGTCTCAGCCATCGGCCTGGGATGTATGGGAATGGCGTTTGCATACGGGCAACGCGACGATGAAGAATCACAGGCCACGCTGCAGATGGCGCTCGACCTGGGCATCAATTTCTGGGACACGGCAGACATGTACGGCAAAGGCCTCAACGAGGAGCAGCTCTCCAAAGTACTGGCCACCCGCCGCAAGGATGTTTTTCTCGCCACCAAGTTCGGCTTCCGCGTCCGCGACGACAACAGCACCTATTTCGACGGCTCGCCCGCATATTTGAAAAAAGCCTGTGAGGCAAGCCTGAAGCGGCTTGGCACGGACGTCATCGATCTTTATTACGCACACCGCGTAGATGCGGAAGTGCCCATCGAAGAAACCGTCGGCGCCATGGCTGAACTGGTGAAAGAAGGGAAAGTGCGTTACCTCGGGCTCTCCGAAGCTTCCGCCGCTTCCATCCGCAAAGCCGATGCGGTGCATCCCATCGCCGCACTGCAAAGCGAATACTCCCTGTTTGTGCGCGACATCGAAAAAGAGATCCTCGGCACCTGCCGCGAGCTCAACATCGCCGTGGTGCCTTACAGCCCGCTCGGCCGCGGCGCGCTGACCAGCGCCATGAAAGACGTGAAAACGCTCGACGAGAACGACTTCCGCCGCAGCCTGCCGCGTTTCCAGGAAGATGCGTTCGCGCACAACCTGAAAATCGTGGAAGCGCTCGAAGCCGTAGCCGCAGGCAAACACTGCACCACCTCACAGCTGGCCCTGGCCTGGCTGCTGGCGCAGGGGAACGACATTATCCCCATCCCCGGCACCAAACGCCGGAAATACCTGCAGGAAAACGCCGCGGCAGTGGATGTGCAGCTCTCTGAAAAAGATGTGAAAGAAATCAACCAGCTGATGAGCGGGTATTCCATCAGCGGGGAACGCTACTCCGAAGGCGCGCTGAAACTGGTGAACCGGTAGCGGAAAGCGAACAACAGACCGCGAATGGCCGGGAAACCCCGCCGTTCGCGGTTTTTTATTTTGCTTTATAGCCCCAGTCCTGCAGCCACTTCACCACTTTTTCCCGGTAATCGCCCTGGATAAGGATGAGGCCGTCTTTGGCGCTGCCGCCGGTGCCGCATTTTGTTTTCAGGTCTTTGCCCAGTTTCTCAAGGTCTTCATTCGTTCCGATAAAACCATCCACCATGGTAACGGTTTTACCTGCGCGCTGTTTGGTGTCGAGTTTCACTTTCAGCTGTTGCTGCGCGGGCGGCAAGGTATTTTGTTCTTCGGGGATATCGTCCTGGTAGGAGAAATTCGGGTCGGTGGAGTATACGATACCGCCGCCTGTTTTTTTCTTGCTCATAATGCTGGTTTTTACTGCGCGGGCACCATCACCTGCAGGGCGCCCTGCGCAATGCGAAAATACACCGTTTTTCCGTTGGTGAGCGGCACGGCGTCGCCATCAACCTGCAGACAGTTGAGGTCGTCGCTGCTCACTTCGATTTCCTTACCGGTGAAGTGTTCCATGTAACGGCTCTGTTGAATGCTGCCGCGCAGCGAGCGGATGCTCAGGGGCAGCAGGTCCCAGAACCTCAGGGGCGGCACGAGGCAAACATCCAGCAAACCGTCGAACACGCTGGCCTGCGGGGCCAGCTTGAACTCGTAGCCGAACTGGTTGCCATTGGCCACCGTCATCAGGAAAGCTTTCCGGCCCTGCTCCTGCCCGTCTACACGGATGCTGTAGGCCGCGGGGCGGTAGCTGTAAAACCCGCCGATGACGAGGCGGGCATAATTGATGAGGCCGCGTTTTTTGCTGTGCCGGAAACGGTCGGCGATGAGGGCATCGAAGCCCACACCGGCATTGCTCAGGAAAAGGTGCTCATTGGCGAAGCCGGCATCCATGGGCCGCTTCTCTCCATTGGCTACCACTTCGAGCGCCAAACCAGCATCCAGCGGTATTTTGAGGGCACGGGCCAGGCCGTTGCCACTCCCCAGGGGCACAATAGCCAATGCCGTTCTGGAGCCCAGCAGCCCCTGTGCGATTTCGTTGATCGAACCATCGCCGCCCACGGCCACCACCGTATCCACGCCCCGCCGCACGGCGTCGCGCGCAAGGTCCGCCCCATGGCCGAGGTATTGCAGGTAGGTGGTTTCCACCGCAAACTCCCCGGCCGGTAAGTGCCGGCGGATGGCCTCGCCCAGCCGTTTCTCACGGTCAGTGCCAGCCTTGCGGTTAATGATGATGAGTATCTTCCTCAAAACAACTATTTGTGGGGGTTGATAACGGCTTTCAGGCTCAGGTCGAGGCTCACGGCATGGTGGATGATGGCGCCGACAGATACGAAGTCCACGCCGGTTTTCGCATAGTCTTCCACGTTAGCCAGGGTTATGCCGCCCGATGCTTCGGTTTCGTAACGGCCGTTGATGAGCGCCAGCGCGGCGGGTATCTGTTCCGGCGTGAAATTGTCGAGCATGATGCGGTGCACCTGGCCCACCGCGAGAATTTCCTTCACATCGTCGAGATTACGGGCTTCCACTTCGATCTGCAGGGAGAGGTTTTTCTGCCGGAGATAGGCCACCACATTATTCACCGCGGGGGTAATGCCGCCGCAGAAATCGATGTGGTTATCTTTCAGCATGATCATATCATAGAGCCCCATCCGGTGGTTCACCCCGCCGCCGATGCGCACGGCTTCCTTTTCGAGCAGGCGGAAGTTGGGGGTGGTTTTACGGGTATCGAGCACCCTGGTATGGTAACCTTTCAGTTTTTCGGTGTATTGGCGGGTAAGGGTGGCGATGCCGCTCATCCGCTGCATGCAGTTCAGCACAAGGCGCTCGGCCATCAGCAGGGTATGCACGGCCGCATCCACCTCGAAAGCCAGTTCGCCGACTTTCATATCGTCGCCGTCCTGTTTGAAGGGGCGGAATTCGGTGAACATGTCCAGGTACCGGAACACCGCTTCTGCTACTTCCATTCCGGCCAGCACGCCGTTTTCCTTGATCTTCAGCCGGGCGGAGCCACGGGCGGTGGGGGGAATGGAGGCAAGGGTGCTATGGTCGCCGTTTCCGATGTCTTCCGCCAGTGCCTTGCTGATAAAATCCGTCAGTATTGCTTTCTCTAACATGTAAATCTGAAAAGTTGAATGGCAAGTTACAAACAAAAAAGGCTTCCGCCATTGCGAAAGCCTTTTACAATTTCCTTGTTCTTAAGCTGAATTTCCGTTATTTATTCTCGAATCGTAATTCGTTCAGTACAAATGTGCTTCCTTTTTTCTGCAGGAAGAAAGAGGTACGGTAGTTTCCCCCGGAAGTCACCAGGTTCCCTACGCCAAACTGGGAGCCGCCCTCGGGGCCGCCTTTATGGATCAGTTCGAAAGATTTTACGCTGTTTTTGCCGAAAAAGTCCTTCAGTATGATTTCTGCCTGTGCCTTGCTGTAGGAATTGGACTTGCCCATCATATTGATCTCCACCGTATTGTCGAGGTGTTTTCCCAGATTACCGGCATCCCCCTGCTTAATGGCGCTGATCACGTCTTCAAACGGTCCCGCCATCAGGGTAAAAGCTGTGAACATACCACAAGCTGCCAGTACCCCCAGCAAAAAGATTAGTTTTTTCATTATCCGTTTTTTAAGTCGTATTATACTTTTATCAACAATAAAAGGTGCTAAAACTGTGCCAATTTGCTGGTGATCAGTTAATATCCCATCATTGTGCTATCATGCAGCGGCAAATCTATTATAAATGAATAACATGTAAAAATAAGTGCAGGATTACCGTAAAATGAAAATTTTAAATGCGGAAAGGGATGTTATTATTAATTTCACGACCCGATTCACTCAAAACGCACAACGGATTATTGTATGGAAAATAAAAGAGCGATCCTGATCATCATGGATGGCTGGGGCCAGGGCAAAGTTCCTGCCGCCGACGCCATAGAGCACGCCAACACCCCTTTTGTAGATAGTTTATACGAGCAATATCCTCACAGCTCCCTGATCACCTGTGGTGAAGACGTGGGGCTGCCGGAGGGCCAGATGGGCAATTCGGAAGTGGGGCACCTCAACATCGGGGCCGGCCGCATCGTGTACCAGGAGCTCCAGCGCATCAACGTCGCCGTTCGCACCGGCGAACTGGCTGCCAGCAAAGCCCTGAACGCGGCGATCGACTATGCCCTCGCCAACGACAAACCCCTGCATCTCATCGGCCTCGTGAGCGACGGCGGTGTTCACTCACACATCAACCATGTGAAAGCCCTCACCGCCATCGCGCAGCAGCGCGGGCTGAAAAAAGTATTCATCCACGCCTTTACAGACGGCCGCGATACCGACCCCAAGGGCGGGCTGGCCTACCTGGAAGACCTGGAGAACCACCTGGCGCAGACCACCGGGCAGATCGCTTCCGTGACCGGGCGCTATTACGCGATGGACCGCGACAAACGCTGGGAAAGGGTAAAACTGGCCTATGACGCCCTCGTGCATGGCATCGGCAATCCCACCCAAAGCCTGCTGACGGCGGTCAAAGCTTCCTACGCGGAAGGCGTGACTGATGAGTTCATCAAACCGATCATCGTTACAGACGCGGCGCAGCAGCCCATCGCCACCATCCAGGCCGGCGACGCGGTGCTGTGCTTCAACTTCAGAACAGACCGCTGCCGCGAAATCACCGAAGTGCTGACCCAACAGGCATTCCCCGAGTTCGGCATGCAGCCGCTGGCGCTGAATTATACTACCATGACCGAATACGACAAGTCGTTCCACGGCGTGCACGTTATTTTCGACAACGACAACCTGGTGATGACGCTCGGCGAAGTGCTGGAGCAAAACGGCAAAACGCAGATCCGCATCGCCGAAACGGAAAAATACCCGCACGTATCTTTCTTCTTCTCCGGTGGCCGCGAAACGCCTTTCAACGGAGAAAAGCGCCTGCTGGTGCCCTCCCCCAAAGTAGCGACCTACGACCTGCAGCCCGAGATGAGCGCCTACGAGCTCACCGACGCCATCGTTCCCGAACTGGAGCAAAAAACGGCCGACTTCATCGTGCTGAACTTTGCGAATGCAGACATGGTGGGCCATACCGGTATCTGGCCCGCGGCCATCAAAGCCGTGGAAACCGTAGACGCCTGCGTGGCCAGGGTAGTCACCACCGCCCTGCTGAACGACTACGTGATCTTCCTCACGGCCGACCACGGCAACTCCGATTATATGATCAACGAAGACGGTACGCCCAATACGGCGCATACGCTGAACCCAGTGCCCTTCTTCATTATCAGCCAGGACTTCAAAGGCGCCGTGAAAAACGGCAAGCTGGGCGACATCGCCCCCACCATCCTTCATTTCATGGGCCTGCCCGTGCCGAAGGAGATGACCGGCAACCTGCTGGTGTAACAGCCTACGTACAATTGATTCATAGTGAAGGGGATGCCGCGCGCATCCCCTTTTACATTATTTTCCCCCCGCTGTAACTTTTCCCGCACCCCTCCCGTTTAACCTTCAAATCCGTCCCCCTATGCGTAAGCTGCTTTGTATCTTCCCGTTATTGGCATTGGCTGCGCTGATGCTCGGTGGATGTGCGAAAGATAAGTGCAACAGGAAAATCACCACCAAACTGTATACCCCTGTTATGATGGCCCTGGCCGATGTAAGGGCGGCCGCCGGCGTGGCGCAGGCCCCGCGTGAAATCGGCAGCACCGGCAAAATTTACATCACAGGGCAATACATCCTGGTCAGCGAACCGGGAGAAGGCATTCATATCATCAACAACAGCAACCCTTCAGCGCCGGTCAAGGTGTCGTTTATCAGTATAAAAGGCAACCAGGATATGTCCGTGAAAGGCAACATCCTGTATGCCGATAGCTTCATGGATCTTTTGCTGTTCGATATCAGCGACCCGGCCCATGTGCGGAAGATCAAGACATTGGAAAACTCATTGGGTTACGCCAGTGACCGGGAGGGTTATATCATCGGTTACTCACATTACGGCAAGCCCGATTCCATTGTGGTGAGTTATACAGTGAGAGATACCGTTTACGATGTTGCATGTGTAACGCCAGGGCGTGAAGTCATGTTTTCCAACGCCGAAGCCAGTTCGATGGCCGGCGCGAAGGCCGGTAGCGGCGGACCAGGCAAAGGCGGTTCCATGGCCCGTTTCACCATTGCGAAAGATTACCTGTATACGGTGGATGCCAGTACGCTGCGCTCTTTCAGCCTGCAGAACCCGGTTGAGCCTGTAGCGGGCCCCGTTACACCGATAGGCTGGGGATTCGTGGAAACGATTTTCCCTTATGGCGACAACCTGTTCATCGGCAGCCGGACCGCCATGTACATCTACGGCCTGGCCGACCCGTCGAAACCCGAACGCAAATCGGTGGTGACGCACTTCAGGGCCTGCGACCCGGTGGTGGTGGAAGGCACCACGGCGTATGTGACCATCCGCTCCGGCAATGCCTGCCAGGGCACCCTGAACCAGTTACTGGTGTATGATGTGAAGGATGTGACCAAACCCGTAAAACTGGCCACATACAATCTCAAAAACCCGCATGGGCTGGCCATTGATAACGGGAAACTTTTCGTGTGCGAAGGAACGCACGGGCTCCGGTTTATGGACGCCTCCAGGCCCAACCGGATCGAAACCACCAAACTGGAGGAAGGCCTGAACGCTTACGACGTCATTCCGTTCGACAGCGGCAGCCGCCTGCTGGTGAGCGCCGCCGACGGGATTTACCAGTACAGCTACTACACCATGAACAAGCCTGTCATGGTGAGCAGGATCCAGATAACGAACAAAACACGCTGATCTTTCAGCGCCGTCATAACTTATTCCGACTGAATTGGCTCTCAGGCCAAGAATTTTAGTGCTCTCGACAGATTTGCTCATGCATCAGATGCGCCGTTTTCACGGCGCATTATTTTTTTGGGGTAAATTTGCGGGTAAGGCGTTGCGGCGCCGGGGATTGCCCCATCAATTGACTAATATTGTTCTGATGAAAACAAAGTTCCGTCAGACCGATAAAAAGACTAATAAATGAAGTGGATTGCGTACTTATGCCTGCTGACGGCAGCCGGTTGCGGCTTGCCAAAAGAAGAAATGACAATCACCCGAAAGGATACCAGCTACCGGGCACTGGGCAATTATTACTGGGATGAAATCGCCCGGCTGAAAAACCAGCAGCTGAACGTTAGCAAGGTGGTGCGCATCAATGGCCAGGCAGACTCCGCGCTCGTGCGCGACAGCGCCTCGCTGGAAGCGCTCTTCCGCCCACTCATGGATGCGGACATCAGCAAACCGTCCCTGGCCGATGCTTACGATGCCGATACCATCGTGAACCAGCTGGTGGCGGGTGACACCACTTTCATCCTGCAATCCAAAGGAAAACAAACCAATCCCTACCAGCTGATCCTCGATGTGGACCGCGACGGCCGCATCAAAACGGCGAGAGTAACCGCCTACACCAGCAACCTGGTGTATGAATACCGGCAGGAGATATTGTATGAGCGCAGCCGGCAGCTGCGGGTCAGCACCTTTCAGAAAATCATTTTTATGAAACCGGAGCACCTCGAAGTGCAGGCCTGGTTTCTCCCGGCAAAAGCGTAAACATGACAGCAGCGGAGTTTCAACAGATTTCTCATACCATTCCCACACAAGCGGGTATTTACAAATACTTCGGGGCCGACGGCGAACTGCTGTACATCGGCAAAGCCAAAAGCCTGCGCAAACGGGTCAGTTCCTATTTCGTCAAAAATCACGACAACTATAAAACCCGCAAACTGGTGGACACCATCCACCATATCGAGTTTACCATCGTGGATTCCGAGCAGGACGCATTTTTGCTCGAAAACTCGCTCATCAAACAGTTCCGGCCGCGGTACAACATCGAGCTGAAAGACGATAAAAGTTACCCTTACATCGTCATCAAACACGAACCTTTTCCGCGCGTATTCCT
The DNA here is from genome assembly GCF_003813775.1 of Chitinophaga lutea. Taxonomy (NCBI): domain Bacteria; kingdom Pseudomonadati; phylum Bacteroidota; class Chitinophagia; order Chitinophagales; family Chitinophagaceae; genus Chitinophaga; species Chitinophaga lutea. Next base: position 2,457,284 of record NZ_RPDH01000001.1, on the reverse strand, counting down.
CACCCGCCGCCTTATCCGCGACGGCTCCGAATACCTGGGCCCCTTCACGTCCGTAGGCCGCGTGCGGGAGGTGCTCGACGTTATCCGCTACAACATCCCGCTGCGCACCTGCAACCTCAACCTCAGCCCGCAGAACATCAAAAAGGGGAAATTCAAGGTCTGCCTCGAATACCATCTCGGCAACTGCAAAGGCCCCTGCGAAGACCTGCAAACAGAGGAAGATTACCGCGAAGGGCTGCAGCAGGTAAAAGAGATCCTGCGCGGCAACCTCTCGCCCGTGCTCAATATTTTTAAAGCGCGCATGCAGGAGCATGCCGCCAATATGGAATTCGAGAAAGCCGAAATACAGCGTAAAAAAATAGAGAGCCTGCAGGCCTACCAGGCCCGCTCTACCATCGTGAGCTCGCGCGTGGGCAATGTGGATGTGTTCTCCATCATCACCGACGGCAACTTTGCTTACGTCAACTACCTGCGCGTGCTCAACGGCACCATCGCCGACACCAAAACCGTCACCCTCGAAAAACAGCTCGAAGAAAGCGACGAAGAAGTAATGAGCTATGCCATCGCCTATCTCCGCGACGCCTTCCAGAGCAACGCCCGTGAGATTGTGGTGCCGTTCGGGATTGAGTTTCCGGCGGAGGGCGTTACGCTGACGGTGCCCAAAGGCGGTGATAAAAAGAAACTGGTCGATCTTTCCACCAAAAACGTGGAGTACTTCCGTGAAGAGCTGCGCAAGAAAAAAATGCTGCTACTCGAAGGCAAGAGCGACATGGAAAAGAAAAAGGTACTGTACCAGTTGCAGGCCGACCTTGAACTACAGGAGCTTCCCGTGCACATCGAGTGTTTCGATAACTCCAACTTCCAGGGCAGCTATCCCGTGTCCGCCTGCGTGGTGTTCAGGGACGGCGTGGCGTCCAAAAAAGATTACCGCCACTTCAATATCAAAACAGTGGAAGGCATCAACGACTTCGCGTCCATGAGCGAAGTGGTATACCGCCGGTACAATCGGTTACTGGCCGAACAGCAGCCGCTGCCGCAGCTGGTGATCATCGACGGCGGCAAGGGACAGCTGGGCGCTGCCATGGACAGCATTTACAAACTGGGGCTCACCGGCAGCATGACGGTGGTTGGCCTGGCGAAAAACGAGGAAGAAATATTCTTTCCCGGCGATAAGGAAAGTATCAAACTCCCCTTCAACAGCGAAAGCCTGAAGCTCATTCGCCGCATCCGCGATGAAGTGCACCGTTTCGGCATCACCTTTCACCGGCAGAAGCGCAGCAAGGGCACCTTTAAAAACGAACTGGAAGCGATCAAAGGCATCGGCGAAAACACCGCCACACAGCTATTACAGCAGTTCCGGTCCGTCAATAAAGTAAAACAGCTGAGTATGGAAGAGCTTGTGAAAGAAGTGGGCCAAAGCAAAGCGCAACTGATCTGGCGGCATTTCCATGGCGAAGAAATGAACGGCAACGAGGAAACGGCATCATAAAAAACAACCGTACTGAAATAAAGAGAGCCCGGTTTGAGAACCAGGCTCTTTCCCCAAGTTAACCATTAAAAGACACAGATTTATTTTTGAAATGCCGTGAGCGGCATATTCTTTCACTAATTGTTAATACTAAAGTAGTATTCAACACGTATTACTATTGTTAAGTGTTTGTTATCGACAATAAAATGCCCGGTGGGCTGAAAGCCTTTACCACCGGGCATTTTAGAGAATCAACTATAATTTTAAAACTGCTGTTTTACAACACTGCATTAACATCGCAGTAATAAATGAAAACACGCAAACTCATTGGTCAATCAACCGGCGAGATACTGCATCGATACTGCAGTATTGTTGTTGCCTGTTGCCACCAGCAGTGCGCGCAATGCCTGCAATATATGCCTTTGTTCGTGCGCGATCAGGAACCTGAATGTATCTCCCGCAGACAATTTGATCAGCTTCGTCAGTGAAATCGGCACACGCACCCGCCCGATGTTTGTCCGTTGCGCACGTTCCAGCAGGCGCAGCAGCTGTTCCTGTTGTGCGGTGAATTCGGCGAGTACCTTCTCCGCATCCGGTTGCGGGGTGGGGCGGTGGTCTTTGGGCGCCTGCATCTTTGATTTCAGTGCGCCATCGGGCTTCGGTTGCATGAGGTTGGTGAAATAGTTACCGAGCCAGCCGCTTTTGAATGTTGCGGCTGCGGGAAAGCCGCGGTGCTCTCCCCTGTCGAGCGCCGCTTTCAGTTGCGGCAGGTAATACAGGCCATAGCTGTTCAGATGGTCGAGGCACTGGATAACGCTCCAGCTGCCGGGTGCGGGCGGTTGCAGCAGCGCGGCGCGGGGCTGGGGCATAATGCGGGAGTTGAGCACATTGAGGAGGCTGCTGACGTCGTTGTGAAGCTCCTGCAATAATGTTTTGCTATTGAAGGCGGGCATATGTTTGTTTTTAAATACGGTACAAAAGTACAGTGGCCGGCGGCGATAAATCTTTGCCTGCGCAAAGATTTATGGGATTCAGAGCGCCTACATTGCAGGCATGTTTACAGCCGTATGCCGCCGAGCAGGCGGCTGAAAGTGGCCGGGTCGAGGCCAAGGTACGAAGCGAGGTATTTATGCGGGATGAGCTGCAGCACATGGGGGCTGCGGGCCAGCAGGCTGCGGAATTTCTCTTCCGCGTTCAGTGTGAGCATTTCGATGTGCCGTTCCATCACGCCCGCCAGCGCCAGCATGGTGCTGCGCTGTACCCAGGCCATGATTTGCGGGTATTGCTGCATCAGCCGGTGCATGTCGTTATACCCGATGCGGAGCAGAGAACTTTGGGTGAGGGTTTCGAGGTAATACCGCGAAGGCTGCTGCAGGAAAAAGGAATCGATGATGCCGGAGAAAGAGCCGGTGTAGGAAAATACGAGCGTGGCTTCGCGCTGGTTTTCCGCGATGCAGAACGCCCGCTGCACGCCATCGAGCACAAAATACACGTACCGCTCCGTTTCACCGGCGGCGGTGAGCACGGTTTTGCGTTTGTGGCTCACGGGCTGCCAGCAGGGCGCCAGGGCTTCCCATTCCTCTTCCGGGAGCGGTAATACTGCGTTGATGGCCGAACGGAGGGCTTGCATACAGTTGCAATATATCATAAAAAAAGCTGCCTCCGTGCGGAGGCAGCTTCATTATTGTTGACAGGATTTGACGATGATATAAGATCAATATTCCCAGAGGTCCTGTTCTTTATTAAAGATCTTGTCTTTGATGGCCTGCCCTTCGAGGAGGCGCATCACGCCGTCTTTAATATAGTTGCTGATTTCGCGGTTGAAGGCGTTCTTTTCTTTCACTACGAAGCTGGAGAAAAAGCGCATTTCAAACAGGTCTTCCCAGGTCATGGTAGCTGCGTCGTTATTCTGGTTGTATACGTCGTATTTGGCCAGAACAGGGCGCAGGTCGGGGTAGTATAACCAGAACAAAGGCAGCGCGCCTCTGAAGGTGCCGTCGTCGTTCATACGGGATACCATGGGCGCGATGCCCAGTATCCGTACTTTCAACGCGGAGGCTTCCTGGTCGAATACCCATACTTCCTTGATCTTGTATTGTTTGATGGCTTCGGGGTTGAATTCGTCCCTGGTTTCCACCATTTTTTCTTCTCCTGTTACGGGGTCTACGCTTCTTACGGACCTCACTTCACCGGAAAGGCGGGTCATGATTTCGTCGTAAGAGATCAGGGTGCTGAAGCGGTCGTCCACAGCACTGAAGGCTTCCACTTCCTTGTTTTTGACTGCATTGAGCAGAATATTGATCAGCAGCTGGTTTACCCCGCTCTCATCTTCCACGTTGTACTGGAAGGGGAGGTTCATTTTTTCGCGCACGTCGATTACCTGCCAGATCTGTTTCTCCCAGAACTTGTCGTCTTCGCGGATGTGGTCGTATGCAATGGGCACACGGTCGCGGTTCGGGGCTCTTTCGGAAACACCATCTATACGGAGCGATTTGCGCGGGGTATCCACCGGGGTCCCTATACCATCCTGCCGGAGGGAAGGCGGTACGCCGGCCGGGGCCGCCTGTTGGGGAGGCGCGGCGGGAGGCGTTACCGTATTACCGGTAGCGGGATTGGTAACGGGTTGCTGCTGCTGTTGCGCAGGCGGATTGCTGGCAGGCGGGTTAGTTGCACCCCTGCGGCGCGATTGTGCGTCGGCCGAAGCTGCCAATACCAGCATTAAAAATGCACCCCAGCTGATTCTTTTCAATATTACTGCTCGCATAGCCCAGTAATTTTTTTTCTTTAATTGATCTTGAAATTAATGTTCTGCATCGCACGAACCCTGCCATCGGGGCCTTTTACCTTGATGTTGTCAAAGTAAACCTGGTCGCCCGGTTTCAGGCCTCGTATAGCATTTTGGATACCGGCGTCTTTCGGCCAGTATTCAGAATTGGCTTCACCTTCCACGTATTCCCGGCCCTTCGGCTCGATACCCATACGGTAACCTACTACGGCATACCTTACACCGTCGAAGAGGAAGTCTTCCAGGTCAGCGCGCAAACCGCCCTGTGCCTTAAAGTCCGCAGCCTTAATAGTCGGGCCTTTCGCAAACCCAACTTTCATGGCCGGGTCGGGAATGCTTTTCACACGGAACTCTTTGGAGTCGAGTGTTTTCACTTTCCCGTCCACTTCGGCTGATACGGAAATCACCGCTTTGCCGGTGCCGCCAACAGTTACGATGAATTCGCCCGCACCTCTTTTCGAGATGGAAGCGCCCGGAACGCCGCTGATGGAAGCCTGTATTTTTTCCGCCGGTACGCCCGCCGCCGTGATGGAGATCGGGTTTTGCAGCGCTACGTATAATACGTTCATTTTATCGGCGGAGATGGAAGTCGCAGAAGCGCCTACTTTGTAGGTTTCAGAGAAGGGGCTCGTTACTTTTTCGCCGTTGGGCTTCATCAGTTCCACCACGCCGGAAATGGTATGGTCGCCGATGGCGCCTACGGGGATGCGGTATGTAGCCTTACCTGCTTCTGCTTCCACGCGCTGGCCGTTGATGACGATGGTAGGGTTTACAGTGCTGCTGTAAGCGCCCATCACCACTTTGGCTTCCAGCTCCTGGCCGGTGGTAAAGTTTTTAGAGTTCAATGATACGAACGCCTCCAGCTTGTCGAACACAAAATCGTCTTCGGATACTTCCTTCAACAATTTGTCAATGATCATCGCTTCGGAGTTCTTGATATCGTTCTGGAATTTACCCAGGATGGTTACGGCAGCAATGGAGGGCACCATGTTAAAGTGGTACGTCGTCCAGCTTTTTTTCACGGGTCCTTTCAGTTCCGGATCGTTCACCCTCAAAGGCAGGTTGGCTTCAAAAGCCGCTTTGTCTTTCGGATTGATCACTGCCAGCAGCTGCTGACGCAGATCGGCCAGTTCCTTTTGCAGGGCGGGGCCTTTCTTCTGATTTTCCATGATGCGCGTAGCAGCATCCAGGTTGTCTTTTCCTTTAATTTCTCCTTTTTCGTCCAACCCGCCGCTCGCGGTGATAATTTCTTTTTTAAGATTTTCTATATAGGTATGGGCGGCCGCAGACAGGGCTTTCACCTTGTTGGCCTTTTCATTGAGGGGACCTACTTTCGCCGCGTCTGTAGTCATCAGTTTGGCAAATTGTTTATAGGTCACCTCATTTTTGTTGTCGATGGAGGTGTTGGAGGTATTGATAGAATTATTTACGATATCAAATGCGTTCAAAATTTCTGCGGACACGTTCAATGCCAACATGGCCGTTAGTACCAGGTACATGAAGTTGATCATCTTCTGCCTGGGGTCTTTTGGTAAAGCCATAGTTAATTACAAGTTTTAATGAATGTCTCTTGTTTGGTTACTATTGCGTTACCTATCTGCCCTGCATTGCGGTGAGCATGTTACCGTAAACGGTATTCAGGTTACCAAGGTTGCGTGCGAGAAGACTGATTTGCTCCTGTGTTTTCTTAGCATCGTCCACGCTGCCGCTCATAGCCTGAGATGCGGAGAGGAGGTTGCTGTAGAAGGTGTTCATCGCCTTCAGGTGGTTATTGGTATCCTGCAATTCCAGTTCATAGATGGCATTCAATGAGGCCAGGTTTTTGGTCATTGACTGCACCTGATCGTGGAAGTGGCGGGTAGATTCGGATGCGTTGTTGAAAGAAGACACCGCAGCTGCTGCGCTGGTGTAGGCCTGCGTTACAGAGCCGATGGCGCTGGCTGCTTCGCGTGTTTTCTGTGTATAATCGCCGGTGGCGGCTACCACGTCGCTGATGTCGCGCATTTTGTCCACGGTCTGACCCAGTTTGGAGAAATTGTCGCTCAGGCGGGTAAGGCTGGTCGGCGTGATGTCTGCTTCCTGGAGCATCTTGTCCATGTTCGCCAGTGCGGGCGTACCTGCCACACCTGCTACAGGGGCTGCCGGCGCGCTTGTATCCGGTACAAAAGCGTACACGAAGAAGATCAGTGCTTCCACACTCAGACCCAGGATCAGTGCTACGTCAGCACCAGGCCAGTGTTGCAATTTGAACAGGGCTCCGACGATCACGACAGATGCGCCGATACATACGAAGAAGTTGAGCCATTTCGCTGTGTTAGGATTCATAGCCATAGGTTAAAATTGTTTATGGGTGATTAAAAGGTAAAAAGCTCGTTTCAGGTTTGCCATAGTAGTGTGATTTTCAGCTATTAATTCCTATAATGGTTATTTACGGTTAAAGTCATTTTTAGACCTGCTCAGGAACGCGATGGTGCAGCGAAACCCGATGTAGGATTTTGCGCTGTCCTGGTACTCGTAAGAGCGCGTACCGTTCTGCAGGAAGTGCCCGATATCTTTCCAGCTGCCGCCCCTTACGGTCTTGCGTTTCATGCGCGGGGGCGCATTGTCGGCAATATCCATTCTCAGATAAGGGTTCATATCGGAAGTGAAAGAATAGGCATTCTGGTAGAAGATGTCCTGCGTCCACTCCGCTACGTTGCCGGCCATGTTGTACAGGCCGTAATCGTTGGGCCAGTAAGCATCGGCGCGCACGGTGTAAAAACCGCCGTCTTCCGGATAGTTACCGCGGCCGGGTTTGAAGTTGGCGAGCAGACAGCCTTTTTTGTTGCGGATGTAATAACCACCCCAGGGATACGGCGCCTGTTCGCGGCCGCCGCGGGCTGCATATTCCCACTGTGCTTCGGAAGGCAGCTGGAACTTGTCTTCCGTAAACTGCTTCTTGGAAGCACGGTAGTCTTCCCAGAATTTACTGCGCCATTCGCAGAATGAACTTGCCTGGTGCCAGGTTACGCCAACTACCGGGTAGTTGTCGAACGCCGGATGCCAGAAGTACATACGGGTCATGGGCTCGTTATATGCATAAGAGAAGTCGCGAATCCAGCAGAGCGTGTCCGGGTAAATGGCCACGTCTTTCTTTTCGATGAAGGAAGAACGGGGTTTGTCTTTATTCTCACGGAGCTTGGCTTTCTCCCAGTTAAAAGTTTCCTGGTGGTAGAGGAGCTTGCGCACATCCACTTCCTTGCGGCCGTACAAACGGTCTTCCGCCGAATAGATCATGGCGTCCACCTTTTCGTAGGTCGCCTTGTCTTTCCAGTTCACTTTCTGTTTCCAGTCCACATAATCCTGCCCGTCTTCGTTTTTCACATGGCCCATGAGCACGTGTGCAATGGAATCCGTTACCCAGTATACGAACTGGCGGTATTCATTGTTGGTGATCTCCGTAGCATCCATGTAAAACCCTGAGATAGAGATGGCTTTGTTCCTGGCGGTATAGGCATAGTTCACGTCCTCATCACTGGGACCCATGTGAAATGTGCCGGAAGGTACATACACCATTCCATAAGGTACGGGAGGGGAGTATTTCGGGCGGGGACTAACACCAATCAGCTGTCCCTGCGCATTTTTCGGGGTTTTACCACCACCGCAACTGGCCAGCAGTACCGGCAGCAGCATAACCATCAGCCCACTGCAATAATTAAGCTTCATAAGGGTGACTTTCATTAGAATACGAATTTTCTTTTAACCTTGCCAGATGCATTGGCCCACGCGCAATATATCTTTTTAGTCACACTTTTCACCTGGTTGTTTATCAGAAAGATAGCAAATGTAATAAATAATTTTAATCCGTAGTTAGTTTTCCCACAACTTTTTCAATTCCCGCTCTGCAGACCCACGTAACACATTTAAACGCGGCTTTTAACATTTTATTATGTACCCGGCCGTCGCTTTTTTTATTCAACCATGGCGGCATGCCCTGGGGGTCTGTCTCTAAAGGCTTGCCTGTCAAGGATATAGTCGCATTGAATATAAATATAATATTTATTTCGAAATATTCAATGTTAATTTTGGGCTCGAAATTCAAATATATCAAAGGGAGCGCAAATTACAACAAATATCAGATTAAATTAACAATTTCTGATATGTATTCCGCAGGCTTCATACAATGATAATCTTTGCATAGATAGATCAGTGTTTTCCCCGCCTGCAGCCGGTTTTGCAACAGCGGGATGCTCTCCTGGTTTTCATCGGACCCGAGCAACACCTTGCCGGGCACATACAGCTTGTTCAGTTCATCCATCATTTCCCTGTAGGCAGGGCCGGCCACCGCAAGTTCCGGGGTTCCCTGCACCAGCCGCAGCATCATGGCGGCCCACACACCGAACGAAGTGGGGTAACGCACCACCGACCCGGAGAGGCTGGCGGTCATGCCCAATGCCCTTTCGGCCCAGTCTTTCCTGTCATACACAACGGACAGATGCCAAAGGTTATGCGCCATCACGGCGTTGCCACTGGGCACCGCCCCGTCGTACACTTCCTTTTTCCGCACGATCACATCGGCCTGCCCGGTGGCGGTGTAATAGAAATAACGCGCAGTTTCGTCTCCAAATTGTTCGGTCACAAATTCTGTGATGCCGGCGGCTTTTTGCAGCCAGCCCAGATCGCCCGTAACTTCCTGTAACGCAATCAGCGCACGGATGAGATAGGCATAGTCGTCCAAAAACGCCGGGTAACGGGCGTCTCCCTTTTTATACGTATGCCAGAATGCAGAGGCTGCCCCGGGCTGCTTCATTTTTTCCCAGATGCAGATCATGGCCTTTTCAGCCATCGCTAGCCAGCGTTTTTCCCCGAAAGCCGCGTATGCCTTGCAACAGGCATGGATCATCAGCGCATTCCAGCCGAGCAGGATTTTATCGTCGAGGCCCGGGCGGATACGTTTGCTGCGGGCTTCCATCAGCACCTGCCTGCATTTTTCCATGTGCGCTTCCAGCTCCTCCGGCTGCATGCCCAGTTCCGCGGCCACCAGCTCCGGTGCGCGGGGCACCCAGAGAATATTCACGTCTTCCCAGTTGCCGTGGCGGCTCACGTCGTAATAAGCGCAAAACGCGGGCGCATCTTCGCCCAGCAGGCTTTCCACCTCGTCGAGCGTCCATACGTAAAACTTGCCTTCCACCCCTTCCGAATCGGCGTCGAGCGCAGCGTAGAACCCGCCTTCAGGCGAGGTCATTTCGCGCTGTATGAATTCGAGCGTTTGGGCTACCGTGCGCGCATATACGGGTTTGCCGGTAAGCTGCCAGGCTTCACAGAGCGTATCGGTGAGCAGGGCATTGTCGTACAGCATCTTTTCGAAATGCGGGGCCAGCCATTTTTCATCGGTGGAATACCGTGCAAAGCCGCCGCCCAGCTGGTCGTAAATGCCGCCGTACACCATTTTGTCGAGCGAGAGCAAAGCCTGCTGCAACGCGGTTTCGTCTTTTTCGGTGCGGTAATAACGCAGCAGGTACTGGATGGTGAACGACGCCGGAAACTTGGGCGCACGGCCGAATCCGCCCCACTCCTTGTCCGCCTGCCCCATGATGGCCAGCGTGATGGATTTGCATTGCGCGGGCGTGAACAGTTCGTCCTTGGGCAGCTGCATGTTCACCGCCTCCATACCGAACTGGTTGCTCTGGTGCAGGTGCTGCGTGAGATTGGAGGCCTGGCTTTCGAGCTCGTCGCGTTTGGTTTTGAATGCGTCGGCCACGGCCATCAGCACTTCTTTCCACGAAGGGCGGTTGAAGGCTTTTTTCGGAGGGAAGTACGTGCCACCATAGAAAGGCTGGCGGTTGGGCAGCAGGAACACGTTCAGCGGCCATCCGCCGGAACCGGCCATGGCCTGCAGCGCGTCCATGTAAATATGATCGATGTCGGGCCGCTCTTCGCGGTCTATTTTGATATTGATGAAGTGCTCGTTCATGATGGCGGCCACACCGGCATCTTCGAAGCTCTCCCGCTCCATGACGTGGCACCAGTGGCAGGCAGCGTATCCGATACTGACGAGGATGGGCCTGTCTTCCCGCTCGGCGCGCTGCAGGGCTTCTTCGCCCCAGGGGTACCAGTCAACGGGGTTGTGGGCGTGCTGTAACAGGTAAGGACTGGTTTCCTTGGCCAGGTGATTCATGTCTTCGGGAATTTGTATGAGGAAATATGCACCGCGCATTACTGCTGTTTCAGCAGCAACGGGCATTTCGTTTCAAATGTAAAACGAAAAAAGGGAGCATCGTACAATGCTCCCTTAAAATTATGTGATGTTATTACTTTTTCAGATTCTGCAGGAACTGCTCCAGTGCGGCTACCATGGAAGGCGCCTGGGGTGCAGGGGCTTTTACATCAAGCCGGAGGCCGGCTTCTTCCACTGCAGCGGAAGTAGTGGGACCGAAAGCCCCGATGCAGGTTCCGTTCTGTTTGAATTTGGGTACGTTTTCAAACAGGGATTTTACGCCGGAAGGACTGAAGAACACGATCATATCATATTCCGTTTTCGTCAGCACTTCTTTCACGTCGTTTGAAACGGTTTTGTACAATGAGGCGGTGGCATACTCGCACTTGTTGGCTTTCATCCACTCTTCAATGTCTTTTTTCTGGCTGTCTGAACTGGGGAAGAGGAACTTCTCGTTTTCCCGGTGTTTGTTCATCACTTCCAGCAGACTTTTGGTGGTGCCATCTGCCCCATAAAATACCTTGCGCTTCCGATAGAGGATGAATTTTTGCAGGTATAACGCAACGGCTTCTGTAATACAGAAGTACTTACAATCCTGAGACACCTTCACTTTCAGCTCTTCACAAATACGGAAGAAGTGGTCCACTGCATTCCTGCTGGTAAAGATTACCGCAGTATAGGTAATGATGTCCACTTTCTGCTTCCGGAAATCCTTACCTGGAACCCCCTCTACACGGATAAAGGGATGAAAATCCAACCGAACGTTGAATTTCTTCGCTAAGTCAAAATAAGGTGATTTCTCTGTCTCTGGCTTAGGTTGGGAAATTAGGATCGTTAGTTGTTTCTCCTGCAAATCTTTTTTTGGCCCGCCTTTTATCATACGTAATTTGCTCTTGTTTTAACAATAGCAGTAATCTTACGGATTACCAGTTAACCAAAGTAAAAGTACCTTTGTAATTATTAAAACCGGCACTACTTCGAATGCGCAAAGGTAAAGAAAAAAATGCAATTTGCTGAAAGAGAGATATTGACGGATCAGCGAATAAGATCTTACATACCGGTACACAACCAGTAACACTATAAAAAATATTGAAATATAGAGGCAGGTACCGGCTATTTCGGGCTTACAGAAGGCCAGTACCACTAAAAACGGCGCCAGCATTATCCCCAGCACTTTATTGATCAGGTACAGGATGAACACATAGGCATCGATCAGTTCTTCGTTGCCGAACAGCCATCCGCAGAAACGCAGCACCATGTACTTCACCAGGTAGATCACCCCCACCAGCACCATCAGGCCGGGAATCAGCATCCATGCAATGGCGTCGGTCGGGTAATTGAGCCGGTACATGAGCAGGTAGAGATACAGCCCCATGCTGATCGCAAAAAAGAAGTTCAGCAGGAAGTTGGGGAAGGGCGACTGGGACAGCTGATCCTTGAGCTGCCGCTGGCTGAGCGTGGGATTGAAGAAGGCCCTGAAGAGGTCAGAGAAATATTTCAGGTACGACGTACGGATAACGCCCAGCAACAGCAGCACGCCTCCCACGAGGTATACGAGCCAGTCCTGGCCGGGGTCCGGCCTTACCGGATTGATGTCGTATTGCAGGGTTTTACCTTCGGTATTGAGGAAACGGTTGGTTCTGGCGAGGCGTTGAAGAATGGTGTCGTACGCGTGCACTTTCGGCAGGGCCGCGGCTTTCAGCGAGTCGGCCACCCGCAGTGAATCGGCTTTATGCAAAGAATCCGCCGTAACTTTGGGCGCCTGTTGCCGGACCGTGGCGGTACGGGGGCGCCGGGCGCTGTCTGCCTGGCACCATGCCGGCAGCGCGCTACATATCATCAACATGAACAACAACCAGGTACGCAACGATTCAGTTTTTATGCTGTTAACTATTCTTGTTCCAAAAATATCAACAAAACTCACATGTATTTTCGAGGTTTGCAAATTATCGCGATAATTCTTTCTTAAAACAGATCATGGCCGGTATTTATCTACATATTCCTTTCTGCAAAAAAGCGTGCCACTATTGCAATTTCCATTTTTCCACTTCGCTGCAGCACCGCAACGAAATGGTGGAATGCCTGCACATGGAGGCGGCCATGCAAAAGGGTTATCTGGAAGGCCGGCCGGTGGAAACCATCTATTTTGGGGGCGGCACGCCCAGCATCCTGGCGCCGGCCGCGATCAGCGGCCTGCTGAATACCCTAAAAGCGCATTACGCGGTATCCCCCGATGCGGAGATCACCCTTGAAGCCAATCCGGACGATCTGACGCCAGCCACCCTTGAAGGCCTGCGTACGGCGGGCATCAACCGCCTGAGCATCGGCATACAATCGTTTTTTGAAGAAGACCTCCGCTGGATGAACCGCGCTCACAATGCCCAACAGGCGGAGGAATGCGTGCGGCAGGCACGTGCGGCGGGCTTCGACAATTTCAGCATCGACCTGATTTACGGCGGGCCTACCCTCAGCGACGCACACTGGCAGCAAAACGTGGCCAGGGCCGTGGAGCTGGGTGTACCACACCTCTCCTGCTATGCATTGACGGTGGAGCCCGGCACGGCACTCGACCATTTTATCCAGCATCATAAAATGCCGGCCATCGACCCCGACCGGGCCGCGCAGCATTTTGAAATGCTGATGCGCTGGCTGGAAGCAGCGGGTTACGAGCACTACGAGATCTCGAACTTTGCGCTGCCCGGCAAGCGTTCCCGGCACAACAGCAGCTACTGGCAGGGTAAGCCCTATCTCGGCCTCGGCCCTTCCGCCCATTCGTTCAATGGCACGTCGCGGCAGTGGAATGTGGCCAACAACGCCCTCTACATACAGGGCATCCGCAAAGGCAGCCCGGCTTTCGAAAAAGAAATCCTCAGTCCGCAGATGGCGCTGAACGAGTATATCATGATCTCGCTGCGCACGGAAGCAGGCTGCAACCTTGATACGGTGGCCGAGCGCTTCGGCGTCGAAAAGCAGCGCCAGCTGCATGCAGCGGGCAAAGAGTTTATCGAAAAAGGCTGGATGCGTGAAGAAGGTGCCGCGCTGCGCCTCACCCGCGAAGGCAAGTTCTTTGCAGACGGCATCGCGGCTGCGATGTTCTTTTAGATTCCCTGCAGCCAATGATTTTCCGAAGCGGCCGTGGTTGGCATCCCGACACGATGTTCCAACGCACCATACCTTTAAATCAGCCCCTTCTCCAGTTCCAGGAACGCTTCCTCCATATGCAGGTGCTCCCACAGGATCGCATATACTTTTTGCGCGATGGGCATATACGCGCCTATTTGCGCATTGATTTCGTAGATGCACTTGCTGGCGTAATAACCTTCCGCGATCATGTTCAGTTCGAGCTGCGTGGCTTTCACACTATACCCCTTGCCGATCATGTTACCGAAAGTGCGGTTGCGGCTGTGCAGTGAATAGCAGGTCACTAACAGGTCACCGAGATAGGCGCTGGCGTTGTAGTTGTGCACCATCGGCTCTTTGCCCGACCCCGCCTGGTTCTGTTCGTATTTTTCCAGGAACTCCTGCATTTCGCGGAAGCAGTTGGTAATGAACACGCTCAGGAAATTGTCGCCGTACTCGAGGCCGTGCGCAATACCGGCACCCATGGCATAGATGTTTTTGAGTACGGAGGCGAACTGCACGCCCATCACGTCTTTATTGACGATGGTTTGCAGGTAGCTGTTATTGAAGCGCGCGGCCAGGGTTTCCGTTTCCGCGGCATTTACACCCGAAAAGGTGAGGTAAGACAATTTTTCGTTGGCCACTTCTTCCGCATGGCAGGGGCCCGTAATCGTGAAGTATTGTTCGAGTGGCAGATTGAATGCGTCTGCCAGGTAATCGTTGATCAGCTGGTTAGTACCGGCTACAAGGCCTTTGATGGCCGACACCACTTTTTTCCCTTCAAATGCATTGGGGGGCAGCGTTTCCAGCACAGTACGCAGGAAAGCGGAAGGGACCGCCAGAATGATCGTATCGCTGGCTTTCACTACTTCTTCCACCCGGTGGTTCAGTTGTAAAAGGCCGGTATCGAAATAGACGGAGGTGAGGTAATGTTTGTTGTGATGCCGCAGCTGCATGTGGCGGATGGTTTCTTCATTGCGTATCCACCAGTGAATGTGCTGGTTGTTGTCTGTGAGTATCTTCGCCAGCGCCGTTGCCCAGCTGCCGCTTCCAATAATACCGATATGATTTCCCATGCTCAACGTGTCCTAAATTTCATGCAATGTAACAAAAAAGCAAAAGCCGGGGAAACTCCCGGCTTTTGCGATCACTTATATAGCGGCGGTTATTTACCGCCTTCGAAGAGCTGGGATTTGGGCACCACCTTTACCTTCTTGCCGTTCTCCAGCGTCCTGGAAATGGCCGTGTACGGGCCACTCACCACTTCCTCCCCTTCTTTCAGGCCTTTGGTGATCTGGATGTTGTTATCGTCCTGGATGCCGGTGCTTACTTCCACCATTTTAACGGTATTGTCTTTCTGCAGCACGAACACCACTTCGGTGAAGTCTTTCTTTTCATTACCGGTATCGCCGCCTGCGGTGTTCTGGTTGTCGGGTTTGGCTTCGTTTTTATCTTTTTTATCCTTGCCGCCCTTGGCAGTGTCTGCCGGGTTGCGGGTAGTTACAGCGTTGATGGGGATGGTCAGCACCTGTTTTTCAGTGCGGGTTTGAATGTCCACATTGGCGCTCATGCCCGGGCGGAAGGGGAACCGGCGCCCGTTGACGGGGTCTACCAGGTCTTTATAAGATTCGGGAACGATGCGGATGTGCACCACATAGTTTGTTACCTGCTCGGCGGAAGAAGTGGCGGCGGAAGAAGCCGCTCCTTTGCTGGAACTGGCGATCTGCGTTACCACGCCTTTGAACTTGCGGTTATTATAGGCATCCACTTCTATGATGGCGGAATCGCCGTATTTCACTTTGGGAATATCGTTCTCGCCTACGTCTACCTGTACTTCCATGGTATTCATGTCTGCAATGCGCAACATTTCCGTACCGGTCATCTGCGCGGTACCTACCACGCGTTCGCCTTTTTTAACGGAGAGCAGGGAAACGGTGCCGCTCATCGGCGCCGTGATGGTGGTACGGCCGAGGTTTTTATTGGCTTCCGTCAGGTTGGCTTGCGCACTGGCCACGCCATAGCGGCTGCTGTTGATGCGCTGCACGGCGGCATTGTAATCAGCCTGGGCCGCCTTGTAGGTGGCTTCGGCGGTTTCAAAATCCTGGCGGGAAATCACTTTCTGTTTCAGCAGCTCGTTATTCCGGTCGAAGGCGGCTTTGGCCTGGTCGAGCTTGGCTTTGAATGCATTGAGGGTGGCGCTGCTGTTGGCGAGCTCCGCCTGCTGCTGACTAACGGAGGCGGCCGCACGATCGCGCATGGACCCGTAAATATCCGCGTATATTTTCGCCACTACCTGACCTTTCTTCACGGAGTCGCCTTCTTCCACGGTGAGGTCGGTGATCTCTCCCGAAACGTCGGAGCTCACTTTCACTTCGATTTCAGGGAAGATCTTGCCGCTGGCGGAAACCACTTCGATAATATCTTTTTTGGCAGCCTTGTCTACCGCTACTTTGGTGCCATCGTCTTTCCCGGAGCCTTTGGCTAACAAGAACAGCACTATGATAAGTGCTACGCCTCCGATGGTCCAGTAAAGCAGTTTCTTCTTCTTCATATACGCTAGGTATTTCTGTGTCCGGCAATCGCTACAGCGATATTTTCTGGTCGCGGTAGAATTCCAGCAGTTTTACTTTAAATATGTAATCGTATTGGGCAGATACACGATCGATCTGCGCTTTAAAAAGGTTTGTCTGTGTTGTAATGTACTCTACGGAATTCATCAGGCCCACCTCGAAACGTTTGGTGGCAAAGTCGTACGCTTTCTGCGACGCTCTTTCGGTGGTGATGGCCGCATTGTATTTCTGCAGGGCGCCCACGGCGTCGGCATGTGCGGTATACACGTCCTGACGTAGTTTGAGGCGGTTTACATCCATGGTGAGCTTGCGGTTCTCCACCTCGATCCTGGCTCTTTCCACTTCCCCGCGCTGGCGCCATCCGTTGAGGATGGGGATGCTGAGGGTGAGTCCCACGTTCTGGCCGAAGTTGTTGCTGATCTGGTCTGGAAAGGGAATCAGCCGGGTGCCGGGCCTTTCAAAACCGGGCTTCACCACTTTATAGCTGGTGCCGTTGATATCCACAACACCTACCGTATCTACTTTTGGCCGGGGTACCCCGAAAGGTTCATTGTTCGTATTCGCATAACTGGTACCGGCGCCTGCACCGAAACGCAGGCTGGGATACAATGCGCCTTTGGCGGAAGCAAGGGAGCGGTCGGCGGCTTTCACCATCATTTCGTCCGATTTATACTGCGGCTGGTTTGCCAGGGCCGCGCTGAACACCATTTCCGGAGATGTTTCGGCAAGGTTCAGCACCGGTGCGCTCAACGCTGCTTCAGGCAGTTCCGTTTCAAAAGGCACGGTAAACTCGAGGTTCAACAGGGCCTTCATCTGCAACACCGTGGTAATGGCGCTGTTCTTCGCGGTAATGAGCGTGGAGCTGTCGCGGGCCAGCTGTGCTTCCATATCGGCCTGGTTGCTTTCGGGCACGGAGCCGGCGGCCACCAATTTCTTTGTGTTTTCAAGCTGCGCCTGGCTGAGGGCTACCTGCGACTTGCCGATTTTCACCTGCTCGTTGGCCAGCAGGATCTGCAAAAAGGCATTGGCAATGTTCATCCCCATATCATTCCGCGCTTTGTCAAGCAGGAAGTTCTGGGCATACAGCTGGTATTTGGACGCGGCGATGGCGTTCTGTTTGGTGAACCATCCAAAGATGTCGGCCGACATATCGATGGAGAAACCGGAGTTGAAGAGCGACTGGGTCACGAAGGTATTCTGCGTGGGGTCGATGGAACGGCCGAAGCGATAACCGCCGTTCATAGCGGCGTTCAGCGTGGGCAACTGCGACAGCCGGTTCTGTTTCAGCGTAAGCTCGGCCAGCCGCTTCTGCAGCACGCTCTGCTGCAAGGTCAGGTTATGGGCGAGCGCATAGTCCACACAACGCTGGTAACTCCAGGCATCCTGGGCAGCCAGGGGGCGTGGGTTCGCAAAAAGCAGCATTACTGAGATGGATGCAATTGCAGCGGACTTTAATTTCATATCCTGACAAAAATATATTAATTGAAATAACACCTTTCGCGCTTTCTTGATAAATGGCAAATTGTTATTAGGTGTGGCGCGGGGCCACACGAATTTAAGGCAAAACATCATATGATGAGTTTTTAACTTACGGATTTTACAAAAAGTGTTTACTGCACTTTCCCGTCTTTTATCTGGATGATCCGGTTCCCGTATGCGGCATTGACGTCCGAGTGGGTTACCTGTACAATGGTAATGCGTTCGTTCCTGTTCAGTTCGGCGAACAGCTCCATAATGGATTTGGCCTGGTCGGAATGCAGGTTCCCGGTCGGCTCATCGGCGAAAATGACGGCCGGCTCGGCCACGATGGCCCGCGCAATGCCCACCAGCTGCTGCTGGCCGCCGGACAACTGGTTGGGGAACAGGTCTTTTTTGGCAACGATGTTAAACCTGTCGAGTATATCGGCCACCCGGCTTTTCCGTTCGGAACCGGGCATGTTTTTATACAACAGGGGCGTTTCGATGTTTTCATACACCGTCAGCTCGTCGATCAGGTGGTAAGCCTGGAACACGAAGCCGATGGCGCCCCGGTGCAGCTGGGTGCGTTTTTTATCGTTCATCTTCTGCACCAGTTCTCCCTGGAAATAATAGTCGCCTTCGGAAGGCTCTTCCAGCAAACCGAGTATATGCAACAAGGTAGACTTCCCCGAGCCGGACGGGCCCATGATAGACACAAACTCCCCTTCATGGATGTGCAGGTTCACGTCTTTCAGAATTTCCTGTTTCCCAAACCCTACCGGGTAATGCTTCGTGATGTTGCGTAATTGAATCATGGTGGTAATTAAGTATGTTGATAAGTTTATTCCGTTCGTAATGATTTCACAGGGTTCATCAGGGCCGCTTTCACCGTCTGGAAGCTGATCGTGAAAGCCGCTACCAGCAGGGCGATGATGCCGGCTACCAAAAATACCCAAATATTCAGCTGGATGCTATAGGCGTATCCTTTCAGCCATTGGCTCATCAGCAGCCAGGCGATGGGGATGGCAATGACGATCGACAGCAATACGAGTTTAAGAAAATCTCTCGACACCAGGGTGGTAATGCTCCCTACGCTCGCCCCCAGCACCTTCCGCACGCCGATTTCCTTGGTGCGCTGGCCAATCGCCATCATGGCAATGGCAAACAGCCCCATGCAGGAAATGAGAATGGTGAGAATGGCGCCGCTCACGAATATCTTCGACAGTCTCTTTTCTTCATTATAAAGCCGGTTGGTGTTTTCATCGAGGAACGAACCGTTGAATAGCGTGCCTGGCGCGGCGCTCTTCCAGGCGGCCTCTATTTTCTGCATGGCCCCATTCAGGTTGCCGGGCGCCACTTTCACAAAAACATAAGACGGCGGCTCGTTGGCCTGGTTCAGAAACAGCGAGATGGGCGCTATTTCTTCGTGCAGCGATTTGAAGTGGTAATTCTTCACCACTCCCACCACGGTATAAGGCAGCTTGTCGTCTGCGTTGAACCTGAACTGGTAACCGATGATGTCTTTTTCACCCAGCTGGCGGGCCATGTTTTCGTTGATCACGATGGCCGTGGAGTCCCCGGCAAATGCGGGGCTCAGGTCTCTGCCCGCGATCAGCTGCAGGCCGACGGTTTTTACGTAGTCGTAATCCACGCTCTGTATGTGGGTCATCATCTCCTTTTCCTTCAGGTTGAAGGTGACGAGGGAGGTAGACTGGCTCCCGTCCCGGCCGCGGCCCAGGTTGGAGCCCGACGCGGAAACAGCCTGTATGTCGCTGTATTGTTTCAGCGCCGCACGCATGCGTTGCAGTACCTGGTGGCCGTTGTTCTCGGGCCCCACGGGAATGCTCACCACCTCATGCGTATTGATGCCGAGGGGTTTATTTCCCAGGTAGTTCATTTGCTGCCAGGCCACGATGGTGCAACAGATCATGATGCATGAGATCACGAACTGGGCCACGATGAGCGAATTGCGGAGGTAGTGTTTTCTGCCGGTGCTTATTTTCCCTTTCAGCACCTGCAGTGTTTTGGAGCTAGCCAGCACCATGGCCGGGTAACCACCGGCCAGCAGCGAGATCAAAATAAAACTGAGTGCAATGCCAGTGATGATTTCGGGCTTCAGCAACAGCGCAAAAGACAGTTTGTTGTTGAGGAAGGAGGTGAAAGACGGCATCAGGGTGAAAGCGATGCCCAGGCCGATCACCAGCGAGATAAAGAACAATATCATCGCCTCGCCGCACAGCTGCATCATCAGCTGCAATTTGGCCGCCCCCAGCATTTTGCGCATCCCCACTTCCTTGGCGCGGGTGAAGGCCCTCGCCATGGTGAGGTTCATAAAATTGATGCTGGCGATGAACAGGAGGAAAGCGGAAATGAACAGCAGCATGTACAGCACGGACGTTCTTACTTTACTGAGGGTAGAACGCGGATCGGTATGCACGTCTTCCATCGGTATGAGCCCCAGCCCTACTACGCTCCCATAACGGCCGGGCTTCGCGCCCTGCTTTTGCATCTCTTTCACTTTCTCTTCAAAATGCGTGTTCATAAAGGCCGGCGTATACTTCCCGATAGTCGCGGCCGTAGTGCCGGGTTGCAGCTGTACAAAGGTGTTGTGCCAGAAGTTCTCCCATTCGTCGCGATTCTCCGCATATCCCGGGTTATTTTCGATACGCGTCAGCACATCAAAGCGGATACTGCTTTCATCGGGAGGGTTTTTCAGCACAGCGGCCACTTTAAAGCTCTTCCAGTTTTGCCCGAGGCGCAGTAAAACGGTTTTGCCAACGGGATTGTCCGAATTAAAATACCGCTCCGCCGTTTTTTCCGTAATCACCACATCGTTCTGTTCGAGCCGGGTACTGCCGCTGATAGCGGGAAATGTGAACATGTTGAGGAAAGAACTGTCCACGCTGAGGAGCCCCACGCCTTCCGGCAAACCGCCTTCGGTACGCATGCTCGCGGGGTCGTTCGCCGCCCGCGCCACCGCCTTAATGCCCGGAATCTCCGTCATCAGTGCCGGCGCCATGGGCGTCGACATATTCGCATGACCACGGGGTTTATCTGGATAATTTTCTTCAATGCAAAGCTGGTATATATCCGCCCGGTTCACATGGAATTTATCGAACGTAAATTCACGGTACACCGTCAGGCAGAGCAGCAACGACACGGCTATGGCCACGCTGAGGCCGACAATATTGATGGCGGACACCTGTTTCGATTTCCAGATGCTCCTCCAGGCGATTTTGAGATAGTTCCTGATCATGGTCAATCGTTTTTTAATACCTGCGCGGGGTTAATCAATGCGGCTTTCAGGGACTGCACACCTACCGTCAGCAAGGCCAGCAGGGCTGCTGCCGCTCCCGCTGCGGGGAATATCCACCATGGCACCGCTATGGCGTAAGCAAATTTATTGAGCCATTGCTGCATGAGCCACCACGCCGGCGGTGATGCAATCACAAGGGCGATCAATACGAGTTTGAGGATGTTGCCGGAAAACAGCGACACGATGCTGAGCACGCTGGCGCCTAATACTTTCCGGATACCGATCTCACGGGTGCGCTGGCGGGTGGCATAAATGGCCAGCCCCAGCAAACCGAGGCAGCTGATTAAAATGGCCACGCCGGTGGCCCAGGCTAATAGTTTGATCAGCCTTGTCTCTTCCCTGTAAAAATGCTTTAAAGCTTCGTCTACGAAATTGTATTTAAAAGGCACACCGGGATACAGGCCGGCCCATTCTTTTTCAATTTTACCGAGGGCCGCCCGCATGTCGGTCCCCTTCTCAAAGGCCACATGCAGCATGTTGACGTAAGAACGGCCGGTGGTTAACATCAGCGGCTTGATGGGCTCCCGCAGGGACTTGGCATGAAAGTCCGCCACCACCCCGATCACGGGATAGCGGATGCCGCTGCTGGTCAACGACTGCCCCAGCGCGTCTTCCGGTTTTTTGTACCCGGCCTTGCGGGCGAACGTTTCATTGATCACCACTTCCCGCATGGTATCGGACGGCGCGAGATTGCGGCCGGCCAGCAAACGGAGGCGGTAAAAATTCAGGTACGCCGTATCCACATATTTCACCTCGATGGCGGACTCATCTTTGAGCGCATCGTGTCCCAATGCGGCTCTCGTAGCCGTGGTGCCTAGCGAAAGCGGCGCACCGAAACCGTACGTGGTAGCGGTTACCTCCGGCATCGCCAGCAGCTGGCGGCGCAGCACGTCCATCGTGGCGCTGCCGCGCGGTTTATACATGGCAATGCGGTTGTCTTTTGCAAAACCGAGCTCTTTATGCAGCGCGTAGCGCGTCTGTTTGCTGACGATGATGGTGGCCATGATCAATACCAGCGCAGCGGCAAACTGCGATACGGTCAGTATCTGGCGCAGCCTTGTTTTTCCTTTCACGCCGTGCAGGCTGTTCTTTAACGCCAGCACGGGCTGGAAGCGCGCCATTACAAAAGCGGGATATAAACCCGCCATCAGGCTTACGATCACAATCAGCAGCGGAATGAAAATGAACACCCGCCAGTCTTTCATCAGGGTCATGTTCACGCCCTCCGGGATAAAATCGCTGAACGTATGCAAAATGAAAGGCACGAAAACAATGGCAAGGCCGGCGGCGAAAATGGTGAGCAGCGCACTTTCTCCCAGAAACTGCATAATGAGCTTCCATTTGCTGCTGCCCATGGTTTTACGCACCCCTATTTCCCGGGCGCGGCCGGCGGCCTGTGCGGTTTGCAGGTTGATAAAATTAATGCAGCCGAGCAGGAGTAAAAACACCACCAGCGCGGAGAGGCTGTAAAGAGTCGTCATGTTCGCATGGCGCCTCTCGAATAGTTCGAACCGGCTGTCGAAGTGAAACTCCGACAGCGGCTGCAGGAAATAAATGTCTTTATCACCTTCGTTATAGCGGGCGGGAATGCCGGCCAGCTGACGGTTCACTTTTTCCACCGTTGTTCCGGGCCGCAGCATCACAAAGAGATTCGCCGACGTGTTGACCATGTTCCAACGGCCGATGCCGATATAGTCTCTGACGCCCTTGTGCGTGTGCGCGGTGGGCATCGACACAAATTCAGCAAAGTGAAAATCGGTGCGGCCGGGCAATGCCGCGATCAGCCCTGCCACGGTGAGGTGCAGCGAATCGTCATAAATCACTTCACGGCCGATCACTTCCCCGGCTGGAACGCCCGGAAAATATTGCGCAGCCCGCTCTTCGGTCAGCACCACCTGGTCGGGCGCCCGCAGCACGGCCGGAGAGCCGTACAACCATTCGTACCGGATGATATCGAAGTAGGACGCATCGGCAAACGCGATGCGTTTCTGCATAAAATGATATTGTTCCTTGCCGCCCTTGATGCTGACGTTGGGAACGAATTCGTATACCAGCGCAGACCTTTCGAGACCGCTCACTTCCTTGTTCAGCACATCCGCCACCGGCAAAGGAACCGCGGAGCTCATACCCCAGTCCGGCGACTCGCTCACCACCCGGTAAATCCGGTCACCGGCAGGATGGAACTTGTCGAACGACAGATCGAAATAAACCATCATCCATATCACCAGCGCGGCGCTGAAGCCGATGCTGAGCCCGAGCACATTGATGGCTGAAAGCGCTTTATGCTTCCAGAGCTGGCGGAACGCGATGCGGAGGTAGTTGCTAAGCATTATTCAGATCTTAAAGATTTAATGGGATTCATTCTCGCGGTTTTCACAGACTGGTAGCTAACTGTCAGCAAAGCCAGCACCAGGGCCAATATGCCGGTAACCACAAACACCCACCAGCTCACTTCGATATGATAGGCGAATTTGTTCAGCCAGTCGTTCATCAGGTAAGCCGCCAGTGGCATGGCAATGGCAACGGCGATGAGCACCAGCCGCAGGAATTCTTTGCTGAGCAGGGCCAGTATCTGGAGCACCGTGGCGCCCAGCACTTTGCGGATGCCGATTTCCTTGGTACGCTGCTGTGCCGTAAAGGTGGCAAGCCCGAACAAACCGAGGCAGGCGATAAAAATGGCGAGAGCCGTAAAAGCGGCCGCCAGCCTGCCGATCACCTGTTCGCTGGTATACATCTGGGCGAAGGTTTCGTCCATATACTCCAGTGTGAAAGGGTATTCAGGATTAAATTGTTTATATGCTTTTTCGATGCTGGCCACTGCTTTCTCCATCTGGCCCGGCTGTATGCGCACCAGCACGTACCAGTTGCCCGAAGGCTGGTAACGGATAAGCAGGGGCCCTGTTTTGATCTGGGCATGGTTGCTGCTGAAATCTTCCGTTACGCCAAGGATGGGGCGTTGCTCACCAGCCACTGTGATGATGCGCCCCACATAAGGCTTTTGCAGCTTCATCAGTTTGGCGGCCGTTTCGTTGATCACCACACCTTTTCCATCGTTAGGAAATGCTGCCGAGAACGTCCTGCCTTCAATCATTTCCAGCTGCATGGTTTTGTCGAAATCGTTACCCACCCAGAGAAAATCGATCAGCACTTCTTCGTTCTCCGCTTTACCCGGCCACGACACGCCCTGACCGTTGTTGCCCACACGGATGGGCAACTGGTCTGACTCCGTAGCCGCCACGATGCCGGGCATCCCCAACAGCGCGCTTTTGAAAGCAGCGTTGTTATTGGCGATGCTGCCCTCGTTCCGGAAATACACCACCTGGTCTTTATTCAGGCCCAGGTTCCTGTTTTTGATGAAACTGATCTGCAGGTACACCAGGAACGCGCCTACGATCAGCGTGGTGGACACCACGAACTGGAATATCACGAGGCTCTTCCGCAGCCAGATGGCGCTGGTGCGCAGGCGAAGCATGCCGCCCTTGAGGGTGGCCACTGGGTCGAGCGAAGAAAGATAAAAAGCGGGGTAGCTGCCGGCCACAAAGCCGGTAAACAAGCCGAGGAAGAACAAGCCGGCCATATTGTACCAGGTGAACAGTTCCACCGATAATTTGACATTCACCATGCGCTCGAACGCGGGCGTGAGCACCCATACCAGCAGCAATGCGAGGGCGGTGGCGGCAAACACCAGCGCAAAAGACTCACCCATGAACTGCCCGATCAGCGAGCTTTTGTCTGCACCGATGCTTTTGCGCACCCCCACTTCCTTACTACGCTGGATGGCGCGGGCGGTAGAGAGGTTCATAAAGTTGATGCAGGCGATGAGCAACACAAAAATGGCCACCACAATGAAGAGGCGAACATATTCGACGCGGCCGCCGGTTTCGTGCCCGTCTTCAAAACGTCCTTTCAGGTAAGTGTCCTGGAAGGGGTAGAGAAACACTTCTGTTTTGGAATCTTTGAGGTTGCGTTGTATGATGCCTTTTACTTTCGCATTCAGTTTGTCGATGTCGGCTTTCGGGTCGGCCAGCACATAGGTGCGCGGCGCATTCGCGTCCCACTGTTTCAGCCATTCATTTTCGTCCACCAGCCGCTCCATGGGCAGCAGCCATTCGAATTTGAACATCGAGTTCAGGGGATGGTCTTTGATCACGCCGCTGACTTCGTAATCCATTTTATTGTCGAGCCGCACGATCTGCCCCACTGCGCGGGCTTCACCAAAAAGGCTGTGCGCCAGTTTTTCGGTGATCACGATTTCGTTCGGGCTTTTCAGTGCTTTGGCGGGGTCACCTTCCAGGAAGGGAAAAGAAAATACATGCAGCAGGTCGTTGTTCGCATATTGCCCGGCCATTTTCACGTTTTTCTCCCGTACATTCAACAGCTTGTCAGAGATCCACGATAACACGCCCGCTTTCAGGATACCCGGCGTTTCGGCTTTCAGCTGGTCGGCCAGCGGGCCCGGCGTAGCTGTCACCGTAAATACATCGCGGTTGGCGTAGTACTGATGCTCATATACCTGGTAGATGTTGGGCAGTTGCTGGTGGTTGCGGTTGTAGTTCCATTCGTTGGCCACCCACAGCAGGATGAACATACAACAGGTGAGGCCCATCGTGAGCCCCGCAATGTTGATCACCCCGAACATTTTATTGTTCCAGAGGTTCCTCCATGCTATTTTAATATAGTTTCTCCACATGTTGACGTTGTTTTAGCGGTTATTCCGAACGCAGTGAGCGCACGGGATTCAATAAAGCGGCCTTGATGGCCTGGAAACTGATGGTAACGAAGGCGATGAGCAGAGCCCCGCCGCCCGCTGCAATAAAGGCCCACCAGGGCATGCTGATCGGAAAGGCAAAATTCTCGAGCCACCTGCTGGCAGCATACCAGGCAATGGGGGCCGCAATAAAAATAGCGATAAACACAAGCTGCAGGAAGTCTTTCGACAGCAAGGTCATGATACTGCTCACTGAGGCGCCCAGCACCTTGCGGATGCCGATTTCTTTGGTGCGCTGGCGTGCTACAAGCATGGCCAGGCCGAACAACCCCATGCTGGCGATAAAGACCGCCAGGCAGGCGTAGGCGCCGAAGAGGCTGCCCGTCCGTTTTTCCTGCTCATATTCATTGCCTATTTCAGATTCCACGAAACGGTAGTTGAAAGGAAATGCCGGCATCATCCGCTGCCAGATCTCCCCGATGCGGGCCACCTGCTGCTGCTTATCACCAGGCGCCAGGCGCACCATCAGCATGCGGGCCTGCGCGGGCCGTATCATGGCCACCATGGGCTCTATCGGTAACCGGAGGCTTTGCATGTTAAAATCTTCCACCACGCCTATCACCGTGCCCTTGCGGGGTACGGGGCCTCCACGCCATTCGATGCGGCTGCCCACGGGATTTTTAAGCCCCAGGATGGCAGCGGCCTTTTTGTTGATCACAAAAGCGTCGATGGAGTCCGTGGGAAAGCGGGCGTCGAAATCGCGGCCGGCGGCTATTTTTACGCCCATATTGGTGAAGTACGAGAAATCGGCGTTCACGATTACGGAGAGTTTGCTGTCTTCACTTTTGGATCCCTCCAGCCCTACCGGGTTCACGCTGGTAAAACCAACGCCGGGCGGCATGCTGGTATAGGCGGCGCTTTGCACGAACGGAAGCCGTTCCAGTTCTGCTTTGAATGCGGGGCGCAGACCGGCCTGTTTGGGATTGTTCAGGTTGAAGTTCACCAGCCCGGCTTTGTTGAAGCCGAGGTCTTTCCGTTGCATGTAACGCAATTGGGAATAAATCACCACCGTGGCGATGATCAATGCAATAGCAATACTGAACTGCGACACCACCAGCACTTTCCGGAACAGCGACCTGCCTCCGGCGCTTTTGGCGCCTCCCTTCAGGATACGCACGGGTATGAAACCGGAAAGATACAGCGCAGGATAACTACCTGCCATCAAGCCCACCACCACGGCCAGCAGCAGCAATAACGACAGCAGCGGTACGTTGCCCGGCTCAAAAATCGTCAGCGTTTTGTCCGTTACGTAGTTAAAGCCCGGCAACAGCAATTGCGCGAGCAATACGGCCAGCATAAAAGCCAGGATGCAGATCACCACGGATTCCACCAGAAACTGTACAATGAGCGCCTTTCTCTCAGCACCCATCACCTTCCGCAGGCCCACTTCCATCGCCCGTTCATGGCCCCTGGCCGTTACGAGGTTCATGAAGTTGATGCACCCGATGAGGATGATGAACAGCCCGATCACACCGTAGAGATATAATTTGGTGCTGGCCTCATCCGGCGCGAGATCGCCCTCGGGTTTGAGATGCATGTTGGCCAGCGGCTGCAATTGATAGCTGAATTGCTCGCCCAACGTTTTGGCGATGGGGGTTATATACCGTTCCACCAGGCCGTTCAGTTCGCCGCGGATTGAATTGGGCGTTGTGCCGGGTGTCAGCGTCACGAAAGTCTGGTTGTTGGAAAAAGCATACCAGCTGCTTTCTGGATTGCTGCCTGTTTTGGCGGCATTCTGCAAAATGGTTTTGAAAGAAAATAAAATATCGAAATCAATGTCGGAGTTGGAAGGCACATCTTTTACGACGCCGGTCACGATGCAATCATAGTCATCCTGTACCCGCAACGCTTTGCCTACGGGGTTGACGGTACCGAAATATTTTTTAGCGGTCGATTCCGTGAGCACCACGGAGTAGGGATCTTTGAGCGCAGTGGCCGGATTGCCTGCTGTCAGCGGAAAGCTGAAGACGTTGAAAAAGTCCTGATCCACGAACAGTACATTCTGTTGGCGGTACGCTTCTCCCGCCGCCGCAATCACCACTTCCCGCGCGTTGAACACCCGCACGCTTTCTTTGATGCCCGCCAGCTCGCGCTTCAGCGCCGGTGCCGCGGCGAACTGGGTACTGGTGCCGTACTCCACCAGCCCATCCGAGTGTTTCATGTCATATACGAGGCGGTAAATCTCCTTTCCTCTGGCATGAAAATTATTGTAGCCCAGCTCGTGCCGGATGAACAGCACAATCAGAATACAACAGGCCATCCCGATGGCCAGCCCCGCCACATTGATAAAGGTGATGCCTTTATTGCGCAGTAAATGGCGCAGGGCCACTTTGAAGTAATTTCTGAGCATAAGCAGTTATATCATATTGTTTGTTCAGCTGGACTTCAGAGAACCATCCGGCCGTATCGATCAGTGTTTCAGTTCTCTTTTCCTGTAAAGATTGATGAAGTAAAGGCCTCCGATCAACACCAGCAGCACGGGAATGGCCATATAGGGAAGCATGTTGAACAGCTCGTTCGCCGTGGGCGAATAGCCGTTGCCGTCTGCCGTATAACCGGGGTTGAGCTGGGCATTCATCAGTTGGTTCATGAAGCACGATAATGACTTTTCCATGTTACTCTGATTTTAAGGAGTGCACCGGGTTCACCAGTGCGGCTTTTATAGACTGGAAGCTGACGGTGAACAGCGCTATCAGCACCGCTACTACACCTGCCGCGGCAAAGGC